>NZ_NESB01000003.1:0-492547 GCF_003063395.1 Limnohabitans sp. JirII-29
CTTGAATTCAAGTGAGTGAGTGCGGCGAATGAGAGTTTTGGGATGCATAGGTGTCCACCAAATTTAAGTGGACACCATCGTCTGGCCAAATAGATTTAACTTCAATATGGGATAACTGGACGCTCACACCGATCAAGGCAAAAAGTAACTTTACTAAATGCAGTCGAAGCCACCATCGATGTCGGTAAAAAGTCAAAACTGATTGGAATTCCGCTGAAGCATATTTCACTTTGCCGGATGCGCGCGCTTTCTCGAGGCTAGGGCCTATTGTCTGTAGATATAGAACGCAGCCAGATGTGTCCATCATGCAATACACCAAATAGGCAAGGGAGAAAGCTTTGATATTTGGTACCAGATATGCCATTACGGCCATTGCTCCCGAAATAAAAACGGGAAGTACAAGCTGAGACATATCTGGTGCCGGAATTAGTTCCTTCCAGTATTGCCGCGCCCAAAGTAGTTCTGAGAGTGCCGCAATCAAATACGCAATCGCTAGAGTAACTATCGCACCAAAGAGAACAAGTGCCGGAACTTCTTCGCCCTCGACAAGTAAACGCTGCAGCGGAGTAAATAGGGCCGAATTAGATAGAAATGTCGCTACGCCAATTGCTGAAAGTACGCCAGAAATAGGAAAAAAATGTGGGGGCGGAATTTGTTTCCTTGCTGCCTCAAACAAGAGTTTCCAAAAGCTTTTTTCTAGATTACTCATCAATTGGTCTCGTGTGACTGCACTGGGTTCAGTTTGGACGCCTAACGAGCTAAGCTGCCGTAGCAAGTCAGATTGAGTGACTGGTTAGGAATTAACGCGCTCGGAGATCAGCCGTGCAATCTTCTTTGTGGACAAGGGTGGGTCTTTGCGATGAAGCATCGCATGGCAATTTGGGCATACCGGACGGAGATCCCTTATTGGATCGACTAAATACTCTCTGCTGATTGACGACAGTGGCACAAGATGATGAACATGGATGAAGCCGCGACCGAGACGGCCGTAGGTCTCCTCGAAGGAGAAGTTGCAGACGAAGCAAATCGCCCCGTAGTGCTCCATGCAAGCAATGCGTGCGTCTGGATTGCGTTCATACTTTGAGGTGACTACGGAGTGCAGTGCGCCCTCCATCAAGGCTGCGCCTTCTCTGAGAGATCTTCTAGAAAGGGGGTAATCAAAGTTTTTGTCTACTGGAGTAAGTGCTTCAGAGTGCAACCATGTTTCCCCATTTGCGTTCGTCTTCACATACCCATCGACAACAAGTGGGAGCCAGCCCTTGGTGCCTCCATGCTTGGATGCCTGACCTTTAGCAACTGGCAATATTGCTTGCGGGGTGCGCTTGTCATTTATTACCAAGTCAACATGAGTTTGACACTTCATGTGGCCAGGACTGGTATGGGAATTCACGTGGTTGTAATGCGCGTCATTTGTTCGGAGAGGGTACTTCACAAGGTCTCCTTGCGAATTTCGCTCCCAGAGATGACTCCAAGTGTTGAAAATGATTACCTCGCCCATGTCGTGTGACCACGAGCTTCTTGGCACTGCTGTTGTGTGCCCGATGGCTTTCAACAGTTCCCTTCTAGGTATGACTCGATTCTTCATCATGACGCCTAAGGTAATGTAGACCGCAGAACCTGGCTGATACATCCAGCTCAGATCGATGCAGGTGGTATCAAAAATCCCAGCCACCCACTTGTTAAACCAAGTTCGTGAGCGAATTCGATATGTGCACTATAGCGTTAAAAAATGAGGCGACTGCCGGCCTCTACGCACCATCCTCAGGCCAGCTCAGCAATCAATTCAATTTCCACGCAGGCACCCATGGGCAGTTGGGCCACGCCAAATGCGCTGCGCGCGTGGGCACCTTTGTCGCCAAAGACTTCGCCAATCAGCTCGCTGCAACCGTTGGTCACCAGGTGTTGTTCGGTGTAGTCGGGTGTGGAGTTGACCAAGCTCATGACTTTCACAATGCGTTGCACTTTGTTCAAGTCACCCACGGCCGCGTGCAAGGTGCCCAGCAAGTCGATGGCCACTGCGCGTGCGGCGGCTTTGGCTTGTTCGGTGGTCATGTTGCGACCGAGTTGGCCCACCCAGGCTTTGCCGTCTTGCTTGGCGATGTGGCCGCTCAAGAACACCATGTTGCCGCTTTGCACAAACGGTACATAGGCTGCCGCAGGCACAGCCACGGGGGGCAGGGTGATGTGGAGGGCTTGCAGGCGGTCGTAAATGTTCACGGTGTGGTCCTAAAAAAATTTCAAGTCGAAATTTTAGAAGGCTCAGACAGCAGCGGGGCCGATTCGATGGCAAGACCGTCGATGGGGAACACGGTGACGCCCACTTCCAGGGTGTGGCTGGCGCCACCGTGGATCACGCCACGTACGGGGGAGACATCGCCAAAGTCGCGTCCGAACGCCAGGCTGACATAGTCTTCGCCCGGTGAGTTCAAGCCCCAGCGGTCGTTGGTGGGGTCGAGGTCAAACCATTGGCCTTGGGTGGTCAGTGTGTCATCCACCACATCGGGCACATAGACAGACACCCAGGCATGCGAGGCATCACTGCCAATCAGGCGGGGTTGTCCTGCGGGTGGCTCGGTCAGCAAATAACCGCTCACATAACGCGCAGCCAAGCCTTGGGTGCGCAAGCAGCACAGCAGAATGTGCGCAAAGTCTTGGCAGACGCCCTGGCGCTTGGCCAAGGCTTCGCGTGCGGGGGTGTTGACGTCGGTGCTGGCGCTGGCGTATTCAAACTCTTGATGAATGCGCGTCATCAAATCGCAGGCCGCAGCCAACACCGGTCGCTGGGGGGTGAAGCTGGCGCGTGCAAATTCAGCGAACTCGGCATGCGGGGTGACGTAGGGCGAAGCGAACACAAATTCGTTGGCAGCAACCCAAGCTGCGCCTGCGTGATAGACAAAGTGGTCTCGCACTTTTTCCCAGCTGGGCGTTTGTGCCACTTGGTTCAAGTCAAACGGTGTGGCGTGGGTTTGCACCAAGCTGCTGGCTTCCATGTGCAGTGTGCTGTGTGCCACGGGCAATGAAAAGAAGCTGCGCAGGTTGCCAAACACATCGGTGTGATCGCTGCGTGCGGCAGGCGCTGGCGCAATTTGCAAGGCCGCATTGCGTACCGTTTGCGAGGGAAGGTTGCGCGGCAACAAATGCGCCATGTGCTGGGCGGTTTCTACTTGCGGTGCGTAGTGGTAGGTGGTGGTGTGTAGGACGTGCAAAAACATGGTCAAGCTCCCACACTGTCGCTGTCTTGGGTGTGGCTGAAGTACTGCCCTGAGATGGCATCAGACACTTGCCAGGCAGCTTGCACGCAACCCAACAAGCAGGCGCGAAGTTGAGGCAACTCACCTTGTGCATCGCGTTCACACAACGCGTCGAGCTCGGTGTGTTGCACGTCGGGGACCAGCCGTGCCAAGGCATCGGGTTGCCCCATGGGCGTGCCGGCCAATTTGGACAAGCGCGCACGCAGTGAGCGTGTCACCCAAGCGAGGGAACGTGGGTTGTCGTTGTCTTGCATCAACAGCTCGACCAAGGGCGCGAGTTCACGGCTTTGCTGGTACTGGGATTGGAAGGTGATGGTGCTGTCAAACAAAGCCAGCAACGCGGTGAAGTGTGAGCTGTTGTCTAGGGTGGTGCTGAGCAAGGGGCCCGTGGCCGTGTCTTCTTTGGGCAGATCAAAAGCGCCCACCTCAACCGCCAAATCAAGGGCCGCGGCCAAGAAGCCCAAGCGCTCTACGTGCCTGCCGATACTGAGCAGCTGCCAACCATCGTCGCGTGTCATGCGGTCGGTTTGTGCACCTGTGATGGCGGCCAGCGTGGCGCTGGCGGCTTCGAGCGCCTGCAAGGCCTGGATGGCTGAAAACTCGGGCCGAGACAGGGTGTGTTTGCAGTCGGCACTGAATTGTTCGACGCAATGCACGATGGCATTCCAGTGTTCGGGGGACAAGCGTTCACGCAGCGAGGACGCGGCTTGATGCACAGCGCGCAAGTTGTAACCCACGCTGGTGGTGTGTTCGTCTTGGTCCAGGCAGGCGATCAAGGTGCGTTCGAAAACGCGCCGCCGTGTGGCCATGTTGGGTGTTGATGCACTGGCGTCGTCGGCGGTGCCGGTGGGGGCGGACGGAACGCCCACAGGGATCAAGCCCTGACGCTGGGTGAGCAGATGCAACCAGGACCACAGACTGCGTGAGGTGGGGTCTTCACCGTTCAATGCTTCCAGGCACAAGCGCACCAAGCGCACCATGTTCTCACTGCGCTCGGTGTAGCGGCCTAACCAATACAGGTTTTCTGCGGCGCGGCTGGTGACCACGCGTGGCCGATGCGTGAAGTTCACGGAGCTGGTGCTCTTGACCAGCAAGGTACTGCGATCCACATCGGCATCGGTTTGTACCCAGACATCCGCACTGCTGCCCCCGCGCTGCATGGACGCAATTTCGGCATGCGGTGCCGCAATGCGCGCCAAACCACCGGGCAAGACACGCCAGCTGTCGGGGCCGCTGCGCAGCGCAAAGACGCGCAGCATGACCGAGCGGGCGACGATGCCCTCTTGTGCGTTTTTCCAAGTCGGCATTTGCGACAGGGGCACATACGCTTGCAGGGTGTGACGATCCGGCTGGCGCGTGATGCGGCCCACCCATTCGTCACGCTGAGATTCGGTGAGTGAGCGCCCCAGGGTCGCGTCAAAACTGCCATGACTCTCAGACCCAGGGTAGGTGGGCTTGATGACCATTTGGTCGAGTTGCGGCAGCACCGACGACAAGGCAGCGCGTTCGCCGCACCACCAGGTGTCCAAGGCCGGCAGTTGCAGGGTTTCGCCGAGCAGGGTTTGGCTCAAGGCGGGCAAAAAGCCCATCAGCGCGGGTGACTCCAAGAAGGCTGAGCCGGGTGTGTTGGCCACGACCACATGGCCTGCACGCACGGCCTGTAGCAAACCCGGAATGCCCAAGGTGGAGTCGGCACGCAATTCGAGCGGATCTAAAAATTCGTCGTCCAGGCGTTTGAGCAACACATGCACGGGCTCTAAGCCACGCAAGGTGCGCAGGTACAAGCGCTCGTCGCGCACGGTCAAGTCACTGCCTTCGACCAAGGTCAGGCCCAAGTAGCGCGCCAGGTAGGCATGTTCGAAATAGGTTTCGTTGTAAGGCCCGGGGGTGAGCAGTGCCACATGGGCTTGGGCACCTGCGGGACTGTGTTGCTTGAGGGACTCGATCCACACCCGGTACGTGGCCGCTAAGCGCTGCACGTTCATGGTTTCAAACGCTTGCGGAAATTGGCGTGAAATGAGCAAGCGGTTTTCCAGCAAATAGCCCAGCCCCGAAGGCGCTTGCGTGCGCTGCGACACCACGGCCCATTGACCGTCGGGCCCGCGCGCCAAGTCAAACGCGGCAATGTGCAGGTGCGTGCCACCGACCGGTTGGATGCCATGCATGGCGCGCAAATAGCCGGGGTGACCTTGCACCAGAGCGGGCGGGATCATGGCTTGGCGAATCAGTTGCTGCGGGCCGTACACGTCGGCCATCACACGCTCCAACAGGCGTGCGCGTTGCTGAACACCGGTGTCAATCTGCTGCCAGCTTTGTGGCGTGAGGATGAGTGGGAACAGGTCAACGGCCCATGGCCGCTGAGGACCGCCTTGGTTGGCGTAAACGTTGTAAGTGATGCCGTTGTCGCGCACCTGGCGGGCCAGCGTTTGCGTGCGTCGGTCGAGGTCGTCTAGGCCGACTTGCCCCAAGTGGTCGAAGAATGTTCGCCAGGGTGCTGCCAATGCTTGAGAGGGCTGAGGCAGGGTGGCCGCAGGGGTGCTGATACCTCGACCAAGGAGAGGGCTGAGTGACTGGGACTGCGATTGCGACTGCGACTGCGACTGCGACTGAAATTGCCCCGCTGCGTGGGCCAGGGATGACGTTGGGGTTTGCGTTTGCGAGACAGGGGGCGCGGGTTCTTGGACAGATTGACTGCTCGTGCCCAGCAGCTCGTCGAAGTGCCCCTGGTCTGCGTGGTGTGACAAAGCGCTCACCACATCAGCCAAGGCTGTTGGGGGTGAGGGCTTGGCGGTTTGCGTTTGGGGTGTCTCCACAGTGGACACATTGTCTCACCGGCGCAGGCTCATCGGCGCAAGTCCAGCGTGAACGGAAACTCTTTGCTGGCAGCGACACCCACGGTGGCAGGGCCAATGTCGAGTTTGCCGGGTGTGTGTCCAAGCGGGAAGAAGCGCGACAGGCGACGGCTTTCGGCCTCGTTGGCATTGACAGGCAAGGTCTCGTAACTGAGCCCACCTGGGTGAGCCACGTGGTATTGGCAACCTCCCACGGACCGTTTCATCCAGGTGTCCACGATGTCAAAAATCAGTGGCACATGCACACCAATGGTCGGGTGCAAGGCCGATGACGGAGCCCATGCGCGGTAGCGCACACCGGCCACGTATTCGCCCACGGTACCGGTGGGTTGCAGGGGCAGGGCGCGGCCATTGACGGTGACGGTGTGGCGGCTGGGGTTCAAACCGGTGACGTGCACTTCGATGCGTTCAAGAGACGAGTCCACATAGCGCACAGTGCCGCCGCTCGACCCCTCTTCGCCCATGACGTGCCAAGGTTCCAAGGCGTTGCGCAGGGTCAAGGAGATGCCCAAGGTGTTGAGCCCCCCCGCACGTGGGAAGCGGAACTCAAAGTGGGGTGCAAACCACGCCGGGTCGAAATGAAACCCGGTGTCGCCCAGCTCGGTGAGCACATCGTCAAAGTCGGCTTTGACAAAGTGAGGCAGCAAGAAGCGGTCGTGTAGCTCGGTGCCCCAGCGTGTGGCCGGAGCTTCGTAGGGTTGCTCCCAAAAACGAGCCACCAGGGCGCGCAGCAGCAACTGCTGCACCACGCTCATGCGGGCATGGGGGGGCATCTCAAAGGCACGCAACTCCAGCAAGCCCAAGCGTCCGGTGGACGAGTCGGGTGAGTAGAGCTTGTCGATGCAAAACTCTGAGCGGTGGGTGTTGCCCGTGACGTCAATCAGCAAATTGCGCAAGCTGCGGTCGACCAACCAGGGTGGCAAGTCGACGCCGTATTTGGCGCGGTTGTTGCGGATTTCGGTCAACGCAATTTCGAGTTCGTAAATTTGGTCGTTGCGCGCTTCGTCCACGCGGGGTGCCTGGCTGGTGGGGCCAATGAACATGCCGCTGAACAAATAGCTCAGGGACGGGTGGTTGTGCCAATACAAAATCAAACTGGCCAGCAGTTCGGGTTTGCGCAAGAACGGACTGTCAGCTGGCGTGGCACCCCCCATAACCACGTGATTGCCGCCGCCTGTGCCGGTGTGGCGGCCATCGGTCATGAATTTTTCGGCAGACAGACGCGACTCGAAAGAGGCTTGGTACAAGAACTCGGTGTGCTCCACGATTTCTTGCCAGTTGTGGGCCGGGTGGATGTTGACCTCGATCACGCCGGGGTCGGGTGTGACGGCCAAAACTTTCAGGCGTGGATCGCGCGGTGGGCCATAGCCCTCCAGCACGATGCGCATATTGAGTTCTTGGGCGGTGGCCTCGATAGCGCTGAGGAGTTCCAAGTAATCTTCCAACCGCGTCAAGGGCGGCATGAAGACATACATCAAGCTCTGCGCTGCGCTGCCTGCCTTGCCTGCCAATTCGACGTTGGGGCCGTTGGCCCGAGCCGGGTCGCGGACTTCGACGCAGATGGCGGTGCGGGTGATCCACGCTGCCGACTGAAATTTGGTGGGTGGAGTGTTGGGGTCAATGGTGCCTTGCACAGGGGGGGCTTTGCCACTGCCGGCAGGGGCCATGCCTTTGACAGCAACCAAGTTCTCGGCATAGTGGTTGGCACCCAATGCCACGGTGCCGCCCTCGGCAAAGCCGCCACCCGTCACGTGGGCGTTGTAGTGGGTGAAGCGGGCGTGGTGCGCGTACTGTGCTTTCAAGGCCGCAGCATGCGGCAGTGGTTGACGCTCGGCGTAGTGGTCTTGCGTGATGGGATAAGGGTAGTCGGCTGCGGTGACCCAAGGCAATGAGTCCAGCGGCAGTCGATAGCCCATGGGAGAGTCACCTGGCACCAGGTACATGCGCTCGTCGCGCAAGAACCAAGAGCCACTGCTCCAGCGCGGGCCAGGCAGCTCAGGTTCGTTGGCTTTGAGGGGGAGCACATAGCCCACGACTTGTTTGAGTCCTTGGGTAAAGACTCGGTGCAGTCGGGCACGCTCCATCTCGTCTTCTAGACGCGAGTCAAACGGATCGACGTTGCCGGGCAGGCGGCGTTCGCGCCAGAGGTAGTACCAGGTGTCTTCAAAACCGGGGGTGATGTGTTGACCGTCCAGCCCTAGTTTGCGGGCCAAGGTGTGGGTGAATTTTTCAGCGTCTTCGCTGGTGTAGTGGCTGGGCACGCGTTCGTCGGCAAACAAGTCGGGGTTGTGCCAGCAAGGCTGCCCGTCAGCGCGCCAGTAAATGCCCAGTGCCCAGCGAGGCAACTGCTCGCCGGGGTACCACTTGCCTTGGCCAAAGTGCAGAAAGCCACCTTGGCCGTATTCGTCGCGCAGCTTGTGCACCAATTCGGTGGCAAATGCACGTTTGGTGGGCCCCAGGGCGTCGGTATTCCATTCCGGTGCGTCACGGTCATTAACGGCCACAAAGGTGGGTTCGCCACCCATGGTCAGGCGCACATCACCCTCGGTGAGGCGGCGGTCCACTTCGTCACCCAGGGCCAGCACTTCCATCCACTGGTCTTCTGTGTAGGGTTTGGTCACACGGGGGGACTCAAGCACCCGAGTGACTGTCATTTCATGGCTGAACTCAACCTCGGCTTCATCCACCAAGCCTTCAATGGGCGCAGCACTGGAAGGTTGGGGCGTGCAGGCCAAGGGAATGTGTCCTTCTCCCGCAAACAGGCCGGAGGTGGGGTCTAAGCCAATCCAGCCAGCACCGGGCAGGTAGACCTCGCACCAAGCGTGTAAGTCGGTGAAGTCGACTTCGGTGCCGCTGGGGCCATCGAGTGACTTGACGTCGGGCACCAGCTGAATCAAGTACCCCGATACAAAGCGGGCCGCCAAGCCGCATTGGCGCAACAGCTGCACCATCAGCCAAGCACTGTCACGGCATGAGCCGCTGCCCAGGGTGAGGGTTTCTTCAGGCGTTTGCACGCCGGGTTCCATGCGGATCAGGTAGTCGACGTCTTGGTGCAGTTTTTGGTTGATCTGAACCAAGAAGTCGATGGTGCGAATGGGGTCGCGTTGGAGCGCTTCCATGTCAACCGACTGGCAGTAGGCCTGAAATTGAGGTGTCAGGGGGAGCTTGTCCAAGTAGGGGGCCAGCTCCAGGGACGTGGCTTTGTCGTAGCTGAAAGGAAATTTTTCGGCGGTGGGCTCAAGGAAGAAGTCAAACGGGTTGTAGACCGCCATTTCAACCACCAAGTCGACGGTGACCTTGAATTCCGTGGTCTTTTCATGAAAAACCAAGCGCGCCTGGTAATTGGCAAAGGGGTCTTGTTGCCAGTTGATGAAGTGTGCGGGCTCTACTTTGAGCGAGTACGACACCACATGGCTGCGGCAATGCGGGGCAGGTCGCAAACGGATGACTTGTGGGCCCAGTTCTACCAGCCTGTCATAGCTGTAATGGGTGACGTGGTGGAGTGCAGCATGGATAGACATACCTCCATTAAAGCAAAACATGCGCCAAGCAGGCTGCGTCATGCTGGTGCGCTCAAGCTTTTTGTGTAGCCGCCGATACGGGAGACATGCGTACATTCCATCTCATTGCTGCTTTATCTGTTTGGGTTCTCGGGCTGTGTGGCTCGAACACTGCCTTTGCTGAGTGGAGCGAAATTGCCAAAGACGAAGACGTGGCCTATTACTTCGACAAGGATGCGGTGATGCCGGTCCATGTGTCGCGTTACGCCTGGACTTTGGTGGACTTTCCCAAGGGCGAAAAGACGTCCAACGGCGAGAGCTACAAGTCGGTGATGACACGTTGGCGCATGTTTTGTAAAACCGACATGGTGGTGCGCTTGTCGGTGAGCTATTTCGAAAAACCCATGGGCAAGGGCAAAGAGGTCGCGGCAGAGGATGCGCCTGAGTTTCGCTTGCGCGAAGCACCGATTCGCCCCAACACCTATTTGGCCGCATTGAAAAAAGAAATTTGTAGCGCTAAGCCTGCGGCTTGAGACTTGCCGCAAGTACTGCTACGCCGCATGCTTGGGGCCAGAGAACAAGCTTTTGAGCAGGCAGGTGAGTTTGTAAGCGCGCCTTGCACTGCGCCCTTATGTCTTGGCTAGATTACGAGACCTTGATGCCCCAAGGTCCACTCTGTGTTTTCTTTTCTTTCTCCCTTTTGCGTGGGTTGGTTTGTCGGCACGGCTTGGCAATTACAGGAACGCGACCTCATGGCCTGGTGGTGTTACGCCCGCTGCTGTGTGGCTGGGCTGCTGCTCTGGTGCGCCTGTTTAGGAATCAAGCCTTCTGCCCAAGCGTCTCGGAGGCATTGGCTGGCAGGCGCGCTTTGTGTGGGCGCGTTGGCGTTGGCGTTTGGTCAATCGGGTTGGCGTGCAGCCCACCACCTGCAACAAACACTGGCCCCAGACTTGGAGGGGCGCACGCTGTCGCTGGTGGGGGTGGTGTCCGCCATGCCTCAGCGCCTGGGGGACAGCTGGCGTTTTCGCTTCGATGTGGAAGACGGACCCGTGGGGGTGCCACCGCGGTTGTTGTTGGGTTGGTATGGCAACAACACCTGGGGCATAGCAACCGCAGGCACGACGCAACCACCGCCTGATTTACGTGCCGGTGACCGTTGGCGTTTTGATGTGCGACTCAAAGCACCCCATGGGCACATCAACCCGCATGGCTTTGACTACGAGTTATGGCTGTGGGAACAAAGCCTCCAAGCTACAGGCTATGTGCGCACAGGCAACAAAGACAACGCGCCTGAATGGTTGGGCCGCACGCAGAGACATTGGATTGAGCGTGCGCGACAAGGGGTGCGCGAGTCGATCGATGCCCAGGTCAGTGACCGACAGATGGCAGGCCTTGTTGCTGCGCTGTTGGTGGGCGATCAAGCGGCCATTGAACGGGCCGATTGGGATGTGTTTCGTGCCACAGGCGTGGCGCATTTGATGGCAATTTCTGGCTTGCACATCACGGGCTTGGCATGGATGGCGGCCTTGTTCATGGGGGTGTTGTGGCGGCATAGTGACCGATGGTCACCGAGCCAGCCCTGGAGCTTGTGGTTGCCCGCGCCACAGGCGGCGCATCTTTTTGGGTGTGCTGTTGCGTTGACTTATGCGCTCTTTACTGGTTGGGGTGTTCCTGCGCAACGCACGGTGTGGATGCTGGTGACGGTGAGCCTGTTGCGCTGGCAGGGGCGTCGTTGGCCGTGGCCGCACACTTGGGGCGTGGTCTGTGTGGTGGTGCTGGCGTTGGACCCTTGGGCCATGATGCAAGCTGGTTTTTGGTTGAGTTTTGTGGCCGTGGGCGTACTGTTTGCCTCTGGCAGTCCAGCGTGGGTTGAGACAGAAACGCTGAGGCAGCGTGTTTGGCAACGGGTGTTGGGTGTGCTGCGCGAACAATGGTTGATGAGTGTTTGCTTGGCTCCGTTGAGCTTGTTGCTGTTTCATCAGGTGTCAGTGGTCGGTTGGTTGGCCAACTTGGTGGCTGTACCTTGGGTGACGTTGGCGGTGACGCCTTTGTGTTTGTTGGGCTTGCTGTATGCCCCGTTGTGGTCGCTGGCGGTTTGGTTTTTGCAAGTCTTGATGGCTTGCCTGAGCTGGATGGCCGCTTGGTCTTGGGCCACCTGGTCTGCTCCTGCGGCACCTGGGTGGGTGGCGATGGCAGCCATGCTGGGCATGGGGCTGTGGGCGCTGCGTTTGCCGGGGTGGATGCGCTTAGGGGGCGTGTCTTTGGTGTTACCCCTGTTGTTTTGGCAAGCCCCTCGCCCTGAGCCAGGTACGTTCGAGTTGATTGCAGCAGACATGGGGCAGGGCCATGCGGTGCTGCTGCGTACAGCGTCACACGCTTTGTTGTACGACACCGGCCCGCGCTATTCGGCTGAAACCGATGCCGGACAGCGTGTGTTGGTGCCACTGTTGCGCAGCTTGGGGGAGCGCTTGGATGCGGTGATCATCAGCCATCAAGACAGCGATCACAGCGGTGGCGCGATGTCTGTGTTGGCCATGCAGCCACAGGCTCGGGTCTGGACGTCTATGCCTGAAAGTCACCCCCTACAAGCCCTTTACCCTATGGAACGCTGCGAGCGTGGCCAGCATTGGCGTTGGGATGACGTGCAGTTTGAAGTTTTGCACCCGGACCCAGAGGACTATGCCCGTCGTGCCAAACCCAACGCCATGAGTTGTGTGTTGCGTGTGCAAAGCGCGAGCGGTTCTTCTGCGTTGTTGGTGGGGGATATTGAAGCGCCGCAGGAGATGCGGTTGATCCAGCAAGCCTCAAGTTTGCAAGCTGACTGGTTGTTGGTGCCACATCACGGCAGTGCCACCTCCTCGACGGCTGAGTTTTTGAGCGTGGTGCAGCCTCAGGTGGCGGTGGTGCAGTCGGGTTACCGCAACCGATTTGGTCATCCACGGCCTGAGGTACTGGCACGTTATGACGCACGAGGGGTACTCGTGGTGCAGAGCGCCCGTTGTGGTGCGTCAACTTGGCACAGTGATGGCCCTATGTTGGTGCGTTGTGAGCGTGAGCAGCAACAACGCTATTGGCACCACCATTTACCATAGTCTCAAATATGGCATTTAATTTGCTAAGGTATGGGCAGGAGTTCCAAGATGCACAAGTTCGATGAAATGTATGCCCAGCTGCCCTACATACCGGAGCAGGTCAGGCCCCACTACAAAAGCTACTTGGACTGGTTAAGCCGGCAAGACCCTCAGGCGATGCGCGGACGCCGTGAGGAAGCCGAGATGATTTTTCGTCGCGTGGGCATCACCTTTGCGGTGTATGGTGACAAAGACGAAGAAGGTGCCGGCACTGAGCGCCTGATTCCGTTTGACCTGATCCCGCGTGTGATTCCGGCCCATGAGTGGCGTGACATGCAAAAGGGGCTGGTGCAACGTGTGACCGCGTTGAACCGCTTCATCTATGACATCTACCACGGGCAAGAGATCCTCAAGGCGGGTGTGATACCGACCGAGCAAATTCTCCACAACGCCCAGTTTCGCCCCGAAATGATGGGGGTGGATGTGCCACACAACGTGTATTCCAGCATCAGTGGTATCGACATCGTGCGAGCCCCTAATGCACAAGGCGAGGGCGAGTACTACGTGCTCGAAGATAACCTGCGGGTGCCCAGTGGGGTGAGCTATATGTTGGAAGACCGCAAGATGATGATGCGGCTGTTTCCCGAGTTGTTCAGTCAGCACCGTGTGGCCCCTGTGGCCCATTACCCCGATTTGTTGCTAGAGACCTTGCGCGCCAGTTGCCCTGCGACCACCGACAACCCCACGGTGGTGGTGTTGACACCGGGCATGTACAACAGCGCTTATTTTGAACATGCGTTTTTGGCGCAGCAAATGGGCGTGGAGTTGGTTGAAGGTCAAGACCTGTTTGTGAAAGACAACTTCGTGTACATGCGCACCACGCGCGGCCCCAAACGGGTGGATGTGATTTACCGGCGCGTGGACGACGACTTTTTGGACCCCAAGGTGTTTCGCTCGACATCGACCTTGGGCTGTGAAGGCTTGATGGATGTGTACCGAGCCGGACATGTGAGCATTTGCAATGCCGTAGGCACAGGCATTGCTGACGACAAGTCGATCTACCCTTATGTGCCGCAAATGATCGAGTTCTACTTGGGCGAGAAACCCATCTTGAACAATGTGCCAACTTTTCAATGCCGTAAGAAAGACGACTTGCAATACACGCTCGATCACTTGAGCGAATTGGTGGTGAAAGAAGTGCACGGCGCAGGCGGCTATGGCATGTTGGTAGGGCCCGCAGCCACCAAGGCTGAGATTGAAGACTTTCGACGCGTTTTGATGGCCAAGCCCGATGGCTACATTTCACAGCCGACCTTGAGCTTATCGAGCTGCCCGACCTATGTAGAGAGTGGCATTGCGCCGCGTCACATCGATTTACGCCCCTTCGTGCTCAGTGGAAAAACCGTGCAAATGGTGCCTGGCGGTTTGACCCGCGTCGCATTGAAAGAAGGCTCACTGGTGGTGAACTCGTCGCAAGGCGGGGGCACCAAAGACACATGGATTCTTGAGGTTTAACTATGCTGAGCCGCACCGCTGACCACCTGTTTTGGATGTCCCGCTATACCGAGCGGGCCGAAAACACTGCACGTTTGTTGGACGTGAATTACCAAACCTCGCTGTTGCCGCAATCGGCTGCTGTGGCCCAAATGGGTTGGCAGGGATTGCTCTCCATCAGTGAGTTGTTGCCTGCCTATGAGGCTTTGTATGCCGAGATCACACCTGAAAACGTGATGGCTTTCATGGTGAAAAACGAGGACAACCCGTCATCGATTATTTCTTGTCTTAAAGCCGCGCGTGAGAACGCGCGTGCAGTGCGCGGTAGCTTGACCACCGAAGTTTGGGAAACACAAAACCAAACCTGGTTGGAGATGCTGCGCAAAATCAAAGAGGGCGAGTTCGAGCGTGACCCTGGTCAGTTTTTCGAATGGGTGAAATTTCGCTCGCACCTGTCGCGCGGCGTGACGGTGGGCACCATGTTGATGGACGAGGCCTTGCACTTCATGCGTTTGGGCACATTCCTGGAACGCGCTGACAACACGGCACGTTTGGTGGATGTGAAGTTTCATGCGGTCGAGAGCGATTTTTTTGGCGCTGCCAATGCGCAAGATCAAGAATACGACTTCTACCACTGGAGTGCGATTTTGCGCAGCGTGTCGGGCTTTGAGATTTACCGCAAGGTCTACCGCGATGTGATTCAACCCGAGCGCGTGGCAGAGCTGTTGGTATTGCGCGCTGACATGCCACGCTCTTTGCATGCGTGCTTGAACGAGGTGGTGAGTAACTTGGCCATGGTGTCGTCTGACTCAGCCATTGAGAGTCGCCGTCGTTCGGGCAAGTTGTTGGCAGAGTTGCAGTACGGCAAGATTGAAGAGATCTTGGCCAATGGGCTGCATGCTTATCTGACCCAGTTCTTGGACCGAGTGAACGACATTGGCGCGAGCATCAGCCGAGAGTTTTTGGTCCCGACTTGAGCGATTGCATCGTGACCCTGACATGAGAAAAGGGCGTATGCGGTTCACCGCACACGCCCTTTGTTCTGAGGGGTGAAGCCTTAGCCGCCGCGACGCATCAGGTCGAAGAAATCCACGTTCGATTTGGTGGCTTTCATGTTTTTCAACATCAATTCCATCGACTCGATCTCGTCCATGTTGTACATGAACTGACGCAGGATGCGGGTCTTTTGCAAGATCTCAGGAGCCAGTAGCAGCTCTTCGCGACGGGTACCGCTGCGGTTGAGTTGAATGGCAGGGAACACGCGCTTTTCATACAAGCGACGATCCAAATGAATTTCACAGTTGCCGGTGCCTTTGAATTCTTCAAAGATCACCTCGTCCATGCGACTGCCGGTGTCGATCAAGGCTGTGGCAATGATGGTGAGTGAACCACCTTCTTCGACCTTGCGTGCTGCACCAAAGAATCGTTTGGGGCGCTGCAAAGCGTTGGAGTCGACACCCCCTGTCAGTACTTTGCCAGAGGAGGGCACCACGTTGTTGTAGGCGCGGGCCAGACGGGTGATGGAGTCGAGCAAGATGACCACGTCTTTTTTGAGTTCAACCAAGCGCTTGGCGCGCTCAATCACCATCTCGGCCACGTGCACGTGACGGGCGGCAGGTTCATCAAAGGTGGATGCAATCACCTCTGCTTTGACCGAACGCTGCATTTCGGTCACTTCTTCAGGGCGCTCATCTACCAACAGGACCATCATGTGGCTGTCTGGGTAGTTGGCGGCGATGGCGTGGGCAATGTGCTGCATCATCACCGTCTTGCCGCTCTTGGGCGGCGCGACCAGCAACGCACGTTGACCTTTGCCGATAGGCGCAATGATGTCGATGATGCGACCCGTGATGTTTTCTTCGCCTTTGATCTCTTGTTCGAGCTTCATCTGCTCGCGTGGGAACAGAGGGGTCAAGTTCTCGAACATGACCTTGTGTTTGTTGTTCTCAGGCAAGTCGCCGTTGACTTGGTCAAGCTTGGTCAGTGCAAAGTAGCGCTCGCCGTCTTTAGGAATACGCACTTCGCCTTCGATCATGTCGCCAGTGTGCAGGTTGAAGCGGCGCACCTGACTCGGGCTGATGTAAATGTCGTCGGTGCTGGCGGTGTAGCTGGTGTCAGGGCTGCGCAAGAAGCCAAAGCCATCGGGCAAGATTTCAAGCACGCCATCGGCAAATACTTGTTCACCTGCGCGGGCGCGTTTTTTGATGATGGCAAACATCAGCTCTTGCTTGCGCATGCGGCCGGTGTTTTCGATTTCGAGTTCTTCGGCTTGTTTCAGCACTTCAGACACGTGCAGTGCCTTGAGTTCGTTCAGATGCATCAGGTGACTCCAAGGGGAGTTCGTTAAATAAATTGGGGGGAGGTCAAAAAGTAGGCGGAAGGTGCCTCACAGACCAGAACTCGAGACCGGGATGGTATCCGTTGACCTCATGGGCGAACGGTTAGTTCAGAATTGATTATGACAGGAAAAAAGCCCACGATTTTTGCAATCAGCGGGCTTATATGGCAGATTTGAAAATCAGGCCGTGGATTCAGGCCAATTGTTGATCGATAAAGGCCGTCAGTTGTGCTTTGCTCATGGCCCCGACTTTGGTCGCTGCCAGTTGGCCGCCTTTGAACAACATCAGTGTGGGAATGCCACGGATGCCAAATTTAGCTGGGATGTCACGGTTCTCGTCCACGTTCATCTTGGCGATTTGGAGTTTGCCGGCGTAGGCGGTGGAGACTTCGTCCAGGATGGGGGCGATCATCTTGCAAGGGCCGCACCATTCTGCCCAGTAGTCCACGAGCACGGGCTTGTCCGCTTGCAAGACGTCTGCTTCAAAGGTGGTGTCGGTGATGTGTTTGATCAGATCGCTAGCCATTGTGATTCCCTCTCTAAGTTGGCGATAACGCTACAGTTGAGGCATTGTGGCAGAAAGCAAGTAACCTCATGAAAACTTTGAACATTGATGTGATCTCTGATGTGGTGTGTCCCTGGTGTTTTGTGGGCAAGCGTCGCTTGGAAGGTGCGCTGGCCTTGTGGGCCGCCGAGTATCCGGATGTGCTGCCTCAGGTGCGCTGGCACACGTTTCAGCTCAACCCCGAGATGAGTCCACAAGGCATTGATCGCGAGACCTATGTGCGTACTAAGTTTGGTGACCGTGCCGACTCTGTGTATGACCGTGTGACAGGTGTTGGCCATGAGGTAGGCATTGCGTTTGAGTTTGACCGCATTGCACGTCAACCCAACACCATCGTGCCGCACAGCCTGATTGCAGCCTCCGAGCCTGGCGCCGAACAAGAGCGCATGGTGGAGGCTTTGTTTCAGAGTTACTTTATTGACGGACGTGACTTGACCGATCCCGACGAGTTGCAATCCATTGCGAATGCTGCGGGGTTAGACCCTGAGGTGGCACAACAAGCCATTCACGACCCTGCTGTACATGCACAAACTGTAGCTTGTGACAAAGAAGCCCGCGACATGGGGGTGAGTGGTGTGCCGTTCTTTATCTTCAATGGCCGTGTGGGTGTGTCGGGGGCGCATGAGAGCCAAAGCTTGTTGCAGGCCATGCGCGAATCCTTGCAAGAGAAGGTTTGATCTCAGGCTGACCGATAGGGCGAGCGCTCGGCCAAGTGCTCCATGTAACCGTCAACACCTGCTGTTTCGCGCTCCAAGAACCTTGCCACGGCATCAGAGAACGCAGGGTGCGCCAACCAATGGGCGCTGTAAGTCGTGACAGGCATGAGCGCACGAGCCATTTTGTGTTCGCCTTGCGCTCCACCTTCAAAGCGACCCACACCATGGTTGATACACCAATTCAGGGGTTGGTAATAACAGGCCTCAAAGTGCAAGCAGTCCACACGCTCGAGTGCGCCCCAGTAGCGCCCGTAAGCCACAGCTTCGGGAGTACCCAAACCTTGCAGCGCGATCAAGCTGCTGGCAATGGGGCGTTGCTCGCGCTCAGCGATGAACAACAGCCAGTTGTCGGGCATGTCGCGCTGCATGCTGGCAAAGAACTCACGGCTGAGGTAGGGGGCATTGCCATGTTCGAGGTACGTGCGTTCATAACACTGGTAGAAAAAATCCCAGTCCTGAGTTTGAATGTCCGCGCCTTGTAGGCTGCGAAATGTGACGCCTGCGTCTGCGACGCGACGACGTTCTTGCTTGATCTTTTTGCGTTTTTCTTGGTTGAGACTGGTTAAGAACGCATCAAAGTTTGCAAAGCCTAGGTTGTGCCAATGAAACTGCACGGTCTGGCGTTGCAGCAAGCCCTGTGACCCACATGCAGTGCGGTCAGCGGGGCTTGTGAAGAGTAAATGTAAAGATGACAGATGTTGGCTTTGGCAGAGCGCCACACACGCTTTCAGCAAGGCGAGTCGGGCAAGTGCATCGCTGGCTAACAGGCGTGACCCAGGAACTGGCGTGAAGGGCACTGCGGCCAGGGCTTTGGGGTAGTAGTTCAGTCCGTGATCGGCATAAGCTTTGGCCCATGCCCAGTCGAAGACGTATTCGCCGTAAGAGTGGTCTTTGAGGTAGAGGGCGCAGCCAGCGACCAAGTTGCCATCCAACCACAGGGTGATGAATTGCGGGTGCCAGCCCGTGTCTGGTGTGGCGCTACCACTGGTGTGCAGTGCCGCCAAGTAGGCGTGTTGCATGAAGGGCGAGGGCGTGTCTTGTTGCGCACAGAGCGCATCCCAGTCTTGCTGTGCGATCTCTAGCGGGTTATCAAACACGCGAATGACATAATCACTCTGCTGTTTTGCGCTGTTTTCTGTGGACTGTGTGTCTGTTTCCATGAACCTCAAACTCTGTGTCGCTCAGTTAAATTTTGTCGTTGGTGACATGGCTGGGAATGCCCAAAAAATCATTGCGTGTGCTCAGGATGCCTATGCCCAAGGCGTGCGTTTGGTGCTGACGCCTGAACTTTCGCTGTGCGGTTATGCCGCAGAAGATTTGTTTTTGCGTCCTTCGTTCATTGCAGCGTGTGATGATGCCTTGAAAGCGGTGTCCCAGGCATTGGCCGGGTTAAAGGGCTTGCATGTGGTGGTAGGGCATCCGCATGGCGACGACCAACGTACCCGCTCGGTGTCAGTGCAACGACGCTTCAACATGGCCAGCGTGGTCTGCGAAGGAGAGGTGGTTGCACGTTATGCCAAGCGTGAACTACCCAATTACCAAGTGTTTGATGAACGGCGTTACTTCACGCCGGGCAAAGAGGCTTGTGTGTTTGAGGTGAAGGGTGTTCGTGTTGGGCTGCTGATTTGCGAAGACGCTTGGTTTGAGGCACCTGCGTTAGACGCCAAGGCTGCCGGGGCAGAGTTGTTGGCGGTGATCAATGCTTCACCTTTCCATGTGGGCAAAGGCGATGAACGTGAGCAGGCCATGCGTGTGCGTGTGCAAGCCACAGGCTTGCCTTTGGTGTATGCCCATTTGGTCGGAGGCCAAGATGAGGTGGTGTTTGAGGGGCGCTCGTTTGCCTTGAATGCCGATGGGGGCGTAGCGGCACGTGGCAAAAGTTTTCACGAAGAGCGTCTGGTGTTGACGGCGTCAGCCGGTGAGCCTTTGCGTCTTGATGGCCCGGTTGCTGCAGAAGGTTCTTTCGAGTCTGACTTGTGGCACGCCCTGGTTTTGGGGGTGCGCGACTATGTGGGTAAGAACGGTTTTCCGGGAGCATTGTTGGGCCTCTCCGGCGGTATCGATTCGGCTTTGGTGGTGGCGATTGCAGTTGACGCCCTCGGGGCCGACAAAGTACGCGCTGTGATGATGCCGTCTCCCTATACCGCCGAGATCAGCTGGGTGGACGCGCGCGATATGGCGCATCGCTTGGGGGTGCGATACGACGAGCTGTCGATCGTGCCGGAGTTTGAAGCATTTTTGAGTTCACTCCAAGCCGACTTTGAAGGCACAAGCCTTGATGCAACGGAAGAAAACATCCAGGCACGTATTCGCGGTACCTTGTTGATGGCCTTGTCCAACAAGTTTGGCGCCATCGTTTTGACGACGGGTAATAAAAGCGAAATGGCCACGGGTTATTGCACGCTGTACGGTGATATGGCGGGTGGTTTTGCCGTCATCAAAGATGTGGCCAAAACTTTGGTGTTTAAGCTCGCTCGGTGGCGCAATGCAAACGATCCATACGGAACAGGCGTTCAACCTATTCCTGAGCGCATCATCACACGTCCACCGAGTGCCGAGCTACGCCCTGACCAGAAAGACCAAGACAGTCTGCCACCCTACGAGGTGTTGGATGAGATCGTCTCGCGTTTTATGGAAAACGACCAAAGCTCAGCCGACATTGTGGCTGCGGGTTTTGCGGCCTCCGATGTGGACAAGGTGACACGCTTGATCCGCCTGAACGAATACAAACGTCGTCAATCGCCAGTCGGCATTCGCGTGACGCACCGCAGTTTCGGTAAAGATTGGCGTTATCCTATTACTAACAAGTTTCGCGCCTGAGCGCACGCTGTTTCTCGAATCTCCAAGGACTGACCATGAAGCAAATTACTGCCGTTATCAAACCATTCAAACTTGAAGAAGTCCGCGAAGCTTTGGCCGAGTGTGGTGTGACAGGTTTGACGGTGACCGAAGTCAAAGGCTTCGGGCGTCAAAAAGGACATACCGAGTTGTACCGCGGCGCGGAGTATGTGGTGGACTTTTTACCCAAGGTCAAGGTTGAGGTGGTGGTGAAGTCCACCGATGTTGATCTGTGTGTGGATGCGATCGTGCGTGCTGCGCGCACCGGCAAGATTGGCGACGGCAAGATCTTCATCACTTCGGTTGAACGCGTGGTGCGTATTCGCACGGGCGAACTCGACGAAACCGCGATTTAATTCAAAGCGCTGCGAGTTTGGCTTCGGGGGCGAAGCCAGCAGCTTGCACCAGCTCGCGCAGTAGTTCGCTTGCCACCGTACCGGTACGAATCAAATCCATTTGCCAATCACTCAAAAAGCCTTGTGTGACGCTGTTGCTGGCGAATTGCAATAAGCCGTCGTAATAGCCTTCGGTGTTGAGCAATCCAACGGGCTTGTCGTGGTAGCCCAATTGCCGCCAAGTCCAAACTTCAAAGAATTCTTCGAAAGTGCCAATCCCACCGGGTAAGGCTAAGAAGACATCAGCACGTTCAGCCATCATGTGTTTGCGTTCATGCATGGTGTCGACCACATGAAGTTCTGTGCAGGCCGTGCGTGTGTTCTCTTTGCTTTGTAGTGCTTTGGGAATGATGCCGACTACCCGCCCGCCGGCATCTGCGGTTGCTTGTGCTACCAAACCCATCAAGCCATTGTTCCCCCCGCCATACACCAACTGGCCTTGATGACGCCCAATCCAGTGACCAACTTCCTTGGCTACCTGTGCGTAAGCCGGTACCACGCCAGCGCGTGAACCACAGTAAACACAGACGGAAAAAGCAGGGGAGGATGTCATTTGAAAAAGTGTGTGTAGAGGGCTGCAGCCCAAACGCCGCTGCACAGTAACAAGCTGAGCAAGACGGCGGCGCTGCCCATGTCTTTGGCACGTTTTGAGAGTTCATGCCATTCGGGCCCCATGCGATCAATGGCCGACTCAATGCCTGTATTGAGCAATTCCACCACCATGACCAAGATCACGGTGCCAACGAGCAGCGTTGTTTCTACCCATGACTGCCCCAGCCAAAAAGCCAAAGGAATTAAGAGGAAGGATGCCAAGGCTTCTTGCTGAAAGGCTTTCTCATCCCAAGCTGCACGTAAGCCGCTGAGCGAGTAGCCCAAAGCGTGCCAGACACGATTCAGTCCGGTTCTATTTTTCTGCGGATTACTTTCTTCCATGGGCGAGACTTTAACGGCTCGCGGGGGGCTCGTTGACCAAACGTGTGCCTGCCCAGATGTCATGCCAAAACTGGCCTTGTGCTTGAAAGCGGCTGGTCAATGCCCACACCATGATCCAGCCGACGCAAATGACCAAAGTTTCTGAACCTGTGAGTTCATAAGGAGCAACGACTGCCAACGGTGGCAAGAACCAAATCCAGCTCAGCACATAACGACATAAGGCGCGTGTTTGCGTGACAGGATTTCCTGATGCACTGACCAGGCGGATGTGCCAGGTTTTCATCGCCAAGGTTTGGCCTTTGTGTCCGAACCACGTGAAGTAGATTGCAAAGACCAAAAACAAGAAAGCCTGCAATCCATGGCGGTTGTCCAAAGCATGCCGTGTCTGGCTCAAGGTGCTGAACAAATAACCCGAAATGAAAACGACACCAAACAGCAACAAACCTTCGTAAAGCCAACAGGCCATGCGTCGTAAAAGACGAGGGGCTTGCATCGACCCACGGTCGATGAACTCGGTTGACTCGCTCATTGTGCGGTGACCGAACTGTCGGGTGGGTTATTTGAGGGCGTGCTTGATGTTGCCGCTGCAGTACTTGGCAGTGGTGGCAGCAGCGTTGTGGGGGCTGCTTGTTGGGTGTCGATGCGGGGCAGGGGCTTGGTGCTTGAGCCCGTGGTGGGAGGCGCTGCCAGTTTGTTTGCAGAAATAGGTCTGACGGCTGGTGCCGCACCCAATGTGGCGTTGGGTTGTTGGGTTGCCAGTTTTTGTTTGGCTTCCGGGCTCAAGGCTTGGTAGGCCTCCCACTTGGTGCGCTTTTCGTCTTGTGGTAACTGTTTGACGTCTGCGAAATTCAAGCGTGCCAGGGTGCGTTGCTGGGGGCTGAGTGCGGCCCACTCGCGCATGCGTCCTTGGACGATGGATTTTTCATCGCTGGAGAGTTGCGCGAAATTTTGAGAGATCGCCAGCCACTTGCGTTTATGCGGCTCGGTCATGGTGGGCCACAGTTGCGCCAGTGGTGTCAACGCTTGTTGTTGTGCCGCTGTCAAATCTTGCCAAAGAGGCCGTGCACTGGCATTCGAGGTTGCTGTTTGCGTGTTGGTTGTCTGTGCCTGGACAGTCCAATGACCGTACGTCACCACAAACATCGCCAGTAACTGTGCGGTTAGTAAGAGCGTGGTTTTGGTGATGAAACGCATGCGATACGGCTCGTAGGTGACGTTATTCTTGCCGCTCGGTCGTGAGCGGCGTCTTTAAGAACTGAAGAAAGCCCGGATCGGCATAGGCCGTAGGAGGCAGATCGTCACTGAGCATGGCAGAGTCAACCTCAGCCAACTCACTCGCGCGGTTGTCGTCCAAAATATTTTGAATCAGCGCCAAACCTGCAATCAAGGCGATCAGTGGCAGCAAAGCAGCCAGGCGACTCCATAAATTGAGTCCTTCATCGCCAAAATGGAGCATGCCAACGCCGCCTTGAACAGTCACTTGCTGGCTGGTTTGTAGACGACTTTGCGTGGTCAAACGAGCAGCCACTGCACGGGTTCTGGCCGCACGCAGTCGTTCTGTGATGTCATGGGCCAGATCCATGCTCGCCGCATCCAGTCGAGCGGCGACGGCAAACCCAAATTGGTCTTGTGAATGAGGGGTTGTTGTAGATGTGGTCATGGTCGTAGCCCTTTGGCGGTGAGTGCTTTGCTGAGGGATTGGATAGCACGAGAACAGTGCGTTTTCACACTGCCCTCTGAACAACCCATGGCAGTAGCCGTCTCAGAAACGTCTAAGTCCTCCCAGTAACGCAGTAGGAAGGCTTCCCGTTGACGTGCTGGGAGATTTTGTATTTCTTCTTCTATTTCTCGCACATTGGCCGTGCTGGCGAAATTGTCTTCGGCGCTTTGGGTCAATTGCGAGTCGTTTTCGGTACTCAAAGACTCCAATAAATCGAAATCACCGTCTTCTTTACCTGAGTCAAAGTCGCTAAAGTTGCTAAACAGCGCACGGCGGGTTTTGTTACGTCGAAACCAATCCAACGTGGTGTTGGAGAGAATGCGCTGAAACAACATGGGGAGTTCACTGGCTGGCTTGTCGCCGTAGTGCTCAGCCAGTTTCATCATGCTGTCTTGAACGATGTCCAGTGCGGCCTCATCGTCCCGCACGTGGTAAACCGACCTCTTGAAGGCCCGTTTTTCAACACTTTGCAGAAAGTCTGAGAGTTCTTTTTCTGAAGCCACTAGCGCGCAGGATGAATGAATGAGCCGCGATTATGGCATTCACGTGCGGATAATTGACCCATGCTGTTCGGCTTGGCCCTTGCTTGATGCCATAATCGAAGGTTGCAATTCGACAAAAATAAGGCAAACGGGTCTCAGTTCGGCGCGAACACTCATAGGCGCTCATGGCTGATGGTCCAAAGTTTCGACGCTACCCCACAAGGGTGGGCGAAGAAGCACCCCGGGTTTTTCGTTGACGAAATTCACTAAGGTTGATCATGGAAATCAAAAACGCGCAAGCAAATTTTCCCGCTATTGCAGACGGGAAATCTCACGAATTGATGGGTGCCGAAATCCTTGTGAAGGCACTTCAAGCTGAAAACGTTCAGTACATCTGGGGTTACCCAGGTGGGTCAGTTCTCTATATTTACGACGCCTTGTACAAACAAGACACCATGCAGCACGTGTTGGTGCGGCATGAGCAGGCCGCCGTGCATGCCGCGGATGGCTACGCGCGTGCAACCGGGGAGGTCGGTGTTGCACTGGTAACGTCTGGACCCGGTGTGACCAATGCTGTGACAGGTATTGCAACAGCCTACATGGACAGCATCCCCATGGTGATCATCACCGGTCAAGTGCCCACCGCGGCGATTGGCTTGGATGCCTTCCAAGAGTGCGATACCGTGGGCATCACACGCCCAATCGTGAAACACAACTTTCTTGTCAAAGATGTTCGCGATTTGGCCGTTACCCTGAAAAAGGCCTTCCACATTGCACGCAGCGGCCGACCAGGCCCCGTGGTGGTGGATATTCCTAAGGATGTCTCGTTCAAGAAAACGACGTATGAAGGGTATCCGGCGGATGTGCAAATGCGCTCCTATAACCCTGTGCGTAAAGGCCATGGCGGGCAAATCCGCAAGGCCTTGCAATTGTTGATGGCCGCCAAGCGGCCCTACATCTACACCGGTGGTGGCGTGTTGCTGAGCAATGCTTCGGCAGAGTTGCGCAGCTTGGTCGATATGTTGGGTTACCCATGTACCAATACATTGATGGGTTTGGGGGCTTATCCGGCCAGTGATCCCAAGTTCCTGGGTATGTTGGGAATGCACGGCACCATCGAGGCCAACAATGCCATGCAGCATTGCGATGTCTTGTTGGCTGTTGGCGCACGTTTTGATGACCGTGTGATTGGCAATCCAAAGCACTTTGCTCAAAACGAGCGAAAGATTATCCATATCGACATTGATCCATCCAGCATTTCCAAACGTGTCAAAGTCGACATTCCTATTGTTGGGGATGTCAAAGACGTGTTGACCGAGATGATTGAGATGGTCAAAGAGTCGGGTCTCAAACCCGATGGGAATGCGTTGGGCGCATGGTGGGAAACCATTGATGGTTGGCGCAAACGTGATTGTTTGAAGTACGACCGCACCAACACCAGTGTCATCAAACCCCAGTACGTGATTGAAACCTTGCATCGCATGACCAAGGGAACAGACACCTACATTACCTCCGATGTTGGGCAACATCAAATGTGGGCTGCGCAATATTATGGGTTTGATGAGCCACGTCGTTGGATCAACTCAGGTGGGTTGGGCACGATGGGTGTGGGCATTCCATACGCGATGGGTATCAAGCTTGCCAAGCCCGATAGCGAGGTGTTTTGTGTCACGGGTGAAGGTTCGGTGCAGATGTGCATTCAGGAGTTATCGACCTGCCTGCAATACAACACCCCGATCAAGATCATGGCGCTAAACAACCGCTATTTGGGGATGGTGCGTCAGTGGCAAGAAATTGAATACTCTGGTCGCTACAGCAGCAGCTACATGGACGCCTTGCCTGATTTTGTCAAGCTGGCAGAGGCTTATGGCCATGTGGGAATGCTGATAGAGCGCCCCGAAGATGTTGAACCAGCTTTGCGCGAAGCGCGCAAACTCAAGGATCGCACGGTGTTCATGGACTTCAGAACAGACCCCACTGAAAACGTGTTTCCAATGGTTCAAGCTGGCAAAGGCATTACCGAAATGCTGCTTGGCAGCGAAGACCTGTGATCAGGGAGAAAAAGACATGAAACACATCATTTCCCTGATGCTCGAAAACGAACCCG
The DNA here is from genome assembly GCF_003063395.1 of Limnohabitans sp. JirII-29. NCBI lineage: Bacteria > Pseudomonadati > Pseudomonadota > Betaproteobacteria > Burkholderiales > Comamonadaceae > Limnohabitans > Limnohabitans sp. JirII-29. Next base: position 26,263 of record NZ_NESB01000003.1, read on the forward strand.
GTGCTTTGTCGCGCGTGGTCGGTTTGTTCTCGGCACGTGGCTACAACATTGAATCCCTGACCGTGGCACCCACGGAAGACGCCAGCCTGTCTCGCATGACCATCCAGACCCATGGTTCAGACGATGTGATCGAGCAAATCACCAAGCACTTGAACCGCCTGATTGAAGTGGTCAAGGTCGTAGACCTGACCGAAGGTGCTTATACCGAGCGAGAGCTGATGTTGGTCAAAGTGCGTGCGGTAGGCAAAGAGCGCGAAGAAATGAAGCGCATGGCTGACATCTTTCGCGGTCGCATCATTGATGTGACGGAGAAGAGCTACACCATTGAGTTGACGGGTGATCAATCCAAGAACGATGCATTCTTGGAAGGCATTGACCGCAGTGCAATTCTTGAAACTGTTCGTACAGGTGCGTGCGGCATTGGCCGCGGTGAACGCATTTTGCGTGTTTGATTTCTAACCATTCCAAAAATTTTTTAGGAGAGACCATGAAGGTTTATTACGACAAAGACTGTGACCTGAGCCTGATCAAAGGCAAAACTGTAGCCATCATTGGTTACGGTTCCCAAGGACATGCCCATGCACAAAATTTGAATGACAGCGGCGTCAAAGTCGTTGTTGGCTTGCGCAAAGGTGGCGCTTCATGGGACAAAGTTGGCAAAGCCGGCTTGACCGTGATGGAAGTCAACGATGCAGTCAAAGCCGCTGACGTGGTGATGATCTTGTTGCCTGACGAGCAAATCGGCGAGGTCTACACCAACAACGTTGCTCCCAACATCAAACAAGGTGCTTCGCTGGCATTTGCCCACGGCTTTAACGTCCACTACAACCAAGTGATGCCACGTGCTGACTTGGATGTTTGGATGGTGGCTCCAAAGGCGCCCGGCCACACCGTGCGTAATACCTACACACAAGGTGGCGGTGTTCCGCATTTGGTGGCTGTGCATCAAGACAAAAGCGGAAAAGCCCGTGATTTGGCTTTGAGCTACGCCATGGCTAACGGTGGTGGCAAGGCCGGCATCATTGAGACCAACTTCAAAGAAGAAACCGAAACTGACTTGTTTGGTGAGCAAGCCGTGTTGTGCGGTGGTGCGGTTGAGTTGTTGAAGATGGGTTTTGAGACTTTGGTTGAAGCTGGCTATGCGCCTGAGATGGCCTACTTTGAGTGCTTGCACGAATTGAAGTTGATCGTTGATTTGATTTATGAGGGCGGTATCGCCAACATGAACTACTCCATCTCGAACAACGCCGAATTCGGTGAGTACGTGACGGGCCCTGAAGTGATCAACGAAGAGTCACGCAAAGCCATGCGTCACGCTTTGAAGCGCATTCAAAACGGTGACTATGCCAAGATGTTCATTCAAGAAGGCCGCTTGAACTATCCAAGCATGACCGCACGCCGCCGCAACACAGCCGACCATCAAATCGAGGTGGTCGGTAGCCAACTGCGCGCCATGATGCCTTGGATCGCCAAGAACAAGCTGGTCGATCAGACCCGCAACTGATCTTTTCGTTCCTCAACAACAAAGGCCACCTCGGTGGCCTTTGTTGTTCTTGCTGGGCAGTGCCAGCCTTTACACTCAACGTCTACTTTTCGGAGCCAGACCTATGTCGGACTTACACGATCACGCAGAGGAATACGTGCCTCGCAAACCCAGTAAGGGCATTTATGTGTTGCCCAATCTATTCACGTTAGCCGCCTTGTTTGGTGGTTTCTATGCCATCGTGATGGCGATGAATAACCATTTTGAAATGGCTGCCATCGGTGTTTTTTGTGCCATGGTGCTCGACAGCTTGGATGGTCGGGTGGCGCGCATGACCAATACACAGAGCGCGTTTGGCGAACAAATGGACTCGTTGGCAGACATGGTTTCATTTGGCGCGGCACCCGCATTGATTTCTTACGAATGGGCCCTCAAAGGGGTAGGCCGTTGGGGGTGGGTGGCCGCGTTTGTCTACATTTCATGCGCCGCGTTGCGCCTGGCACGCTTCAATGTCAACACAGCCGTTGTTGATCGTCGCTTTTTCCAGGGTTTGCCATCACCTGCTGCCGCTGCGCTGGTGATGGGCTTCATATGGTTAATGAACGACATGGGATATCAGGGGGCTGACGTGGTGTGGCCTATGTTTGTGATGTGTTTGTATTCCGGCTTGACCATGGTCACGAACGTGCCCTTTTACAGCTTCAAAGATGTTCAGATGAAGCGTAGTGTTCCGTTTGCAGTGATTGTGTTGTTGGCGCTGGTCATCGCCGTGATCAATATCCATCCGCCGATAGTGTTGTTCGCATTGTTCATGTTGTACGGTTTGAGTGGTTACGCCTTGTACGCATGGCGTCGTACCAAGGGCTTGCAAACCAGCGTCATCAGCACATCCACCGACGAGCCTGATGAGCAAGGTCTGCACAAGTGACAGGGTCGCGACTGAACAATTCTTTTTTGTGCTAAATTCAATACATGCAAAATTTTTCGCTGGCCCTACGACTGCTAACCCCCAACGGGCGGAGTTGGTAGCGCACGCGCGAACCCAAACAAGGCCCGTATGCACCTGCAGCGGGCCTTTTGCTTTGGGGTCGAGACACACGTTGTAGGTTTTCTGAGATTCAAGGAGTTCTGACCATGGCTGACAAGCTCATCATTTTTGACACCACTTTGCGTGACGGCGAGCAATCGCCTGGCGCTTCTATGACGCGTGACGAAAAGCTGCGCATCGCACGTCAGTTGGAACGTCTGAAAGTCGATGTCATCGAAGCAGGGTTTGCAGCCAGCTCGAACGGTGATTTTGAAGCTGTGCAAGCCATTGCCAACGCGATCAAAGACTCAACCATTTGCTCTTTGTCCCGCGCCAATGACCGAGACATCAGTCGTGCTGCTGAAGCTCTCAAAGGAGCCAACAGTGCACGCATTCATACATTCATTGCAACCTCGCCGTTGCACATGGAAAAGAAGCTGCGCATGTCACCCGAGCAAGTCCTTGAACAAGCCAAGCAAGCTGTGCGTTTTGCCCGTAATTTGGTGGGAGATATTGAGTTCAGTCCCGAAGACGGCTATCGCAGTGAGATGGACTTTTTGTGTCGTGTGATTGAAACCGTCATTGCAGAAGGGGCAACTACCATCAACGTGCCAGACACCGTGGGGTATGCCGTGCCTGAGTTGTATGGAAACTTCATCAAGACCTTGCGTGAGCGTGTACCCAACAGCGACAAAGCCATCTGGTCTGTCCATTGTCACAATGACTTGGGAATGGCCGTGGCAAACTCTTTGGCTGGCGTAAAAATTGGCGGTGCACGCCAAGTGGAATGCACGATCAATGGCTTGGGTGAGCGCGCTGGCAATTGTTCATTGGAAGAAGTTGTCATGGCTGTTAAAACACGCAAGGACTACTTCAACTTGGAGTTGGGCATTGACACACGTCAAATTGTTGCAGCCAGCCGTATGGTGAGCCAAACCACGGGCTTTGTAGTGCAACCTAACAAGGCCGTGGTTGGAGCCAATGCCTTTGCGCACGCTTCAGGCATTCATCAAGATGGCGTGCTCAAAGCCCGTGACACTTACGAAATCATGCGAGCGGAAGATGTAGGCTGGAGTGCCAACAAAATTGTTTTGGGCAAACTCAGTGGTCGCAATGCTTTCAAGCAGCGCCTGCAAGAGTTGGGTGTAGAGATGCAAAGTGAAAGTGAAATAAACACCGCGTTTGCCAAATTCAAAGAACTTGCTGATCGTAAAAGTGAAATCTTTGACGAAGACATCCTGGCATTGGTCAGTGAAGAGAGTGTTCACAACGACAAGGAGCAGTTTGCGTTTGTATCGTTGTCACAACACAGCGAAACCGGTGAACGACCACAAGCCAGTGTGGTTTTCACTGTGGGCGGTAAAGAGGTACGCGGTGAGTCTGACGGTAACGGCCCGGTCGATGCGTCACTCAAAGCAATTGAATCCCATGTCAAAAGTGGTGCCGAGATGGTGCTCTATTCCGTGAACGCCATCAGCGGCTCCACGGAGAGCCAAGGCGAGGTGACCGTGCGCCTGCAAAACAGTGGTCGCGTGGTCAACGGCGTTGGTTCTGATCCTGACATTGTGGTGGCTTCTGCCAAAGCTTATTTGGCCGCGTTGAACAAGCTGCAAAGCAAGGCTGACCGGGTGGCTGCGCAAGGTTGATTCAACGACGAGTACCTTTACTGGTTTGATCAAAAAAATCACGCAAGTCTTTGATCTTGCGTGATTTTTTATTTTTGGTAAACTGATAGCTACTTTGCATTTCAAGAACAAGGAACGACACTTGAAACAACTGCTCATCGCCACATCTTTCAGTTTTTTAGGAGCTTTGTTTGCTGTTTCGGCCCAGGCTGCAACACCGAATAAAACCAAAGCAGAAAAGTCCAAGCCGGCAGTTGTCAAGGTGCACATGCGTCGCAAGGCCGAGAAGGTCATTGCTGCAAAACCTTCGTTTGGTCAAATAGCAGGCCTGCATGCCACATCTGATCATTTGGATTTGAAATCTAGCGTGGCGTACGTCATTGACCAAGATACCCAAGAAGTTCTCTTGAGCAAAAACGACCAGGCTGTCTTGCCTATTGCATCCATTACCAAGTTGATGACAGGCGTGCTGATCAGCGAAGCCAAGCTGCCTTTAGATGAATCCATCACCATCACACAAGATGATGTTGACACGGAGAAGGGCAGTAGTTCACGCCTGCGCGTCGGAACCACATTGACACGCGGCGAGTTATTGCACCTCGCGTTGATGGCCAGTGAAAACCGTGCGGCACATGCTCTGGGCCGTACCTATCCAGGTGGGTTGTCTGTTTTTGTCAATTTGATGAACGCCAAGGCAGCCCAGCTAGGAATGCGTGATACCCGTTATGTCGAGCCCACAGGATTGTCCAGTCACAATCAGTCAAGCGCGAAAGACTTGGCAACATTGGTTGGCTCCGCGTACAACGACCCGATGCTGCGTGAACTCTCCACCTCCCCAAGCTATCAAGTTGAGGTTGGTAATCACACCTTGCAGTACAGAACGACCAATCGTTTGGTGAAAAATCCTAACTGGGATATCGGCTTACAAAAAACAGGTTATATCTCCGAAGCAGGCCAATGTTTGGTGATGCAAGCCAAAGTGGCCGGACGCAAGCTCATCATGGTGTTCTTGGACTCTGCGGGCAAACTGAGCCGTATTGCCGATGCGGAGCGCGTACGCAAATGGGTTGAAATCAACCATGCAGGTCGCCCACAAACCTGATACTGATTCAACCGTTACTCAAAAGCCGGCAGTACTGCTGGCTTTTTTACTTTCAAGCATGGCTGTCTTTGTAGCCCAGTGCGTATGAAATGGCCTGAGTGGTCATTTGTAGTTTGGGTAACCAGGTTTCATCCAGACGATCTGCCGGAGCAGAGATGGACAGGCCTGCCACCAATTTGCCTTGATCGTCGTAAATGCCAGAGGCCATGCAACGCACGCCCAACTCCAGTTCCTCGTTATCACGTGCCACTCCGTATTGACGCACTTTAGACAGTTCGCGCTCCAGTACGGGTAATTGCGTGATGCTGTTGCGGGTCTGACCACTCAAGCCCGTGCGCGTGGAGTACGCGCGCACGCGCTGCGGATCATCCATGGCTAAAAAAAGCTTGCCCACAGAGGTCAGGTGCAGTGGTGCACGTCCACCGATGGCTCTGACCACCTGCATTCCAGAACGTTCGCTGAACGCGCGTTCAACATAAACGATTTCATCGCCCTGTCGCACACTCAAATTGACCGGTTGCTGAATAAGCTTGTGCAGTTCTCGCATGGGTTGTACGGCCGCGTCTCGTACATTTAGGCGGTCCTTGACTAAATTACCCAATTCCAGCAACCGCATGCCCAGTCGATAATTTCCTGCTTCAGGCCTGTCCACAAAGCGTCCAACAGCCAGATCGTTCAAGATCCGATGAGTTGTCGATGGGTGTAAGCCCGTTCGTTCGCTGATTTCTTTGAGCGAGATGGCTTCTTCTCGTGATGCCAAGACATCAATGAGTGAAAAAATTCGCTCAATAACTTGAATGTTTGGCGTTGCAGGAACACTGGATTTACGCATCCGGTTATCTTACCTTGTGAAATCAGCAGTCTGTCCAATCACCCGCGATCAGACACTGATGCGGTTTGAAATTGGCTTTGTAGCGCATCTTGGGGCTGTCTTCTATCCAATAACCTAAGTAGGCGTAACGCAGTCCCAATTGGCGCACCTGTTCAATTTGCCACATCACGTTGTAAGTCCCATAACTGGCGCCTGCTTGTGGGTCGTAGAAGGTGTAGACAGCAGATAAGCCATCGTCAAGCAAATCCAGCACAGACACCATTCTGAGCTCACCCAACGTTTCATTTCCACTGGGCTCGCGAAACTCGACCAAGCGTGAATTGACACGGCTTTGCAAAAGAAACTGGGTGAATTGATCCACGTTATCTTGGTCCATGCCACCGCCTGCATGCCGCTGTGCTTGGTAACGTTGGTACAAAGCGTAGTGCTCTGGGATGTAGCCTAGGTTAAGGATGCGAGCTTCCAAATGTTCGTGTTGACGCCAAGCTCTGCGCTGGCTTCGGGTGGGGACATAGTCTTGTGCTTTGACACGCAAGGGCACGCATGCACGACAGCTGTCGCAATAAGGTCGGTAGGTGAACAAACCACTGCGGCGAAACCCTTGCTTGACCAAGTCCGAATAAACATCACTTTGGATCAAATGACTCGGCGTTGCGACTTGAGAGCGCGCAAATCGATTGGGTAAGTAACTGCAAGGGTAGGGCGCCGTGGCATAAAACTGCAACGCTTGAAAGGGTAAGTCTTGGAGGTGTGTCAATCGAGACCTCGTGGCAGCATCACTGTGTTCCAGTATATCGACCGATATTGCCACGCCATTGGGGGGGCTTCGCGCGCTTGAATCACGTCGTGAATGAATTGTTTGCGTGAGATCTCACGCGCGCCCAACGATCCCAAATGCTTGGTATTTTGCTGACAGTCAATCCAATGTGCGCCTTGGGCACGGGCAAACGCAACCAGAGCAGCCAAAGCGACTTTGGATGCATTGGGTTGCAAAGCGAACATGGACTCGCCAAAAATGCAACGTCCGATCGAGACGCAATACAAACCGCCGATCAACTCATCGTTAACCCAAGTCTCTACGCTGTGTGCAAATCCTGCTTTGTGCAGCGCTTCATAAGCTTGCACCATGTCATCCACAATCCATGTGCCGTTTTGACCCGGTCTTACTGCATTGGCGCAGTGGCGTATCACGCGAGAAAATGCGGTGTCGAACTTGACGTTGCAGCAGGGGTCTTGAATAAAAGCTTGCAGCGTTTTACGCATGGATCTGTGTAACTTGAAAGCTTCCACTTGGAGCACCATGCGAGGGTCAGGTGACCACCACAGCACAGGTTGTGTTTCGTTGAACCATGGAAACATGCCCTGGCTGTAGGCCTCATGAAGACGTGCGACAGACAAACCACCTCCCGCAGCAACCAACCCGGCAAGCCCTGAATCTGCTTTCAAGGCTGTATCTGCAGCAGGCAAGGGGGTTTCAGCTTCCAGCCAGGGAATCAATGGTCTATTGCGGTTCATGGGGACATTTTGAATCAAGCGATTTGAAAGCATTTTTAACCATATAGGGTCATATTTTTACGAAACATAGCCCCTTGTGTTTCATCTGCTTTGTTATCTTGGAAAACCATAGGCCAGTTGCAAATTCAACTCCCTACAATGACAAGCTTTGTGCCATCCAGCGATGGGCAACATGCTTTCAGAATCCGGAGTTTCTTATGCAACTGATGTGGGTGTCAGGGCCCACCGCCGCGGTGCGGACCATTTCTATCACCACCCGTAAGGTGATGGTTGGTGCATGTGTGTCTGCATTTTTCTTGGTGTCTTTTGGCGTTTTATTGCATTTCATTGGTTTTCGAATTGCCATTGAATTTAGCCCCAGTTTGGCCAGAAGTTTGGGTGGTGTTACCACAGAGGCTGAGCAACAACGTGTTGAGTCGGTCTATAGGGAGCGACTTGAAAAAATGCGCCAAAACCTGAGCGCCACGGTTCAAGAAATTAGGCAGCTTGAAACACTCAAAAATCGTTTCATGGATATCGCAACCCCCATCAACCTGCGCGACAAGATGGGGAAAAAAGAAGATGCACGTGGTGGCCCCTGGGTAGCGCCGCGCTTGCAAAGCAACAGCTCCAATGTTTTGAGTCAGGACCTGAGTGTTGCAGTCGATGAGTTTTCGCAGACCCAGATAGCGGTGAAAAATCTGAGTCAAAGTTGGGCGACACAACTTAATTGGCTGCATGCGCTGCCCACCGGTGTGCCGGTTGACAAAGATTTTCGCGTGACCAGTGGATTTGGTATTCGCAATGATCCTTTCACAGGTCAGTTGGCCATGCATGAGGGGCTGGATTTTGTGGCCGCAATGGGCGCCCCCGTGCTGTCCACAGCCGCAGGCACCGTCACACGCTCGGCCTGGGACGCTTCTTATGGCAATGTGGTAGAGGTCAGTCACATTGAAGGCTTCATCACCCGTTATGCTCATCTGAGCAAACGTATGGCGCAGGAAGGTCAACAAGTTCGCCGTGGTGAGGTTTTAGGGCAACTCGGTAGCACAGGGCGTTCTACAGGACCACATCTGCACTACGAAATCATGCGTCATGACCGGGTCATGAACCCAACGCAAATGCTGATTCAAATCAACGCCCAATGAGTCGCGCACCGTCAAAAAGGTCCAGCATGTTTGAAAAACTCAAAGACAAATCGTTGTCACCTTCCCAGGAGCGCTTTGACACCATCATTGGACGCACGACACAGATTTATGGTCGCTTGGTCTTGCTCGACAGCGTGCGCATCGATGGCAAAGTTGTGGGCAATATCGAAACCACGAAAGACAACAAAGTCACCGTTGCAATAGGTCTGACGGGCGAGGTTTCGGGCGACATCACGGCACACCGTGTCATGGTCGCTGGGCGCGTCGAAGGCAATATTTACGCCGCAGAGCGTGTTGAGTTCCACAAAGAGTCTGTCGTACAAGGTGATATTTCTTATGGCTCGATCGCTGTGGAACACGGTGCACGTTTGTTGGGATTGGTGATTCAAAATCCCAGCAGCGCTGCAGCAGCCAACAGCAACACCGATGCAAAAAATGTGATTCGCAAGGCCCAGGAATCAAGTGGCTGATGCGGTGTCAGGAGAGGATCGTTCCATCGACGAGTTAAGTTTGAATGGGTGTTTAACAAGCAAATATGAAACGATTTTTTGCGACATCGCTAGCGATTCTTTTGCTATGGACCCGTTTGGGGCATGCGCAAGACTGGCCGAACAAACCGATCAAATTGATCGTGCCTTTTCCTGCTGGTGGACCGACCGATATGGTCGGACGTGAGGCCGCCAACATCTTGCGTGACGAGTTCAAACAACCTGTTGTGGTGGAGAACCGTCCTGGCGGTAATGGGGGTCACGGGCCACGGCGTCTTGGCTAAAGCTGCGCCTGATGGTTACACGATAGGTCTGATGGTCATCACAGTCGCCATTGCCCCGCATGTGGGCGAAGTGCCCTTTGACACCTTCAAAGACTTCACACCCATCACCAACTTTGTGTCGATGACGCCGATCTTGATCGCGAATAAAGACACACCTTTCAATCATTTGTCTGATGTGGTCAGAGCCGCCAAGTCCCAGCCTGCTAAATATGCTTACGGAACGCCAGGACTCGCCACGGTGCCGCATTTGGCCGCTGAACTGTTGCAGCAACAAGCGGGCATATCGTTTCTTCACGTGCCGTACAAAGGTGCGACGCAACAAATTCAAGACTTGATCGGTGGCTCGACACAGCTTGACTTTCAAAGCTCTCTGGTCGTTGCCTTGCCGCAAATTAAAGCCGGAAAAGTCAAACCAATTGCGGTTTTTTCCGCCAAACGATCTGCTCAATTGCCCGATGTCCCGACTGTTGCAGAGTCGGGCTATCCCCAGCTCGTGGTCCAGCCTTGGTTTGGCATCGGTGCGCCTGCAGGTGTGCCGCCGGCAATCGTTCAAAAACTGCACGCCACTTTGGTGAAGGGCATGAACCAACCCGAGGTGTTGGAGCGTTTTGCCAGCATCGGTGCGACGGTCCAGCCTAGCGTCACACCGACAGATTTTGGCAACTTCATTCGCAAAGAACATGAACGTTGGGGCAAGGTCATTCGAGATGCCAACATTCGCACTGAATAAATAGAGCTAAATATTCGATCACCCATCTACTCATCCGTGAGTCTAAAAAAACTAGGAGACATGTCATGCAATTCACCCTCAAAGCTTCGCTGCTCAGTGCCATCACGCTGGCTCTTGTTGCCAGCGTGGCTACTGTTTCAGCGCAGAGTTTCCCCACCAAACCGGTTCGTGCCGTCGTGCCATTTTCTGCAGGTAGTGGCCCTGATTCTGTGGTCCGCATGGTGGGTGAAAAACTCAACCGTGAATTGGGTCAGCAATTGGTGGTGGATAACAAACCGGGCGCCAATGGCTGGTTGACGATTGGCGAGGTCAAACGCACCCCCGCCGATGGCTACAACCTGATGTTGGTGGATGCCACGCATATGTCCTTGCAGCAGCATCTCTACAAACAAATGCCATTTGATCCAGTGAAAGACTTTGATCTTGTGGCGCCTCTCTACACCACCAATTTTTTCATTGTGGTCAGCGCCAATTCACCCTGGAAAAGCGTGAGTGATTTGATTGCTGCGGCAAAAGCCAAAGACAACGAAATCACGTATGGCAACTGGGGCATCGGTAGCGTGGCCCATGTGGGCACCGCCATGCTGGAGAGCGCCACGGGCACCCAAATGCGCCACATTCCATTCAAAGAGTTGCCACAGCTCTACACCGCAGTCTCGACAGGTGAAGTGGACTGGGCTTTTGGCACGGCAGCTTCAGCTGGACCGCTGTACAAAGCCAAAAAAGTGAAGTTCTTGGCCTATGCGGGTACCAAGCGTTTAGCGGGTTACACCGATGTGCCAACCGTGGGTGAGGCAGGTGGCCCCAATAATTTTGAATTGAACACCTGGGTCGCTTTTTATGCACCCAAAGGCGTGCCCAAAGCAACCGTGGATCGCCTCTACAGCAGCACCCAAAAAGCCATGGCGGAGCCGGATGTGAAGGAGCGTTTGAACGCCGTAGGATTTGAGCCTTGGATGGTCGCACCCGCTGACGCCACCAAAGTTGCAGAAGCAGACCGACTGCGTTTTGCCGAAGTGGTCAAGAAGGCCAAAATTTCCGTGGATTAAGTCAACAAAATTTTGAATTGATCTCAAGCCTCTGCCGATGCAGGAGCTTTTTTTATGGGCTCCACGCCGCCATCACATGGCCGAAATAGCGTCCACCATCAATTTGATGGAGATGATGAACAAACCAATTTGAATCAATCGGAAGAACCAGGCATCGGCGATCTTTTTAGTGAGGTAGGCACCCAAGACCGTACCAATCAACGCCATGGGAATCAGAAACATGGCACTCATCAGATCTTCCATCGTGTAAGGACGTAGTTGCTGATAAGGCAAAATTTTTGCAGCATTGATGACTGCAAACACCAAGGTGGCTGTGCCCGCAAACTCGGCCTTCGGTAGGCGCTGAGGCAGCATGTACACCTGAAATGGCGGTGCACCTGCATGCGAGATGAAACTCGTGAAGCCAGCCAACGACCCCCAGAACAGACCTTTGCCCACATGGGCGGGCTGCGTGGCTTGGTTGGCTTGTTTTCTCAGCCATGTGTTCAAACAAAAGCCAATACCTATCACCCCCAACAGCAGTTTGATGGCGATATCGGAGATGTAAGACGCCGTGAGCCAGCCAATGACCACGCCCAGCACACCGGCTGGAATCAAAATCTTGAGGTTGGGCAGGCTGAAATTTTTACGGTACAGCCAAACGCCCACCACGTCAGAGATTACATAGATGGGCAGCAACAGCACCGCTGCCTTCATGGGGGAAATGACCAATGAGAGGATAGGCACCGCCAGCATGCCAATGGAGGGTAGGCCACCTTTGGATAGACCAATCAACAACGCCCCCAAATTGGTGATTAAAAAAAACTCATCAATGATCATGTGGGCCTTTGTTGAAAGTGCCTTACAACAAAAAAAGCCCCTGCGTCTCAGGGGCTTCAGTGCGTACGGCGTGACGTGCTGGAGTTCTAATTTTAGTCAAACGCCCGGCAGGGTGTGTCTTCTTGGTGCCACGCAGGTCGCTTCGATCACAATGCAGCAAAGGACTCGCGCATGACTGACACACCAAGCTCCTTGCCAACGCCCAAGCCAACACCAGGCGCGTTGAGCATGCTCTTACCCTTTCTGCGGCCCTATCGGCTGCGCCTCACCCTGGCTGGACTCTTCTTGCTGCTGGCAGCAGGCACTACCTTGGCGTTTCCCTGGGCACTTCGAATGCTGATTGATCAAGGCTTGGCTAGCCCTGATGCCAGCGATCAACTGGTCGTCCACTTTGTTGAACTCTTTTTGGTGGCGGCTGCTTTGGCTGTGTTTTCAGCCTTGCGGTTTTACTTCGTCACATGGCTGGGCGAACGTGTGACCGCAGACATTCGCAATGCGGTGTATGCGCATGTGCTCAGACAAAGTCCATCTTTCTTTGAAACGACCCAGACGGGGGAAGTCCTGTCTCGATTGACCAATGACACCACCTTGATTCAAACCGTGGTGGGATCGTCCTTGTCGATGGGGCTGCGTAACCTCATCATGGGTCTAGGCGCTTTGGCCATGTTGATTTGGACCAATCCGTTCTTGATGCTGCAAGTGCTGGCCGTGCTGGTGTTGGTGGTGTGGCCCAGCGTGATGTTGGGGCGTCGTGTCAGACGTTTGTCACGTGCCAGCCAAGACCGCGTGGCCGATGCCAGCGCCATTGCATCTGAAGTGCTCAATGCCATTCCTGTGGTGCAAAGCTACAACGCCCAAGCCAAAGAAACCCAGCGGTTCAAGATGTCCACGCAGCAAGCGGTAGGCACCGCACTCAAGCGTGCCAAAGCCCGTTCTTTGCTGGTTGGCTTCATCATCTTGACCACCAGCGCGGCCTTGTTGTGGGGGCTCTACCAAGGCACGTTGGCGGTTCAACACGGCACCACCACTGCTGGCGAGCTGGGGCAGACCGTGGTGTACGTGATTTTGTTGGCCAGTGCCTTTGCCGTGTTGGGTGAGGTGTACGGTGACCTGCTCAGAGCGGCAGGTGCTGCTGAACGTTTGATGGAGTTGCTCCATGCTGAATCTGACTTGTTGTTACCACGGCATCCTCAGCATCCGGCATGGCCTGCAGCAGGGTCGTCGGTCGTCTTGCATGCGGTCACATTCCGTTACCCATCGAGGCCTGAGCTGCCTGCCGTGAAAGACTTTGCGGCACAGGTTGATGCGGGACAAACGGTGGCAATTGTTGGCCCCAGTGGTGCGGGAAAAAGCACCATCTTCAACTTGCTGTTGCGTTTTCATGACCCTGACCAAGGCGAAATTTTGCTTGACGGTGTTGCGTTGCCCAAGATGGACTTGCATGATTTGCGCCAACGCATCGGCATCGTCCCGCAAGATGCTGTGATCTTCTCTGGGACTGCATACGACAACATTCTGTATGGTCAGCCCGATGCATCACGCGAACAGGTGTTGGCTGCAGCGAAGGCTGCATTTGCTGATGAATTCATTGAAAAGTTGCCACAAGGCTATGACACCTTTTTGGGCGAGCGAGGTGTTCGTCTGTCGGGCGGGCAGCGTCAGCGTATCTCCATCGCGCGCGCCATTTTGAAAAATCCGCCTTTGTTGTTGTTGGACGAAGCCACCAGCGCTTTAGACACACACAGCGAGCGCATGGTGCAAGCGGCGCTGAGCATGGCGATGAAAGGGCGCACTACCCTCGTGATTGCCCACCGCTTGTCCACCGTCCAGCGTGCCGATGTGATTTGGGTCATGGAGCATGGTGCGTTGGTAGAGGTTGGAAACCACGCGCAACTGCTGGAGCGCGCTGGCTTGTATGCCAATTTGGCAGCATTGCAATTTGGCAATTGAATGAAAAAAAGCCCCGGTCCTAAGACAGGGGCTTTGATTTTTCTGGCGGAGCAGGCGGGATTCGAACCCGCGGTGGGCTATTAACCCACACACGCTTTCCAGGCGTGCGACTTAAACCACTCATCCACCGCTCCGAAGCTCGGCATTGTAGCAGTGGGCGAGTACACTTCGCCGCTGTTGTTTTGTCAAAGTCCGTACTGCCCGGAGTCCCGCATGAAATTTCGCTTTCCCATCGTCATCATCGACGAGGATTTTCGTTCCGAGAACACCTCGGGTTTGGGTATCCGTGCCTTGGCCGAAGCCATTGAAGGCGAAGGCTACGAGGTCATGGGGGCCACCAGCTATGGCGACCTGAGCCAGTTCGCGCAACAACAGTCGCGTGCCAGTGCCTTCATTTTGTCGATTGACGACGAAGAATTCACACCGGGTCCCGACTTAGATCCTGCCGTACTCAATTTGCGCAACTTCATTGAAGAAGTGCGGCGCAAAAACGCCGATGTGCCGATCTATGTGTACGGTGAAACCAAAACCTCGCGTCACTTGCCCAACGACATCTTGCGCGAATTGCATGGCTTCATCCACATGTTCGAAGACACGCCTGAATTTGTGGCGCGCCACATCATCCGTGAAGCCAAGAGCTATTTGGAGAGCGTGCAACCCCCGTTCTTCAAAGCCTTGCTCGACTACGCAGAAGACGGCTCTTACTCTTGGCACTGTCCAGGCCACTCGGGTGGCGTGGCCTTTTTGAAGAGCCCCGTCGGCCAGATGTACCACCAGTTCTATGGTGAAAACATGTTGCGTGCCGACGTGTGCAACGCGGTGGAAGAGTTGGGTCAATTGCTCGACCACAACGGCGCCATTGGTGAGAGCGAGCGCAACGCGGCGCGTATCTTCAACGCAGACCATTGCTTCTTTGTCACCAACGGCACCAGCACCTCCAACAAAATCGTCTGGCACCACACCGTGGCTCCTGGTGATGTGGTGGTGGTGGATCGCAACTGTCACAAGTCGGTGCTGCACGCCATCATCATGACCGGTGCTGTGCCCGTGTTCTTGAAGCCCACACGCAACCACTACGGCATCATTGGACCCATCCCCAAAAGTGAGTTTGAACCTGCTGCCATTCAAGCCAAGATCAAAGCCAACCCTTTGCTCAAAGGCGTGGACGCCAAAAAGGTCAAACCCCGTGTGTTGACCCTCACGCAGTCCACCTACGACGGCGTGCTCTACAACACCGAGACCATCAAGAAAATGCTTGACGGCTATGTGGCCAATCTGCACTTTGACGAAGCTTGGTTGCCGCATGCTGCCTTCAACCCGTTCTACGGCACCTACCACGCCATGGGCAAAAAGCGTGAACGCCCCATGCATTCGGTGGTGTATGCCACGCAGTCCATCCACAAGTTGCTGGCGGGTATCAGCCAGGCCAGTCATGTGCTGGTGCAAGACTCGCAAAAGACCAAGTTGGACCGTCACCTGTTCAACGAAGCCTATTTGATGCACACCAGCACCAGTCCGCAGTACAGCATCATTGCTAGCTGTGACGTGGCAGCGGCCATGATGGAGCCACCCGGCGGCACCGCCTTGGTGGAAGAAAGCATTGCCGAAGCTCTGGATTTCCGCCGTGCCATGCGCAAAGTCGACGAAGAGTACGGCAAAGACTGGTGGTTCAAAGTCTGGGGCCCCGATGAGCTGGTGGACGACGGCATTGGCCGCGCTGAGAGCTGGATCATCAAAGGCACGGGCAAGTCGTCCAAATGGCACGGCTTTGGCAAATTGGCTGACGGCTTCAACATGCTTGACCCCATCAAGGCCACCATCGTGACGCCAGGGTTAGACCTGAACGGCAAGTTTGACAAGAGCGGTATTCCCGCCAGCATCGTCACCAAGTTTTTGGCAGAGCACGGTGTGATCGTTGAAAAGACGGGCCTGTACAGCTTCTTCATCATGTTCACCATCGGCATCACCAAGGGCCGTTGGAACTCTTTGTTGACAGCGTTGCAGCAGTTCAAAGATGACTACGACCGCAATCAGCCCATGTGGCGTATCCTGCCCGAGTTCTGTCAAAAGCACCGTGCGTATGAACGCATGGGCTTGCGTGACTTGTGCCAGCACGTCCACACCTTGTATGCCAAGTACGACATTGCACGGTTAACCACAGACATGTATTTGTCGGACTTGACCCCGGCCATGAAACCCAGTGACGCGTACGCACAAATTGCGCACCGCAACACCGAGCGCGTGCCCGTGGATGAGTTGCTGGGGCGCATCACGACCAGCTTGGTCACGCCTTATCCTCCCGGTATTCCTTTGCTCATTCCGGGTGAGGTGTTCAATAAGAAAATCGTGGACTATCTCAAGTTTGCACGCGAATTCAACTTGCAATGCCCTGGCTTTGAAACCGACATCCATGGCTTGGTCGAAGAGGTCGCTCCAGACGGCAAGAGGTCTTACTTTGCCGACTGTGTGAAGCAATAAAAAAGAGCGCCTCGGCGCTCTTTTTTGTGATCTGAGGTGCTGGATTTATTCGCCAGTAGGTTCGGCAATACCGCCCACCACTTGGCTGAAGCCCCCGTCCACATAGGTGATTTCAGCCGTCATACCGGCAGCCAGGTCGCTCATCAAAAATGCCGCCACATTGCCCACATCGTCAATCGTCACGTTGCGACGAATGGGGGAAGCCTCGGCGACCACACTCAAAATTTTGCCGAAGCCCTTGATGCCGCTGGCTGCCAAGGTTTTGATGGGACCTGCGCTGATGCCGTTGGCGCGCAAGCCACGACCTTTGGCACCCAAAGACTCAGCCAGATATCGCACCGAAGCTTCCAGCGAAGCTTTGGCTAAACCCATGGTGTTGTAGTTGGGGACCGTGCGAATCGCACCTAGGTAGCTCAAGGTCAACACGGCTGCGTTGTCGTTGAGGTAGGGCAGGGCTGCTTTGGCCATGGCAGGGAAACTGTAGGCGCTGATGTCGTGTGCGATTTTGAAACCTTCGCGGCTCAGGCCGTCCAAGAAATCTCCCGCGATGGCTTCGCGCGGTGCGTAACCGATGCTGTGCACAAAGCCATCAAAGGTGGGCCAATGGGTCGACAGGTCTTTGAATAACTGATCAATTTGGGCGTCATCGCCTACGTCGCAATCAAAAATCAACTTCGAGTCAAAGTCTGCGGCAAATTCGGTGATGCGGTCTTTGAAGCGCTCGCCTACATAGCTAAAAGCCAACTCAGCACCTTGGCGATGACAGGCTTTGGCGATGCCATAAGCGATGGAACGGTTGGACAACACGCCGGTGATGAGTAGTTTTTTACCAGCGAGAAAACCTGTGTGTGCAGTCATGAATGGAGCTCCGAAAAAATCTTGCAGAATTGTCGCATGCGAGGTTTGCTGTATTTGTTGCTTTTATGGGCTTGTGTGCCGTCCTGGGCCGGGCATGCCTACGCACAATTTGGCGATGTCAAATACCCCGGCACCTTTCATCACTTTGACTATGTCAACCCCGACGCGCCCAAGGGTGGGGAGCTGGTGTTGGTCTCGCCCACACGGTTGTCAAGCTTTGACAAATACAACCCGTTCACACTCAAAGGCAATGCTGCGCCTGGTTTGTCAGGCTTGGTGTTTGAAACGCTGCTGACCGGCACCCTGGATGAGCCCACCACCGCCTATGGTTTGCTGGCAGAAGATGTCAGCGTGTCGAGTGACAAACGCTCCGTCACCTTTCGCTTGCGCGCTCAGGCGCGCTTCAACAACGGTGATACCGTGTTGGCCAGTGACGTGAAGTACTCGTTCGACAAACTCACCAGCAAAGAAGCTGCACCACAGTTTCGAACCTTGTATGCAGAAGTCATCGATGCCAAAGTGATCGATGCCCGCACGGTGCGCTTTGACTTTGCACGTGCCAATCCTGAGTTGCCTTTGATCGTTGGCAACTTGCCTGTGTTCAGTCAGAAATGGGGCATGAAAGAAGGTGTGTCTCAACCGCTGGACAAAATCGTCACAAATCTGCCGATTGGCAGTGGTCCTTACAAAATCGGGCGCGTGGTGTTTGGCCGCGACATCAGCTATGACCGAGATCCAAACTATTGGGCGCGCGATGTGAACGTACGGCGTGGGCTGTTCAATTTTGATCGCATCACCTACCGACTCTACAAAGACAACACGGCTCAGTTGGAAGGTTTCAAGGCCGGGGAGTTTGATTTCATCCAATCGTTCGTCGCACGCGAATGGGCCCGCGCCTATGCTGGCAAAGCTTTCAACACGGGCCAGCTCATCAAACGCGAACTCAAACACGGCAATGCCGGCGACTTTCAGGGCTTTCTGTTCAATACCCGCTTGCCCAAATTCCAAGATGTGCGTGTGCGCGAAGCGATTGGGTTGGCGATGGACTTTGAGTGGATGAATCGCCAACTGTTCTACAACGCTTACCAGCGCGTGCGTGGCTACTTTGTGGCCAGTGATTTCGAAGCCACGGGCTTACCTGACGCCGCCGAGTTGGCTTTGCTCACGCCTTTGCGTGCACAGCTTGCGCCTGAGGTGTTCAGTGCACCTGTGCCGATGCCGCCACGCACCGAAATCGACCCTGCGTCGGGCCAGACGTTGCGCGACCATTTGCGCCAAGCCAAAGCGTTGTTGGCGCAGGCTGGGTGGACCTACCGAGAGGGTGCTTTGCGCAACGCACAAGGTGAGCCGTTTACCTTGGAGTTTTTGGACAATTCCGGTGCGATGGGGCGTGTGGTCACACCGTTTGCCAAAAACTTGGAGAAGCTGGGCTTTGTGGTGAATTACAAAGTCATCGACTTTGCGGTCTTGCAAAAGCGTTTGGACGTGTTTGATTTTGAAATCATCAGCAACCGCAATGTGGGCAGTGAATCGCCGGGGACCGAACTGATGGAACGCTTTGGCTCCAAAGCAGCAGGCACTGAGGGCTCTGGCAATTTCATGGGCATCCAGGATTCCGCCGTAGACGCTTTGCTCGAGAAGGTGATTTCATCCAAGACCAGGCCACAACTCATCACGGCTGTGCGTGCCCTAGACCGCGTGTTGCGCCACGGTCATTACGCTGTTCCCCATTGGTATGGCGGTGTGCATCGTGTGGCCTGGCGCAATGGGCGCTTCGAACAACCTGCGGTCACCCCTCGTTATTACCAGCCCGAGGCTTGGGCTGTGTCTACCTGGTGGGCCACGCGTGATAACCAAGCCACATTAGCGGCTGAAACAAGAGGACAACCCTGACATGCTCAGCTACATCCTCAAACGTTTATTGCTCATGGTGCCTACTTTGTTTGGTGTGTTGCTGATGACGTTTGCCGTCATCCAATTCGTCCCTGGTGGACCGGTGGAGCAAATGGTGTCTCAGCTGCAAGGTCGTGACAGCGGAGGCGAGGGCGCTGCTGCCAGTGGCGCTGGATACCGAGGGCGTCAGGGCGTTGACGCGGCACGGATTCAAGAAATCAAACAGCTCTATGGCTTTGACAAACCAGCCCCTGAGCGCTTTTGGCAAATGTTGCAACAGTTTGCGCGTTTTGATTTGGGTAAAAGTTTTTTCTATCCCAAAGATGTGTGGGATCTGGTGCGTGAAAAGCTGCCGGTCTCCATCAGCTTGGGACTGTGGACCTTCTTTTTGAGTTACCTCATCTCGGTTCCCTTGGGCATTGCCAAAGCCGTGCGCGCGGGCTCTCACTTTGACATGCTCACCAGTTTGCTTGTGCTGACGGGCTATGCCATTCCAGGCTTTGTGCTTGGGGTCGCCTTGCTGGTCGTGTTCGGCGGTCAATTGCAGTGGTTTCCACTGCGAGGCTTGACCTCGGCCAACTGGGAGCAACTCCATTGGGGGGCGCGCATCGTGGACTACCTCTGGCACATCGTGTTGCCTGTCACCTCCAGCGTGTTGGGCGCGTTTGCTGTCACCACCATGCTGACAAAAAACGCTTTTCTGGAAGAAATTCGCAAGCAATACGTCCTGACTGCACGTGCCAAAGGCCTGTCCGAGCGTCGCGTGTTGTGGCGCCATGTGTTTCGTAATGCTTTGATCCCCTTGGTCACGGGTTTTCCGGCGGCTTTCATTGGCGCTTTTTTCACTGGATCGTTGTTGATCGAGACCTTGTTCTCGCTCGATGGTTTGGGCCTGTTGAGCTACGAGAGCGTGATGCGCCGTGATTACCCCGTGGTGCTGGGGACTTTGTATCTGTTCACATTGATTGGCTTGTTCACCAAGCTCATCAGTGACCTTTGTTATGTCTGGGTGGACCCACGTGTCAAATTCGACTAACACCCCTCAATCACCCAGCCAACGTGCTTGGCAACGCTTTCTCCGCAACCGTTTGGGTTTTTACAGCCTGTGTTTGTTCGTCTTCATCTTCGTGTTGAGCCTCTTTGCCGAGCTGTTGTCGAACGACAAACCATTGATCGCGCGCTACCAAGGCCGCTGGTATGCCCCCATCGTTCAAACCTTGCCAGAAACCACGTTTGGCGGTGATTTTTCCACCCCGACCGATTTTTTAGACCCCTTCATCCAAAGACAATTTGCGCAACCTGGCAACTGGGCACTGTACCCACCCAACCCTTACCACCACAGCACCCTGAACTACTTTGCGAAAGAGCCCAATCCTGCTGCACCGTCGCGTGACAACTGGCTGGGCACGGATGACCGTGGCCGCGACGTGGTGGCGCGCTTGCTGTACGGCTTTCGCATCTCGGTGTTGTTTGCCTTGGCGTTGACCTTGTTTGGCACGGTGCTCGGGGTGTTGACAGGGGCCTTGCAAGGCTTCTTTGGGGGCAAAACAGACTTGGCCATGCAACGCTTCATCGAAATCTGGAGTGCCATGCCGGAGCTGTATTTGCTCATCATCTTCTCGGCCGTGTTTGACCCCAGCATCACCTTGCTGTTGGTCTTGCTGGGGCTGTTTGGTTGGATGGGCTTGTCGGACTATGTGCGAGCTGAGTTCTTGCGCAATCGCCAGCTCGACTATGTGCGTGCCGCACGCGCTCTGGGGTTATCCAACCGCCAAATCATTTGGCGTCACGTGCTGCCCAACAGCTTGACACCTGTGGTGACCTTTTTGCCGTTTCGCATGAGTGCAGCCATCTTGGCGCTGACCTCGCTTGACTTTTTGGGCTTGGGCGTTCCTCCGGGCACACCCAGCCTGGGTGAGCTGTTGGCCCAAGGCAAGAACAACATCGATGCGTGGTGGATTTCGCTCTCCACCTTTGCCGTGTTGGTGGTGACCTTGATGCTGTTGACCTTCATGGGCGATGGTTTGCGCGATGCGCTCGACCCCAGAAAGGCCGAGCGATGAGACTGCCCTTGCTTCAAGTACGCGATTTGCACATTGCATTCGGTGCCACCGAGGTGGTGCACGGCATCAGCTTCAACATCGAACATGGCGAGAAGTTGGCCCTGGTCGGGGAGTCCGGGTCTGGCAAAAGCCTCACGGCGCTCAGTCTGGTTCGTCTGGTGGAAGGTGCGGCCTTGTCTGGGCGCTGCTTGTGGACACCGCAAGATGCGGCAAGCTTGGCAGCCGTGTCTACGGACGAGATTCAAACCCGTGACTTGTTGAAACTCAAAGCACGTGAACTCGAAGCCATTCGCGGCCAAGACATTGCTTTCGTATTTCAAGAGCCCATGACCGCCTTGAATCCGTTGTTCACGGTCGGCGATCAAATTGCCGAAGTGCTGCAACTCAAGCGCGGCATGTTGCGTGATGAGACCTGGTTTGAGGTGATTCGCCTGCTCTCAGACACTGGCATTTCAGAGCCTCAGCGACGTGCGCACAACTACCCGCATCAGCTCTCAGGTGGGCAACGCCAGCGCGTCATGATTGCCATGGCCTTGGCGTGTCGTCCGCGTCTATTGGTGGCCGACGAACCCACCACGGCGCTGGACGTGTCATTGCGTGGCCAGATTTTGGATCTGCTCGATAGTTTGCAACAGCGCTACGGCATGTCGGTCTTGCTGATCACCCACGATTTGCAAGCCGTACGACGTTTTGCTGACCGCGTCTTGATCATGGAAAAAGGACAGGTGGTGGAGTCAGGGCCGGTGTCGGAGGTTCTCGAACGTCCCCAACACCCTTACACGCAACGCCTGATCGACAGCCACGCACCACGGGACGTGTTGGCTGCACGTGACGATGCGCCTGTGTGCATGCAAGCAAACAACTTGCGCGTGACCTACCCGGTGACCCGTGGTGGCTGGCGAGGTTGGCTGGGGCGCGGCGAGTTTGTGGCGGTTCATGGCCTTGATTTTGTGCTGCGTGCTGGCCAAACCTTGGGCGTGATGGGCGAGTCTGGTTCGGGCAAATCCAGCTTGGCGTTGGCTGCCTTAGGGCTGTTGCCTAGCGAAGGCACGCTGACCATTGACGGTCAGGCATGGTCAGGGCGTGCTCGTCAAGACTTGGCCTTGCGACGCAAAGTTCAAGTGGTATTTCAAGACCCGTTCTCGTCTTTGTCTCCACGCATGAATGTGCAGGAGCTGGTGTCCGAGGGCCTGCGCTTGCACAACCCACAACTCGATGAGCTGGGCTGTTTGCGCCGCCTGCTCATTACCCTGGCTGCCGTGGGTTTGACCGAGTCGGAGTTTCCGGGCTTGTTGCAACGCTATCCGCATGAGTTCTCAGGCGGCCAGCGCCAGCGCTTGGCCATCGCGCGAGCTCTGGTGGTCGATCCTGAGGTGCTGGTGTTGGACGAGCCGACCAGTGCCTTGGATGTGGCCATTCAAAAACAAGTGCTTGAGTTGCTGCAACGTTTACAGCGTGAACGTGGATTGAGCTATTTGCTCATCACGCACGACGTGACCGTGGTGCGTGCCATGGCGCATCAGGTGCTGGTCATGCAAGGCGGGCAAGTGGTGGAGTCTGGCACGGTCGACGCGGTATTGAATCAGCCTCAACATGCCTACACACGCGTGTTGGTGGCGGCTGCGCGTTAGCGCAGGGGTGGCACAGGCAACAAAGCGCCCTCTAAAGTACCGCTTTTGACCAGTTCGTTGTAGAGCAGCGCTTGATAGCGGCGGTTGAAATATGGCGTGGTCGAGTGATAAGCGGCAACACCAAACCATGTGTTGCCATACTTGGCGATGTTTTTTTTCAAATGCCAAGCAGCCACATAACTTGCGACGCATGCATCCAACAAATGTTCGGGCGCTACACCATGCTTGGCAAGTTCAGGAAAATTGCTTGAGTTCATGCCCCCCATACCCACGTCAAGGGTGCCGTTGGTGTTGCGCGTCACGGTACCTGGATTCAAACGAGTTTCCACCCGCAAAATGGCACGCAACACGTCATGGTTCACTTGGTGAAACTGTGCGGCAGGAACAATGCAGCGTTCTTGTTCGGTGCTGAACGCCCGTGGTGCCTGTGGCGCTTGGCTATGGGCGAGATCCATGACCCACAGCAGCAAGATCCATGTGATCAGGCGAGTAAGCGATAACGGGGAATGCGTGCGCATGGTGTGGGGGCAAAGCGGCGGGCAGGCCTCTGGATTGAATGCTAATAGATGCATTGTCTATGAGCCCGATGGTTTTTATCCACGTCCGGCGATCAGAGGCGTTTGGGCGCCTCGCTTGCATTGGGATTGTGTGTTGGCGGTTCTTTTCTAACAATCTCTTTGCAAATCAAGCATTTAGACGTTACAATGAGCGCTTCACGACCAAACGGGCGGGTAATTACCGCCCGTTTTTTTTGGTCGATTGTTTTTTGATCCTTTGAACTTAGGGCTTTTGTCGACGTGGCTTTGCAGCAAATAGTAGAACAAACTGTGACAGGTTTAGGTTACGACCTGGTAGAGATTGAACGCTCTGCCGGGGGGCTGTTGCGCATCACGATTGACTTGCCTTGGACGCCAGAAACGCCAGTTCAATTTGTCAACGTCGAGGATTGCGAGCGCGTGACCCGTCAGTTGCAGTTTGCACTGGAAGTGGATGGGGTGGAGTACCAGCGCTTGGAAGTGTCCTCGCCGGGCATTGATCGGCCTTTGCGTCACCAGGCGGACTTTGAGCGCTTTGTCGGCGAAGAAGTTGACCTCACGCTCAAAGCACCTATGGGCGTTGCTGCTGCCGGTCAGGTGGCAGCCAATCGCAAAAAATTCCGTGGCACCTTGGAGCGTACGGACGACGGCCTTGGCTGGCAAATCACTTGGCGTGACGCGCCCAAAGCCAAGCCCGGTCAAAAGATCAGTCAAAAAAGAGCCGAGACCCCGCTGCATGCGTTGGGTTTCACGTTGGACGAGTTGCGTGAAGCACGTCTGGCACCGATTGTGGATTTCAAGGGCAAAAAGCCCCGTTGAACTTTGGTCTTGAGAAGGAGTAGTCGTCATGAACCGCGAAATGTTGATGTTGGTTGAAGCCATCTCGCGCGAGAAAAACGTCGAGCGCGATGTGGTGTTTGGTGCAGTTGAATCTGCATTGGCACAAGCCACCAAAAAGCTCTACGAGGGTGAGGTGGACATTCGTGTGGCCATGGACCGCGACACGGGCGATTACGAAACTTTCCGCCGCTGGTTGGTGGTGCCTGACGCTGCCGGTTTGCAAAACCCAGAAGCCGAAGAACTGCTGATGGATGCACGCGAGCGTGTGCCTGATGCGGAGGAGGGTGAGTACATCGAAGAGTCGATCGAGTCCTTGCCCATTGGCCGCATTGGCGCCATGGCGGCCAAGCAAGTTATTTTGCAAAAGATCCGCGATGCAGAGCGCGAGATGCTGCTCAGCGACTTCATGTCACGTGGCGACAAAATCTTTGTCGGTGCCGTCAAGCGCATGGACAAGGGCGACATCATTGTTGAATCCGGCCGTGTCGAAGGCCGCTTGCGTCGCAGCGAGATGATCCCCAAAGAAAACCTGCGCAATGGCGACCGCGTACGCGCCATGATCATGGATGTGGACCTGACTTTGCGTGGCGCACCCATCATCTTGTCGCGCTCGGCACCTGAATTCATGGTGGAGCTGTTCCGCCAAGAAGTGCCTGAAATTGAGCAAGGCTTGCTCGAAATCAAATCGTGCGCCCGCGACCCTGGCTCGCGCGCCAAAATCGCTGTGGTGTCACACGACAAACGTGTGGACCCCATCGGCACTTGCGTTGGCGTGCGCGGCACCCGCGTGAATGCGGTCACCACCGAGCTCGCTGGCGAGCGCGTGGACATCGTGTTGTGGAGTGAGGATCCTGCACAGTTTGTGATCGGTGCCTTGGCCCCTGCCAACGTCAGCTCCATTGTGGTGGACGAAGAAAAGCACGCCATGGACGTGGTGGTGGACGAAGAAAACCTAGCCATCGCGATTGGCCGTGGCGGTCAAAACGTGCGCCTGGCCTCTGACCTGACCGGTTGGAAGATCAACATCATGGACGCTGCCGAGTCGGCACAAAAACAAGCCGACGAAACACATGGCATGCGTGCCTTGTTCATGGCCAAGTTGGACGTGGACCAAGAGGTGGCTGACATCCTGATTGAAGAGGGCTTCACCAGCTTGGAAGAGGTGGCTTATGTGCCTCTGCAAGAGATGCTCGAAATCGAGAGCTTCGATGAAGACACCGTCAATGAGCTGCGCGCACGTGCTAAAGATGCGTTGCTCACCATGGAAATTGCACGCGAAGAGAGCGTCGAAGAAGTCTCGCAAGATCTGCGCGACTTGGAGGGTTTGAACGTTGACCTCATTGCCAAATTGGCAGAGGGCGGTGTTCACACCCGTGACGATTTGGCCGATTTGGCCGTAGACGAGCTCACAGCCATCACCGGCCAAAGCGAAGAAGAGGCCAAAGCCCTGATCTTGAAGGCACGCGAACATTGGTTCGCGGGTCAAGAGTAACGGTCATGGAGAGGAACCACGATATATGTCCAGTACGACCGTTGCCGAGTTTGCGAACGAACTCAAAAAATCAACCGACACCTTGCTTGAGCAATTGAGCGCAGCAGGCGTGTCCAAATCTTCGGCCAATGATGCGCTGACCGAAGGCGACAAACAAAAGCTGTTGAGCCATTTGCAAGCCAGCCACGGCACCGTGGCCGCTGATCGTAAAAAGATCACCTTGGTGAAAAAGTCAACCAGCGAAATCAAACAGGCCGATGCTTCGGGCAAAGCCCGCACCATCCAGGTAGAAGTGCGCAAAAAACGCACCTTCGTCAAACGTGACGAGCCCGATACAGTGGAAGCACCGGCACCTGTTGTGCACGAGGTTGAAGCGGCTGCACCCGCTGCACCGCTCATCAACGAAGCTGAATTGGCCCGTCGCGAAGAAGAAGCTCGCCGTCAGGCTGAGTTGATTCGTCGCCAAGAAGAAGAGCTGGCTGAAAAGCGTCGCCAACGCGAAGCGCAAGAAGCCCAAGAGCGCGCGCAAGCCGAAGCGGCCAAAGCCGCTGCCGAAGCTGCAAAAGCCGCAAAAGCTGCTGAGGCACCAGCTTCGGCCGAGCCTGTTGCTGTCGTGGAAGACACTGCAGCTGCTAGCAAAGCCCAAGCTGAAGAAGCTGCACGCGAACAAGCGGCCGCTGCATCCAAAGCACGCGCCGATGAAGAGACTGCACGCGCCAAAGATTTGGATTCACGCCGTCGCAAAGCTTTGGCTGAAGCCGAAGCCATTCGCGCCATGATGAGCACGCCGCAAAAAGTGATGGTGGCTAAAAAGCCCGAACCCACCGCGGCTGAAACTGCCAAAGCCGCCATGAAAGGCACCCTGCATAAGCCAGCGGGAAGCCCAGGCGCTGTGGCCCGTCCAGGCGCACCTGCTGCGCCCGGTGCACCCGCAGCACCCGGTGGCAACAAAGAAGTCAAGAGCGCCAAGCTGTCATCAAGCTGGGCCGACGAACAAGCCAAGAAAAAAGAAATCAAAACCCGCGGCGACAGCAGCGGTGGTGTAGGTCGCAACAGCTGGCGTGGCGGTCCGCGTGGACGTCGTGAGCAACGTGGGGGTCGTGATGACAACCACAGCAATTCGGCACCCGTGGAAGCACGCGTGATCGAAGTGCACGTGCCCGAAACCATCACCGTGGCCGAATTGGCACACAAGATGGCGGTCAAGGCCTCTGAAGTCATCAAGCAATTGATGAAGCTCGGCCAGATGGCCACCATCAACCAGCCCTTGGACCAAGACACCGCCATGATTTTGGTGGAAGAAATGGGTCACAAAGCCATCGTGGCAGCCCTGGACGACCCGGAGGCCTTCACCGAAGAAGAAGCCTCGGCACACCACGCCGACGCGGTCACCCGCGCGCCTGTGGTCACGGTCATGGGTCACGTGGACCACGGCAAGACCTCGTTGCTGGACTACATCCGTCGTGCCAAAGTCGCTTCTGGCGAAGCTGGCGGCATTACCCAGCACATTGGTGCCTACCACGTGGAAACACCACGCGGCATGATCTCCTTCCTGGACACACCGGGTCACGAGGCCTTCACGGCCATGCGTGCCCGTGGTGCCAAGGCGACCGATATTGTGATCTTGGTGGTGGCGGCCGACGACGGCGTGATGCCCCAAACGAAAGAAGCCATCAAACACGCCAAAGCGGCGGGTGTGCCCATCGTGGTGGCCGTCAACAAGATTGACAAGCCCGGTGCCAATCCAGAGCGCGTCAAGGGCGAGCTGGTGGCCGAAGAGGTGGTCCCTGAAGAGTTCGGCGGTGAGTCGCCCTTTGTGTTGGTGTCGGCCAAAACCGGCGCAGGCATTGACGAGTTGTTAGAGCAAGTGCTGCTCCAAGCCGAAGTGCTGGAATTGAAAGCACCTGTCGACGCCATGGCCAAAGGCTTGGTGATCGAAGCGCGCCTGGACAAAGGCCGTGGTCCTGTGGCCACGGTGCTGGTTCAGTCGGGCACCCTCAGCGCGGGCGATGTCATCTTGGCAGGTCAAACCTTTGGCCGCGTGCGCGCCATGCTCGACGAGAACGGCAAGCCCATCAAGTCGGCAGGTCCTTCCATTCCGGTGGAAGTCCAAGGCCTCACCGAGGTTCCTCAAGCAGGTGATGAGTTCATGGTCATGACCGACGAACGTCGTGCCCGCGAGATTGCCACTTACCGTGCAGGCAAGGTGCGCAACACCAAGCTGGCCAAGCAACAAGCGTCGAAGCTCGAGAACATGTTCTCGGACATGACCTCGGGCGACGTGAAGATGCTGCCCATCATCGTCAAAGCCGACGTGCAAGGTTCGCAAGAAGCCTTGGCCGCTTCTTTGCTCAAGTTGTCCACCGACGAAGTCAAAGTTCAGCTGGTGTATGCCGCTGTAGGTGGCATCAGTGAGAGTGACATCAACTTGGCCATTGCGTCCAAAGCTGTGGTGATTGGTTTCAACACCCGTGCCGATGCCGGTGCGCGCAAGTTGGCCGAAGGCAACGGCGTTGAGATTCGTTACTACAACATCATTTATGACGCTGTGGATGAACTCAAAGCCGCCATGTCGGGCATGCTCACACCAGACAAAAAAGAAGAAGTCATCGGTACCGCCGAAATCCGCCAAGTGCTGCGCGTCAGCAAGATCGGCGCGATCGCGGGCTGTATGGTCACTTCGGGCTTGGTGCGTCGCACGGCGAAGTTACGTTTGTTGCGCAACAACGTGGTCGTCTTCACAGGCGAACTCGACAGTTTGAAGCGTTTCAAAGACGACGCCAAAGAAGTCAAAGAAAACTTCGAGTGCGGTTTGACCATCAAGAACTACAACGACATCGTCGAAGGCGATGTGTTGGAGTTCTTCGAAATCAAAGAGGTTGCACGCACGCTGTAAAGCGTCATTGGTATGGCACGTAAACCGAGTAGCACCCCCAACCGCAGTTTCAAAGTGGCCGACCAGATCCAACGCGATCTGGCCGAGTTGATCGCGCGCGAATTGAAAGATCCGCGCGTGGGCATGGTCACGCTGCAAGGGGTGGAAGTTACGCCCGATTACGCCCATGCCAAAGTGCACTTCAGCGTGCTCAACGGCGACGCCAAAGCGTGTGCCGAAGGCCTCAACCAAGCGGCAGGTTTCTTGCGCAATGGCTTGTTCAAGCGCTTGCACATTCACACGGTACCTACCTTGCACTTTGTCTTTGACCGCACGCCCGAGCATGCCTCAGACATGAACGCCTTGATTGCCAAGGCCGTTTCTTCCAAAGCTAAGGAAGATTGATGAGCACCGCCGGGCCGCCCCAAGGTGCGAAGGCCCCCTTGGGGGGCAGAGAACCACACGAAGTGGGTGAACGTGGGGGCAATGCTCGCGCGCCGCGCACCAGGGTGCAGCGACGCCCTGTGCATGGGGTGTTGCTGTTGGACAAGCCCTACGGACTCTCCAGCAACGATGCCTTACAAAAGGCCAAGTGGTTGCTGCGCGCCGAAAAAGCGGGCCATACTGGCACGCTGGATCCGCTGGCCACCGGTGTATTGCCTTTGTGTTTTGGTGCAGCCACCAAATTTAGCCAACTCCATTTGGATGCTGACAAATCTTACGAAGCCATTGCCGTGCTCGGCATTCAAACCAGCACCGCAGATGCCGAGGGCGATGTGATCGCCGAAAAACCCGTCGACTTCACGCCCGAGCAGTTGCAGGCCGTGCAAGAACAATTCACGGGACCGATCTCCCAAGTGCCTCCGATGCACAGTGCCTTGAAAAAAGATGGCAAAGCCTTGTACGACTACGCGCGTGCAGGCATTGAAGTCGAGCGCGAAGCGCGACCAGTCACCATCCATGCCTTGAGCCTGCAAGAGATCGAACCAGACAACGGCCATCGTCGTTTGAAGATCACCGTGACATGCAGCAAAGGCACGTACATCCGCACCTTGGGCGAAGACATTGGTCTGGCCCTCGGGTGTGGTGCGCATTTGAGCGCGTTGCGTCGCATGGTGACCGGCCCCTTCCTGGCAGACCAGTGCATCAGCCTGAGCGATTTAGAGGCCTTGCCCGAGCCTGATCGACAAGCGCGCTTGTTGCCCGTGGATGCTTTGCTTGGGGGACACACGCCTGTCACCCTGGCACCCGAAGATGCAGGGAAATTTTTAAGCGGCGTGCGCCGTCGTGGCGCTTGGCCCGACTGTGCGCGCACCGCCGTGTACGGCCAAACACCGCGTGCCCTGTTGGGCACGGCGCATGTGACCGCCGGCGAACTGATTCCGGGGCGTTTGTTGAGCCCCATCGAAATTCAATCAATCTTGGAGAGTGAAGTATGAGTAAACAAATCCGCAACATTGCCATCATTGCCCACGTTGACCACGGCAAAACCACCATGGTGGACCAGCTGCTGCGTCAGTCGGGCACCTTTGCCGAGCACGAAAAAGTGGTCGATACCGTGATGGACAACAACGCCATCGAACGCGAGCGTGGCATCACCATTCTTGCCAAGAACTGTGCCGTGAGCTGGCAAGGTACCCACATCAACATCGTCGACACACCAGGCCACGCGGACTTTGGTGGCGAGGTGGAACGTGCCCTGTCCATGGTCGACGGCGTGGTGCTGTTGATCGATGCGCAAGAGGGGCCCATGCCCCAAACCCGCTTCGTGACCAAAAAGGCCTTGGCCTTGGGGCTGCGTCCTATTTTGGTGGTCAACAAAGTGGACAAGCCCGGTGCCCGTCCTGACTTTGTGGTCAACGCAGCCTTTGACTTGTTTGACAAACTCGGTGCCACCGACGAGCAACTCGATTTCCCTGTGGTGTATGCCTCAGGCATCAACGGCTGGACCTCGCTCGAAGAAGGCGCACCTGGTGAACAGTGGGGCCCCGACATGTCGGCCCTGTTCGACACCGTGCTCAAGCACGTGCCTGCACAAAAAGGCGACCCAGCTGCGCCATTGCAACTGCAAATCTCCGCACTTGATTTCTCTACCTTCGTGGGCCGCATCGGCGTGGGCCGTATCAGCCAAGGCACTATCAAGCCCATGATGGATGTGGTGGTCATGGAAGGCCCAGATGGCAAGACCGTCAAAGGCCGCATCAACCAAGTGTTGACCTTCCAAGGTTTGGAGCGCGTGCAAGCCAGCGAAGCAGGCCCAGGCGACATCGTGTTGATCAACGGCATTGCCGACATCGGCATTGGTGTGACCATCACCGACCCTTTGAACCCCGCTCCGCTGCCGATGTTGAAGGTGGACGAACCCACGCTGACCATGAACTTCTGCGTCAACACCAGCCCCTTGGCCGGTCGTGAAGGCAAGTTTGTGACCAGCCGTCAAATCTGGGACCGTCTGCAAAAAGAACTGCAACACAACGTGGCCTTACGCGTCAAAGAAACCGACGAAGAGGGCGTGTTCGAAGTGATGGGCCGCGGTGAATTGCACCTGACCATCTTGCTGGAAAACATGCGCCGCGAAGGCTATGAATTGGCCGTGTCCAAGCCCCGCGTGGTGTACCGCGACATCGATGGCGAGCGCCATGAGCCGATTGAGTTGGTCACCGCCGACATTGAAGAAACCCACCAAGGGGGTGTCATGCAAGCTCTGGGCGAGCGCAAAGGCGAACTCGTCAACATGGAACCCGATGGCCGTGGCCGCGTGCGTTTGGAATACCGCATCCCGGCCCGTGGCTTGATTGGCTTCACCAACGAGTTCTTGAACTTGACCCGTGGCTCAGGCTTGATCTCCAACATCTTTGACAGCTACGAGCCCCACAAAGGTGAGATCGGTGGTCGTAAAAACGGTGTGCTGATTTCCATGGACGATGGTGAAATTTTCACCTACGCCTTGGGCAAGCTTGATGACCGTGGTCGCATGTTCGTCAAGGCCAATGACCCCGTGTACGAAGGCATGATTGTGGGTAT
The DNA here is from genome assembly GCF_003063395.1 of Limnohabitans sp. JirII-29. Classification (NCBI taxonomy): domain Bacteria; kingdom Pseudomonadati; phylum Pseudomonadota; class Betaproteobacteria; order Burkholderiales; family Comamonadaceae; genus Limnohabitans; species Limnohabitans sp. JirII-29. The sequence continues at coordinate 57,984 of NZ_NESB01000003.1, forward strand.
CCACAGCCGTGACAACGACCTGGTGGTCAACGCCACGCGTACCAAGCAGCTCACCAACTTCCGTGTGTCCGGTAAAGAAGATGCTGTCAAGATCACGCCGCCTATTGACCTCACGCTCGAATACGGCGTTGAGTTCATTGAGGACGACGAATTGGTCGAGATCACGCCCAAGAGCGTGCGCCTGCGCAAACGCTTCTTGAAAGAGCACGAGCGCAAGCGCAACAAGTAAACACCCCGGGCTCTCAAGCCCTGGATTGATGAAAAAGCCGAAGCTTGAACCTTCGGCTTTTTCACAAGCATCATCTGCTGACAGCCAAGGAAGTTGTATGAACCCATTCACATCCGATGTATCCCACGCGCGTGTCGGCCATGTGGGCTTGATCACCCTCAGTCGCCCGCATGCGCTCAATGCCTTGTCGCTGGCCATGGTGCGTGAACTCACCCAAGTGCTCATCGACTGGCAGCATGACCCGCAGGTGTGGGCGGTTGCCGTGCGAGGCAGCAACAAGCAAGGCCCCTTCGGTGCCTTTTGTGCCGGTGGCGATATCCGTTATTTCCACCAAGCGGCTTTGGCGGGCGATGCCTCGCTGGAAGACTTCTTCACCGAGGAATACAGCCTCAACCATTTGATTCAGAACTATCCCAAGCCCTACATCGCCTTCATGGACGGCATCGTCATGGGTGGCGGCATGGGGATCAGCCAGGGCGCGGCATGGCGGGTGGTCACCGAGCGCACGCTGATGGCCATGCCTGAAACACAAATTGGTTTGTTCCCAGACGTCGGCGGTGGCTATTTTTTAAGCCGTTGCCCAGGCCACAGCGGGGAGTACCTGGCCCTCACTGGCCAGGTCTTGCACGGCGCCGATGCCTTGCGCGTGGGATTGGCCGATGTGTGCGTGCCCTCAGACGCTCTGCCTGCCTTGTGGGACGCCTTGAGCAATCCCAACTGGAGCAGTGGCGAGGTTTTGTTGGCGGGTCTGCAAGCGCAAGCAGCACACGCGCAGGGGGCACCTACTGTGCAAAACACCTCGACGCCGAGTTGGCACAACGCGCAGCTCGACAGCGTGTTTGCTTTGCCCGGTGTGGGAGAGATGGTTCAGTCCTTGACGCGCTTGGCGGCTGGTCAAACCGAGGGCTGGGCTGCACACACCTTGCAGGCACTGCGACAACGCTCGCCGCTCATGCTGGCGGTCAGCCTTGAGCAAATACGCCGAGGCCGACACTTGAGCTTGGCGAATGATTTGCGCATGGAGCGCGACTTGGTGCGCCACTGCTTTCACACCGATCACCTCCAGCGACGTGGCGCACAAACAGAAACCTTGGAGGGCATCCGTGCCTTGGCAATTGACAAAGACCGTCAACCTCGGTGGCAGCCTGCGCGTATCGAGGATGTCACACCCGACATGGTGGCGCCATTTTTTGTCAGCCCTTGGCCTGCTCAGGCCCACCCTTTGCGTCATTTGACTTGAACGCGGCTTAGCTGCGCACCGCTTTCAGCGTGGCAAGCTGTGCAGCGGAATATCTTTGGCATTGGCCAGCCGATCCAGTTGCTGCCGTGTTTGGTTGGCAAAAAATGTTGCCAAAGCTTGGTGGGTGCTGCGTTTGTGCATCTGCTGTGCGGCACCTTGAGGCAAGCCTGCGGCTTCGCACAAGCGCGCGGCAAAGTGAGGCTCTAGGGCTGCCACAGCCACACGGCCGTTTTTGCAGGCGTAAACGCGGTAGCCCGCATGGGCACCTCCCACGTCCCCGTCTGGCGTGGTCAAGCCCCAGCTGCGTGGCAAGGCCAAATAGGCCGCTGCATCGGTCAAGGCAATTTCTTGAAAGACACCACGCCCCAGCGCACGCCCAGGGCGTTGGCGCATCAGCAGGGCTTGCAACACCGCTTCGGTGGTCAACAAAGAGCCGCCCATGTCGGCATACAGGCTGGCAGGCATGTCCAAGCCATTGACCAAGCCGTTCTCGGCCAAATAGGTCAGGTCGTGTCCGGGTTCTTCGGCCCGCGCACCCGAGGCCCCCACCACGCTGACCATGCACAGGGCCGGGTATTGGCGGTGCAGCGCCCTCCAGCCGAGTCCAAGTTTGGTCAGAGCAGAGGGACGAAACGAGGTGATCAGCACACCGGTGCGTGCCAAGAGCTTGTGCAAGCGGGCTTGACCGCGCTCGGTTTTCAAGTCAGCTTGCACCACCTGCACGCTCTGGTGCATGGCCTCGTAGGCCGCCGGTTTGTACAGTCCCATCGGATCGGCAGTCGCGGCTCCTGTTGGGGCCAACGGTTCGAGCTTGGTGCAGTGGGCACCCATGCTGCGCAATCGCATGAGGGCCGCAGGGCCTGGCAGATTGAGGGCCAGACTGAGAATGCGCACCCCTTTCAGAGGGGACAAGGGGGTGCGCTTGGATGTGGCAAAAGAGGGCAGCGTCATGCGCCCGATTATCTGTGGCGAATCAGCGGCTGGCAGGGTCGAGGCCGGTCTCACGGACCAGCTTGGCCACTGAGGCAGAGCTCAGAAAACGCACCAAGTGCTTGGCCGCTTCTTGCTCTTGCGAACCTTCGACCAAAGCTGACGAGAAGAAGATGGTTTGCTGCACCGCATCGGGCAAGGTGCCCACGAAGTCGAGTTCTTTGAAGTAAATCAGTTCGCTCACTTGCTGAAAGCCCAGCTCGGCATCGCCGCGTGCCACCACCGCGCCCACGCGCTCGCTCATGATGCGTTTGGCAGTCACCTTCATTTGCTCAGCTACGCCCAGCTTGGGGAACAACTCAGTCGACAAATAGGTGCCACTGGCGCTGGCCGAGTAGGCGATGGACTTGGCTTCGAGCAAGGTTTTCTTCAGGGCTTCTACGGTGCTGATGTCGGGCTTGGGCGTGCCTTTGCGCACAGCCACACCGATTTGCGAGCGGGCCAAGTCAACGCGACTGCCTTTGACCAATTTGCCTTGCGCCATCAGGGCTTCCAGGCCACCTTCGGACAAGATCACCAGATCAAACTTTTCGCCACGCGCGAAGCGGCTGGGAATCGAGTCAGGCGCATTGCCCACCGACGCACCGAACGCGCTGATGACTTTGTTGCCGGAAGCCTGTTCGTACATGGGCACCAGTTGCTTGTAGGCCTCGGTGAATGCGCCGGAGGTGATGACGCGAATTTCTGCGGCGTGCACCAGCTGGGCTGCAAAGACAAACAGACCCAGGCCAAGCAGGCCTAAGCGGCGCGTCAACGAAGGAGCAGAGAAAGAACGGAGGTTCATGGTGTGTCTCGATTTGGTCAATGAAAAATTATTCGGCAGTGATCTTGCGCTCGCGAATCACACGGCCCCAGGTGGCTGTTTCTTTGGCCATGTAAGTAGCCAATTCATTGCGCGTACCGGGCAGCGGAGTCAGGCCGTGGCTGTTGAGTTGCTCCACCACATCCGGAGACTTGAGCACTTTGACCAATTCCACATTCCAGCGGTCCAAGATGGCCGTCGGCACTTTGGAGGAAGCAACGAACGCGTACCAGTTGGTGGCACTGAAGCCTGGATAGCCCGACTCGGCAATGGTCGGAATATTGGGCAACGAACGCAGGCGTTGTGTGCCTGTGCTGGCCAAGGGAATCAGTTTGCCGTTGTCGATGTAGGCCTGTGAGGTGGAGTAGGTCGAGAAGTAAGACGCCACACGACCACCCAACAAGTCTTGCAGGGCCGGCGCACCGCCTTTGTAGGGCACGTGGACGGTCTCGATCTTGGCCATGTCGTCGAGCAGTTCGCCGGCCAGGTGTGATGCGGAACCTGGGCCGGTGGATGCGTAGTCAAGCTTGCCGGGGTTCTTCTTGGCATAGGCAATGTACTCGGCAAAAGTCTTGATGCCTGTGCCTGCGTGGACCACCAGCACGTTGGGAAAGTTCACGCCCATGGTGATGGGTGCCAAGTCTTTGACCGGGTCATAAGGCAACTTCACCAAGTGTGGTGCGATGGTGAGTGGGCCGACCGAGCCAAACAAAATCAAGCTGCCATCGGTGGGGCCTGTGGCCGTGTATTGGTGCGCAATGTTGCCACCAGCGCCGCCCTTGTTGTCGATGACGACCGAGGCCCCGATGTTCTCGCCGAGCTTCTTGGCAATGATGCGTGCCGCTGTGTCGGCGGCACCACCAGCAGCGAAGCCGACCACCAGGGTGATCGATTTTTTGGGAGGGAAGTCTTGGGCGGTTGCGGAGAAGGCCAGCAAGCCGCTGAGCAAACAAAGACTGAGATGGCGACGTGTGGTGGTGATCATGGGAACTTTCGTGACGGTCATGACAGCCGAGAGCTTACTCGCCGCTCAAGCCGATGGTTTTGGGTTGACGTTTTTCCACGGCATAGCGCAGCAGCGCGGCGGTGCGAAACACGCCATGCGCGAACTTGCCGTAGGGCAGGGTGGCAAACAAGGCCATCACCACGCCTAGGTGAGCTGCCAGCAAAGCCGGCAAGGCCGCGCTGTCACGTGCCAACCACAGGGCCAGGCCTGTCAAGCTGGTGAAAAACAACAGGGCGATGAAGCCATAGTCCATGGGCTTTTGTGCCGCGTCCCCGTGCATGGGGTGGCGCTGCCATTTGAGTTTGAACAAACCCACGGTGCCCAGCAACAAACTCACGCCGCCGACTGCACCCAAAACTTTGGGCAGGCTTGGCAAGTCATACGGCGCTTGCCAACCCAGCACATAGTGGTAGAGCGTGGCCACGCTGGTGGCCGCAAAGCACAACATGAATCCATAGAAGGTCAGGTGGTGGGCGCGTTGACGCGACAGACTGAAAGCGTCGTCTTCGTTGTTGCAGCCTTCGCCATGGCCTCCGTCCAAGTACCGCAGACGCAGCGCGTCATGCGCAGCTTCAGCCGTGGCGGGTGATGTGAGTGCTGCGCCACTGGTGGCGGGTGTGACCTCACGCCAGAAACGGCGCACACCCAATGTCAGGGCCAGGGCAGCAAACAAGAACACGGGTGCAAACAAGCTCACCAGCAGGTTGTGCGGGAAGATTTTGTAAAAGTCGCCGCCCAAGCCTTGGGCTGTCAGCGTGCCATTGAACTGCAAGGCCAGCAGCAAGAACAAGGTCAAGCCAGCCGCCAACGCCAGCGACAGCGTGAGGCCGTTGCGCTGGTACAGCGCACCCAGGGCCGGTGGCCAGGCGTAGTCGGTGTAGGTTTGCCCGCGCAGCTGCGCCATCGATTGCGGCACGTTGACAGCAAACACATGGGGTGGTGCGTATTGGCAGGCATGCAAACAAGCGCCGCAGTTGTGGCAAAGGTTGGCCAAGTAATGCACATCGGCCTTGCCAAATTCAAGGCGGCGGGTCATCGCAGGAAACACCGCGCAAAACCCTTCGCAGTAGCGACATGCGTTGCAGATTTGCAGCTGCCGCGCCACCTCGGCTTCGGCGGTGGACAGGGGCAGAGCACCTTGCGCCAAAGCGCGTGCTTCTTGGGTCAGGGCTTCAAGCGTTTGCATGGTCTGCCCCTTGTGTGCGGCCCAGTGCCGCGCGCGCCGCATTGCTGCCCGCGATGCGGCCAAAGGCCGTGCCAATGGACATGCCAACGCCTGCTGTGTAGCCCTTGCCCAGCACATTGCCTGACATGATCTCGCCCGCGGCAAACAAGTTCTCGCTGGGCTTGTCTTGGAAACGCACAGCGGCCGTCTCGTCGGTCTTGAGTCCTAAATAGGTGAAGGTGATGCCGGGACGCAGCGCGTAGCCGTAGAAAGGTCCGGTATCGATAGGACGTGCCCAATGCGTTTTGGCAGGGGTAATGCCTTCGGTGTGGCAGTCGTCTTGCACGTTGTGGTCAAAGGTGCCGACGCGGCAGGCTTGGTTGAATTCGGTGATGGTGTGCATGAAAGTGTCTACGGGCAAGCCCAGCAAGGCAGCCAGTTCGGGCAGGGTGTCGGCTTGGATGCCGTCAAACACCGGCGGCATGAACCGACCAATCGCTTTGCTGTCGATGATGGTGTAGCCAATTTGCCCTGGTTGCAGCGCCACCAGGCGGCCCCAAATGGCGTAGCGCTTGGGCCAAAAGTCTTCGCCCTCGTCGTAGAAGCGTTTGCCTTCTTGGTTCAGCACCACACCGAGCGACACGCAGTCCAGGCGGGTGCAAATGCCGCCGTCGTATTCCGGCGCACGTGCGTCAATGGCCACCATGTGGGCTTGGGTTTTGTCGCCAATCATGTCAGCGCCATGGGCCATGAGGTCTTTGATCATGAGGCCTTGGTTGTAGCGGGTGCCACGGACCAAAAAGTTGTCCGCCGTCCATTCGCCCCATTCGTTTTGACCCCAGGCTTCGCGCAGCCACTCACGGTTGGATTCAAAGCCGCCACATGCCAACACGCAGGCTTTGGCGGTGATGCGTTCTTGGCCCACATAGGCCGCCACAAAACGCCCATCTTCCATCTCGATGTGGTCGACGGGGGCGTTGTAGCGCACCTTCACGCCCAGTTCTTCGGCGCTGCGAAAGTAGGCGTTGACCAGGGCTTTGCCCCCGCCCATGAAAAACGCGTTGGTGCGGGCCACATGCAGCGTGCCTGATAGCGGTGGCTGAAAGTGCACGCCGTGCTTGCGCATCCAGTCGCGGCAGTTAGACGATGCGCGAATCACCAAGCGGGCGAGTTTTTCGTTGGTGATGCCGCCCGTGACTTTGAGCAGGTCTTGCCAATACTCTTCTTCGGGGTAGGCCTCGACCAACACGTCTTGCGGGGCGTCATGCATGCAACGCAAGTTGCGTGTGTGCATCGAGTTGCCGCCACGCCATTCTTTGGGAGCAGCCTCCAGCAAGGTCACGCTGGCTCCCGCTTCTGCAGCCATCAGCGCTGCGCACAAGGCGGCATTGCCGCCGCCTATCACCAGTACATCGGTACTCATCCCTCGTCCTTAAAAGCCAAACAGTCGGGCTGGATTGTCTTGCAGAATTTTTTGCCGCGTCGCGGCATCGGGGGCCCAGTCTTTGAGCAAATTGAACAAGGCCACCGAACCCACTTTGTCAGCGAACGACAAATGCGGGTAGTCGCTGCCCCAGATCACGCGGTCTGCGGCTACGCCCAAGATGGCTTGTGCCATCGGCAGTGCGTCGTCAAACGCAGGGGCCGTGGCCATGCGGTAGGTGCCGGTGAACTTGATCCAGGTTTTGCCAGGGCCGTTTTTCAGCAAATCGAGCAACTGCACAAAGCCGTCTTGCTGTGGGCCTTGCGCACCCAAGAACATGCCCATGTGGGCCAAGCTGTGGTCGACTTTGAGTTGCGCCAAGGTGGGCAACATTTTGTGGGTCAACCAGCCGGGCAGCAAAAAGTCGAGGTGCCAGCCCAGCTCGGCGCAGCGCGCATCCAGGCGCTGAATGCGCGGCAGCATGTGCTCTAGTAAACCTTCTTCGTAAGGGTGCACAGGCGACACGTTGATGCGCACACCCCGCACGCCCAAATCGTTCATGACAGCGAGTTCTGCGTCTGAGATGTGCTCGTCCACATCCACAATGGCGCGTCGCAGCGCAGGGTCCATGTGACGCATGGCGTCAAACATGCAACTGTTGTCACGGCCATAGGCCGAGGGCTGCACAAACACAAAGCGTTTCATGCCTAGCAACTCGGCCAAGCCAAGGTAATCGCTCAGCTCAGCAACGGGTGGTGTGTAGCGCAAGCCACCCGCGTAGGGGTAGCGCTCGGCCGGTCCAAACACATGAAAGTGGGCATCGCAGGCAAGTGCCGGAGACTGAAACGCGGGTTCTGCGTCGTGATGTGTAAGCATGCTAATTATTTTACGCAGGCCTTACGCAGTGCCTGAACGTCTTGTCGTGCGGCGGACATCAGATACGCCACGTCGTTGCCAGCAATGATGAAGCGCGCGCCCAGTGCGGTGAGTTGGCTTTGCAATTCCAAGTCACCGCGAATACCGCCAACGCCCAAAAACTTGCCATGCTTGCGACACGCTGCGGCGGTGGTTTCGTAAGCTTCTTTGATCTTGGGGTGCTTGAGCTGTCCGGGGATACCCATCTCGGTACACAAATCGTTGGAGCCAATCAGCAGCATGTCCACGCCTTCCACGGCTGCAATGGCCTCTGCGTTCTCAATGCCTTTTGGGGTTTCCAGCATCACGATGACCACGGTATCGTGGTTGAGTCGGCTGTTGTTCTCGGCCAGGGGAATGGCTTGGTAGCCCAAGGCCGGGTTGGCGCCCATGACCGAGCGGTGTCCGATGGGTGGAAATTTGCAAGCTGCGATGATGGCTTGGGCTTGTTCTGCCGTGTTGACGTGCGGAATGATGATGCCTTGCGCACCACCATCGAGTACGCGGCTCATGTCGCTGGCCAAGTGGCCGGGTACACGCACGAAGGGCGTGATGCCGTGACCAATAGCGGCCACGCAAATGGCGGAGGTGGTGTCGTGCGAAATGGCGCTGTGCTCCATGTCGACGTAGATGGCATCAAAGCCGCACGAAGCGGCCATCGGGCCGATGTCTGCGGTACGCGCTTGGCGCAAGCCCATGCACAACACCAGCTGGTCGGCGAGCAGGGCTTGTTTGGCTTTATTTTGGTAGGTTGGTGTGGTCATGACAGTTTCTTCTTTCGGGTTATTCAACTTTGATGGCAGATTTGGTCACCACGCTTTTCCAGAGGCGTGATTCGTCTTGAACTTTCTTGCTGAACTCTGCGCTGCTGCGTGCCATGGCGCGCGCGCCTGTGGCGGCAAACACCTCGATCACTTTGGGTTGCTCCACAGCACGCGCCACGCCTTGCTGAATGCGCGTCAGCACGGCGGGCGGCAAACCAGCAGGGGCCATCAGGCCAAACCAATAGACCATCTCATAGCTGCCGTAGCCGGCTTCGGTGAAGGTCGGCACCTCGGGGATGAGTGGGTGACGCTCCTTGCCCACCACCGCCAGGCCGCGCAACTTGCCACCTTTGATGTGCTGTGCGGCGGAACCTGCGCTGGACAAACCCACATCAATGCGGCCGGCCATCAAGTCGAGCAGGGCTGCGGCGACGCCCCGGTAGGGCACATGGGTGAGTTCTGCATTGGCTTGGATGAAAAAAAGTTCAGTCGCCAAGTGCGCGGAAGAGCCTTGACCGCCTGAGCCGTAGGTCAAGGTTTTCGGACTCTTGTGGGCTTGGTCCACCAAGTCTTTCAAGGTTTTGTAAGGCGCGTCAGCTTTGACCATCAGCACTGCGGGCGCTTCGGCGATGGTGCTGATTTTGACGATGTCTTTTTCAGGGTCATACGGCAGTTTGTCGTAGAGCGCAGAGGACACGGCAAACGAGTTGTCCGTGACCAGCAAGGTGTAACCATCGGGGGCTGACTTGGCCACCATGTCAGTGCCTACTGTGCTGCCTGCACCGCCTTTGGTTTCGACAATCACGGGCTGCCCCCATTGGTTGGTCAGCTCTGCGCCGAGCGTACGCGCCGCTGTCTCGGTGAATGAGCCGGCAGCGAACGGCACGATGATGCGAATCGGTTTGCTGGGCCAAGTACTTTGTGCAAGGGCGTGGTGGGCCAACAGCAGGCCCAACAAGGCATAAAAAACGCGCAACATCAAACGGTGCATGGTGTTCCTGATGATTTAGAGGTGGAGGGTGGCGCGCAATTGCTGCGCTGTGGCTTGGATGGAAGACAACACAGGGCGGCCAAATTCGCTGCTCAAGCCCTGCAAGATATCGAAGGTGGGCAGTTGCGAGCAGGCAATGAACATGGCATCGCAACCATCGGTCATGACGTGGCGTGCCATCTGCGCCACTTCGGTGGAGGTGATGCGCCCCAATGCGTCCACGTTGGGGGCGCGCAAGCTGTCAAACGCCACTACTTCAATGCCTCCATCGGCCAAGAAGCGCTTGAGCTGATCATTGACTTCGTCGTGGTAAGGCGTGACCAAACCAATGCGTTGGGCTCCTTGCGCTTGCAAGGCTTTCACCATGGCACTGGCCGTGGTGACCACGGGCTTGCCAATCAACTGGGTAAGTTCTGCACACAACTCGGCGTCACCTTGCGCACCGGACAAAAAACTGGCGGCGGTGCAACCGTAGGCCAAAGCCTGAATGGGCTGCCCAACCAAAGTCTGTGCCAGTGCCAGCGCTTGGGCTTTGTAGGCCGGAATGGTCTCGCGCGTGAGTAGACCTTGACCACGCGGAATCTTCAGCGTTTGGCAATCGGTGCCTGTTGGCAGCCAGCCCACCAACTCCGTGGCCATGGTGGTGTTGTTGATGGGAACCATCAACGCAATGTGGGGTGGGTGGTTCATACGGGTTCGACACGACGGGTAAGGGAGTGGTCTTGTTGGCGTATGCCTGGACGCAGGGGTCGCCAGTGCAGGGCACGGATTTCGCCAAACTCCTGGGGCAAGCGCTCCCAATGCCAGCCGCCATCTTGGCTGGCGAACACCTGGCCTAAGTTGGTACAGGCCCACAGATGCATGGGTTGCAAGGGATGGGTGGCCACGGTCCAGACGGTGCTGTTGACGGTGCCGGGCAACTGCACCTCTTGCCAGTGTGCGCCGTAGTCTTCGCTGATCAGCAGGCGCCCCCGGTTGCCAGGAGGGCCATTGCCGTTGGTAAGAAACACCACGCCGGTGTGATCGAGTCGGGGCACGATGGCGCGGGTGTATTGCCAGGGAGAGTCGATGGTTTGGAACTCCCAATGCAAACCGCCATCGGTGCTGCGGTGCAGACCTTGGTTGGTGGTGGCGTACATCAGGCGTTGGTGATTGGGTTGGTCGAGGATGGCGATGCCATGCACATCCGCAGAAATCAGTCCTTGATCGCGTGCATGCCACGTGTCACCGTCGTCATGACTGACAAAGATGCCGCCAATTTCAACGCTCAGCCACACCGTGTGTGCATCCAGGGGATCAAACAAAATTTGCGTGACCCGCGTGGCCCCCATGTTGAGGGTGGAGAACTGTTGCAAGCCTGGAACTTGGAGCGCTTGCCAAGTTTTGCCTCCGTCACGGCTGCGACAAATGCCCGCTGGGCGGCTGCCGACAAACCACAGTTGAGGGTCTTGCGGGTGGATGGCTGCCACCCAAACGTCTTGCAGTGGTGACGCGATGGCGGTCCACCGCGCACTGGCTTCGTGCCATTGGAACAAACCCATGTCGGTGCCAGCCAGCAGCCAGTCGGGATGCTCTGGGTGACTGGCGAAACTCCACACACGGGCTTCGAGGTACATGCCCGAATGGCTGTTGGGGTGCACCCAGTTCAGGCCACCGTCCTCGCTGAACCAAGCTGAGTGCCCAGCGGTGCCGACATAGACATGCGGTTGCAAATTCATACTCAGTTGAAGCCTTGCACGGGGTGGTAAATTGCGTGCGCTGGATGATAGAGACTATAAAAACTGCAACCGTCATGAAGGAGACAGCCGTGCTGAAGATCAAACAATGGGGAGTTGGAGGGGCCTTATTTTTGGGGTGTGTGCTGGGCGCTTTCGCACAAGCCTTCCCTCAAAAACCGGTGCGCGTGGTGATTGGTTTTCCGCCCGGTGGTGGCATCGACATGGTGGCTCGCTTGATGGCGCCCAAGCTGTCTGAGTCGCTCGGGCAATCGGTGCTGGTGGACAACCGTCCGGGTGCCAACGGTGTGCTGGCGATGGACCACGTGGCCAAATCAGCGCCCGATGGCCACACCCTGTTTTTGGGTACGTTGGGCAACTTGAGCATCAACCCTTCGTTCTATGCCAACTTGCCGTTCAATGTGGACAAACAATTTGTGCCGGTGACCGAGGTGGCTTCGTTGTCGTTTGTTTTGTTTGCGAACCCAGCGGTTCCTGCCAACACTTTGTCTGAGTTGGTGTCGTACGCCAAGGCCAATCCAGGTGTGCTGAATTACTCGTCCAGCGGGGCAGGGGGCTTGCCGCATTTGGCGGGTGAGTTGTTCAGTTCCGCCGTAGGCTCGAAGATGGTCCACGTGGCCTACAAGGGCAGCGCACCCAGCATCAGCGATGTGATGGGCGGGCAGGTGCAGATGACGTTTGAAGCCGCAGCAGCGGGCGCTCAGCAGCTCAAAGCAGGTCGACTCAAGGCCTTGGGTGTGACGGGCAACAAACGCGTCGCTTTCTTGCCCGATGTACCTGCGGTGCAAGAAGTGGTGCCGGGCTTTGAGGTGCTCAATTGGTATGGCTTGGTGGCGCCCGCAGGCACACCCAAGGAGACCATTCGCAAGTTACAGCAAGAGATTGCCAAGGTGATGGCACTGCCCGAGATTCGCGACAAGATGCTGGCCATGGGCACCGACCCGGTGGGGTCAACGCCAGAAGAGTTTGGTCAGTACATCAAGTCTGAGACGCTCAAGTGGGGACGCATCATTCGGGACGGCAATATTCGCCCCGATTGAAGCGTCACTCATTCCCCAAAGTTCAGCGGTAGACCCACGTAGTTTTCCGCCAATGAGCGAGAGGCGGCCTCGCTGTGTACCAAGTAGTCCAGCTCAGCCTCTTGCACTTTTTGACCAAACCCTGCGGTGTCTGGAAACTGGTGCATGAGTGAGGTGAACCACCACGAAAAACGTTCGGCCCGCCAAATACGACGCAAGCAGCGTTGCGAGTAGTGGTCAATGCCGGCTTCGCTTTTCTCGGCGTAGTACTCGGTCAAGGCGTGGCTGAGGTACTTCACATCGGTGGCGGCCAGGTTCAAGCCTTTGGCGCCCGTGGGGGGCACGATGTGGGCGGCGTCACCTGCTAAGAACATGCGGCCAAAACGCATGGGCTCAGCCACAAAGCTGCGCAGAGGGGCAATGCTTTTTTCAATTGAGGGGCCTGTGACCAAGTTGGCTTGGGCCTCAGGGTCGAGGTGGTTTTTCAAATCAGCCCAGAAGCGTTCGTCTGACCAGTCCTCCACCTTGTCGGTCAAAGGCACCTGCACGTAGTAGCGGCTTCGAGTGGCACTGCGCATGGAGCACAGGGCGAAGCCACGGTCGGTGTTGGCATAGATCAGTTCATGAGAGACGGGCGGCACATCGGCCAAGATGCCCAGCCAGCCAAAGGGGTAAACCTTTTCGTATTCGGTGATGGATCCTTCGGGCACGCTGGCACGGCACACGCCGTGAAAGCCATCACAGCCCGCAATGAAATCACACTCTAAGGTGTGGCTTTGACCATCTTTTGTGTAGGTCACACGGGGGTTGGCGCTGTCGAAATCGTGCACATGGACGTCGTGTGCGTCGTAGATGGTGGTCAGCCCTTTGGTGGCCCTGTCATCCATCAAATCACGGGTGACTTCGGTTTGACCATAGACCACCACGTTTTTGCCACCGGTGAGTTTGTTCATGTCGATGCGGTGGCGTTTGCCTGCAAACAGCAATTCAATGCCGCCATGCACCAGACCCTCATGGTGTAAACGTTGGCTCACGCCCACCTCATCGAGCAAATCGACCGTGACCTGCTCCAAAACTCCCGCGCGGATACGACCCAGCACATAGTCACCGCTTTGGCGCTCTAGGATGATGTTGTCGATGCCCGCTTTGTGCAGCAAGGCTCCGAGCAAAAGGCCTGATGGGCCGGCACCGATGATGGCGACTTGTGTACGCATGGTGTATCTCCGTTTTGAATGCAGCAAAGCATAAAGTGCTGCGGCCTCTTGTGTATGTCATGCAAAGTCAGCTTTGTGCGATGATTGGATTGATTGTGCGATAGTCGCGCAAAGAGGACGGTGTATGTCGATAGCCAAAGCGGATGTGATTGAGGGGATGGTCAAAGGCATGGCTGTGCTGGAGAGTTTTGACACAGAACGCCAGCGGCTGAACGCCACCTTGGCGGCACAACGCGCAGGCATCACGCGCGCTGCTGCACGTCGACACTTGTTGACCCTGCATCACTTGGGTTATCTGGAATCCGATGGCAGCTACTTCTGGTTGGCTGCCAAGGTGATGCGTTTTTCGGGCAGCTACTTGGCTTCGTCACGGTTGCCACGTGTGATACAGCCAACCCTGAACCGCCTGGCGGCCCAAGCGCAACATTCGTTTTCAGCCGTGGTGCTAGATGGAGAAGAGGTGGTCATCATTGCCCGCAGTGACGGGGCCCGTGTGCTGGCGTATGGCTTGCACTTGGGCGCACGTCTACCCGTGCATGCCACGTCCACAGGGCGCGTGTTGTTGGCAGGTAAAACAAAGACGGAGTTCAATGCCTGGCTGAAGGGACGCAGTTTGTCGCGTTTGACAGGCCACACGGTCACAGACCCCAAGACCCTGCGTGAGCAGGTGGCCCAGGCGCAAATCAACGATTACGTCATCAGCTGTGAAGAGCACGAGCTAGGGGTGAGTGCCATGTCTGTGCCTTTGCGCAACGCACAAGGCAAAGTGGTGGCAGCGCTGAACGTGGTGTTGCCGTCCCATGCCATGACAGCGGCCCACATACGGCAGCAATTCTTGCCCTTGTTGCAAGGAGCTGCGCAAGAGTTGCGTGCTTTGTTGTGAGTGATCAGGCGCGCAGCTTGAAGCGTTGAATTTTCCCCGTAGCCGTTTTGGGCAGCTCGTGGACAAACTCAACCCAACGGGGATATTTGTAGGGTGCCAATTGCGATTTGACGTGTTGTTTCAAATCATCGGCGCTGAGCTGCTGCCCCGATTTGAGAACCACAAAAGCCTTGGGTTTGATCAACCCATCGGTGTCGGCCAAGCCCACGACCGCAGCTTCCAAAATGCTGGGGTGCGTCATGAGCGAAGCTTCGACTTCGAAGGGTGATACGTAAATGCCACCGACCTTGAGCATGTCGTCACTGCGGCCACTGTAGGTGTAGTAACCGTCAGCGTCGCGGATGTATTTGTCCCCACTGCGTGTCCACTCGCCCGCAAAGGTGGCCTTGGTTTTCGCCCGGTTATTCCAGTACATGAGGGCAGCGCTGGGGCCGCTGATTTGGAGTTCTCCAATGTCACCGTCTTGGCATTCTTGGCCATCTTCTCCCACGATCCGCAGGGCATAACCCGGCACAGCTTTTCCTGTGGTGCCATAGCGCACCTCACCAGGACGGTTGCTCAAAAAGATGTGCAGCATTTCGGTGGAACCAATGCCGTCCAAGATTTCGCTGCCGTATTCAGCCGTCCATTTTTTGCCAATCTCTGCGGGCAAGGCCTCGCCTGCGCTGGTGCACACACGCAGCTTCAAAGCCGATTTGGCCGGGCGTTGTGGGTCTGCCAACAAGGAGGCATACAAAGTAGGCACACCGTAAAAAATGGTCGGTTGATACTTGGTCAAGATGCCAAATACATCGGCTGTTGTGGGGCGGGCAGGCAGCAAGATGGTGGTGGCTCCGACGGCCATGGGAAATGTCAGCGCATTGCCCAGACCGTAGGCAAAAAACAGTTTGGCGGCTGAGTAAACAACGTCCGAAGCTTGGATGCCTAAAACGCCTTTGCCATACAACTCGGCGGTTTGAATCAAATGGCTGTGCAGATGCACGGTGCCTTTAGGGGCACCTGTTGATCCGCTGGAATAGAGCCAAAAGCACATGTCGTCAGCACTGGTGCTCAAGCAAGAAGGTGTGGCATCCGCTTGGGCAATGAGTGACTCCAATGATTGATCTGCGCCAGCGTGGGTTGCGTCTGACACGATGACAGTTTTCAAGTCGGGGAGTTGGCCGATCAAGCCCTCAAACGCAGGGCGAAGAGCACTCGATACCACCAAGACTTGTGCGCGGGAGTCACGCAGCATGTACTCAAAATCTTTGGCTGTCAGCAATGTGTTGGTAGCAACTGGCACCACGCCAGCCAGGATGCAACCCAAAAACACCACGGGCCAAGCTGGTGTATCCAGCATGCACAGCATGAGCCGGGTTTCTGGTGCGAAGCCTTGCGAACGCAGGGCGTTGGCAAAACGGTGAGCTTGTTCGGTCAGTTCGCCATAGGTCAGCGTCTGACCCGACAGGGCGTCGATGAAAGCCACTTTGTGAGGGTGTGAGGTGTTACGCGCCAGCAGATCCTGGGCTGCGTTGTATGAATGAGGTATGTTGACGAGGGGTTGCATGGTGTCTCCTGCACTAAATTGCAACTTTATCTAATTTCGGCAATATATTTCATCGTGGTTTCCCCGTGGTCAACTCAGGCTACAATAGTCAGCTTCGGGGCGTAGCGCAGTCTGGTAGCGCATCTGGTTTGGGACCAGAGGGTCGTAGGTTCGAATCCTATCGCCCCGACCATTCATGAAATAGGCCCCTCACGGGGCCTTTTTTCATGGTAACTGCCCGTAGCTCAGTTGGATAGAGCAACAGCCTTCTAAGCTGTGGGTCGGGGGTTCGATCCCCTCCGGGCAGGCCAAGCGTCTTGATTCAGTTGAACAACCAATCAGGGTTCAACGCGACATAACAGTTCTTTTCACCCAACAGTTGCCCTTCTGGCGAGACGCAAAACGAGCCACGTTGGTATTTGTGCTGATCCGTCAAAACATAAGAACGATAAATCTCTTTGCTGTGTTTGCCGGTTTTGTCCTTGGGGTACAGCATCACAAGACGTGTCGCACCACATTCACCTTTTTGCATGCATTGCACAGCCGCTTTGTCGTCTACATAGAACTCTAGGTAAACCGCCCCTGGAAATTTGGTGTTCGGCTTGGCCACTTTGACCATACAGGGTAGTTCTTGTGCATGGGGCAAGCCCATGCGGTCGGCGAAGGTGTTCATTTCGCCGAGAAGGATTTGACGGTATTTCGTGCTCACGACATCGCGACATAAAAAATAGTCAGCGGTCTTGGTCGTTCGAGAAACAGCCGTGAACGGGCGGTTGTTGCCATCGAGCTTGATGATGGCCTTGTCATAGAGCGCACTGACGGTGGGTTCTTCCTTTTTGGCTTCTTTGCCATGTGCATTGCCATGGCCGCCGCCATGACCGTCATCTTTCTTTTTGTCGTCTTTTTTCTTTTCTTCTTTTTTAGGCTCTTTGTGGTCATCCCCGCCATGACCATCGTCTTTCTTTTTTTCTTCTGGCTTGGCGTGCGGATCTTTGCCATGCGCATCTTTGGATTCTGCCTTGGGGGCTGGCTTCGGTTCTTCTTTGGCAACGGGTTTGGGCTCTTCAAAAGCTTCTTTGACCACCCGTTTGTAGGTGTAGCCGCGCCCGGTTTCTCCCTCTTCATCGACGTACTTGAATTTCTTTTCTTCCTTGACAGGCTCGGCCTTCTTGGGGTCGTTGGCCCAGGATGGCGTGCTCAGACAGCCTATCAAAGCGATCAGACAAGAGGCAACAGCAAGGGGGGAGAAATAGGTCGACAACTTCATACCAAACAGGGCTTATCCCCAGAAGATCGACACCTCAAGAGCAGGCTTTAACGCAGGGGATGAATAAAGTGCTCAGTCAACGGTGTAGCAGGTGGTGTCACTGTGCAATTTGCCCTTGTCCGTCACGCAGTGTTGTGCAATGAGTTTGCGTGACATGTCGGAGAGAAAGTAGGAGCGGTACAAGACTTCACCCTTAGGAATCAAGGTGATGCTGCGAAAGACAGGGCATTGCTCGTTGCGTACGCAAGCCGTCAAGCGCTGATTGTTGGTGTAGAGGTGGATGCTGATACGACCGGGGGTCAAACTCTTCGCAGTCCCAATACTGACCACACAGGCATCGCCTTTGACAAAAGGAATTTCATTGAGTTCTGCAAAGTAGTTCATTTCAGCGACGACAAGCTCGCGAAACCAAGGTGCGACGATGCCCTCGCACTCGAAGTATTCGAGTTTGATGGTGTGGGCGATGGCCTCGGTGTAAGGCCTATTTTTAGGGCCCAGCAGTAGCATGGGTTCTTTGCCTGACTGAGGTGGGCGTGCCAGCAATGCGCGCGAGGCAGTGGGCGGGGCCGGCTTGCTGAAATTGGGTTCGGAACTGGTGGACTCCTCTCCCTTTTTGATCGGATAAGGCTTGTATCTAGGTTCGGGTTTGTCTTGTGCGAAGGCAGTTGTCCATACCGTCAGGAGCAAACAGGTCAGCAGGCAAAACTTCTTGAACATAGTGGGAGTTATCGGTTGTAAGAAGGTCAACTTTATCAGCATCGACGCATGTGCCGAGTGCAACTCAAGTAAAGTGATGCCAAACCGATCAACAAGATCATGAATACAAAAATCTGGGGATATGCCTTCTTGCTTCTGGCTTTGGTTGGGTGCGGAGGCGGCGGCGGTGGCACAGTCTCCACACCTGGTGCAACAGGTGCTAGTGTGAACGTGAGTGTGTTTGCTGCTGGCAACTTATTGAGTGAGCCTCGGCACATGGTGTTTGATGGCACCGATCTTTATGTCGCCAATTACGGTGGCAATAACATTGTGAAGATTGACAGCACAGGTGCTCAGTCTGTTCGCATGACGGGTATCTCACACCCATTTGGCGTTGCAACGGATGGTGAGGACTTGTTTGTCACAGGTACGGTTTCGGGAACCGGACTTGGTATTTATCCCTTCACCATCAATGGTGGCAGTTTGCGCGCCTTGATCGCGACTTGTAATTGCTACGGTGTCGCCGCGACTGCTGGCGTCCATTTGTCATCTGGCACAGGTCGGTTGTACGCCGTAGACTTAACCACCCGAAAGGTGAACGTTTATTCAAGTGCAGGCGCTGTCGCAAGCCTGGACGTGGTGGGCGTGCCAACGGGCTTATCGATCAACAACGGTTTTACATACACCACACTGTTTGACAGCAGTGTCAATCCCGTCATTAAAAAAATAGACAACACGACCAACACGGTCAGTGACTTTGTAAATTCGAGCCAACTGGATCGACCCAACGGCATAGCCGTTGATCCTGCAACGGGGAATGTGTATGTCGTTAATCAGGGAACTTCTGGCTCAAGCAGTCTTTTAAAAATCACCCCCGCCGGGGTTGTTTCTCAGTATCTATCAGCGTCGGATGGTCTCTGTGCCGCAACGGGTGTTGCCATCCGTAGCGGCAGCTTGTATGTCAGCAATGGTCCGTGTGTCAGCGCAACGACGCCTGAGACCACCAACTTTATTTTGAAAGCCTCGTTGACTTAACGATTTTCAGCGCGCTTTGTATTGGGTGCTGCCAAACAACACCTCACGCGATTTGTCATCCGTGATGGGTTTGCGCAAATCGGCCAACACCTGAACACCGCGTTGCACGGCAGGACGAGCGCTGATACGGTCAAACCAGTCTTTGAGGTGCGGATAGTCTGCCCAGTCGATGCCTTGGTTTTGCCAGCTGCGCAGCCAAGGGAAGATGGCGATATCGGCAATGCTGTAGCTGTTGCCAGCGATGAACTTGGTTTTTCCCAACTGCTTGTTCATCACACCATACAAACGCTTGGCTTCGTTGGTGTAACGGTTGACGGCGTACTCAATTTTTTCGGGTGCGTAAATTCGAAAGTGGTGTGCCTGGCCCAGCATGGGACCCACACCACCCATTTGGAACATCAGCCATTGCAACACCTCGTATTTGGCGCGGTCACTTTTGGGTAAAAACTTGCCCGTCTTTGCCGCCAAGTACAGCAAGATGGCGCCTGATTCAAAGAGGCTGATCGGTTTACCGTCGGGACCGTGTGGATCGACCAATGCAGGAATTTTGTTGTTTGGACTGATCTTCAAGAACTCCGGCTTGAATTGGTCACCTTGACCAATGTTGACAGGATGGGCCAACCAGTCACGTCCAAGTTTGAGCCCACATTCTTCGAGCATGATGTGGACCTTGTGTCCGTTGGGGGTAGGCCATGAGTAAACGTCGATCATTTCAATTCCTTAACAGCCACGGGTGATGGGCATTTCAACTTCCTGGGGTGCCGAGACAATGTGTCTCGCCAGTTCGAGTTTAGCGATGGCGTTGCGATGCACTTCATCGGGGCCATCGGCCAAACGCAGCGTGCGTTGGTGAGCATAAGAGTAGGCGAGGGGAAAGTCATCTGACACACCCGCAGCGCCATGCGCTTGAATGGCCCAGTCAATGATTTGTGTCGCCATGGTTGGGGCAATGACTTTGATCATGGCGATTTCAGCACGCGCCACTTTGTTGCCCACGGTGTCCATCATGTAGGCGGCTTTGAGGGTCAACAAGCGAGCTTGCTCAATCATGATGCGTGCGTCGGCAATTCGTTCATGCCACACACCTTGCGCCGATACAGGTTTGCCAAAGGCGACACGGCTATTGAGTCGACGACACATCAACTCCAGCGCGCGCTCGGCAGCACCAATGGTGCGCATACAATGATGAATGCGTCCTGGTCCTAAGCGACCTTGCGCAATTTCAAAACCACGGCCTTCACCCAGTAGTAAGTTGCCCACAGGCACGCGAACATTTTTGAGGACCACTTCCATGTGACCATGTGGTGCGTCGTCGTAGCCAAACACGGTCAGGGGCCGCTCAACGGTGACGCCAGGGCTGTTGCTGGGTACGATGATCATGCTTTGTTGTGAGTGACGTGGGGCCTCAGGGTCGGTCTTGCCCATTACGATGTAAACCGCACAACGAGGATCTCCTGCGCCGGAGCTCCACCATTTGCGGCCATTGATGACGTAGTGGTCACCATCGCGCTCAATACGGCACTGGATGTTGGTGGCGTCAGACGATGCGACCTCGGGTTCAGTCATCAAAAATGCCGAACGAATTTCGCCCCGCAGCAAAGGCTCCAGCCATTGGTCTTTGAGTGATTCACTGGCGTAGCGCTCAAAGGTTTCCATGTTGCCCGTATCGGGTGCCGAGCAATTGAAGACTTCAGCAGCAAAAGGCACCCGCCCCATGATTTCGCACAAAGGTGCGTATTCAAGATTGGACAAGCCTTGGGGTGCGCGCGGGCTGTGCGGCAAGAACAAGTTCCACAAGCCTGCGGCTTTGGCCTTGGGTTTGAGCTCTTCCACAATTTGGGTGGGTACCCAGGCGTTGCCCTTGGCGCGGTTTTGTGCAATCTCAGCATAAAACCGTTTTTCGTTGGGATAGATGTGTTCATCCATGAATGCGAGTAGGCGTGCTTGCATGCCCTTGACTTTGTCGGTGTAGTCGAAATTCATGGTGATTTCCTTGGTGTTGTCTTGTTGTGCGTGATCACGCTTGTTGTGCAAATTTCCAGGCCAACTCGGCCATGGGTCGAGCGCCAGCGCCCGATGCTTTGGCTTGTGTGCTGGAGGCGGTACCAGCTTCCACGCGCTTGGCAATGCCTTGCAAAATGGCTGCAATGCGAAACATGTTGTAGGCGAGGTAGAAATTCCAGTCGGTTTTCAGATCTTGTGGTTTGGCTAACCCTGTGCGGTCGCAATAGCGATGGATGTATTCAGATTCGGTGGGAATGCCCAAGGCGGCGACGTCAACGCCGCCAATGCCACGAAAGGTGCCCGGTGGAATATGCCAAGCCATGCAGTGGTAGCTGAAGTCAGCCAAGGGATGACCAATGGTGGAAAGTTCCCAGTCCAACACAGCCAACACTTTGGGTTCGGTGGGGTGGAACATCAAATTGTCGAGACGGTAGTCGCCATGCACGATGCTGACTTTGCTGGCATCCAAGGCGCTGGCAGGCATGTGCGCAGGCAGCCAAGCCATCAGCTGATCCATTTCTGCAATGGGCTGCGTGACAGAGGCCACATATTGTTTGCTCCAACGACCAATTTGACGCTCGAAGTAATTGCCGGGCTTACCGTAATTGCTCAGCCCACGTTCAGCAAAAGGCACAGTGTGCAGTGCCGCGATGACACGGTTCATTTCGTCATAGATGGCGCCACGCTCTTGGCGGTTCATGGTGGGGATTGTTTGATCCCACAGCACGCGCCCTTGCACAAACTCCATGACATAAAACGCCCGCCCGATGATGGACTCGTCTTCACACAACACATGCATTTGGGCCACGGGTACATCGGTGCCATACAGACCGCCCATGACCTTGAACTCACGCTCTACCGCATGGGCTGAGGGCAGTAGCTTGGCCACTGGGCCAGGCTTGGCCCGCATCACGTAGCTTTTGCTGGGGGTGATGAGTTTATAAGTAGGGTTGGATTGGCCGCCTTTGAACATCTCCACGCTCAAAGGACCTGCAAAACCTTGCAGGTGTTGACTTAGCCAAGTTTGTAAGGTTCCCACATCAAAGCTGTGGGCATCGCTGACAGCACGGGTGCCGACAAATGCGTCATCCCGGCTCATACGACGGCCTTATTCAGTGATCGGCTTCGCTGATGTGAAGCAAAGCTTCTCGGTTGCGAATGACCAATCCACCTGCTTCGATGCGAATGGCTTCTTCGCGCTCCATGGCCTTGAGCTCTTGGTTGACACGTTGACGCGAAGCACCCAGCAATTGAGCCAGTTCTTCTTGTGCCAGGTGCAAACCAATGCGCGTTTCTTGTGCGTTGGTCAGGCAAGGCACACCGTAACTGCGAGCCAGGTGCAGCAGTTGCTTGGCCAAGCGCGAACGCAAGGGCAGGGTGTTGAGGTCTTCCACCAAACCAAAGAGTTGGCGAATACGACGCGCTTGCAAACGCAACATGGCTTCGTAGAACTCGACGTGTTGCGTCAAGATTTTTTGGAAGTCGGCTTTGGCCACACACAAGATGGTGGTGTCGCCATGCGCGTACACATCGTGGGTGCGACGATCGCCATCCAAAATTGCCACGTCGCCAAACCAAATGCCAGGCTCCACATAAGTGAAGGTGATTTGCTTGCCCGACAGTGAGGTTGAGCTCACGCGTACGGCGCCTTTGGCGCAGGCCATCCACTCTTCGGGCGCATCGCCGCGCGCTGCGATCAGGTCGCCGTCTTTGCATCGTTTGACGTAAGCGCATCGAAGAATGTCGTGTCGAAGTGAAGGAGAAAGGGATGAGAACCAACGACCTGCGTTGATTGACTCGCGTTCTTCGATATTAAGAATGGGATCGTCCATAAACTGTCTTGTGTGTGACCTAATGTTGATAAATTGTCGCTCGGGCGACCTGTTCAAGATTTGTAAATTGGTTTTTCTTTGTGAAGAAATGCGGCGATACCGATGCCCGCGTTAGCGTGGTGTAAGTTCTTCACGAAGTGATCTCGTTCTTGAGACAAGTGCACCGTCATGTTGTGCGTGCTGGCATCGTTGAGCAATTCCTTGATGCTAGACATGGCGTTGGGTGCGCGTGCATTGAGACGCTCAGCCAATTGCAGCGCCTGATCGAGCGCGTTGCCACTGTCGACCACTTGATTGACCACGCCAAGTGCATGCAAGCGTTCAGCGCCAATGCGCTCTCCCAGCAAGAGCATTTCCGACGCCAATTGGCGCGGCAGTGCCTGAGCCAAGCTCCAGCTACCGCCACCGTCGGGTGACAAGGCGATGCTGCTGTAGGCCATGACAAAAATACTGTCGCGTGCAGCGACCACCAAGTCGCACATCAGCACCAAGGAGAAACCAGCGCCTGCTGCTGCGCCTTCAACGGCTGCGATCACAGGCTTGGGAAAGGTGCGGATGGCTTCGATCCAGCTGTGCAAACCTTCAATGCTCTGAGCTTGTACGTCAGGCGCTTTGTCGCGGTTGCCTTGCAAGCGCTGCAAGTTGCCCCCTGCGCAAAAGTTAGCACCTTCACCGGTGATGATGACGCTGCGGATTTCGGGGTTGGTCTCTGCGACATTGAGCGCCTCAATGCCGGCGGCATACATCTCAGGCCCTAGCGCGTTGCGCAGCGAGGGATCGGACAGGGTCAAGATCAGGGTCTGACCTTGGCTGGTGCTTTTGAGTTGTGCAGTCATCGCAGTACAGCGCTCAAGACTCGACGTGGCTCAGACTGAGGCCAATCGCACCGCGTCGACGCAACCAAGGGCTGGGGCGATAGCGTGGATCTCCATAGACCGTCTGCACATTGAAGAGAACTTCCAAAATTTCGGTAGGACCGAACTTGTCGCCCATCATCAAGGGCCCCATGGGGTAACCCAAGCCAAGGGTGACGGCTGTTTCTAAGTCTTGTGGTGTGCACACGCCTTGTTGGCAAATGTCACAGGCAATGTTGACGATGGTGGCAACCACACGTTGGGTCACAAAGCCACCACTGTCGCGGATCACGCTCACGGGCTTGCCATCGCGCGCGAACAGGGCGTGCGCGGCGTCGCGCATGTCGGCTCGTGTGGCGGGGTTGGTCGCTAATACGCGACGTTTGGTGATCTTGTCGTCGATCAAGAAATCAATGCCAATGGTGCGCGCTGGGTCAAGCCGCTCGACGATGGCCACCGTGGTGACATCAAAACCTAGGGGTGCCACGATGGACAAGGCCTGTGCCGAGGGGGAGGCACCCGTTTCAATCTTGGCGCCCAAGTCTTTGAGCAATTGCAACAACTCGGCACGCCGCACCGCACGGGTAGAGACCCACACAGGGGGCATGTCAGACACAACAGGCACGGGTGGCTCGGGAGGCACTTGCGCCACACCCTCGATGTATTTGTAGAAACCTTCCCCCACTTTTTTGCCGACGATGCCACCGGCCAAGCGTTGGGCGGTGATGACGCTGGGGCGGTAACGTGGTTCCTCGTAATACTGCTGGTAGATCGACTCCATGACGGGATGCGACACATCGAGTGCCGTCAAGTCCATCAACTCGAAGGGGCCAAGTTTGAAACCCACTTGGTCTTTCAAAATGCGGTCAATGGTGGCGAAGTCAGCAATGCCCTCCGAGACGATGCGCAAGGCTTCCGTGCCGTAGCCACGACCGGCATGGTTCACGATGAAGCCGGGCGTGTCTTGCGCTTGTACAGCTTTGTGGCCCATTTGTGTGGCGTAATGGGCCAAGTCTTGACAGATGGAAGGCTTGGTTTTGATACCCGCAATGACTTCGACCACTTTCATCAAGGGCACGGGGTTGAAGAAGTGGTAGCCCGCAAATTGCTCAGGACGCTTCAGCGCCGAAGCGATGGCCGTGACAGACAACGACGAGGTGTTGGTGACCAGCACTGCGGTGGGTTGCACCAAAGCTTCCAGTTCAGCGAAGAACGATTTCTTGATGTCCAAACGTTCAACGATGGCTTCAATCACCAAGTCGCAATCAGCCAAGTCCGCCAGTTGAGCGGCGGGTTGAAGTGCTTGTTTGTACTGAGCCACTTGTTCTGGACTGATGCGCTGCTTTTCAGCCATCTTCTCCCATTGCGCCCCTACGGCAGCGATGGCTTTGGACACCGCATCGGCCTGCATGTCAAACAGTTTGACGCGGCTGCCTGCCTGCGTCGCAATTTGCGCAATGCCGCGCCCCATGGCTCCGGCGCCGACGACGCCTACAGTTTTGTAAATCGGATTCATGCGCAAGATTATGACCGAGCTGCGCCACGCCTTTGCAGTGTGAGAGGGGGCTCAAGACGTCTTGCAAGCGCGGATTTGTCCAGGGAGCTGTGCCAGAATGTTTTGCAAGACATTCAACTTTGGAGATACATATGACCCTCAAGCTGTGCGGCTTTTCTGTGAGCAATTACTACAACAAACTCAAAATTCAGCTTCTTGAAAAGAGCATCCCATTTGAAGAAGAGTTGGTCTGGGTCAACCCCGTCGATCCTGAGATTTATCTTCGCTCTCCCATGGGTAAGGTTCCTTTTTTGGAAACGTCTCAAGGCTGTCTGAGCGAATCGACGGTGTGTGCCGAATACATCGAAGCGGCCTATCCCCAGTCACCGTTGTTGCCGACAGACCCCTTCGCCGCAGCCAAAGTGCGTGAGTTGATTGTTTATTTAGAGTTGCACATTGAGTTGGTGGCACGTGAGCTCTATGGCCAGGCTTTTTTTGGCGGCAAAGTCAATGAGGCAACCCAAGAGCGCGTGCGCAAACAATTGACCAAAGGCGTGGAAGGTTTTGCCAAACTCACCAAGTTTTCGCCTTATGTGGCGGGTGACAGCTTCACATTGGCAGATTGCTCGGCCATCGTGCACTTGCCTGTGGTGTCATTGGCGACCAAGTTGGTGCTGGGTGAAGACCTGTTGGCTGGCTTGCCCGTCAAAGAGTACAGCAAGCGCATGGCGGAGAGAACCTCGGTGCAGCAAGTCAATGCAGACAGAAAAATCTGCTCCGAGTTGATGGCTGCGCGGTACGCCAAGCCCGCGTCCTGAGACATCAGCCTAGCGTGCGGATGTGTGGCGTGCAGCACGCATGGCCTGAAAGCTCAGCGCCAAAGCCAGCACCATGCCACTCCAGCCAAACCAGTGCAGATGTTCTATGGCGTGGTTGCTGATGAGCCACCCGCCGCCGGCTGCACCAATCGCCTGTCCCAGGTAAATGGCCGAGGTGTTGAGGGCAACAGAGCCGGAAGCCAAAGCCGGTGCGAGTTGAATCAACCGGGCTTGTTGTGCCGAATTGCAAGCAAACATCCCCAAGCCCCAGGGCACCAGGATCAAAGCAGCCAACCACACGTTGCTGCCTAATGACCAAAGCAATAGGCTGATTGACATCAAGAGCAAACACAGGTTCACGGCACGTGCGCTACCCATGCGGTCAATGTGACGCGAAATGAGCAGGTTGCCTAGCAAGCCACATGCACCAAAGCAGGCAAAAAGGGCACTCAGCTCGCCGGGGCTGGTTGCCAGGGTTTGTTTGAAATAGGGGGCGAAGTAAGCGGTCAAAACGAACTGTCCTGATGCGCTCAAGACAGTGACACCCACGGTCATCATCAAGGGCATGGAGCCAAACGTTTGACGCCATGCCGACAAAGACATGACGGGCGGTGACAAACCCTTGGGTATCACGATCCAAACCCACATGGCGCTGATCAAAGCCAGGCACGACTGTAAGCCAAACACAACCCGCCAGCCATAGACTTCGCCAACCCAAGCGGCTGATGGCATACCAACGACAGAGGCGACAGACCAACCGATGAAGATGAACGTGATGGCCCGTCCGCGATTTGCTGGGCTGGCTAATTGACCGATGCACGCGGCAGCTTGCGGGGTGAAGATGGCAGGGGCGACCATCGCCAACACACGCATCCACAAGATATATTGAAAACTCGACATCAGCACGCACAGTGCATGGGCGAGCCCATACCAGAGCATGACCCAGCCGAGCAGTTGTCGTCGATCACGTTTACCCAAAATGGTGGCAAAGACAGGTGCACTCAAACACATCAGCACCGAGCCTGCTGTGATCAGAAAGCCGGCCTGCGCCACTGAAATTTGCAGGTCACGGCTGATGTCGTTCAGGGAGCCTGGAACCATCAGAACACCCAACCCGATGACAAAATTTCCGAAAAGGAAACACCACAAAACGGCCGGCGTGGCGCGATTCATGGTCAACGCCGAACTTGCAGTGCGCCTGGGTTGACGATGTTGGTGGGCGTGCCTTTGATGAAGTTCACCACGTTGTCAAATGCAGTGCCGAAATACAACTCGTAGCTGTCTTGTTCCACATAGCCAATATGCGGCGTGCAGATGCAGTTTTCCAAACGCAACAATGCATGGCCTTGCAAAATAGGCTCACTTTCAAACACATCGATGGCGGCCATACCGGGTCGGCCTCGATTGAGTCCTGCGAGCAAGGCATCGGGTTCAATCAACTCGGCTCGTGAGGTGTTGACCAGCAAGGCGGTAGGCTTCATGCGTTGCAAGTCGGCGGCAGTGACAATTCCGCGTGTGGCCTCATTCAGACGCAGGTGCAGACTCACGACATCCGATTCGGCAAAAAACTCTTCACGTGAAGCGGCAACATTCAAGCCTTCTTTCAAACCACGTTCGCGCGAAGCTTCACTGCCCCACAACAAAACACGCATGCCAAAAGCTTTGCCATAGCCAGCCAGTAATTGACCAATCTTTCCGTAGCCCCATATGCCCAGGGTTTTTCCTCGCAACACCTGGCCCAAACCAAAGTTTGTGGGCATAGAGCCAGCTTTCAGCCCTGCTTGCTGCCAAGCACCATGCTTCAAGTGGCTGATGTATTGAGGAATGCGACGCATCGCGGCCATGATCAGGGCCCAAGTCAACTCAGCAGGCGCAACGGGCGAGCCAAAGCCTTCGGCGACCACGATGCCACGCTCGGTACAGGCGGCCACATCAACATGGCTGCCGACTTTGCCTGTTTGTGAAATGAGTTTGAGGTTAGGCAACTTCTCGATCAATTGACGTGTAATTTGGGTGCGCTCACGGATGAGGACCAAAATTTCAGCATCTTTGAGACGAACGGAGAGTTGGCCGATGCCTTTGATGGTGTTGGTGTAGACCTTGGCTTGATACGGGTCAAGCTTGGACGCGCAGTTCAGTTTGCGGACGACGTCTTGGTAGTCGTCTAGGATAACGATGTTCATGTTGCAATTGTGCCTTGTCACTCGATGGGGCAATTGTCGCTCGGAGTACTCCATGTCTATTTCTATGTCTTCTGCCAGCGTGCCTGTTTTTCAAACGATGTTGACCAATTTGAGCCATTTGCTGGCCAAAGCCCAAACCTATGCGGAAACAAAAAAATTTGATCCCGTTGTTTTGACCCAGTACCGATTGGCTCCAGACATGTTGCCGTTCACGCGACAGGTTTTGATTGCCTGCGATGCCTCTAAGTTGTGCGTTGCGCGTTTGTCGGGCTTGGAAGCTCCGAAGTTTGACGACACCGAGACCACTTTATCTGAGTTGATGGTGCGTATCCAAAAGACCATCGATTGGATCAAAACAGTGCCTGCCTCTGCGCTAGATGGCAGTGAGCTCAAAAGCATCACCTTTCCAGTAGGCAAGGACAAAACACGCACCATGACCGGGGAAGACTATCTCAAGCATTGGGCTTTGCCCAACTTGTTTTTCCATGTCACCACGGCGTATGCGATCTTGCGACACAACGGTGTGGACCTTGGCAAGGCTGATTACTTGCTTGGCCCAAATGCCTGATTGCCGTTGAGTCACACGCTTCTGGGGAGCGCCAAGCTTCATCCCAGTGCGTGAGTGTGTTCAATGTCTGTTTTCTAATTCGGCCAAGCGGTCAAGTTCAGCGCATACATCGGCCATGCGACCAGAAATGACCATGCGGCCTGCGTTGTGGCGGCTTTGTTGGGCTTCCATCACGCGTGCCACGCGCAGTGGTAGAGGACGTTTGGCGGAGGGGGTGCTTTGCAAAGCTTGTGCAGGCAAAAAGCTTCGGACAGTGTTTTGCAGCGGGTTCAGCAGGCGGTAAGCGCCAAAGAGGGCAAGGCTCATGGTAGATCTCTCTTTACATCAACATGGTGTTACGAATCAATCCGACAGCGAGACCTTCAATTTCAAAGGGCTCACCAGGTTCGACCACGATGGTTTGGTAGTCGGGGTTTTCTGCTTCTAGCTCGATGCGAGTGGCTGTACGGCGAAAACGTTTCACCGTGACTTCATCGCCAAGTCTGGCCACGACAATTTGCCCGTTTCTTGCGTCACGCGTAGATTGCACTGCCAATAAATCCCCATCCATGATGCCGGCGTCTCGCATGGACATGCCACGGACTCTGAGCAAGTAGTCTGGTTTGTGCTGGAACAAGCTGCTCTCAACGTAATAAGTTTGGTCCACATGCTCTTGGGCCAAGATCGGCGAGCCTGCAGCAACTCGCCCGACCAAAGGCAGGGCCAGTTGGGCCAAACTTTGCAAGGGCAGGGTGAACTGCTGAGACAAAGAGTTTTGCATGGAGCGCAGGTTTTGGCCTTTCAGGCGAATGCCGCGCGAAGTGCCGCTTACCAATTCGATCACGCCTTTACGAGCCAAAGCTTGCAGATGTTCTTCGGCTGCGTTGGCAGATTTAAATCCCAGCTCGTTGGCGATTTCAGCCCGCGTAGGAGGTGATCCCGTGTTGGCAATAGCCGATTGAATCAGCTCCAAAATTTGTTGCTGTCGTGGGGTGAGTTTTGGCGTGTCATTCATCGATGCGGCTCCTGCACAATGTGAGTGTCTTGAATACAACTGTCTGCATATCCAGTAACTGTATTTTTAACCAGCTTTTTAGGTTTGGCAAGCGATGAATGTGAAAAAAAGCAAAAAAATCGTGGTTTTGGCCACAGGTGGGACGATTGCCGGCTGGGCAGACGATGTCGATCGAGCACAAAACTACCGGGCAGGACAGATCGGAGTGGCTCAATTGCTAGACAAACTCGAGGCGAGTGCTCATACCCTTGTCTCTGAACAACTGGCCCAGATAGACAGCAAAGACGTGGACGATGAGTTGTGGCGCTGCCTGGCTGAACGTGCCGCGCATTGGCTGGCGCAGTCCGATGTGCAAGGGGTCGTTGTGACGCATGGCACAGACACTTTGGAGGAGACAGCTTATTTTTTGCAAACTCTGTTGCGCCCTACAAAGCCGTTGGTATTGACATGTGCCATGCGAGCAGCCAACGCGCCAGACAGCGATGGTCCTCGTAATCTACAAGATGCCATCGCTTTGGCCGCAAGTCCAAGTGCGATCGGTGTGCTGGTCGTATGCGCTGGTGAAGTGCACGCCGGGCAGGAGGTTCAAAAGCTGCACAGCCAGCGCTTGAACCCATTCAGTTCGGGTGAATTAGGACCGATCGGTCGCATGCAAGCGGGACGCTTCGAGCGATTGCGTGATGTGTGCGTGACCGCCGAACAGGGGGCCATGCCCACGCTGAGTGATGTTCTGGCCTGTGCGCCCTGGCCTCGTGTGGTCTTGGTATTGAGTCACGCAGGCGTGACAGGCGAGATGGTGGAGGCTGTGCTTGCCAGCCAGCCGCCCGATGGTTGGGTGGTTGCGGGCACAGGCAACGGCACCGTCCACAAAGCCTTGCAAGCTGCATTGGAAAAAGCACACACCCGAGGAGCCATGGTTGTGCGTGCGTCACGATGTGCATTGGGGGGCGTGCAAGACCGAACGGATGATGTGTTTGCACATGCCGGCACATTGACTGCGGTGCAGGCTCGCGTAGCTTTAATGTTGGTTTTGATTGCCAAGAAAAAGGCCGCTTAAGAGCGGCCTTGAGCGGGGTCAAGCACAGGTTTTAGCTGGCCAAGGCTGCGAACGCACGCTCTTTGATTTCGTCTACTGAACCGATACCGGCAATGGCGCGGTACTGAGGTGCCGCAGCGTCTCCCGTTTTAGCCCAGTTGGCGTAGTAGTCGACCAAGGGGCGCGTTTGGGCACTGTAGACATCGAGACGTTTTTTGACAGTTTCTTCTTTGTCGTCATCGCGCTGGATCAGTGGTTCACCCGTGACATCGTCTTTGCCTTCAACTTTGGGTGGGTTGAATTTGACATGGTAAGTGCGTCCACTGGCGACGTGGGCACGACGTCCGCTCATGCGATCGATGATGGCGTCAAATGGCACATCAATTTCTAGCACGTAATCAAGTTTGACGCCAGCAGCCTTCATTGCGTCAGCTTGAGGAATGGTGCGTGGGAAGCCATCGAACAAAAATCCTTTGGCGCAATCGGCCTGCGTGATGCGCTCTTTGACCAAGCCAATGATGATGTCGTCACTGACCAAGCCGCCAGCGTCCATCACTTTTTTAGCTTCAATACCCAATGGGGTGCCCGCCTTGACGGCAGCACGAAGCATGTCACCGGTTGAAATTTGGGGAATGCCATATTTCTGGCAAATGAAGGTGGCCTGTGTGCCCTTACCGGCACCTGGGGCGCCCAACAAAATCAGTCTCATGCTTCTTCCTAGAATTTGCTTGTTTGTTCTCTGGTGAGGATAGCATGCGATCCCCTTGCAAAGTCTTACGCGGCGCTCTCAAAAAGAGCACGAACGCGAGCCAAGTCTTCCAACGTGTCAACACCCGGTCCAGGTGAGTCCGTGGTGACGTGGACTGCAATTTTGTGGCCGTGCCACATGGCCCGCAGCTGCTCCAAGGACTCCGTAAGCTCAATCGGTGCTTGGCTCAATGTAGGAAATTGGCGTAAAAAACCAACCCGGTAAGCATAAAGCCCCACATGACGCAAAGGTGCGGGATCAGGCAGGCGGGTGATTCCTTGTGCGAAGCCATCACGCCACCAAGCAATGGGGGCACGACTGAAGTACAGCGCCGTATTGCGTGCATCCAGCACTACTTTGACAACATTGGTGTTACGTAAGTCGTCAACAGTGTCGATGGCGTGCGCCAACGTGCTCATGCTGCAATCTGGACGTGATTGGAGAAGGGCCGCGGCGGCATCGACAGAGCTTGGATCGATCAGAGGCTCATCACCTTGCACATTGACAACGATGTCTTGGTCGTGCAGTCCTAACAGCGTACAAGCCTCTGCCAGGCGATCACTCCCAGAAGGGTGATCGTCGCGGGTCAGGATGGCTTCGATGCCATGTGATGCGCAAGCAGACCGAATGCGCTCATCATCAGCGGCAACCACAATCCGTGAAGCACTGGACTGTGTGGCTCTTTGAGCCACACGAACCACCATGGGCAAGCCCGCAATGTCTGCCAAGGGTTTATCGGGCAGGCGTGAAGAGCCCATGCGAGCTGGGATCAAAACACAAAAAGACATTCAGGATTCCAGCTCTTGGTCGGTCAATACGCGTGCTTCATGTTCAAGCAGCACAGGGATGCCATCGCGCACTGGGTAAGCCAATCGGGCACTGCGAGAAATTAACTCTTGTCGCTCGCGGTTGTAGTCGAGTGGGCCTTTGGTCACAGGGCAGACCAGCAGTTCAAGTAGTTTGGAGTCCATGGTGCGATGATAACTTTGAGTCCAAGCGTGCATCAATGGCTTGCAGCAATTCGGGTGGCAAGGTCGTGAGCAGCGGGACGGCCCAAACGGTGGGATGCAAGGGCCATAGCTTGACGGCATCTTTCTCTGTGCACAACACATCACCTAAGCGCTCATTGATAACCACGTCGCGCATGTCAGCGTGATCTGCCAGCGCTTGGGTATTCGTCAACGACAGGCCTTGCGCCGCGAGCATGTCAAAAAAGACCTGAGGTTTGGCAATACCCGCAATGGCTTGCACAGGTGTCATCCGCCAATCTTGCAAGCTGCGCTGCGTGCCGTCTGCGCGTACCGCAAAGTGAGCCAGTTGCTTGCGCACTTGGTAGCGCGGCGAAGAGGGCGTGGCAGCGCTGGTGAGTTCAAACCGATTGACATCAAGCGCAGCAGCACGCGGCCATGGCTCACGCAGAGGGCCGGCAGGCAGCAGCCAGCCGTTGCCGACATCTCGTTCATCAAACACACACACCTCAATATCGCGTGCCAAAGCCAAGTGCTGCAAACCGTCGTCACACACCAGCACTTGGATGTTTGGGTATTTTTGCAACAAGGCTTCGCCAGCTGCTGCGCGGTCAGCAGCGACCCAAACGGGCACGCCACAGCGGCGGGCAATCAGCAGTGGCTCGTCACCCACATCTTGCGCTTGACTACTGGCGTGAACCTCTCGCTGATCGCGTGTTGTGCGTCCATAACCGCGCGACAGTACGCCGACATGGAGACCGCGTTGGCGCAAGTGCTCCACCAGCGCCATCACCACCGGTGTTTTACCGACGCCTCCCACCAAGACATTGCCAACGACCAAGACGGGCACGGGTAAGTGTTGGGATTTGAAAACGCCCAAGCGATAAAGCCACTGCCGACTCCTGACCAGGCATCCAAAACAGGCAGATATGGGCCACAAGATGCAGGCTAAAAGCCCTCGCTTGAGCCATGCCTGTGTCAGGACCTTGCGCATGTGGTCTTTAATCGGATTTGCCAGCCAGCTGGGCGGCAAAAGTGAGTTGGCTCAAGCCGTTGCGACGCGCTGCCTCCATGACCAGCATCACAGACTGATGGCTGGCTTGGGCATCTGCACTGATGACGACCATCGGGCTTTCTAAACCTTGCGTTGCTTGCGTGAGTGCTTGGCTCAGGCTTTGCACATCGCGCCCAGGAATTAGGGTTCGGTTCACGCTGTAACGACCATCGCTACTCACTGACACCAAAATTTCGCTAGGACGGTCTTTTTGCAGTGCAGCGTCGGCGACAGGAAGGTTCAACTGCATTTCAGTGAACTTGCTGTAGGTGGTGGACAGCATCAAAAAAATAAGGACCACCAACAGCACATCAATGAACGGGATCAGATTGATCTCGGGTTCGGGAGAGTTAGATCGATGAAATTTCATGCGGCGTTCACGAACTCAACGGAGTTTGTTGCGCAAGGAGAGCAAATGGCGGGCAAAGCGCTCGGCATCGAGTTCAAGCCCTAAGACATAAGCGTCCACGCGCGCACGTAAATATCGCCAAAACATCAAGCTGGGAATGGCCACGATCAAACCAAAAGCTGTGTTGTACAAGGCCATCGAGATACCTTGCGCGAGTTGCGCGGGGTTGCTGCCACCTGGTGTTTGTGCGCCAAAAATATCAATCATGCCAATCACTGTGCCCAACAAACCCAGCAGCGGTGCCGCAGAAGCGATGGTGGCCAAGGCGGAGAGGTTTTTATCCAGTTCGTGCGCAGCTTGACGACCCGCAACCTCCATGCTGTAGCGTAAATCTACATCATTGATACTTTGATTAGCTTGCAAGGCATGCCAACCACTGGCCAAGACCTGGCCCAAAAAGGAGTGGTGCTCAAGCTGAGCCATCACATCGACGCTGGGCAGACTGTGTTGCGAGGCCAAAATAGCTTGGTCGAGTAGCCCTTGCGGTGCCACCAAATGCACGCGCAAACTGAGCAATCGTTCGATGATCAGGGCCAGGGCCACCACGGAACAGCCTAATAAGGGCCAAATCGGCCAACCAGCCGCTTGTATGATCGACAGCAATGCGCAACTCCAATGAAACGACGTCGCGATTATCGCCCACCGTTTCATGCACATTTACTGTGGATAACTTTGTGGGTAAGTTTCAATGCAAGCGCCTACAAGCCGCATGAATGGCCGTTTCCTACAAAATGATTGAATTTTCAGCGCAAAAAATGCCAATGAAATCAAAAACTTACACCGACAGCTCGACATTGTTGGTCGATTTGATCTCTCATCCACTCAAGGTTTCGTTCTGTGGATGAGTTCAGCTTGTCAGGTCCGGAAACCATCGGTTTGACGCCGCGAATTTGGGCGGTTGGCGCGCTGTGCCGCGCCATTGCTGATGCTTTGGAAGCGCGTTTCAATCCAGTTGCGGTACGCGGAGAGATTTCGGGCTTCACACGCGCATCCAGCGGGCATTGCTACTTTTCGCTCAAGGACGCACAAGGCCAATTGCGTTGTGCCATGTTCAAACGTGCCGCCCAGTTGTTGGATTTTTCTCCGGCAGACGGTGAGCTGGTCGAGTTGCGGGGGCGCCTGGGTGTGTATGAACCCCGTGGTGAGTTGCAACTGATCGTGGAGAACATGCGTCGTGCGGGCCAAGGTGCGTGGTTTGAGCAGTTCTTGCGGCTCAAAGCCAAGCTAGAGGCCGAGGGCTTGTTTTCTGTAGATCGCAAGCGTGCGATTGCCAGCCAGCCGCGCTGTATTGGGGTCGTCACCTCCTTGGGGGCTGCGGCTTTGCATGATGTGGCGACAGCTTTGCAACGACGGGTGCCACATATTGCGGTACTGCTTGCTCCATCGCCCGTACAAGGCCCTGAAGCGGCACCTGGGTTGGTCCGCGCTATTCAAGCCTTGATTGAGCAACCCCAAATGGATGTGATTTTGTTGGTTCGAGGTGGCGGATCGATGGAAGACCTGTGGGCTTTCAACGACGAAGCCCTGGCACGCACGATTGCGCAAAGCCCGGTCCCCGTGATTGCTGGTTTAGGGCACGAAACAGACTTCACCATTGCCGACTTTTGCGCTGATTTACGTGCCCCCACGCCGACAGCTGCCGCCGAATTGTGCGCCACCTCACGCCAAGAATTGCTGGACAATTTACAAGCTTGGGCAAACGTCATTCAGACCCTGATGGGACGCCAACTGGACACCCAGACACAACGCTTGGATAGGGCGCAAGCTCGTCTGGGACGGCCTTCACAAGGTCTGACACACGAAAAAATGCAATTGCTGGGCATGCAGCAAAGGCTACAAACAGGTTTGCAAAATCATCTACAACGCCAGCAGCACGCCTTGACGAACTTGGCAAACAGTTTCAACCGAAGTCTGGAGCAAGCACCACATCAAGCGCGCGAGCGCTTGCAGCGTGCCGCTTTGCGGCTTGAGCTATTGGATCCTAAATTGGTGCTGCAACGTGGGTTTGCCTGGTTAAGCAACACCGATGGGCGTGCCGTCACATCCGTCAAGCAAACCCAGATTGGGCAGCCCTTGCAAGCAACCCTTGCGGATGGCGTGGTTGAATTGCAGGTCACTGCATCACGTGAGATATAGTTTTTACAATCCGTTTTTTTCACCTCAGAGGACTTCATGGAACATACGCTCCCCGCATTGCCATACGCCATCGACGCATTGGCTCCCCATTACTCTCAAGAAACCTTGGAGTTCCATCATGGCAAGCACCACAACGCTTATGTGGTCAACCTCAACAACCTGCAAAAAGGTACTGAGTTTGAAAGCATGTCGCTGGAAGAGATCGTGAAGAAATCCAGCGGTGGCATTTACAACAACGCCGCCCAAATCTGGAATCACACCTTCTTTTGGAGCTGCATGAAACCACAAGGCGGCGGCGAGCCCACAGGTGCTTTGGCTACAGCCATCAACGCCAAGTTCGGCAGCTATGCAGCGTTCAAAGAAGCTTTCGTCAAGAGCGCTGTCGGTAACTTTGGCTCAGGCTGGACTTGGTTGGTCAAAAAAGCCGACGGCTCTGTGGACATCGTCAACACGGGCGCAGCAGGTACCCCGGTGACTAGTGCTGATAAAGCCTTGTTGACTGTGGACGTGTGGGAACACGCCTACTACATCGACTACCGCAATATGCGCCCTAAGTTTGTTGAAACCTTCCTCGACAAACTCGTGAACTGGAGTTTTGCTGAGAGCAACTTCGCCTAAATTCTGCGTATTTAGAAACAAAAAAGCCGACTCAAGGGTCGGCTTTTTTGTTGTGGCAACTTATTTCAGGGTTTGAACGGTGCACCACCCAAGCGAGTGCCGGCTTTGAAACCTTTTTTGGCAAACCAGCCTTGGTGCATTTCCAGCACGAAACGCACAGGCTTGGTTGAGCAGTGCGCGTCGGTAGTTTGTGGCTTCATATCAGCCAAGTTCACGATGGTGCCGTCATCGGCGACAAAAGCCGCGGTAAGAGGTAACAGCGTGTTTTTCATCCAAAAGCACTGCGCACTGGGCTGCTCAAACACAAACAACATGCCTTCGTGTGTAGGCATCTCCGCGCGGTACATCAGCCCGATGCTGCGTTGTTCAGGCGTTTGTGCCACCTGCGCGTCAATTTGGTACATACCTGCCTGCAACTTGATGCGGGGCAAGTTGGTTTGTGGCACATCTTGGGCCATCGCAACCAAGCTGGTGAATGTGATCAGGAGAATATGGATGAGGCGTTTCATGTGCTCATTATCTGGTGGTCTGGTGTCGCCAAAGCTGAGTCCTGTAAGTCGATGTCGTGAGTCGTGTCACTAGAATCAGGCCGAAATTTCACCATTCGGAGCGCTATCCATGTCTTACTTGCACATTCAAGTGCCAGCCCAAGGTCAAAAAATCACGGTCAACGCCGACATGTCGTTGAATGTGCCTGATCAACCCATCGTGCCTTTTATCGAGGGCGATGGTGTGGGGCAAGACGTCACCCCGGTCATGCGCCAGGTGGTGGATGCTGCGGTGGCGCGTGCCTACGGCGGCAAGCGGCAAATCCATTGGATGGAAGTGTTTGCCGGCGAGAAGTCAACACGTGTGTATGGCGCCGATGTGTGGCTGCCTGACGAAACCACCCAGGTCTTACGCGATTACGTGGTTTCGATCAAAGGCCCACTCAATACCCCCGTGGGTGGTGGCATTCGTTCATTGAATGTGGCCTTGCGTCAAGCCTTGGATTTGTATGTTTGTTTGCGCCCTGTTCAGTATTTCAAAGGCGTTCCGTCCCCATTGAAGGAGCCTGAAAAGACCAACATGGTCATTTTTCGAGAGAACTCTGAAGACATATATGCGGGCATTGAGTACGCAGCCGAAAGCGTAGAAGCCAAGAAATTGATTGCGTTTTTGAACCAGGAGATGGGGGCTACCACGATTCGTTTTCCCAACACCTCGGCCATTGGTATCAAGCCCGTGTCCATTGAGGGCACAGAGCGATTCATCCGCAAAGCCATCCAATACGCGATTGACCATGACAAACCCAGTGTGACCATCGTGCACAAGGGCAACATCATGAAATTCACCGAAGGCGGTTTTCGTGACTGGGCGCTGGCTTTGGCGCAAAAGGAATTCGACGCCAAGCTGATCGACGGCGGGCCGTGGTGCCGCATCACCAACCCTAAAACGGGCAAAGGCATCATCATCAAAGACGTGATCGCGGATGCTTTCTTGCAGCAAATTCTGATGCGTCCTGCCGAGTACTCTGTGGTGGCAACCTTGAACCTGAACGGCGACTACATTTCCGACGCGGTGGCCGCGCAAGTGGGGGGCATTGGCATTGCGCCGGGCGCCAACTTGTCTGACACCGTGGCCTGTTTTGAAGCGACTCACGGTACCGCGCCCAAGTACGCCGGCAAGGATTACGTCAATCCGGGCTCCATGATCTTGTCGGCTGAAATGATGTTGCGTCACATCGGCTGGACCGAGGCAGCAGACCGCATCATTGACGCCATGGAGGCCGCCATTGCAGCCAAACGGGTGACCTATGACTTTGCGCGACTGATGGATGGTGCCACCCAA
The DNA here is from genome assembly GCF_003063395.1 of Limnohabitans sp. JirII-29. Classification (NCBI taxonomy): domain Bacteria; kingdom Pseudomonadati; phylum Pseudomonadota; class Betaproteobacteria; order Burkholderiales; family Comamonadaceae; genus Limnohabitans; species Limnohabitans sp. JirII-29. Next base: position 96,431 of record NZ_NESB01000003.1, read on the forward strand.
GTGAGCTGCTCAGGCTTTGGCCAAATCATGATTGACCACATCTAAACCTTGTGCGTTTTAGCAAAGCAATTAAGCCCTGCCTAGGCGGGGCTTTTTGCCACAGGGGCATCGATAGAATCACCCCATGCCCAGCAAAAAACCAACGCCCAAAGTTCAATTGCCCGACCGCGACGATGGCGGTTCGGTTGTTTTAGAGCGTCGCACCCAACGCACCGAGCCACCCCAAATGTTTCAGGTGGTGATGCTCAATGATGACTTCACACCGATGGAGTTCGTGGTCATGGTGTTGCAAGAGTTTTTCTCGAAAGACCGCGAAAGTGCGACGCAGATCATGCTCAAGATTCACCTGGACGGCAAAGGCGTTTGCGGGGTGTACAGCAAAGACGTTGCGGCCACCAAGGTGGAGCAAGTCATGGATGCCGCCCGCAAAGCGGGTCATCCACTGCAATGTTTGAGTGAGCCTGTTGAATAAATGGCTTTCGTTTCCATATACAGTCAAAGCACAGTTGCAAGCCGGAAGGAAAACACATGATTGCCCAAGAACTTGAAGTCAGCTTGCACATGGCCTTTGTAGAGGCCCGTCAGCAGCGCCATGAATTCATCACAGTTGAACACTTGTTGTTGGCTTTGCTCGACAACCCCAGTGCCGCAGAGGTACTGCGTGCCTGTTCTGCCAACATCGATGACCTGCGCAAGTCGCTAGCCAACTTCATCAAAGACAACACGCCCCAGGTCGCAGGTACCGAAGAAGTCGACACGCAGCCCACCTTGGGTTTCCAGCGTGTGATTCAGCGCGCCATCATGCACGTGCAATCCACGGGCAATGGCAAAAAAGAAGTCACAGGCGCCAACGTCCTGGTGGCTATTTTTGGTGAAAAAGACTCGCATGCCGTGTACTACTTGCACCAGCAAGGTGTCACGCGACTTGACGTCGTGAACTTCATTGCCCACGGCATCAAAAAGACAGACCCGCCCGAGCCAGTCAAAGGCTCAGACATCCCTCAAGGGGAGGGTGAAGAAGGGGGGGCGCCCGAAAGGAATGAAAAAGCATCCCCTTTGGAGCAGTTCACTCAAAACCTCAACCAAATGGCCAAAGACGGCAAGATTGATCCGTTGATTGGCCGTGAATACGAGGTCGAGCGCGCCATCCAAATCCTGTGCCGTCGTCGCAAAAACAACCCCCTCTTGGTGGGTGAGGCTGGCGTGGGTAAAACCGCCATTGCCGAAGGCTTGGCATGGCGCATCACACAAAACGATGTGCCCGAGATCTTGGCTGAAGCCGTGGTGTATTCCCTGGATATGGGGGCACTGCTTGCTGGAACCAAATACCGTGGGGACTTTGAGCAACGTCTCAAAGGCGTGATCAAGTCACTACAAGGCAAGCCCAACGCAATTTTGTTCATCGACGAAATTCACACATTGATTGGTGCAGGCGCTGCCTCGGGCGGTACTCTGGATGCGTCCAACTTGCTTAAGCCTGCGTTGTCTAGTGGTCAACTCAAGTGCATCGGTGCCACCACGTTCACCGAATACCGCAGCATCTTCGAAAAAGATGCGGCTCTGAGCCGTCGTTTCCAAAAAATCGATGTGGTGGAACCTACCATCGAGCAAACGGTGGACATCTTGAAAGGGCTGAAGTCACGCTTTGAGGAACACCACAACGTCAAGTACGCCGTGGCCGCCTTGCAAGCGGCGGCTGAGTTGAGCGCCAAGTACATCAATGACCGCCATTTGCCTGACAAGGCGATTGACGTGATCGACGAGGCGGGTGCGGCTCAGCGTATCTTGCCTGTGTCTAAACGCAAGAAAACCATCAGCAAGGCTGAGATTGAAGACATCGTGGCCAAGATCGCCCGTATTCCACCGGCCAACGTGTCCAACGACGATCGCGGCAAGTTGCAAACACTGGAGCGCGACCTGAAGAGCGTCGTCTTCGGCCAAGACAAAGCGCTGGAAGTACTGGCCTCTGCGGTCAAGATGGCGCGCTCTGGCCTGGGTAAAAACGACAAGCCGATCGGTGCTTTCTTGTTCAGCGGCCCCACCGGCGTGGGTAAAACCGAAGCTGCTAAGCAGTTGGCCTACATCATGGGTATCGACTTGATTCGCTTTGACATGTCTGAGTACATGGAGCGCCACGCAGTGAGTCGACTGATTGGTGCGCCTCCTGGCTATGTCGGCTTTGACCAAGGTGGTTTGCTGACCGAAGCCGTCACGAAAAAGCCGCACTGCGTGTTGTTGCTCGACGAAATCGAGAAGGCTCACCCGGACATCTTCAACGTGTTGTTGCAGGTGATGGACCATGGCACGTTGACTGACAACAATGGCCGCAAAGCCGACTTCCGCAATGTGATCTTGATCATGACCACCAATGCGGGGGCTGAAACCATGAACAAGGCCACTATTGGCTTTACCAACCCACGGCAAGCGGGCGATGAAATGGGCGACATCAAACGCTTGTTCACGCCGGAGTTCCGCAACCGTTTGGATGCCATTGTGGGCTTCAAGGCCCTGGACGAAAACGTCATCATGCGTGTGGTCGACAAGTTCTTGCTCCAGTTGGAAACCCAACTGGCAGAAAAGAAAGTGGACGTTACCTTCAGCGACAAGTTGCGCAAACACTTGGCCAAGAAAGGCTTTGACCCCTTGATGGGTGCCCGTCCGATGCAGCGTTTGATTCAAGACACCATTCGTCGCGCCTTGGCCGATGAACTCTTGTTCGGTCGCTTGACCGAAGGTGGCCGCTTGAGTGTGGACATTGACGACAAAGACGAGGTGTTGCTAGACATTCAGCCTTTGCCCAAGAAAGAAAAAGGAACCAAAGTCGAGCCTAATTCGTCGGAAGAAACCGCTGCCGGTTGAACCTAGGTGACGCACAACGGATAAGCGGCTGACAACAGCCGCTTTTTCTTTGGTTTTCACAAGATAGGCTCACGTAAAATCGCACCCAGTTTCAATCTGCAAAGGACATCACGTGGCGGGACATAGCAAGTGGGCCAACATTCAGCACCGCAAGGGGCGACAAGACGAAAAGCGTGGCCGCATCTGGACCCGACTCATCCGTGAAATCATGGTGGCAGCCCGCTTAGGGGGTGCTGACTTGGACATCAATCCACGCTTGCGACTGGCCATTGAAAAGGCTAAAGCGGCCAATATGCCTGCGGACAACATCAAGCGCAACATCGACAAAGCCACCGGCAACCTGGAAGGCGTGAACTACGAAGAGATTCGCTACGAGGGTTATGGCATTGGCGGCGCCGCCATCATTGTGGACACCATGACTGACAACAAGGTGCGCACCGTGGCTGAGGTGCGACATGCGTTCAGTAAACACGGCGGTAACTTGGGCACCGAAGGCTCGGTATCGTTCCAGTTCAAACACTGCGGCCAGTTGATTTTTGCACCCGGAAGTAACGAAGACCAGATCATGGAAATTGCGTTGGAAGCAGGTGCAGACGATGTCATCACGGGTGACGACGGTGCCATTGAGGTGCTGACTGGAGCCACAGAGTTTGAGTCGGTGCAAAAAGCACTGGAGGCGGCGGGTCTCAAACCAGAGGTGGCTGAGGTGACTTGGCGTCCCGAAAACACGATTGAACTCAGCAGCGACGACGCCATCAAAATGCAAAAAATACTGGATGTGTTGGAAGACCTTGACGATGTGCAAGAGGTCTATCACAACGCCGAATTATGAAAATATTGGTCATTGGCGGCGGTGGCCGCGAACACGCACTGGCATGGAAACTTGCCCAGTCACACAAAGTTCAAGCCGTGTATGTCGCGCCTGGCAACGGCGGCACAGCACGCGATAAGCGACTACAAAACGTTGCCCTGACGGATGTCAAGGCTTTGCGCGAATTCGCCCAGTCAGAACGCATCGAGCTCACCGTGGTGGGGCCAGAAACGCCATTGGCCGCTGGCGTGGTGGATGAGTTTCGCGCCCATGGCCTGCGTATCTTTGGTCCCACGCAAGCAGCGGCTCAGCTGGAAAGCTCCAAAGCTTTCAGCAAAGCCTTTATGAAGCGTCACAGCATCCCCACCGCGGAATACGAAACCTTCACAGACCCCGCCGCTGCGCACGACTATGTCAATGCCAAAGGCGCCCCCATCGTGGTCAAGGCCGATGGCTTGGCTGCAGGCAAGGGCGTGGTCGTGGCCATGAATCTGGCAGAGGCCCATGAAGCGATTGACTTCATGCTGGTCGACAACACTTTGGGCGTCACCCACAATGCGGGTGGCGCGCGTGTCGTGATTGAAGAGTTTTTACAAGGCGAAGAAGCCAGCTTCATCGTGATGTGTGATGGTAAAAACGTGTTGCCTTTGGCCACCAGTCAAGATCACAAACGCTTGCTGGATGCCGACGAAGGGCCCAACACCGGCGGCATGGGGGCGTATTCTCCAGCACCTGTCGTCACGCCAGAGGTGCATGCGCGCGCCATGCGTGAAATCATTTTGCCAACCATCCGTGGCATGGAGAAAGACGGCATCGTATTCACAGGCTTTTTGTACGCGGGCCTGATGATTGACGCCCAAGGTAAACCCAAAACACTGGAATTCAACTGCCGAATGGGTGACCCCGAAACCCAACCCATCATGATGCGTTTGAAGACGGATCTGGTGGATGTCTTGATGGCTGCCACGGACCCGAATGCACAGATTCGATTCGACGACTTAGAGCTCGAGTGGGATCGTCGCAGCGCGGTTGGCGTGGTCATGGCAGCACATGGTTACCCCATGCATCCACGCAAAGGCGACGTCATTTCAGGCCTCCCACAAGACGCTGACGATGTGGTGGTGTTCCATGCCGGCACAGAAATGAGTGGTGGTCACGTGCGTACTTCGGGTGGACGGGTGCTTTGTGTGACGGCGTTGGGTGGCACCTTGAAACAAGCTCAGCAGCTTGCGTACGAGACCGCACAAGACATTCACTTTGATGGACAGCAATACCGCCGCGACATTGGCTATCGCGCCATTGCTCGCTGAACTACGCGTAGCCAGCGCATGACGCAAACCTTGACTTTGCCTTTGCCCATTCAATTCAAAGGTAGCCGCCTCGCCCGTGCTCTGTTGTGGCTAGGGGGATGGCGCTTTACCTTTGAAGGTCTGCCAAGCTTGCAAGGCGTCATCATTGGTTATCCCCATACCAGCAATTGGGATTTCGTGGTGATGGTCTTGGTGAAATGGGGCATCGGTCTGCCAATTCAATTTTTGGCCAAAGACAGTCTCTTTCGAGTGCTCTTATTTGGTCGATGGCTGGCTTGGCTAGGTGGCGTGGCCATTGACCGCTCTTCATCGAAAGGTTTGGTCGCTCATTTGGTCGCGATGTTCAAGCAGCATCAACAAGACAACCGATACCTCTGGTTGGCATTGTCGCCCGAGGGCACACGCCGCCTCACCGAGGGTTGGCGCAGTGGGTTTTATCAAGTGGCTTTGTTAGCCAGCGTACCCTTGTGTTTGGTGCGCATTGACTACGGCCAAAAAACGGTGCACTTCTCGAACTTTATGCATTTGACTGGCGATGAGGCGGCAGACTATGCACAGATTGCTCGCGTTTACGAGGGTGTGATCGGCTTTCATGCAGCACAAGCTGCACCCATTCAACCGCTCAAGCAGTTGTCTTCCCCCACAACAAGGATTTCTCCATGACTCCCATAGCCGCGACTGTGCGCGAATACCTGATGGGCTTGCAAGCCCGTATCGTCGGCACCATTGCCCAAAAAGACGGCGGTATGTTTGTGTCTGATGCCTGGGAGAAAGGACCGACTGAACAACTCCAAGGCCATGGCATCACCCAAATCCTAGAAAACGGCGCTGTGTTTGAACGTGCAGGTTGTGGTTTTTCTCACGTGCGTGGTCCGAAGCTACCTCCTTCAGCCACCCAACACCGCCCTGAACTTGCTGGCGCACCGTTTGAGGCCATGGGGGTGTCCTTGGTATTTCATCCACGCAACCCCTATGTGCCAACAGCCCACATGAATGTGCGCATGATTGTGGCAACACCCGCCAACGGTGACCCGGTGGCATGGTTTGGCGGGGGCATGGACCTGACGCCGTATTACGGCTTTACAGAGGATGCGGTGCATTTCCATGCGACTTGCCGAGAGGCCTTGCAGCCTTTTGGAGCCGAGCTTTACCCACGTTTCAAGACCTGGTGTGACGACTACTTTTGCCTGAAGCACCGCAACGAACAGCGTGGGGTTGGCGGGGTGTTCTTTGACGACTTTTCGGAGTTGGGTTTTGACGGCAGTTTTGCCATGCTGCGCAGCGTAGGCGATGCTTTCTTGCCTGCCTACATGCCGGTCGTCGAGCGGCGTGAACATATGGTTTATGGCGAGCGTGAACGTGCCCATCAACTTTACCGTCGTGGCCGTTATGTGGAGTTCAACTTAGTGTGGGACCGTGGCACACACTTTGGCTTGCAGTCGGGTGGACGCACCGAATCCATCTTGTTGTCCATGCCTCCTCTGGTCAGCTGGTCCTACCAACACCAAGCCGAGCCAGGCACCCCGGAGCACGCATTGACACATGAATTTTTGGTACGTCGTGATTGGCTGACGTGACACGCATTGGCATCTTTGGCGGGGCATTCGATCCGCCACACATCGCCCATATCGCCCTGGCGCGTGCCGCTGTGGCTCAGTTTCACTTAGACGAACTGCGCGTGATCCCTACGGGATCGGCGTGGCACAAGAGCCGATCACTCTCCAGCGGCACGCACCGCTTGGCCATGGCTCATTTGGCGTTTGATGAGATCGACAAGGTCCACGTGGACAGCCGAGAAATTGACCGCGATGGCCCCACCTACACGGTCGACACATTGACGGCGCTCAAAACCGAGCATCCGCGAGCCATGTTTTATTTGTTCATTGGCGAGGACCAGGCGCTTGCGTTTAAAACTTGGCACCAATGGCCTGCGATTCTTGATATGGCCACGGTGGTTGTCGCTCAACGTGCAGGCTTGTTGGATGCCGAAAAATCTAGCCGCGCAGCTCAATGGCACAATGGGGTATCTGCCAACGTGCAAAGCTTGGATATGCAGCCTGTGGCTGTGAGTGCGACCGAGATCCGGTCACACCTTGCCAACGCAGCGCCAATGCCTCCGTGGTTACCTGCCTCTGTGCAGCGCTACATTGACCAACATCGCCTCTATACAACACACGCCAATGACTGAATCCACCGCTAAAAAAGATGTTCAAAAACTCCAACGATGCATCGTCGATGCCTTGGAAGACGTCAAGGCGCAAGGCCTGGCTGTTTTTGACACCGAGCACTTGTCGTCTTTGTTTGAGCGCGTCATCATCGCCTCAGGGACATCCAACCGCCAAACCAAAGCCTTGGCAGCCAGCGTGCGTGACAAAGTGCGTGAGGCGGGTTTTCCCAAGCCACGCATTGAGGGCGAAGACAATGGTGAGTGGATCATTGTGGACTGTGGCGCTGCGGTCGTGCATGTGATGCAGCCCAACATCCGCCAGTACTACAACTTGGAAGAAATTTGGGGCGAAAAGCCTGTGCGTTTGAAGTTTGGTGCGCCTAAACCTGCTGCACCTGTGGTCGAGCCGAAAGTAATTGCGAAAAAGCCAGCGGCTAAAAAAACACCTGCCAAAAAAACCACAGCCAAAAAAGTTGGGGCGTCGCAATCTGTTGCCACCAAAACTGCTAGTAAATCCAGCACCAAACCTGTCTCTAAGCCTGTGACCAAAGTGGTGGGCAAGCCTGTTGCGCGAAAAACCACAGCCAAACCTGTAGCGAAGAAATCTGCGGCTAAAAAGACTGTTGCACGCAAGGCATGAAGCTGTGGGTGGTTGCAGTCGGCCAGCGTGTGCCCGACTGGGCGCAAACGGCGTGGGATGACTATGCCAAACGCTTTCCGTCTGAATTAAAACTTGAGCTCAAAGCGGTCAAAACAGAACCGCGTGGCTCCAAAACCTTAGAGACGCTGTATGCGGCTGAACGCGAACGCATTGAAGCGGCCATTCCACGTGGTTGTCGCATCGTGGCGTTGGATGAGCGTGGCACGAATCTCACCACGCTCGACTTGGCGCAAAAACTCAAACACTGGCAACTTGAAGCAGACGACGTCGCTTTGGTCATTGGTGGCCCAGATGGCTTAGATCCTGAATTCAAAAAGATGGCCCACGAGCGCATTCGCCTCTCAGACTTGACTTTGCCGCATGCGATGGTCCGTGTCTTGTTGGTCGAGCAGCTCTACCGCGCTTGGTCCATCAACGCCAATCACCCCTACCATCGCGAGTGATCTGATGTCCGTGCCCCCCTTTGTTTATTTAGCTTCCCAAAGTCCAAGACGTCGCCAATTGCTCGACCAATTGGGGGTGGCCTATGAGTTGCTGTTGCCCGACGATACAGAAGATGCCGAGGCCTTAGAAGCAGTTCTGCCCTCTGAAACCCCAAAGGCTTATGTGCAACGCGTGACATTGCTTAAGCTTGGAGCAGCATTGACTCGCATGAAGCGACGCGGCTTACCAGCCGCACCTGTGTTGTGCTCAGACACCACCGTCGCGTTGGGGCGCACTATTCTTGGCAAACCCGACGATGCCAACCATGCCCAACAGATGTTGGGCTCCTTGAGTGGTCAGACGCATCGGGTCCTGACCTCTGTCGCTATTGGTTCTGCGCGGAAACACGTTCAGGCATTGAGCGTTTCAAACGTGCGTTTTGCAACGTTGACGCGCACACAAATTAAAAGTTATGTTGCCAGTGGCGAGCCCATCGGAAAAGCAGGGGCCTACGCCGTGCAAGGCAGAGCTGCCGCGTACATTGAGCACATCAGCGGCAGCTACTCTGGCATCATGGGACTGCCCATGTTCGAGACCGCGCAGTTGTTGCGTGAGTTCGGTTTCAAGGTGTAACCCTCTAGGCTCGCCATGCAACAAGACATTCTGATCAACTGGTCGCCACAAGAAACCCGCGTCGCCGTGGTGGAGAGTGGCGCCGTGCAAGAGCTCCATGTCGAACGAACCCTGGAACGCGGCCTAGTTGGCAATGTGTATTTAGGGCGCGTTTCACGCGTGTTGCCAGGTATGCAGTCGGCGTTCATCGACATCGGCTTAGAGCGTGCAGCGTTCTTGCACGTGGCGGACTTGATGAGCAGTGTGGCTGCCCGTCATGCAGAAACAGATGGTGGTGCAGTGGCGACCGCTATCCCCATTGAAAAGCAAGTGTTTGAAGGTCAGTCCTTGATGGTGCAAGTCATCAAAGACCCGATTGGCACCAAAGGCGCTCGCTTGTCGTCGCAAATCAGCATTGCTGGACGTTTGCTGGTGTTTTTGCCGCAAGATCAACACATTGGGGTGTCACAAAAAATACCCGCCGAACAGCGTGATAACTTGCGTCGCCGTTTGCAAAAACTGGCCGAAGAAGCATCTCCGAATGGTCAAACTGGTGGCTATATCCTGCGTACCAATGGTGAAGACGCCACTGATACCGAGCTGGGTGAAGACATGGCCTACTTGCGAAAAACATGGAGTCGTATCAAAGAAGCCTCCATGCGCTTACCACCCATGTCTTTGCTGCATCAAGACTTGAGTTTGTTGCAACGTGTTTTGCGCGATTTGGTCAGTGATGTCACACAAACCATTCGCATTGACTCGAACGAACAGTTCAATGCGCTGCAAGCGTTTGGTGCCGAGTTCATGCCTGCTGCAGCGAGTAAGTTGCAACTCTACAAAGGTGAGCGCCCCATCTTTGATTTGTTTGGCATTGACGAAGAAGTCGCCCGTGCGCTGGGTCGACGCGTTGACTTGAAGTCAGGTGGTTATCTCATCATCGACCAAACCGAGGCCTTGACCACCGTGGATGTGAACACGGGTGGTTTTGTCGGGGCACGTAATTTTGACGAGACAATTTTCAAAACCAATTTGGAAGCAGCAGGTGCCATCGCACGGCAATTGCGATTGCGCAATCTGGGTGGCATCATCGTGGCTGACTTCATCGACATGCTGCGAGAAGATCACCGCGATGCAGTTTTGAACGAGTTTCGCAAACAACTCGCCCGTGATCGCGTGAAAACCATGGTCAGTGGTTACTCGGCGCTCGGGTTGGTTGAAATGACGCGCAAGCGCACTCGCGAATCCTTGGCGCACATGCTGTGCGAACCTTGTCCTGTGTGTGAAGGCAAAGGCAGCGTCAAAACTGCACGCACGGTGACCTACGACATCTTGCGAGAAATTTTGCGTGAGGCACGCCAGTTCAACCCGCGAGAATTTCGCATCATTGCCGCACCCAGCGTCATCGATGTGCTGCTGGACGAGGAAAGTCAGCACCTGGCCGGTTTGAGCGATTTCATCGGTAAACCTATTTCCTTGCGCAGCGAAATGGCCATGGCGCAAGAGCAATACGACATCGTGCTGTTATGACCACGAGCCCTAAATTCGCAGTCTTGGTGTTCACAAGAGACCTGGATCGCTATTCGGTGATGATGTTGCAAGAGTTACAGCAGATGGGACATACAGTCAACGTCGTCGTGGAGCCCCCGAGTAAGCCTAATGCACGTGATTGGTCTAGCGAGGTCTCTATTGTCGATCGCGTCAAACTGCAAGGTCGTTTCGACAAAGTAGCCGCGAAACGTTATGCCGATTTGCTTGCTCAATACAAGGCTGATGTTTGCTTGTGCTACACCAGCCGAGCTCTTTCAGTCGCGCTCACGGCCAAGCGTCATGCTAGATTCAAGACACCCATTGTGGGCACGCGTGGCGCCATTGGTGGTGTTAGCGCGTTTTACATACAGGATTGGTTTACTTATTTGTCACCACGTCTGGATGCTGTGGTGTGCATGTCTCAGGCGATTGCCAATAAGTTAAACAAAGAAGCACGTTTGTTGTATTCTAGACATCCGGGGCGATTTGAAGTGATTTATCCGGGTTACGGACAACTCATGCGGACTCACCCATGGCCACAGCCGCGTCATCGCCAGTCAACAGATATACCTCGTTTGTTGTGCATTGCCAATGACCGCCCCATCAAAGGCTTGGCGGTCTTGCTGGATGCGATGGAGACGCATATCACCGCCCAACAGTGGCATCTCGATATTGTGGGGGAGTGTGGTGCTGCAATTCGTGCCAAAGTCAACCAATCAACCGAGCTGTCTCGCCATGTCACTGTGCATGGTTACCGAACAGATGTGCCTGACTTTTTACAAGCTGCACACATTTATATTCAGCCGACGATGCAACCGGGCGAGGGCATTGGCAACTCCATGGCAGAGGCGATGTCTTATGGCCTACCTGTCATCACAAGCAATGTGGGTGGAGGCATTGAACTCACAACACATGAAAAAACGGGACTCCACTTTGACGTGGGTAATGCATCCTCTTTGGCTAGGTGCATTGAACGCTTGATCCAAGACCCCGTGTTGTGCGATGTCATCGGCCAAGCCGCTGCAGCCAGCTTGCAACAACGCTTTAGCCTGCAACAAGAAGCAACGGCATTTTTGAGCTTGTTCAGTGCGTTGGCAACGCCACTCCATTTGGAATGACACCGTCAGCTTGACTTGTTTTGTACAAGTTGGCGTAGACACCCGCGGCTGCCAGCAACACATCGTGTTGCCCCATTTCAACCACGCGACCGTGTTGCATCACGACAATCACATCTGCATGCTCAATGGTTGAGAGCCTGTGTGCAATGACCAATGAGGTACGCCCCTCCATCAGCACTTTGAGCGCATTCTTCACTGCCTGTTCGGAGGCCGTGTCCAAAGCCGATGTGGCTTCATCCAAAATCAGAATTGGGGCATTTTTATAAATGGCGCGCGCAATGGCCAAGCGTTGGCGTTGCCCGCCCGAGAACTGCGTCGCGTTGTGGCCGACCCAGGTGTTTTCTTGCTGTGGCAAGCTGCGCACAAAATCGTCTAGGTTTGAGGCTTCCAGCGCTTGCCATATGCGCGCGTGATCAATCTTGGTACCCAAGGCAATGTTGTGGGCCACGGTGTCATTGAACATCACCACGTCTTGACTGACATAGGCCATGTGTTGACGCAACGCTGCCAAAGACCATTCTTTCAGCGCCACCCCATCCAGCGTGACACGTCCCGAGCTAGGTTCTAAAAAGCGGGGCAGCAAATTAGCCAAGGTGGTTTTACCCGAGCCCGACGCGCCCACCAAAGCCACGGTTTGCCCGGGCTGAATGTGCAGGGTGACGCCGTCCAAAGCGGGCTCCGTTGCCGAAGGGTATTGCAAACGCACATGGTCGAAAAAAATGTCGCCTCGAACCTTCGAACTGGTGTGACGGCCTTGTGATTCGTCAGGGGTGTTGTCCAACAGTTCGAGTCCGCGCTCCAATGCGGTGACGCCGCGCGTCAACATGCCCGTGACTTCAGAGAGATGTTTGATAGGAGAAATCAACATCAACATACCCGTGATGAACGAAGCAAAACTGCCTACCGTCACGGCGTCGGCGTGAGCACTGGCGGTGCTTTGCCACAGCGCCACCGTGATCACAGTCGACAGGGCCAATGCGGCCAGCATTTGAATCAAAGGTGTCATGACTGAATTGGCGACCACCGCCTTCAACGCTAACTGACGCAGCTTTTCGTTGAATGAGGCAAATCGTTGCGCTTGGTCATCTTGGGCGTTGTGCAGGCGCACCATGCGGTAAGCCAGCACGTTTTCTTCCACCACATAGGCCAGCTCTTCGGTGGCATCCTGGCTGGCGCGGGTCACGCGGTCGAGGCGAGCAGACAGGTGTTTGACCACCCAGGCCACGGGTGGCACGATGGCAAACACAATCAGTGTGAGTTTCCAATTCAAAAACACCAAATAGCCCATCAGGGCAATCAATGTGACCAAATCTTTGGCAAACGACAGCAGGGTCGATACCAGCAACGACGCACCGTTGTTGACTTCATACACCATGGTGTTTGTCAGGCCGCTCGCATGCTGGGTCTGAAATAGCTGCGGATCAGCGCTCAGCAGCTTTTCAAACAAACGCTGGCGAATCCGCTCCATCGAGGCATTGGTCACACGTGCCAAACAATAAGCGGCCACAAAACCGGCCACACCGCGCACAGCGAACAACAGCAGCAACACCACTGGAATTTGCCAAAGCGCGAAAGCTCCTTGCTGAAAACCGTTGTCCAACAACGGTTTCATCAACGCTGGAATCGCAGGCTCGGTAGCCGATCCGATCAAAATACCCACAATCGCCAAGGCCATGGTGCCGGGATGTCCTGAAAACCAAGGCGCCACGCGGCGCAATCTTTGCCACAAAGAAGCCGATGCAACGGATGAGGGGGCAAGAGTCATGGTGGGGGTGTTTGTCAGGACAGCAAATTGAGCATTATCGCCACTCGTATAGCCACTAAAATTCAGCCCCATCCTTAAGAAACGCCTTTTAGGCGAATCCAAAATTCACCATGACTTTTTCTCGACGTAATGTTTGGCAAATGCTGCTTGGCGCGCTGCTCTTTGGAATCGCCGCCTTGCCTGCAATGGCGCAGTTTCGTGTGGAAGTATCCGGCGTTGGCTTGACCCAAGTGCCCATTGCGTTTGGTCCATTTCGTGGCGAGGAGTCCTCACCGCAAAAAATAGCCAGCATCGTGCAGGCCGATTTGGAGCGCAGCGGCCAATTTCGCGGCTTGGCTTCAGGCAAAACCATCGATGAAACTGAACGCCCTGATCTCAGTGCCATGCGTCAACTCGGCGCCGATGCGTTGTTAACCGGCAGCGTTGGAAAAATGGCCGATGGCCGCTTTGATGTGCGCTTGCGACTGTGGGATGTGGTGCGAGGCCAAGACTTGGGTGCCATGAGTTACGTGGTGGTAGCCGGCGACTTACGCCTCGCATCGCACCGTATTTCAGACTTTGTGTATGAAAAACTCACCGGTGATCGCGGCATTTTTTCGACACGTATTGCCTACGTGACCAAGGCCGGTGCGCGCTACAACTTGTGGGTAGCTGACTCGGATGGTGAAAACGCACAGTCGGCACTTGCCAGCCCAGAACCTATCATTTCGCCAAGCTGGTCACCCAGCGGCAGTCAGTTGGCCTATGTCTCATTCGAGTCGCGCAAACCCGTCATTTATGTCCACGACGTGTCTTCCGGCAAGCGTCGTGTGGTGGCCAATTTCCGGGGTTCCAACAGTGCGCCAACCTGGGCACCAGACGGTCGCTCATTGGCGGCCACACTCAGCCGTGATGGGGGTTCGCAACTGTTCATGATCGATGCGCAGGGTGGCGAACCACGCCGGTTGACCCAATCGTCTGGCATCGACACTGAACCGGTGTTTTCGCCAGATGGCAGCGCCATTTATTTCGTCAGTGACCGTGGCGGTGCGCCGCAAATCTACCGCATGCCAGCTATGGGAGGGCCGGCCAACCGCGTCACATTCAACGGGACTTACAACATTTCACCCGCACTGAGTGCCGATGGTCGATGGCTGGCTTACATTTCGCGCGTGGGTGGGGCTTTTAAGCTGTACGTGATGGACTTGGCCAGTGGCAACGCAACCGCCATCACAGACACCACTGCCGACGAACGACCTAGCTTTGCCCCCAACAGTCGTTTGCTGGTCTATGCCACACAACAAGGCGGTCGCGAAGCCTTGATGACAACCACCTTGGATGGTCGCATCAAGGCACGTCTGTCAGGACAAGGCGGGGACCTGCGTGAACCGCACTGGGGCCCTTACGCCAAGGCGCAACCTTAAAATTTTCATCTTCTTCAAACTTCATCACCATGAAAAAATACCTCTTACTTTTTGCTTTAACAGCTCTGTTGGCTGGCTGCGCTTCGGGCGTCAAGCTCGACGACGTGCCCGTGGATGAACGCTCGGGTTCGGGCTCTGCCGCGTCAGGCAATGCCGGTGTCGCTGGGCTGGATGCCCGCGGACTTGGCGGCGTTGGCAACATCGTCAAAGCGGGTCCTGCTGGCGTGGAAACCGTCATTTACTTCGACTACGACAGCTACAGCGTCAAGCCTGAGTTTCAAAGCATGCTCGACGCACATGCCCGTTTCCTGCGCGCGGACAAAAACCGCAAAGCTGCCATTGAAGGACACACCGACGAACGTGGTGGCCGTGAATACAACCTGGCCCTGGGGCAAAAGCGCGCCGAAGCTGTGCGTCGTGCGCTGACCGTCTTAGGGGTGCCTGACAGTCAAATTGAAGCCGTGAGCTTTGGCAAAGAAAAGCCTGCCGTCCAAGGCATGGACGAGTCGGCATTTGCCAAAAACCGCCGCGCTGAGATCAGCTACCGATGACTACACCACGCGCACTCAAGGCCCACGCCATCGGCTGGGCGATCGCCTGTCTGTTGATGCCCAGCGCCAACGCCGCTTTGTTTGAGGACGACGAGGCGCGCCGAGCCATTTTGGATTTGCGCCAACGTGTGGAACGCCAAAATGAAGAAATGCAGCAAGTGCAGCGCAGCTTGCTGGAACAGCAAAATCAATTCGAGGCCGTGCGCTCGGAGATCGCCCGTTTGCGCGGTGAAAAAGAGCAACTCTCTCAAGAGTTGCGTCAACAACAAGAAGCTTCCAAGATCGTCACACAAGTCTTGGAAGAACGCTTGCGCAAGTTTGAACCCGTCAAAGTGAAATTCGATGGCGTGGAGTTTTTGGCTGAACCTGCTGAAATCAAAGCGTACGAGCAAGCCCTGGCTGTTTTCCGACAAGGTGACTTCGTCAATGCCAGCTTGGTCTTTTCAGACTTTCTCAGACGCTATCCCAGCAGTGGTTATGCAGCTTCTGCTTGGTTTTGGCTGGGCAATGCCCAGTATGCCAATCGCGACTACAAAGAAGCCATACGTAACTTCAGTGCATTGCTGAACAAATCAGCCGAGCATCCCCGTGCGCCTGAGTCCATGCTTTCAATTGCCAATTGCCAGCTGGAACTCAAAGACATCAAGTCTGCTCGCAAAACGCTGGACGATCTGATTAAAAACTACCCACAGTCCGAAGCAGCCGGTGCGGCCCGTGAACGATTGAGCAAACTGAAATGAACGACGTCACCACTCTGACCCAACAGGTCCTGCTGGCCTTTTTCATCATCGCAGTCGCCGTTGGGGTCATCAGCCAGCGGACCCACTTTTGCACCATGGGTGCCATTGCCGATGTGGTCAACATGGGCGACTGGACCCGCGCACGGCAGTGGATGTTGGCGATCGGTGTGGCCATGATTGGTTTTGCCGCATTGGTTCAGTTGGACCTGATTGACGCAAGCAAAACCCTCTACGCCAACAACCGCTTCATGTGGTTGTCCTCTGCGGTAGGTGGATTGATGTTTGGTTACGGCATGGTCATGGCTTCGGGGTGTGGCAACAAAACCTTGGTGCGCATAGGCGCTGGCAACCTCAAATCGCTGGTGGTATTTTTGGTCTTGGGGTTGAGCGCCTTTGCCACCCTCAAAGGCATCACCGCTGTGGTTCGTGTCAACACCGTCGACGCTGTGGCGCTGAGCATGCCCAATGGTGCCGACTTAGGCGCCTTGATTGCAGCTGTAACCGGCCACACCTCCAAACTGACGGCCATCTGGAGTGGCTATGCGTTGGGCACTGTGTTGGTGTTGTGGGTACTGCGCCATGCTGACTTCTGGACCGTTGAGAATTTGTTGGCAAGCGTTGGCATCGGTGCCTTGATCGTTGCCATGTGGTGGGTGAGTGGGCATTTCGGCTTTTTACCTGAACACCCTGAAACGCTGGAACCTGTTTATTTGGGCACCAACTCGGGCCGCATTGAAGCCATGAGCTTTGTTGCTCCCTTGGCACACAGCCTCGACTGGTTGATGTTCTTCAGCGACAAGTCCAAAGTGTTGACAGTGGGTGTGATGTCGGTGGTGGGCGTCGTCGTCGGCTCTGCTGCGTCAGCATTGCAGCAAAAAACATTCCGTTGGGAAGGCTTCGCCAACGTGGAGGACTTGTCACAACACCTTTTGGGTGGTGTCTTGATGGGTGTGGGGGGTGTCACCGCAATGGGATGCACCTTCGGTCAAGGGCTTAGCGGCATATCGACCCTGAGCCTCAACTCTTTCGTGGCTGTAGCCGCCATCGTGACCGGTGCGGTTTTGTCCATTCGTCACCAAGTGGCGCGCTTGGAGCGCAGCCTCGCGTGACTGAGGGCGCTGACCTACAGCGCCGCTTTGGCGGCCTTGAGCGTCTCTATGGCGTTGCAGGGGCCCAACGCATTCGTGATGCGCACGTTGCCATCATCGGCATCGGAGGTGTCGGGTCCTGGGCTGCTGAGGCCTTGGCTCGCAGTGGAGTAGGGCGCTTGACCCTGGTCGATCTGGACCACGTCGCCGAGTCCAACATCAACCGTCAAATTCAGGCGCTTGATACCACGGTGGGACAAGCCAAAGTGTTGGCCATGCGCGACCGAATTGCGCATATCAATCCGAGTTGCCAAGTTCAATGTGTGGAAGAGTTTGTCGATCCTCACAACTGGCCCGCGATCTTGGGTGGACCCATCGACGCGGTGATTGATGCATGCGACCAGGTCAAAGCCAAAACAAGCATGGCAGCCTGGGCACTCAAACACAAAGCCTTGTTCATCAGTGTGGGCGCCGCAGGTGGCAAACGCTTGGCGCACAAAGTCGATATCGACGACTTGTCACTCACCACCCATGACCCCTTATTGGCACAACTGAGATATCGTTTGCGTCGTGAGCATGGCGCCGCGCGAGACGGAAAAAAGATAGGCGTGCCGTGCGTCTTTAGCCGCGAATCTGTTGCACCTCCAGATGCCAGTTGCGCACTAGAGGGGGATGGCAGCTTGAACTGTCACGGTTACGGATCTGTGGTCAGTGTGACGGCGACATTTGGTCAATGTGCTGCGGGTTGGGTGATTGATCAAATTTCTTTGGGCGCTCTGGAAAAGTCAAAAAAATAGCGCTATAATTTGAGTCTTCGCGATGCAGTGAACATCACCTGCAAAGCGTGATGGGACCATAGCTCAGTTGGTAGAGCAGCGGACTTTTAATCCGTTTGTCGTGGGTTCGACCCCCGCTGGTCCCACCAAGTTTTAAAGCACTTTGTACGCAAGTACAAAGTGCTTTTTTACTTTAGGCATGCCGCTTGAAATTCAAAGAACCTCTCAATAACGCGCAGGTCAAGCTACCCATGCATGCCAATCATTTCTTCAGTCATTAGAGACGCGTTGAAAGTAGCCATGCCTTCGTCGGTACTTGTCATCATTGACAGAATAAAAAATTAGAGCCTGAGGCACAATAGCTTCAAGCCCATCTTCTGAATCACATCTGTTCAAAGCCACCTTGTTTTCACGCGCAACGTGGCTTTGTGCTTTTGAATTCATACCTCATCCAGGACGCTGCACCATGCTTACAACAAGCCCCGTATCCCTTGTCTCTCATACCTTGGCTCGCAGCTCTCAGTTTGTTGCCTTAGCTGCTGTCATGGCCTTGGTCGCCTGTGGTGCAAAAGAAGGTGCGCCTGCTGGCGCCAACGCAGGGCCACCGCCTGCTGCGGTCGGCGTGGTCACCGTGAATCAACAAGTGGTGGCGCTGCAAACCGAATTGCCAGGGCGTGTCAGCCCCATCCGCGTGGCGCAGGTGCGTGCACGCGTCAATGGTGTGGTGTTGCAACGTTTATTCAAAGAAGGCAGTCAAGTCAAGGCAGGCCAAGTGCTGTTTCAAATCGATCCAGCGCCTTATCGAGCCGCACACGACAGCGCGCAAGCCAGCCTGGTCAAGGCACAAGCCAATTTATTGCAATCCAACGCACAGGTGGTGCGCTACAAACCATTGGTCGAAGCCAATGCGGTGAGCCAACAAGAGTTCACCTCTGTGGTGACGGCACAAAAGCAGGCAGAGGCAGATGTGGCAGCCGCCACAGCAGCACTCCAAAGTGCGCGCATCAACCTCGATTACGCCAGCGTGACCGCCCCCATCTCGGGTCGCATTGGTCAAGCCTTGGTCACTGAGGGCGCATTGGTGAGTCAAACCGAAGCCACCCAACTGGCCTTGATTCAACAAACCGACACGGTCTATGTGAACTTCACCCAATCGACCACCGACGTGTTGAACTTGCGCAAAGCAATTGCAGCCAAGCAGGTGCGCAGCGCCGCCGATGGCTCCGTGGCTGTGCGTGTGGTGTTGGAAGATGGCAGCGAATTACCGCGCAAAGGCAAGCTGTTGTTCACTGACTTGACCGTGGACCCGACCTCTGGCCAAGTCACTTTGCGGGCTGAAGTGCCCAATGGCGATGGGCTGTTACTGCCTGGCCAATATGTGCGGGTGCGTTTGTCACAAGCCGAGTTGCCATCAGGCATTTTGTTGCCTCAACAAGCCGTGACGCGCACGGGGCAAGGCGACACCGTGTTGGTGGTGGGGCCAGATAGCAAGCCTGTGCCGCGCTCGGTCAAAGTGGGTGCTGCACAAAACAACCAATGGCTGATCCTGGAGGGATTGCAAGCAGGTGAACAAGTCATCGTTGACGGCTTTCAGAAAATGATGGTACCCGGTGCACCTGTCAAACCTGTGCCTTGGGATGCAAAGGTTATGTCGCCTGCGACAGCGCCAGTCTCGGCCACCGCATCGGCCGCAGCTTCTGCGGCTAGCAAGTAAAGGGCCGCAGCCATGGCGCAGTTCTTCATCAACCGTCCCATCTTTGCATGGGTAATTTCGCTCTTCATCCTCGGCCTCGGTGGCTTGGCCATCACCCAGTTGCCTGTTTCACAGTACCCACCTGTGGCACCTCCATCGATCTTGATCACCGCAGGCTACCCAGGCGCATCGGCACAAACACTGGAAGACAGCGTGTTCAGCGTGATCGAGCGCGAGATGAACGGCTCACCCGGCATGATTTACATGGAATCGGTCGCACAAGCCAACGGCACCGGCACCATCACCATCAGCTTTGAGCCTGGCACCAACCCAGACTTGGCACAGGTTGATGTGCAAAACCGCCTGTCGCGTGCCGCACCCCGCTTGCCTGCGGCGGTCACACAGCAAGGCGTTCGGGTTGAAAAATCACGCACCAACTTTTTGGTCTTCATCATGCTGTCGTCGGACTCACCCGACTTCGACATCGTGGCGTTGGGCGACTTTGGCTCACGCAATGTCTTGCCCGAAATTCAGCGCTTACCTGGTGTGGGCCAGGCACAGCTGTTTGGCACCGAACGCGCCATGCGCATCTGGATCGACCCAGCCAAGCTGACCGGCTTTAACCTGTCGGCTGCCGATGTCAACAACGCCATCCGTGCACAAAACGCGCAAGTGTCGTCGGGGACCATGGGCGACTTGCCCAACCTCAACACCCAATCCATGTCGGCCACCGTGATCGTGGACGGGCAGCTCAACAGCGTCGAGCAGTTCGCCAACATCATCTTGCGCGCCAACACCGACGGTTCTGCCGTGCGCTTGAAAGATGTGGCCCGCATTGAGCTGGGAGCCCAAACCTATGCCACCTCCGCGCGCTTGAACGGCAAGCCTGCTGCAGGCATTGGCGTGCAACTTTCACCCACCGGCAACGCCATGGCTGCCGCACAAGCGGTGCGCGAGCGCATGGCCGAGCTGGAAGCCTATTTCCCCAAAGGCGTGCACTGGACCATTCCTTATGACAGCTCACGCTTTGTGAAGATCTCCATTGCACAAGTGGCAGAAACCTTGGTCGAGGCCATCGTGCTGGTGTTCTTGGTGATGTACCTGTTCTTGCAGAACTTTCGCTACACCATCATCCCCACCATCGTGGTGCCCGTGGCCTTGATGGGCAGCTTTGCCACCTTGATGGCCTTGGGCTTCTCAATCAACGTGCTGACCATGTTCGGCATGGTGCTGGTCATCGGCATCGTGGTGGACGACGCCATCGTGGTGGTCGAAAACGTTGAACGCATCATGAGCGAGGAGGGGCTGTCACCGCTGGTGGCGACCCGCAAAGCCATGGGGCAAATCTCGGGCGCCATCATCGGCGTGACCGTGGTGTTGATTGCGGTGTTTGTGCCCTTGGCTTTTTTCAAAGGTTCGGTCGGCAATATTTACCGCCAGTTTTCGGCTGTGATGGTCAGCGCCATCGCTTTCTCGGCGTTCATGGCTTTGTCACTCACGCCAGCCTTGTGTGCCACCTTGCTCAAGCCGGTCCAAGCAGGGCACCACCACGCCAAGACAGGCTTCTTTGGCTGGTTCAACCGAGGCTTCACGCGCACTGCCAAAAATTACGAAAGCTGGGTCGGGCGCATGCTGCAACGTGCTGCGCGTTATTTGTGGATTTATCTGGCCATCATCGTCGCTGTGGGCGTGATGTACCTGCGTTTGCCCACCTCGTTCTTGCCCGGTGAAGACCAGGGCAACATCTTGGTCAACGTGCAGTTGCCACCCGGTGCCACCCAACAACGCACCCAGGCGGTGATGGAGCAGGTTGAAGGCTTTGTCTTGAAGCAACCCGAAGTGCAAAGCATGGTCGGCATTTTGGGGTTCAGCTTTTCTGGCCAAGGCCAAAACGCAGGTCTGGCCTTTGTCACACTCAAAGACTGGGCCGAACGCTCAGGCCCTATGCAGTCGGCACAAGCACTCGCAGGGCGTGCGTTTGGTGCGCTCATGGGCGTGCGTGATGCCTTCATCTTCCCCTTGAGTCCGCCGCCCATTCCCGAGTTGGGCACGGCCTCGGGTTTTACCTTCCGCTTGCAAGATCGCGCTGGCAAAGGCCACGAGGCTTTGGTGGCGGCGCGCAACCAACTGCTGGGCTTGGCCGCCAAGAGCCCAGTGTTGACACAAATCCGCCCCGATGGTTTGGAAGATGCCCCTCAGCTGCAAATCGACATTGACCGTGACAAAGCCAACGCCTTGGGCGTGAGTTTTGACGCCATCAACACCACCATCTCCACGGCCTTGGGTTCGGCCTACATCAACGACTTTCCCAATCAGGGCCGCTTGCAGCGTGTGGTGGTTCAGGCCGATACCTCGGCGCGCATGCAGCCGCATGAGTTGCTGCGTCTGAGTGCCCCTAATGCGCAAGGCAAACCGGTACCCCTGTCGGCCTTTGCCAGCACGCGCTGGGTGAAAGGGGCCATGCAAACCGTGCGCTACAACGGCTACCCCGCCATGCGCATTGGCGGTGCCGCAGCGCCAGGTTACAGCTCGGGCGCTGCCATGGAAGAAATGGAACGCCTCATGACCGAACTGCCCGAAGGCTTTGCTTTTGAATGGACCGGGCAATCACGCGAAGAAAAATTGGCTGGCTCGCAAGCCGTCATCTTGTATGGGTTTGCTGTGCTGGCTGTGTTTTTGTGTCTGGCCGCTTTGTATGAAAGTTGGTCCATCCCGCTGTCTGTGATTTTGGTGGTGCCGTTGGGCGTACTCGGCGTGGTGCTGGCCACGTGGATGCGCGGCTATGCCAACGATGTGTACTTCCAAGTGGGCTTGATCACCATCATCGGTTTGTCGGCTAAGAACGCGATTTTGATCATCGAATTCGCCAAAGACTTGCATGCTCAAGGCCACAGCTTGGTGGAGTCAGCATTGGCGGCCGCGCACATGCGTTTTCGCCCCATCTTGATGACCTCCATGGCCTTCATGCTGGGCGTGCTGCCCTTGGCCATTGCCAATGGCGCAGGCTCTGCCAGCCAACGTGCCATTGGTACCGGCGTGATCGGTGGCAGTTTGCTCGGCACAGTATTGGCTGTGTTTTTCGTGCCGGTCTTTTTTGTGGTGGTGCGCAGCGTCTTCAAAGGCAGCGAACGCCAGCATCGGTTCGATGTGGAACATGGTCACCAACTGGGAGTCGACACGCATGAGTAAGGCCAAACCGTTGAGCGGGCACAAACCCGTGCGTTGGATCGCGACACTGGCGGTGATGGGCTTGGCGGGCTGCAGCCTGATTCCCACTTACGAGCGCCCTGTGGCTCCGGTACCCGCCCATTTTTCGTCTGCCAACGACACCGCCCAAGCGGGGTCACAACAGCCTGCCGCCGCTGACATCGCCTGGCAAGACTTTTTCAAAGACACACGCCTGCAACGCTTGATTGAACTGGCGTTACAAAACAACCGCGACCTGCGTGTGGCAGTGCTCAACATCGAGCAAACGCGTGCCTTGCTCCAAGTCAAACGTGCCGATGAGCTGCCTACCGTCAATGCTGGTGTCACCGGTTCACGCGTCCCAAATTCATCGGCCAGCATCACCAGCACGTTCACGGCTGGCTTGAGTGTGACCTCTTACGAGGTGGACTTGTTTGGTCGCGTGCGCGCCTTGAGTCAGGCTGCACAAGCACAGTTGTTGGCCAGCGAAGAAGCGCGCAAAACCGTGCACATCGCCCTGGTCGCCTCAGTGGCCAATGCCTACTTGAATGTGCGTGCCGATGAGGCCTTGCTGCAGATTGCCCGTGACACCGTGGCGTCACGCGAAGCGTCGCTGCGACTCACGCAGCTCAAGTTCAACAACGAAGCTGCGTCGCAGCTTGAGCTGAGCTTGGCCCAATCCTTGTTGGAAGGTGCCAAAGCCAGCTTGGCGCAATTCACCCGTCAGCGCGCGCAAGACGACAACGCACTGGTCTTGTTGCTCGGCCAAAGCCTGCCCGCCGATTTGCCTGAGGGCTTGCCACTGACACAACAAGCTTTGCTGCCCGACTTGCCCGCAGGCACACCCGCAGAGTTGCTGTTGCGCCGCCCCGATGTGCGTCAAGCCGAACAACTGCTTCTGGCCAACAACGCCAACATAGGTGCTGCACGCGCCGCGTTTTTTCCGCGCATCAGCTTGACGGGCAGCGCTGGTTTGGTCAGCGGCGAAATGAACAGCTTGTTCAACAATGGCAGCGCTGCGTGGTCGTTCACGCCACAGGTATTGGTGCCCATCTTTGATGCCGGTCGTAACCAAGCAAACCTGGACACTGCCAAATTGGGCCGAGACATCGCCGTGGCGCAGTATGAAAAAGCCATTCAGGTGGGGTTCCGCGAGGTCTCAGACGCCTTGGTTGCACGTGACACCTACAACGAACAAGTGCGTGCCCAAAGCGCACAACTTGCAGCTGAAGAAACACGCTTGCAACTCACCGACCTGCGCTACACCCATGGTGCCTCCAACGCCCTGGAGTTGCTAGATGCCAAACGTTCGCTGTTTGCCACGCAACAAGCCACTGTGCTGGCGCAAGTCCAACAGGTACAAAGTTTGGTGAACCTTTACAAGGTTCTGGGAGGTGGTTGGACGGCAAAATAGGCCCATGACCGAAGTCTTGTTTGTCGCTTATTTCGTCGTCTTGCTGGCGACGCTGGTATTTAAAACCCCGATCGTCAAAGGCCCGTGGCTGTTTTTGCTACGGGCGTTCTTTCCGAACTGGAAGTTCTTTCACGCTGTCGGGCATGTGCCCCAGCTGTTTGCGCGCGCGGCGGTGCGCACCCAGACAGGCGATACCGTGTGGTCAGAGTGGGGGTTGATTTATCCGCGCCGTACCCGGCGCTGGCACCACCTGCTGCACAACCCCGACACCAACCTGGGGCTCGCACAACAAAATCTGGTCGATCACTTTTGGGCCGATTTGTATGACTTGCCTGAAGGGGCTGACCCACGAGGCTTGGTGACTTACGCCATGGTGTCGCGCCTGGCGCAGCAGGTCCTGCGTGCGCAGCACCCCGACATGCGCCAATACCAGTTCGAGTTGCGCATGGTGTTGTCTGACCGCACCCACGTGGTCGACACCCAAGTGATGATGACCGCACCGGTGGCCACATGCTGATCGACACGCCCATGGCGCTGGCCATTCGGGCCCTGGAAATCTTGTTTGCCTGGAGCCTGGCCATTCAGACACTGGAGTTTTTGCGCATGGGTACAGCCACTGCCAGCGACGGCCTGTGGTCATGGACGCTGCAACGTGCCGACATTCCACAGGGGTGGATGCGGCGGGTACTTGACGGTGTGTTTGCACCTGCGGTGCATCGCGTGCATCTGTGTTTGCGCTTGGCTGCTGCGCTGTGGCTGGCGCTGTCTGGCAGCTCGCTGGGCTTGGTGGCGGGCCTGTTTGCCAGCAACGTCTTGGTGTTGATCCGCTGGCGAGGGGCCTTCAACGGCGGCAGCGACTTTTTGACGGTGGTGGTGTTGACGGGTTTGCTGATCGCGCAGGTGGTCGGTGCTTGGGGCGATGTGGTGTTGGGATGGCAAGCCGGGCTGTGGTACATCACCATCCAAGCCATCACGTCGTACTTCATGTCGGGATGGGTCAAGATGCTGCGGCGCGAATGGCGCAGTGGGGCAGCCATGACCATTTTTTTGAACGCCGCCATTTACGGACCTTTGTCACCTCGCCATCCGCTGCGCAACCGTGGCATGGCCCTGTTGGGGTCGTGGGCCTTCATCGTCTGGGAGTGTTGCGCGCCCTTGGCCTTGCTCAACCTCAAGCTCGCCACGCTGTTTTGTGGCGTGGCTGCGGTGTTTCACTTCTTGGTGTTTTGGTTCTTTGGCTTGAACCGCTTTTTCTGGGCCTGGTTGGCGTCATTTCCCGCCATCCTCTGGTGTGCCACCCAGTTTCAGTGAACCGCGCTCTCGAGTTGCTCCATCGCCTCGGTCAGCTCTAGCCAACGCAATTCCAGTGCGGCCAATTCGTCTTCGACGGTCTTGAGGCGTTTGCCTGCTTCGGCAATCTCAGCGGGTGCCAGCGTACTGGCCAGCTTGTCGTGCAGGCTTTGCTTTTCAGCTTCCAGAGTGGCCATGGTTTTTTCAATGCCGTCCTGCTCTTTTTTCAGCGGACGTTTTTTCTCATTGATCTCTTTGCGCTGTTGGGCATCGTCTTTGCGTTGGTCGCGCGAAACGATCGGTGCTTTGGCCTGCGGCGGGGCCACTGCTGCCACCACAGGGGCAGACACGGCCACAGAGACAGGCGCTTTTGCTGCCAAGTTGGCAGCGGCCGTGGCCTCGGCGCGCAAGCGCTTGGCTTCGTCCAACAAATAGCGCTGGTAGTCGTCCAAGTCGCCATCAAAGGGGGCTACGCCACCGCGTGACACCATCCAGAACTCGTCGCACACAGCACGCAGCAAAGCGCGGTCGTGGCTGACCAACATCACCGTGCCTTCAAACTCGTTGAGCGCCATGCTCAAGGCTTCGCGGGTGGCCAAGTCCAAGTGGTTGGTTGGCTCGTCCATCAACAGCAGGTTGGGGCGTTGCCACACCAGCATGCACAACACCAAGCGGGCTTTCTCGCCACCGCTCATGCTGCCCACGGCTTGTTTGACCATGTCGCCGCTGAAATTGAATTGACCTAAAAAGCTGCGCAGGTCTTGCTCGCGGGTGGCTTGGCCCGCAATCTTGCCTTCGCTGGTGAGCTTCTTGACCAAGTCGATCATGTGTTGCAGCGGCGTGTCCGCCGGGCGCAGCACATCGAGTTCCTGTTGCGCGAAGTAACCAATGTTGAGGCCCTTGCCCTCGGTGACTTCACCGCCTAGGGCCGCCAAGTCACGCGCAATGGTTTTCACCAAGGTCGATTTGCCCTGACCGTTGGCGCCCAAGATGCCAATGCGTTGACCTGCCAGCACCGAGCGGCTGACGTTTTGCACAATCACCGTCGGCGGTGTGCCCGCTGGCGCATCGTCGGGCGCTGGGTAGCCAAAGCTCACGCCCTGCATGGACAGCATGGGGTTGGGCAGGTTGGCTGGCTCTTTGAATTCGAAGTTGAAGTCGGCATCGGCCAACAGCGGCGCAATTTTCTCCATGCGGTCAAGTGCTTTGACCCGGCTTTGCGCCTGCTTGGCTTTGCTGGCCTTGGCTTTGAAGCGCGCGATGAACTTTTGCAAATGGGCAATCTTGTCTTGCTGTTTGGCAAATGCGTTTTGTTGCAGCTCCATTTGCTCGGCGCGCATGTCTTCGAACTTGCTGTAGTTGCCACCGTAGCGCACCAGCTTGGCCGCGTCGATGTGCAAGGTCACATTGGTCACCGCATCCAAGAACTCACGGTCGTGGCTGATCACCACCATCGTGCCTTCGTAGCGCTTGAGCCAAGCCTCCAGCCACACCAAAGCATCCAAGTCCAAGTGGTTGGTGGGTTCGTCCAGCAACAGCAAATCGCTGGGGCACATCAACGCGCGCGCCAGTTGCAAGCGCATGCGCCAACCACCCGAAAAGCTGTTGACGGGGTTGTTCAACTCAGTGGTTTTGAAACCCAACCCCAAGATCAAGGCTTGCGCGCGCGAGGCGGCGTCGTGTTCGCCCGCGTCGTACAGCGCCATGTAGGCGTGCCCCATGCGGTCACCGTCGCCGGAGGCTTCGGCAGCGGCCACTTCGATGCGCGCGTCGGTGAGCACGGTGTCGCCTTCAATCACAAACTCGGTGGCGCTTTGGTCGGTCTCAGGCATGTCTTGGGCCACTTGGCCCATACGCCATTGGGCGGGGATGTAGTATTCGCCCGCATCTTCGTGCAAGCCGCCATTGAGCAAAGCAAACAGCGACGACTTGCCCGCACCGTTGCGGCCGACCAAGCCTACTTTTTCTCCGGGATTGAGGGTGACCGAGGCACTGTCGAGCAACACCTTGGCGCTGCGGCGCAAGGTGACATTTTTCAAAGTAATCATTGGGGAAGGGCGCCTTGCGTTAACGCGGTGTGTGTGAGGAGTAAGACCTGGTCGTCACCAGCACTGGTCGATAGCCACACGACATCTAAATGGGGAAAGGCTGCTTCAAAGTAATCGCGTTCGTGGCCAATTTCAAGCACCAAGACCGCGTGTTCACTCATGTGTGCGGGCGCGTCGCGCAGCAATTGTCGGATGAAATCCATGCCGTCGTCGCCACCGGCCAGCGCGAGGGCGGGCTCAGCCTTGAACTCAGCGGGCAGGGTGGCCATGCTTTGGCTGTTCACATAGGGTGGGTTGCACAAAATCAAATCAAACAGTCCCTCGGCCTGACGCAGTCCATCGGACTGGGCCAGTGTCATGCGCGCTTGCAAGCCATGGCGTTCGATGTTGATGCGTGCCACCTCCAGCGCGTCTTGTGACAAGTCCAAACCCATCACGGTGATGTCCGGAAACGCCAAGGCGGCCAAAATGCCCAGGCTGCCATTGCCCGTGCACAGGTCAAGCACGCGCGTTGTGTGCGGATCAAGCCAGGGGTCGATGCTGCCCTCAGCCAGGACCTCGGCAATGAGTGAGCGCGGCACGATGGCGCGCTCGTCAATGTAGAACGACACGCCCTGCAACCATGCTTCTTGTGTGAGGTAAGCCGCAGGTTGGCGCGAATCAATGCGTTGTTGAATCAAGGCTTGCACATCGGCGACTTGCTGAGGCGACAGCGCCACGTCGTAAGCTGGGTCCGCCCAATCGATGTCCAGTGGCAACCCGAGTCGCCACAACACCAGCCATGCGGCCTCATCGTCGGCGTTGGTGGTGCCCTGACCGAACGCGACATGGGCGTCAGCAAGCCGCTGCGCGATAGCTTGTATGAGTTCAGACAGTGTGATGAGGGTCATGGTCACGAGGGTTCAAGGGCAAATCAATTTGATCTTGGGAAAGTAAGTTTTGTAGCGCCCCGCGTCGCGCGTGAGCAGCTTGAAACCTTCTGCTTGTGCATGGGCACCGATGAAAAAATCAGGCAGCACCCCGGTTTTGTTGCCGCCTCGCTGGCGATAGGTACGAAATGCAGAGGCAGCCAGTTGTGCAGCGGGCCGCGTCAAGTCTTGTAGGTCAATCTCCAGCTTGTTCAAAAAAGCGTCAATGTGAGGACCTGCGGTGTTGTGTGTGTGCAGCTCGGCATAGACCACGAAGTTGGTGACCAGTTGATTTTTTTGTTTGGCTTTGCTGAGCTCCCGCAAGGACCAATTGAGCCAGATGGGATCGTGATGGATCACATCTACAAAGACGTTGGTGTCCACCAAGATCATGGTTTGTTCCAGTCTTCACCACGCGTCATTCGCATCAACTCGTCAGTGCTCATGCCGTCTTTGGCAATGCCAATGAATGCACGAATCGGGTCATCCGGTGACAAAAATGACAAGTCATCAGCAGCGGGGGGAACTTGGGTTTTGGCCGTGTTGAGCCATTTCTCAACAGCTTCTTGCACCACCTGCGATTTGGTCATGTGCATGTGTTTGCAATAAGCGTTGAGGTTTTTTTCAATGTTGGGGGAAAGGCGAACCGAGAGCATGGCGACTCCTTGTCATACAAAACATCTTGATTGTATGACAAGGTTGAATTTCCCAGCGTCAAGGTTTATAGCTGGTGCAGCTGCTCCAGCACGCGGCGGTAAATGTTTTTCAGGGGCTCGATGTCGGCCACGGCCACGCATTCGTCGATTTTGTGGATGGTGGCGTTGCAAGGGCCCAACTCAATCACCTGCGGGCACACCTGAGCGATGAAGCGACCGTCGCTGGTGCCGCCGGTGGTGGAGAGTTCGGTCTCAATGCCGGTTTCATCTCGGATGGCGGTTTGCACCGCGCCCACCAAGTCGCCACGCGGGGTGAGAAAGGGCAGGCCACTGATTGTCCAGCTCAGGTCGTACTGCAAGCCATGCTGATCCAGCACGGCTTTGAAGCGTTGCTGCAAGTGCTCGGGGGTGGACTCGGTGCAAAAGCGAAAGTTGAAGTCAACCACGCAAGTGCCTGGAATCACGTTGCTCGCGCCCGTGCCTGCGTGGATGTTGCTGACCTGCCAACTGGTGGGCGGGAAAAATTCGTTGCCCCGGTCCCATTCGATCGCCACCAACTCAGCCAAAGCCGGTGCCAACACATGGATCGGATTTTTGGCCAGTTGCGGGTAGGCGATGTGACCTTGCACACCTTGCACCGTGAGCTTGCCGCTCATGCTGCCACGGCGCCCGTTTTTGATCATGTCGCCCGTGCGTTGCACCGAGGTGGGTTCGCCCACAATGCACCAGTCCAAACGTTCACCCCGGGCTTTCAACGCCTCGCACACCTTGACCGTGCCGTCCAACGCAGGGCCTTCTTCATCGCTGGTGAGCAAGAAGGCGATGTTGATCAAAGGCGCTGGCTGCGCGGCCACAAACTCTTCAGACGCCACCACCATGGCGGCCAGCGACGCTTTCATGTCGCTGCTGCCACGGCCATACAACATGCCATTGCGGTGGGTGGGCGTGAACGGGTCGTGGGTCCACTTTTCAATTGGCCCGGTGGGCACCACATCGGTGTGACCGGCAAACACCAGGGTTTTGGCGTTCGGCTGTGTGCTGCGTCGAATCGCCCACAGGTTGCTCACCCGAAAGCTCTCGGGCCCGCTGTCGATGCGCTCAAGGGCAAAGCCCAACGGACTCAGCCGTGCTGCGATCAGCTCCAAACACCCGGCATCCTCGGGGGTGACCGAGGGACGGGAGATCAGGTGTTCGGTGAGTTGCAGCGTGCGGGACATGGGAGCGCTTTGTCAGAACAGTCGATCAGTCGCGCAACAAGTCGTTGATGCTGGTCTTGGAACGGGTTTGTGCATCCACGCGCTTGACCACGATGGCGGCATACATGCTGTAAGGCGCACCGTTGGCCGCTGTTTTAGGCAGGTTGCCGCTGACCACCACGGAACCGCTGGCGACACGCCCATAGCTGATCTCGCCGGTGGCGCGGTCAAAGATAGGCGTGCTTTGGCCGATGAACACGCCCATGCCCAGCACAGAGTTTTCTTCGATGATGACGCCTTCCACCACTTCAGAGCGCGCGCCGATGAAGCAGTTGTCTTCGATGATGGTGGGGTTGGCTTGCAGGGGTTCGAGCACGCCGCCAATGCCCACGCCGCCCGACAGGTGCACGTTCTTGCCAATTTGTGCGCAAGAACCCACGGTGGCCCAGGTGTCAACCATGGTGCCGGAGTCCACATAAGCGCCGATGTTCACGTAAGAGGGCATCAAAATCGCGCCTGAGGCAATGAAGCTGCCACGACGCGCCACAGCAGGTGGCACCACGCGCACGCCAGCGGCTTTCATGTCGTCGTCGCTGAGGTGAGAAAACTTGGTTTTCACTTTGTCGTAAAAGCCCAGCTCGCCCGCCTTGATGATTTCGTTGTCGTTCAAACGAAAGCTCAACAACACAGCCTTCTTGAGCCATTGGTGTGTGGTCCATTGGCCCACGCCATCACGGGTGGCCACGCGCAGGCGACCGGCATTGAGTTCGGCAATCACATGCTCCACGGCGTCGCGCACTTCGGCGGTGGCGTTGGCACCGTTGATGTTGGCACGGTTGTCCCAGGCGTTGTCGATGATGTGTTGGAGTTGGTGTTGAGCCATGGTTGTCTTCTCTTGGATGGATTAAGGATTGGAATTTCGGATGAACGCCACAATGCGTTGCGCAGCTTCCAGGCATTCGGCGGTTTCGGCCACCAGGGCCATGCGAATTCGGCCTGCACCAGGGTTGAAGCCCTTGGCATCGCCAATGAAGTGACCTTCGCGCGCCAAGTAGCTGCCCGGCAAAACGGTCACATTGTATTGAGCCAGCAAATCCCGTGCGAACGCCACGTCATCGCCACCCGGCACTGCGGCCCACAGATAAAAGCCTGCATCGGGCAAACGCACGTCCATCACCTGCGCCAACAAGGGCGTGACGGCGGCAAATTTGTCACGGTACATGGCCCGGTTGGCCACCACATGGGCCTCGTCGTTCCAGGCGGCCACGCTGGCGGCTTGCACCATGCCGCTCATGGCGCTGCCGTGGTAGGTCCGGTAGAGCAAGAACTGTTTCAGGATGTTGGCGTCACCCGCCACAAAACCGCTGCGCATGCCCGGCACATTGCTGCGCTTGGACAAGCTGGTGAAAGCCACCAGGTTCTTGAAGTCAGAGCGCCCCAACTTGACGGCTGCTTCCAAACCGCCCAAAGGTGGCTCGTCGCGGAAATAAATTTCGCTGTAGCACTCGTCACTGGCAATGACAAAACCGTAGCGGTCGCTCAGCGCAAAGAGTTTTTCCCAGTCGGCCATGGGCACGACTGAGCCAGTGGGGTTGCCCGGTGAGCAGACAAACAGCAACTGGGTATTGGCCCAGACCGCTTCTGGCACGCTGTCCCAGTTGACGTTGAAGTTCAGGGCCGGGTCGCTCGGTGCGTAATAAGGTGTCGCTCCGGCTAACAAGGCAGCACCTTCGTAGATTTGATAGAACGGGTTCGGGCACACCACGGTGGCCTGCGCACGGGTCGGGTCAATCACGGTCTGAGCAAAGGCAAACAGGGCTTCACGCGAGCCATTCACCGGCAACACTTGGGTGGCGGCGTTCAAGACCACACCGTAGCGGCGTTGCATCCAGCCGGCACAGGCATCACGCAAGGCCGGCAAGCCAGCCGTGGCGGGGTAAGCGGCCAAGGCTTGGGTGGCATGGGCCAGCGCATCCAGCACCAACGCAGGCGTGGCATGGCGCGGCTCACCGATTCCCAAGCTGATGGGAGGGTAAGTCGGGTTCGGTGTGACAGGGGCAAACAGCTGTTTCAGCCGCTCAAAAGGATAGGGCTGGAGACGAGAAAGCAAGGGATTCATGGCTGCTATTATCTCTGGGCCAGCCTATGAATACCCACATCACACCTCCTTCTTCCTTCCTTGACTTGAGCGGGGCCAAAGAGTTCGCGATGGACGATGTCCAAATGCGCGAACTCATGGCCACTTTCCTAGAAAGTTTGACCCAAGAAATCGCCACGATTCAAACCGGCTTGGGACAGAACGAAGCGGTGAAGGTGGAGCATTCTCTGCACGCGCTCAAAGGTTTCATGCCTTTGTTCGCACATCCCATGTTGGCTCAGGCAGTCACCGAGCTGTACCAAAACAGCCGCCACCAGCCTTTGGACACCACGCGTGGCATTTTTGAGTCGATCTTGCCCCATCTAGAGGCCTTGCTGGCCGAGGTCCGCGCCTGGTCCAGCCGTTTATGATCCCCCCTCTGTTTCAAGAGGCTTTTCGGTGCGTCTGAATTCCATCAAGTTATCGGGTTTCAAGTCCTTCGCGGAACCCACCAATTTCCTGTTGCCTGGCCAGTTGGTCGGTGTGGTGGGCCCCAACGGTTGCGGCAAATCCAACATCATGGACGCCGTGCGCTGGGTGCTGGGCGAAAGCCGAGCCAGCGAGCTGCGCGGCGAGTCCATGCAAGACGTCATCTTCAACGGCACCACCACCCGCAAAGCGGCCAGCCGCTCCAGTGTGGAACTGGTGTTTGACAACGCCGACCACCGCGCCGGCGGCCAGTGGAGCCAGTTTGCAGAGATCGCGGTCAAGCGCGTGCTGACCCGCGACGGCACCAGCAGCTACTACATCAACAACCAGCCAGTGCGTCGTCGCGACGTGCAAGACGTGTTCTTGGGCACCGGTTTGGGCCCACGCGCCTACGCCATCATTGGCCAAGGCACCATCAGCCGCATCATTGAATCCAAGCCAGAAGAACTGCGCTTGTTTTTGGAAGAAGCCGCTGGCGTGTCCAAATACAAAGAGCGCCGCCGCGAGACCGAAAACCGCCTGAGCGACACGCGGGAAAACCTGACCCGGGTGGAAGACATCCTGCGCGAACTCAACGCCAATTTAGAGAAGCTGGAAAAGCAAGCCGAGGTGGCCAACCGTTACCACGCGCTGCAAGCCGATGTGACCTTGAAGCAGCAACAGCTGTGGTTCTTGCGCCGTGCCGAGGCCGAGGCTGACCAAGTGGGCCTGAAAACCCAAGCCGACAAAGCCGTCAACGACTTGGAGTCGCGCATTGCCGATTTGCGCCACATCGAGGCTGACTTGGAAACCGTGCGCCAAGCGCACTACGCCGCTGGCGACCAAGTCAACCAAGCCCAAGGTGCGTTGTACGAAGCCAGTGCCGAAGTCGGGCGCTTGGAGGCTGAGATCCGCTTTGTGGTGGAAGGACGCCAGCGCGCCGAAGCGCGTTTGGTGCAAATCAAAGAACAAACTGCCCACTGGGCCCAGCAAAGCGAGCAGGCACAGCAAGAAATCGAAACCTTGGCCGAGCACGCCTTGAACGGTGAAGAGCAAGCCATGCTGCTGGCCGCGCAGGTGGAAGAGCAGGCCATGCAACTGCCCGAGCTGGAAGAGGCCCTGCGCACCGCCCAACAACGCAGCAACGAGCAGCGTGGCAGTGTGGTGCAAGTCCAGCAGCAAATCCAGGTGCTGGCCGCTGACCAGCGCAACATCGAAGAGCAATCGCGCGCACTCAACGCCCGTCATGAGCGTCTCAGCGCCGACCGCAACGCCTTGGCGGCTCCCGACGACGCCCGTCTGAGCAACTTGCAAGCGCAGCTGCAAGAAGCACAAACCCAAGCCGATGTGACCGCCGCACAACTCGAAGAGTTGCAGTTGAGCGTGCCTCTGTTGGACGACGCACGTCGCCAAGCACAGCAAGCCGTCAACGCCGAGCAAGCCAAGCAAGCCGATATTTCGGCCCGCCTGGAAGCTCTCAAGGCGCTGCAAGAAAAAGTACAAACCGACGACAAGCTCAAACCCTGGTTGGCCAAACATGGCCTGGACGGCTTGCAAGCCTTGTGGAGCCGCATCCACATCGACACCGGTTGGGAAAACGCCCTAGAGGCCGCTTTGCGCGAACGCATGGCCTCGCTGGAAGTCAGCCGTCTGGACATGGTGCGGTCTTTCAGCAACGACGCGCCACCCGCCAAACTGGCGTTCTACACGCCCCCGCTGGCCGCAGTGCCCGAAGCCGCCTCGTCTTTGCCGCGTTTGTCTGACCTGCTGCGCCTCAACGACGCCGGTCAAAAAGCGCTGTTGACCGATTGGCTCAGTGGTTGCTTCACCGCCCCCACTCTGGACGAAGCACTGGCCAAGCGCAGCAGCTTGCAACCTGGCCAAGTGATTTATGTGCCCACGGGCCACGCCATCAGCGCCCATAGCGTGAGCTTTTACGCGCAAGACAGCGAGCAATCGGGCTTGTTGGCACGTGCGCAAGAAATTGAAAACCTCGACAAGAGCACCAAGGCCCAGGCCTTGATCAGCGATGAAGCCCGCCACGCCTTGGTGCGTGCCGAAGCCGCTTACAGCGACGCCTCGCAACGGCTGGTAAGCATCCGCAACGAAGCCTCGGCCGCACAAACCAACGCCCATGCCTTGCAGGTCGAGACCTTGCGTTTGTCGCAACTGGCCGAACAAACCCGCGCCCGCAGCGAACAAATCAGCGGGGACTTGGGCGAAGTCGAAGCGCAACTGGCCGACCTGCAAGAGCGCCGCGTGGATGCCGAAGCGCGCTTTGAAGAACTCGACATGCAGTTGGCCGACAGCCAAGAGCGGCATGCCCAGTTGGACGAAGCCGTCATCAATGCCGAGCGCCGTTTGAACGACAGCCGCGAACAACAACGCAGCTTAGAACGCCAGGCCCAAGAAGCCCAGTTCACACAACGCAGTTTGGCCACGCGTGAGGCCGAACTCAAACGCATCATCGACACCGCCACCCAACAAGCTGCCAATGTGGCGGTGGAAGAGCAGCGCGTGCAAGAAGACTTGACGCGCTTGACCGACGCTGCGGCACAAGCGGGCTTGCAAAACGCCTTGAACATCAAACTCGAACGCGAAGCCAACCTGGGCGCCAAACGCAGCGAGTACGACGACTTGACCACCAAGCTGCGTGCCAGCGATGAACGCCGCTTGCAGCTGGAGCGTGAGCTTGAGCCTTTGCGCCAACGCATCACCGACTTCCAGCTCAAAGAGCAAGCGGCGCGTTTGGGGCTGGAGCAATACACCCAGCTGCTGGCCGACGCGCAAGCCGACCTCGAGGCCGTGGCCGCGTCGATCCAACTCCACAACGTGCGCCTGGGCGGCTTGCAAGGCGAGATTGACCGCCTGCACCGCGAAGTGGCCGCCTTGGGCGCAGTCAACCTGGCTGCGCTGGACGAATTGGCCTCGGCCACCGAGCGCAAGA
Source organism: Limnohabitans sp. JirII-29 (assembly GCF_003063395.1). Classification (NCBI taxonomy): domain Bacteria; kingdom Pseudomonadati; phylum Pseudomonadota; class Betaproteobacteria; order Burkholderiales; family Comamonadaceae; genus Limnohabitans; species Limnohabitans sp. JirII-29. Next base: position 132,125 of record NZ_NESB01000003.1, read on the forward strand.
CGTTCTTGGACTCCCAATCTGCGGACTTGAACGAGGCCATGAACACGCTGGAAGACGCGATCCGCAAGATCGACGGCGAAACCCGCGAACTGCTGGGCGGCACCTTCAAAATCGTCAACGAACACTTTGGCAAGATGTTCCCCGAGCTGTTTGGCGGGGGCAATGCGCGTTTGGTGATGACCGGCGAAGAAATTTTGGATTCCGGCGTGCAAGTCATGGCCCAGCCACCGGGCAAAAAGAACCAAACCATCCATTTGCTGTCGGGTGGTGAAAAAGCACTCACCGCCATCGCGCTGGTGTTTGCGATTTTTCAACTCAACCCGGCCCCGTTTTGCTTGCTCGACGAGGTGGACGCGCCGCTGGACGACGCCAACACCGAACGCTATGCCAAGCTGGTGTCGAGCATGTCCAAAGAGACCCAGTTCCTGTTTATTTCACACAACAAGATCGCCATGGAAATGGCAGAACAACTCATCGGCGTGACCATGCAAGAACAAGGTGTTTCTCGCATCGTGGCCGTCGATATGGAGTCGGCCGTGTCCATGGTCGAAGCCGCTTGACATCAAAGTAAGCCATGAGCAGTCTTCAAATAGGTTTAGCCATCGCCGGGGGCGTGGTGTTGGCAGGTGTGGTGGCCCACAGCACCTGGACCTCGCGCAAAAACAAACCACGTCAAGCCGAGCCGCTGGTCGATGCGAGCCCCTCGCTGAGCGACCATGCCGGCCCCGCCGAACGTGGCCATCCCCAAGAGCCCACGTTTGACGACCATCACCACGCAGGCCACGACGAGCCCGTAGCCCAGCCACACAGCGACGATCCCGTGTCTGACATGGCCCGCGTGATGATGCAGCAAGCCACCCAGCACGCCCAGCGTGTGCCGGATGAAGCTGAGTTGCAACGCCTGGCCGCAGAAAAAGCCGCTGACCGCGCGGCCGACGCACGCGTGAATGCGCAGCGTGCCATGCAGCACACCGCCGACACCCACGACCAAGGCCTAGCCCCCATGATTGCCAAAGTCATGGATGACGCCTCGTCCATGGCATTGCCCACTGACAAGCGCCTCAGTCTGGACGCGCTGATCGACGTGCTGGCACCGGTTGAAATTGACAGCCCTGTGTCGGGTGAGGCCACACTGGCTGCATTGCCTCCCAGCCGTCGCGTGGGCAACAAGCTGTTCACCGTGGAAGGTTTGAATGCCGAGACAGGTTTGTGGGAGCACCCCCGCAATGGTCAACGCTACAGCGCTTTCCAGGCCGGTGTGCAATTGGCCAACCGCATGGGCCCGCTCAATGAAATTGAGTTCTCAGAGTTCGTGGTCAAAACCCAAAGTTTTGCCGACGCCATCAACGGCGCACCTGAGTTTCCCGACATGCTCGAAGAGGTGGCGCGTGCACGCGAACTCGACAGCTTTGCCAGCGCCCATGATGCGCAACTGAGCTTCACCCTCAAGGCCACCAAGGCGGCGTGGAGTCCGGGCTATGTGCAACAAAACGCCGCGCGCTTGGGCTTTGTGGCGGGCGTCATTCCTGGCCGCATGGTGGTACCCGCACCTGCGGTGGGATTGCCCCCTGTGCTGGGCTTGATGTTTGACACCCAAGCAGCGATGGCCGAAGACCCAGCGCAGTCGGCCATTCGTGAGCTCACCTTGTCTTTGGATGTGCCTCAGGTCGACCGGCAAGAAGAGCCGTTTGCCCGCATGGTGCAAACCGCCCACGAGTTGGCCCGCGTGATGGATGGCACGGTGACCGACGACAACGGCCAGCGTTTGTCAGAAGCCGCCATTGGGGGCATTGCCCGCGATTTGCAGGCCTTGTACGACACGCTGGATGCGCGCGACTTGTCGGCGGGATCGCCGCAGGCGCGACGCTTGTTCAGTTAAGCCCGCTGCGGGCCTATGACAACCACTCCCCCCGCTGCCCGAGCTGCGCAACTGCGAGCGCAGTTGCACCACCACGGCCATCTGTACTACGTGCTGGATGCACCTACGATTCCTGACGCTGAATACGACCGCCTCTTCAAAGAGTTGCAAGCCCTTGAAGCGGCTCACCCAGAGCTAATCACCCCCGACTCCCCCACACAACGCGTGGGCGGCAAGCCTTTGGATGCGTTTGTCAGCGTGCGTCATGCCATGCCCATGCTGAGCATTCGCACCGAGACCGACACCGAAGCCTCTGGGGCCGAAGCATTTGATGCCCGCATTCGCAAAGAGCTGTCCCTCACCGAGTCAGACCCCTTGGTGGACTATGTGGCGGAACTGAAGTTTGACGGCCTGGCCATGAGCCTGCGTTACGAACAGGGCGTGCTGGTGCAGGCGGCCACGCGCGGCGACGGCGAGATGGGCGAGGACGTGACGCAAAACATCCGCACCATTGGGCAAATTCCGCTCAAGTTGCACACCCCGCCGCCCAGTGATTCGTTGTTTGACGATGTGGATTTGCGAGTCCCTGATGTGCTGGAAGTACGCGGTGAGGTCTACATGGCCCGGGCCGACTTTGAGGCCCTGAACGAGCGCCAACGCGCACGCATTGCCCAAGGCATGAAAGGTGAAAAAACCTTTGTCAACCCACGCAATGCGGCGGCAGGTGCGGTACGTCAGTTGGACCCGGCCATTGCCGCTGAGCGTCCTTTGAGCTTTTTCGCCTATGGGCTGGGCGAAGTGACACCCGAATCCCAAGGCGGCCCAGACTTTGACACCCACTACGAGTTGCTGATGGCCTTGCGTCAATGGGGCTTTCCGGTGGCCGAACAAACCAGCACGGTACAAGGTGCGGCAGGCTTGGTGGCATTTCACCAGCGCATGGGGCAAGCACGCGATGCGCTGCCGTTCGACATCGATGGGGTGGTCTACAAAGTCAACCGCCTCGACTGGCAGCGTCAACTGGGCTTTGTCACGCGCGAACCGCGTTGGGCTGTGGCGCACAAATACCCGGCGCAAGAACAACTCACCACCGTGCAAGCCATTGAGGTACAGGTAGGGCGTACCGGCAAACTCACCCCCGTGGCCAAGTTGGCGCCCGTGTTTGTAGGCGGGGTCACCGTGACCAATGCCACCTTGCACAACGAGACCGAAGCCCGCCGCAAAGACGTGCGGGTGGGCGACACCGTGGTGGTGCGCCGTGCCGGCGACGTGATTCCAGAGGTGGTGTCCGTCATTGCCGAAAAGCGCTTGCACGAAGCCCAGATCTTCACCATGCCCCACACCTGCCCAGTGTGTGGCAGTGCCGCCGTGCGTGAAGAGGGCGAAGCCGATCACCGCTGCACGGGAGGTTTGTTTTGCAGCGCACAGCGCAAGCAAGCCATCCTGCATTTCGCCCACCGGCGCGCGGTAGAAATTGAAGATCTGGGTGACAAGCTGGTGGAGCAACTGGTGGATGCCGGTGTGGTCAACACCTTGCCCGACCTCTACCGTTTGGGGTTCACCGCGTTGGCAAGCTTGGACCGCATGGCCGAAAAATCGGCCAACAACGTGCTGGCCAGCATCGAGAAATCCAAGCAGACCACATTGCCGCGCTTTCTGTTTGGCTTGGGCATTCGCCACGTGGGTGAAGCCACAGCCAAAGAATTGGCCCGTCACTTTGGCAAGCTCGATGCCATCATGGACGCCACCTTGGAGCAACTGCTGCAAGTCGCTGATGTGGGCCCGGTGGTGGCGCAAAGCTTGCGCACCTTCTTTGACCAAGCGCACAACCGTGAAGTGGTGGAACAACTGCGCGCCTGTGGCGTGCACTGGGAGGAGGGTGAGGCCACGGCGGGTGCCAGTTTGCCGCTGGCAGGCCAGACCTTTGTGCTGACCGGTACCTTGCCCACACTGAGCCGCGATCAGGCCAAGGACATGCTGGAAGCCGCAGGCGCCAAAGTGGCTGGCAGCGTGAGCAAAAAAACCCATGGCGTGGTGGCCGGTGCAGAAGCCGGCAGCAAACTCGACAAAGCGCAAGCACTGGGCATTCCTGTGCTCGATGAAGCAGGCTTGCTGGCGTTGCTGGCATCGCATGCCCCCGCTGCCAGCGACCACGACACACCGAATTGAAAGACACCGCCATGGCCGTGCAAGAGATCTTGAAAATGGGCGACCCGCGCTTGCTGCGCGTGGCCCAGCCCGTGACGCACTTCAACACGCCTGAACTGCAAGGCTTGCTACAAGACTTGAGCGACACCATGCTCGCGGCCAACGGTGCCGGCCTGGCCGCCCCGCAAATTGGGGTGGACTTACAGGTGGTGATCTTTGGCTCGGGCGAATTCAACCCGCGCTACCCTGAGGCCCCCGTGGTGCCGCGCACGGTGTTGATCAACCCCGTACTCACCCCGTTGGGGGACGAGCAAGAAGACGGTTGGGAGGGCTGTTTGTCTGTGCCCGGTCTGCGCGGTGTGGTGCCCCGCTTCAAACGTTTGCGCTACCAAGGCTTTGACCCGCAAGGCCAGCCGATTGACCGCACCGTAGAGGGCTTTCACGCCCGTGTGGTGCAACATGAGTGCGACCACCTGATGGGCGTGCTCTATCCCATGCGCGTGCGCGATTTTTCGCGCTTTGGCTTCACTGAGGTGCTGTTTCCAGGCCTAGACGCAACCGACGATTGAGCCCCAACGCAGCGAGACGATTGCTTCGCTGCGTCGTCGCACTCAAGCCTGTTGCAAGGCGTTCAACAACTCGGTTTCAATTTCCAGTTGCGCCCTGTTTTGTTGCAAGGCGGCACCGTCAATCAGGAAGGTGTCTTCCACCCGCTCGCCCAAGGTGCTGATCTTGGCCAGAAACAAGTTGACCTTGTGGTTGGCCAGCACCCGCGCCACGCTGTAGAGCAAGCCGACGCGGTCGCTGGCCGAGATGCTGAGCAGCCATTTTTGCGCCCGCTCGTCAGGTTGCAACGAAACACGCGGGGCAATCGGAAAGCTTTTCACACGACGTGACACACGGCCACGCCCTGGTGCTGGCAAGGGGCCCGCAGCTTCGATGGTTTGCGACAAACCCGACTCCACCATGTTGATGAGTTCGCGGTAATGGTCTTGCAGGCGTGAGGCCACCACTTGGAAAGTGTCAATCGCATAGCCGTTGCTGGCCGTGTGGATCTTGGCATCCAAGATGTTGAAACCGGCTTGGTCAAAGTAGCCACAAATGCGGGCAAACAAATCGGCTTGGTCAGGTGCGTAGACCATCACCTGCAAGCCTTCGCCCACGGGTGACATGCGCGCACGCACCATCACCCCCACAGATTTTTCTTGGGCTTTTGCCTGCGACAGACTGCGCGACAGCTGGCGTGTGTGCCAAGCGATGTCGGACGCGTCATGGCGCATGAAATAGCCCACATCCAAGGTGTCCCACAGGTCTTTGTGCGCGCCAAACGGCAGGGCATACAAGGCCAGCATGGTCAAAGCTTCGCGCTTGCGGGCTTCCACTTCGGCATCCGGGTCGGGCGCGCGGCCACCCAAGGCACGCAAGGTGTAGCGGTACAGGTCTTCCAGCAGCTTGCCTTTCCAGGCATTCCAGACTTTGGGACTGGTGCCACGGATGTCAGCCACTGTGAGCAAGTACAGGGCGGTCAGATTGCGCTCGTTACCCACTCGCTTGGCAAAGCCTTGAATCACATCGGGGTCGCTCAGGTCTTGCTTTTGTGCAATGTGGCTCATGGTCAGGTGTTCGGCCACCAAGAACTCGATCAAGTCGGCATCGTCTTTGCCGATGCTGTGGTCTTTGCAAAAGCGCCGCACTTCAGCGCGCCCGAGTTGCGAATGGTCTCCGCCTCGGCCTTTGGCGATGTCGTGAAACAGCGCACCCGCGTACAAAATCCACGGCTTGTCCCAGCCTGCGGCGAGTTGGGAGCAAAACGGGTACTCGTGGGCATGCTCGGCCATGAAAAAGCGCCGCGCATTGCGCAGCACCATCAGGATGTGTTGGTCTACGGTGTAGACGTGAAACAAGTCATGCTGCATCTGACCCACGATGCGACGAAACACCCACAAATAGCGCCCCAGCACCGACGTTTGGTTCATCAAACGAATGGCATGGGTGATGCCCTCTGGCGCTTGCAAAATCCGCAAAAAGGTGGCGCGGTTGACCGGGTCAGCGCGAAACGCGCCGTTCATCACCTTGCGTGCGTTGTACAACGCGCGCAAGGTGCGTGCTGACAGGCCATTGATGCCCACGGTGGACTCGTACAGCCAGAAGGTCTCCAAAATGGCGTGCGGCTCGCGCAGGTACAAGTCATCGCTGGTGACCTCCAACATGCCCGCTTTGTCGGCAAAGCGTTCGTTGATGGGACGCAAAGTCTGGGTGTCGCCATTGAGCCGCTCTTCGATGTTGAGCAACAAAATTTGGTTCAACTGGGTCACGGCCTTGGCGGCCCAGTAGTAGCGCTTCATGAGCGCTTCGCTGGCAGCACGCGCGTCCAGCGTGCCATCTTCTTGAAATCCCAGGCCAATGCTTTGTGCCACCGCGTGTTGCAGGTCAAACACCAGCCGGTCTTCTCGCCGTTTGGCAGCAATGTGCAGGCGCGTGCGAATGAGCGCCAGAGTGTCTTCGTTGCGCTGAATTTGGCGCGCCTCAAACGAGGTGGCCAAACCTTTGCGCGCCAGCTCATGCCAGCTGTTGCCAAAACCAGCCGCTTTGGCCACCCACAAGATCACTTGCAGATCGCGCAAGCCACCGGGCGACTCTTTGCAGTTGGGCTCCAGCGAATAAGGTGTGTTTTCAAACTTGGTGTGGCGCTGACGCAGCTCCAATGTCTTGGCAACAAAGAAGGCCTTGGGGTCTATCGCCGCATCGAAGCGGTGCTGAAAATGGTGAAACAACGCGGCACTGCCAACCACCAGACGGGCTTCCAGCAAAGAGGTTTGCACGGTGATATCGGCACTCGACTCTTGGATGCACTCGTCCACACTGCGCACGCTGGAGCCAATTTCTAGGCCGGTGTCCCAGCAACTGCCGATGAAGGTTTCAATTTGACTCTTGAGTTGGGCATCGCTGTCCGCCGATCGCCCCTCAGGCAGCAACAGCAACACATCCACATCAGAGTAGGGGTAGAGCTCGCCACGTCCGAACCCACCCACGGCAACCAGGGCCAAGTCGTCGTCAAAGCCAGCGTTGCGCCATAACTCGACCAACATGTGGTCGGTCAAATGGCTCAGATTTTTCAACACGCCGCGCACACCCCGGGTGGCAGCTGGACGGTCAGACATGGCCTGCAGCAGGGCGGCCTTGTCCGAGCGATAGCGTTGGGCCAAGGCATTCATGGCAGAGCCTTCAGCAACAGGTGGTGGTCACAAACTCGGGCAGGGCGGGGCTGCCTGCTGACAGGGTCAACACTTCGTAACCGGTTTCAGTGACCAAAATGGTGTGCTCCCATTGCGCCGACAGCGAGTGGTCGCGCGTGACGATGGTCCAGCCGTCGCCCAGTTCTTTGATGTCTTTGCGGCCTGCGTTGATCATGGGCTCAATGGTGAAGGTCATGCCCGTTTTGAGCTCTTCCCCCGTGCCGGGTTTGCCGTAGTGCAGCACTTGCGGCTCTTCGTGGAACACCTGGCCAATGCCGTGACCACAAAACTCACGCACCACCGAAAAGCCATGACCCTCGGCAAAACGCTGAATGGCAAAGCCAATGTCGCCCAAACGTGCGCCAGGCTTGACTTTGACAATGCCGTGCCACATGGCTTCATACGTCAATTTGCACAAACGTTTGGCGGCAATGGACGACTCGCCCACCAAGAACATGCGGCTGGTGTCACCGTGCCAGCCGTCTTTGATGACCGTGATGTCGATGTTGACGATGTCGGCTTTTTTCAGCGCTTTGTCGTTGGGGATACCGTGGCAAACCTGGTGGTTGATCGAGGTGCAGATCGACTTGGGGTAAGGATTGTCGCCGCTGGGGTTGTAGTTCAGCGGGGCAGGAATGGCACCTTGCACCTGGGTGATGTAGTCGTAGGCCAGCTTGTCCAACTGGTTGGTGGTGACCCCGGCCACCACGTGCGGGGTGAGGAAATCCAGAACTTCGGAGGCCAGCTTGCCTGCGACACGCATGCCCTCAATACCTTGGGTGTCTTTGTAAGTGATCGTCATCTTGCGATTATCCCATTGGGGCTCATGCCCTCGTCGATCGCAGTTTTTCTTTGTAATGCTCACATGCGGTTTGGCTCAAACACCTAAGCTCAAAGTTTCGACAAAACTCATACTTTTCGTATGTACAATAAGTTAAGAATTGTTTTTGATCCAGAAAAAGACAAACAGAATCAAATCAAACATCAAGGCGTGTCGTTGATTGAAGCCGTTGACTTTGATTGGGGTGAAGCGGTTTACATCAAAGATGAACGTCGTGACTATGGTGAGCATCGAGTCATTGCTTTTGGCATTTTGAACAACCGTTTGTTTGTTGTCGTTTTTGTAGACCGTGAAAATGAGCGAAGGGTCATCAGCCTACGCAAAGCTAACTTCAGAGAGGTAAAACGTTATGCCCAAACTTAAACTTGGCCATATCAGCCCCACACCCAAAGAAGATGCCCAGATTCAAGAAGGGATCGATGTAGACCCTGACACGTGGTTTTTAACGGATGAAGAGTGGGAGAAAGTCAAACCCACTGCGCGCATAGGGCGTCCGCCAGCTGAAGTCACCAAAGAGCGCATCACGATTCGCTTGTCGCGAGACGTTGTCACTCAATTTCGTGCCACTGGAGAAGGTTGGCAAACACGCATAGATGCAGCGCTGAAGCAATACATTCTTGAACATCCGATTGGATCCCCTGGTCAGTGAAAACGGACGCTCATCACGTGGGGCGATTGTGTACAACCTGTGGCCAGTGCCCACGTAAAATCCAACCAGTGCCGACCAGCCCCAGTCAGCGGCCCGGCGTAACGATTTCCCCGTCTTTTTCTCAAGGCCATCCGTGTCCCTGCACCTCTGCATTTTCGAAGGCGGCAACGCCCTCAGCGATTTCCGTGTTCAACAACTCTTGCCCCGACTCGCCGCCATCGCGCCACAGATCAAAGGCTTGAACGCACGCTTTGTACATTTGGCCGCCAGCGAAGAAGCATGGGATGCCACCCAGCAGCGCACCCTGGCCGCACTGCTGACTTACGGTGAGCCGGCACACCCTGGGACAGATGGTGTCGCGCTGGTGGTCACCCCACGTTTTGGCACAGTATCGCCCTGGGCTTCCAAAGCCACAGACATTGCGCACAACTGTGGCTTGGGGCTGAAGCGCATCGAGCGCATCACCGAATTTCGCATCTTGCTCAAAGACGGCTTGCTGAGCAAAGGCAGCCTGAGCCCTGAGCAATTGGCGGCGGTGGCCGATGTGCTGCATGACCGCATGACCGAGTCGGTGATGCGTACCCGCGATGAAGCGCTCAACCTGTTCACCGAGTTGCACCCAGCCCCCATGGAGCATGTCGATGTGCTGACCGGAGGACGCGCCGCGCTGGAAGACGCCAACACGCGTTGGGGCCTGGCTTTGGCCGATGACGAGATGGACTATCTGGTGACCGCGTTTGCCCAGTTGCAACGCAACCCCACCGATGTGGAGTTGATGATGTTTGCGCAGGCCAACAGCGAGCACTGCCGCCACAAAATCTTCAACGCCGAATTCACCATCGACGGCGTAGCGCAGCCGCACAGCTTGTTCGGCATGATTCGCCACACCCACAAGACCTACCCGCAGTACACCGTGGTCGCGTACTCGGACAACGCCTCCATCATGGAAGGCCATGCGGTGGAACGCTTTGTTGCCACGAACAACGGCACCAACTTGCCCCACTACGACAAAGTGGCCGCAACCCACCATGTGTTGATGAAGGTCGAAACCCACAACCACCCCACCGCCATTTCGCCGTATCCCGGCGCGTCCACCGGCAATGGTGGCGAAATTCGCGACGAAGGCGCCACCGGACGTGGCTCCAAGCCCAAAGCGGGCATGTCGGGCTTCACCGTGTCTAAGTTGTGGGACAGCAGCTTGGGTCGTCCCTCGCACATGGCCAGCCCGCTGCAAATCATGACCGAGGGCCCACTGGGTGGCGCGGCCTTCAACAACGAGTTTGGCCGTCCCAACCTGTTGGGCTATTTCCGCGAGTACGAACAAGAGGTGGCGGGCGTGACCCGTGGCTACCACAAGCCCATCATGATCGCCGGTGGTTTGGGCGTGATTGACAGCACGCAAACCCACAAGATCGAATTTCCTGCGGGCACCTTGCTGATTCAACTGGGTGGCCCTGGCATGCGCATTGGCATGGGCGGCGGTGCCGCCAGCTCCATGGCCAGTGGCACCAACGCGGCGGAGCTGGACTTTGACTCGGTGCAACGCGGCAACCCCGAGATCGAGCGCCGGGCGCAAGAGGTGATCAACCATTGCTGGACCCAAGGAGCGAACAACCCCATCTTGGCCATCCACGACGTGGGGGCAGGCGGCTTGTCCAACGCGTTTCCAGAGTTGACCAACGACGCCGGACGCGGTGCCCGCTTTGATTTGCGTGCCGTGCCCCTAGAAGAATCAGGCCTGGCCCCAAAAGAGATTTGGTCCAACGAAAGCCAGGAACGCTATGTGCTGGCCATTGCGCCCGAGTCGCTGGCGCAATTCAAAGCCTTTTGTGAGCGTGAGCGCTGTCCGTTTGCCGTGGTCGGGGTGGCCACCGAAGAACGCCATCTCATCGTGGCCAACGAAGACGCTGCGGTCACCGCACAGACCCCTCCCGCCAGCGCCGATCGCGCTGTGGACATGCCCATGAACGTGCTGTTGGGCAAGCCGCCCAAGATGCACCGCGACGTGCAACGCGTGCAACGCGTCAGCCCCGCAATGGACTTGACCGGTGTGCGCCTGCAAGACGCAGTGATTCAGGTGCTCAGCCACCCGACTGTGGCGAGCAAACGCTTTTTGGTCACCATCGGAGACCGCGCTGTGGGTGGCCTGACCCACCGTGACCAAATGGTCGGTCCTTGGCAAGTGCCGGTGGCCGACTGCGCGGTGACTCTGGCCGATTACCAAGGCTTCAAAGGCGAAGCCATGAGCATGGGTGAACGCACGCCACTGGCTGCCTTGCAGGGCCCGGCGTCGGGCCGCATGGCCGTGGCGGAGGCCATCACCAACTTGCTGGCCGCCCCCATCGAGTTGCCCCGTGTCAAGCTCAGTGCCAACTGGATGGCGGCCTGTGGCGAGCCCGGCGAAGATGCTGCGCTTTACGACACGGTGCAAGCTGTGGGGCTGGAACTGTGCCCCGCTTTGGGCATCTCTATCCCGGTGGGCAAAGACAGTTTGTCCATGCGCACCCAGTGGCGCGAGGGTGACGCCACGAAAAAGGTCACCTCACCGGTGAGCTTGATCGTCAGTGCGTTTGCCTCCATCGCCGACGTGCGTGGCACGCTCACCCCCCAACTCAACGCCACCGAAGAAGACACCACCTTGGTGTTGGTCGACCTGGGCCGCGGCCAGCACCGTATGGCCGGCAGCATCTTGGGCCAAGTGCTGGGCCAAGCAGGCGACACCGTGCCTGACCTGGACCACGCCCAAGATTTGGTGCAACTGGTCCACGCGGTCAACGACTTGCGTGCGCAAGGAAAAATCTTGGCCTACCACGACCGCAGCGATGGCGGCTTGATGGCCACCGCCTGTGAAATGGCCTTTGCGGGCCAAGTGGGCGTGGCGCTGAATGTGGACATGTTGATCACCGAGGGCGACGGCATCAGCGACAGCCGCGCTGAATACGGGGACACCAAGAACTGGACCGCTCAGGTGAGCGCACGGCGCGAAGAGTTGACGCTCAAGGCACTGTTCAACGAAGAGTTGGGTGTGCTGTTGCAAGTGCGCACGTCCGAGCGCAACGAGGTCATGCAAACGCTGCGTGCGCATGGGCTTTCCAAGCACAGCCACTTTGTGGGCAAGACGCGTCCTGCGTCGTCTGCCATCGCCAAGGGCCAAGGCGAGGTCAGTGTCTGGCGCGATGCCAAAGAGGTGTTCAGCGCCAAGCTGGCCGACCTGCACCAGGTGTGGGACAGCGTGAGTTGGAAGATTTGCCAGCAACGCGACAACCCCGTCTGTGCCGATGCCGAGCACGCGAGTGCGGGCGACCCGCTCAACCCCGGCCTGCATGTGCATCTGCCTGCGGGCGTGTGCGACAACGTGGCAGCCCCGTTCATCCACAGCGCCAAACCCAAAGTGGCCGTGCTGCGTGAGCAGGGCGTCAACTCGCACGTGGAGATGGCCTATGCCTTCACCGAAGCGGGCTTTGAGGCCTACGACGTGCACATGACCGACCTGCAAACCGGGCGTGCCAAGCTGCAAGATTTCCAAGGCTTGGTGGCCTGCGGCGGCTTCAGCTACGGGGACACCTTGGGCGCTGGCATCGGCTGGGCACGCTCCATCACCTTCAACCCCGTGTTGTCTGAACAGTTCCAGCAGTTCTTTGGCCACCCAGACACCTTTGGTTTGGGCGTGTGCAATGGTTGCCAAATGTTTGCCGAGTTGGCCGACATCATTCCGGGCACTGCGGCTTGGCCGCGCTTCACCACCAACCAGAGTGAGCGCTTTGAAGCACGCTTGTCGATGGTGGAGGTGTTGCCGTCACCCAGCTTGTTCTTGCAAGGCATGGCAGGCAGCCGTTTGCCCATTGCCGTGGCACACGGCGAGGGCTATGCCAACTTCAGCCAACGCGGTGACGCCGCCCAGGTGGTGGCCGCGATGCGCTTTGTCGACAACTTCGGCGTGGCGACACAAACCTACCCTTTCAACCCCAACGGCAGCGCGGGCGGTCTGACCGCCGTGACCACCGCCGATGGCCGCTTCACGGCCATGATGCCGCATCCTGAACGCGTGTTCCGCAACATTCAAATGAGCTGGACTGACTTGGGTGCCACAGGCGGCATTGACGCGTTCAGCCCCTGGATGCGCATGTGGCGCAATGCGCGCAAGTGGGTGGGTTGATAGCCAGCAAGTGAGTTGCTAAGCTTGACGTCCATCAACAAGTCTTCGGACTGAGGAGATCACCATGCGATCAGTTCTTCAATTGCTGTGCGTGCTGACATTGCTTTTGGTGGGATGCACAAGCTTTGCGCCGGACCGCAGTTTGCTCGGGCGAGATCGAGCCGCCGTGATTGCAGACATGGGCCCGCCTTCGCGTGAAAGACAATTACCCGGCGGGTCACGCCTGGAGTACCCTCGTGGCCCATTTGGCAAGAGCACCTATTTCGTCTTCTTGGACGCGAGTGGCAAAGTCACAGCTTGGGAGAATGTGCTCAAGACCGAGAATTTCGACAAAATCAAGCCCGGCATGCCCGCCAGCGAGGTTGAGTTTTTGATTGGCGAATCCAAATCCGCTTTTGGTGTCGGCTCTCAAAACCACCGGGTATGGAACTACCCATTCAACAACTCAATTTGCCGCGTCTTCCAGGTAGAGGTCACCCCCGATGGCAAAGTGGACTCCACAGGCTACGGGTACGCGCCGGAGTGCGGTAACACGTGGTAACTCATCAATCTCATGCTTAACAAAAACTCTCTCAAACTCTTTTCTTTTCTGGTGCTTTTTTTCTGTGTGCTTGGGGTGTCACAAGCCCAAGCACCGGCTAACGCTTACCCCACCAAACCGATTCGTCTGATCGTGCCTTTCCCGCCGGGTGGGGGCACCGACATCTTGTCGCGCTTGATCGCGACCAAGTTGAACGAACAGCTCAAGTGGACCGTCATTGCGGACAACCGTGCGGGCGCTGGCGGCACCATTGGCATTACAGAAGCGGTCAAGGCTGCCCCAACGGGCTATGACCTGGTCATGGGCCAAAAGGACAACTTGGTGATTGGCCCTTGGCTGTATAAAAATTTGCCCTGGGACCCCACCCGTGACTTGGTGGCGGTGGCGCATGTCGCGTACACCCCTGTGGTGATTGCCACCAGCGCCAACTCCAAGTTCAAAACGCTGGCGGACGTGATCCAGGCCGCACGCAACGCACCAGGCAAAGTGAGCTATGGTTCGCCGGGCAATGGCACCTCGATTCATTTGGCGGGCGAATTGTTTGAAAAAGCCGCCAACATTCAACTCAGCCACATCCCATACAAAGGGTCTAACCCCGCGATGATGGATGCACTGGCAGGCAACGTGGATTTGCTGGTGTCATCGGTGCCCTCAGCCATGAGTCAAATCAAGTCGGGCAAGTTGCGTCCACTGGCTGTGACCTCGGCCAAACGCAGCTCCTCCATGCCAGATGTGCCAACGGTGGCAGAGTCAGGATTCAAGGGCTTTGATGTCAGCACCTGGTACGGGGTGTTGGCCCCAGCAGGCACCCCAGCCCATGTGGTGGCGACACTGAATGCCGAGGTGAACAAACTGTTGGGCAGCCACGAGGTGCGTGATGCCATCCATGCCCAAGGTGCGGAACCTGAAGCCATGACGCAAGCCAAGTTTGCCAACTTGCTCAAGGTCGACTACGCCAAGTGGAAGGGCATCGTCGAATCTTCAGGGGCGAAGATCGACTGAGGATTGACGGGTCAACGCGCCCCAGCAGTGGGGCGTGTTTTGTAGAACGTCATCGGTGTTTCAGCCATGTCGCGCACGCGCTGGTTGAGCACCGATTTTTTCATGTGGCCCACCACATGCATTTCGCAGGGCTTGCAGTCAAACCGCAACGTGAGCTTTTCGCTGCCGTTGATCAGGGTGAGAGGTTCGGCCTTGACCGTGCCTTGCACGCCTGTCACGCCCTTGGCTTGTTTGGGGCACAAGCTCATGCTGAAACGCACGCAGTGTTTGGTGATCATCAAGCTGACTTCGCCCAACTCTTCGTGGCTCTCATACGCCGCCGCCACCATCTGCACGCCATGCTTGGCATAAAAACTTCGGGCTTTGTCGTTGTAGACATTGGCCAGGTAGGTCAAGGTGTCTTCGGGGTAGCTGGCGGGCGGCTCCACAGCGTGGGCGCGGGAAGGGCGCTGGTAGGCTTGTTCGCGTACCCGTTCTAAGTTTTGCACCGCTTCGCGACGCAAGGCATTGAGCGATGAAGCGGGCACAAACCAGGGCTGACTGAGCGAGACCTGCTGATTCAGCACCTCAAAAGCGGTGGCGCCAAACTTACCCAGGTGTTCACGCAAGCTCGCATCGTTGCGCACAGCGTCTTTGGCAAGCGCTTTGTCGCAACGCAGGGATGCGCTGGCGCTGTGGCCGTCTTCATCGGTCAAGGTGAGCGAGAAGCCTTGGGGTGTGTCGGCAAACGCCAGCCAGACGCCAATGCGCCGCTCGCTCGAGGTTTTCTCCAGACCTCGCACCCAGTCCATGTCGCGGTTGCGGTTGAGCACGGTGCCCGCACGCAGGTCTTTGAAACTCGCCATCGGGTCTTTGGGAAACACGCGCCACACACCTTTTTTGGCCGTGGCTTCGGCGCGGTTGATGGCGACGCCCACCAATTCTTTGTGCAGGTCGTAGTAGCACAGACCATCGCCGTTGTGCAGCACCGCAGCTTTGTCAAAGGGTTGCAACTCAATCCAGTTGGGGCCGGTGGCAAGCACCTCGCCTAAGGCGATGCCAGGGTTCTTGGGCGAGTCAAAGGCACCAATGTCCTCTTTGCGCCCTTGCACAAAGTAGTCGGTGAATTCGCGGTTGAAGTTCTGGTTGGGGTCGGGTGTGAAAAACAGTGTGGTCTGACCGCTGGACGCACGGCTCAGCGGAGGACGCATCGGGTCGGTCGAGTGCTCACGCGCTTCGAGCAACTCATCAATCAACACCCGGTAGTGCGCGGTGATGTTTTTGACATAGGCCATGTCTTTGTAGCGGCCTTCGATTTTGAAGCTGCGCACACCGGCATCAATCAGGGCTTCCAGGTTGTCGCTCTGGTTGTTGTCTTTCATCGACAGCACATGTTTGTCGTGCGCAATGAACCGACCTTGGCTGTCGGTCACGTGATAAGGCAGGCGGCACGCTTGACTGCAATCCCCTCGGTTGGCACTGCGCCCCGTGTGGGCATGGCTGATGTAGCACTGGCCGCTGTAGGCCACGCACAAGGCTCCGTGCACAAAGAACTCCAGCTTGCAACGCTCGGCATCCAAGGCTTGGTGGATGTCACGAATTTGCGGCAAAGTCAGCTCACGGGCCAACACGATTTGCGAGAAACCCACATCTTGAAGAAAGCGGGCTTTCTCGGGCGTGCGAATGTCGGTCTGGGTGCTGGCGTGCAACTGAATGGGCGGTAAGTCAATTTCCAACAAACCCATGTCTTGCACGATCAACACATCGGCGCCAGCGTTGTAGACGTCCCAGGCCATTTGGCGGGCACCTTCCAACTCGTCATCGCGCAAGATGGTGTTGAGGGTGATGAAGATACGGCTGTTGAAACGGTGGGCTTCGCGGCACAAGCGTTCAATGTCGCGTACGGTGTTGGTGGCGCTGGCACGGGCACCAAAGGCAGGCGCGCCGATGTAGACCGCATCTGCCCCATGGTGGATGGCGGCGATGCCTATGTCGGCGTCGCGGGCCGGGGCGAGAAGTTCAATTTGATGAGACAGCAGTGACATGGCCGTATCCATTAAAAAAAGCGGCCCGCAGGCCGCTTTGTGGTGAGCTGATGGGTGCTTTATTCAACTTTCGCTTTGGCGCGCATTTCTTGCTGGAACGTGGCCATGCGTTGTTGCTGAAGTTGCTGGGTAATTTGAGGCTTGACCTCTTCTAGCTTGGGCAACTGGGCATCACGCACATCATCCAGACGGATGATGTGAAAACCAAATTGGCTCTTGACCGGCTTGGCCGTGGTTTCGCCTTTTTTCAGAGCGGCCATGGCATCCGAGAATTCTTTGACGAAGTTGCCAGGCGCGGCCCAATCGAGGTCGCCACCTTTGGCGCCCGAACCTGGGTCTTTGGATTGTTTCTTGGCCAAATCTTCAAACTTGGCACCTTTTTTCAAGCTGGCCAGAATGGCGTTGGCTTGGGCTTCGGTTTCCACCAAGATGTGACGTGAGCGGTACTCTTTGCCGCCGTTGGCTGCTACAAATTTGTCGTATTCGGCCTGCACATCGGCATCGGTCACTTCGGCGGTCTTTTGGAAGTCGCTGAAGAGTTCACGAATCAAAATGGTTTGGCGGGCCAATTCCAACTGGTTTTTGTAGTTGTCCGTAGCGTCCAAGCCCCGTTTCTGAGCTTCTTGCATGAAGATTTCGCGAGCGATGACTTCTTCTTTGATTTGTGCTTCTACATCCGGTGTGATGGGGCGACCCGAGCGAGCCACTTGCTCAGCCAGCGCTTCGGCACGTGCTTTGGGCACCGCTTTGCCGTTGACGATGGCAATGTTTTGTGCCGACACCTGAATGCTCAACGAGGCCAACACCGCAGCTGCCACCACGCTCCAAACCATTTGCTTCTTCATGAAATCTCTCTCGATGGGGTTTCTAAAACTTCAATGACCAAGGCATGTAAACCTTGGTCTATGTATTCTTGCAGCGCATCATACACAAGCCGATGGCGCGCCACGCGTGGCTTGCCCGTGAATTGGACGCTTTGAATACGCACTCGAAAGTGGGTACCTTGGCCTGTGCCGTTGGCCCCGGCATGCCCCGCATGACCGGCACTCTCGTCCAGCACTTCCACGAAAGTGGGCGACAGTTGTTCTTGAAGACGTGCTGTGAGTAAGGCGGCTGTGATCTGCATCACGCTTGTTCCTTGTCTTCTTGCATGAATCGACTCAAATAAAAGCCCTGTACCAGCACAAACACCAGCATCAGGCCCAAACCACCAAACAGCTTGAAGCTAACCCAGGTGTCAGTGTCAAAGTGATTGGCAACCCACAGATTCAAAAAACCCATGCCTGTGAAAAACACTGCCCAGCTGTGCAGCAGTACGCGCCATGCATGGTCGGGCAGGGTGAGTTGGGCACTCATGAGTTGACGCAACAAATTGCGCTTGAACACCAGGTGCCCCACCCACAACGCCCCGCCCATCAGCCAATACAACACGGTGGGCTTCCATTTGATGAAGGTTTCGTCTTGGGTGATCAAGGTAGCGCCACCAAACACCACGATCACACCCAGGCTCACCCATTGCATGGGCTCGACAAATCCGTTTTTGCGCCACAGCCAGGCAATTTGTCCAATGGTGGCGACGATGGCCACTGAGGTCGCGGCATAGATACCCCATGTTTTGAACACGGCAAAAAACAAAATGATGGGGAAGAAGTCAAAAAATATTTTCATGATGTGGCGTTCAATCTTTAGGCACAAAGTCCAATGACGCCGAGTTCATGCAATAGCGCAAGCCTGTAGGGGCTGGGCCATCGGGAAACACATGACCCAAGTGCGCGCCGCATTGGGCACACACAGTCTCTACCCGCACCATGCCGTGGCTGATGTCGCGGTGTTCAGCAATCGCCGATTCATCAGCCGCTTGACTAAAACTGGGCCAACCGCAACCCGCGTCAAACTTGGTCACAGAGTCGAACAATTTGGCGTTGCAACAGATGCAGTGGTACGAGCCGTCAGCCCAATGGCTTTCATACTTGCCCGTGAAAGGGCGCTCGGTGGCCGCACGGCGGGTCACATCAAACGCCACAGATTCCGCCTGTTTGGCGGCCAAAATTTCACGCCATTCGGCGTCGGTTTTTTTCAAGGTCATGAGGAACAACTGATTTCAATGGATGACGCCCATTCTGGCGCAAGACCGGCCCACCCCTCGTGGGCTGGGTGTTCGTCGTAGGGGCTGTGCAGCACATTCAACAAAGCTTGCACCATGCCAAAGTCGCCTGCTTTGGCTTGGCGAATGGCCATTTCGCCCAAGTGGTTGCGCAAAATGAATTTGGGATTGGTGCGCAGCATCTGTTGACCCACGCTGCGGCGATCTGCGCTGCCGAGTCGTGCTTCGTATTGGATGCGCCAAGCATCAAACACCTCACGGTGCATGAACAAATCACGCACCGGTTCAAACGCCTGGTTCAGGTGGGCCGACTCGTACACGGCGTGGCTCAAGCGACGCCACAGTACGGTGAAGTCCACGCGGTCTTGCTGCATGGCTTGCAACAGCGCTTCCACCAAAGCGCGGTCGCCGTCGTGTGTATCCGTCAATCCGAGCTTGGCACGCATGCGTTGGTCCAAAGCCTCTGGAAACAAAGTTTTGTAGGTTTCGAGCGCGGCCAGTACAGGCTCTTGTCCGTCAATCAAAGGCATCAAGGCCTGACCCAAACAAAACAAGTTCCAGTAAGCCACTTGAGGTTGGCGCGCATAGGCGTAACGGCCCGACGTGTCAGAGTGGTTGCAGATATGCCCCGGATCAAACCCATCCATGAACTGAAAGGGGCCGTAGTCGAGCGTCAAACCAAGCACGCTCATGTTGTCGGTGTTCATCACGCCATGACAAAAGCCCACGGCTTGCCATTGCGCCATCAGACCTGCCGTGCGTCGCGTGACCTCTTGCAACATGGCACAGTAACGCGCAGTGTCTTGCAAAGGCAACAACTCAGGGAAGTGGCTTTGCACCACATGGTCTGCCAGCGCCCTCAGTTCTTGTGTTTGCCCGTTGGCAGCAAAGTGCTCGAAATGGCCAAAGCGCACAAAGCTGGGGGCCACACGCGTGACCACGGCGGCAGTCTCGCGCTCTTCGCGGTAGACCGGTGTAGGCGAGCCAGTGACACACAGGGCGCGGGTGGTAGGAATGCCCAAACCATACATGGCCTCGCTGGCCAAGAACTCGCGAATGCTGGAGCGCAGCACGGCGCGACCATCGCCACGGCGTGAGTACGGCGTAGGCCCGGCGCCCTTGAGCTGAATGTCTTGCACCCCCAGCAGCGTGTCGATTTCGCCCAAACTGATGGCCCTGCCGTCTCCCAACTGTCCTGCCCAGACGCCGAACTGGTGGCCGCTGTACACACTGGCACGCGGCGTGCTGCCCGGCAACAAAGCATTGCCACTGAGTGCATCCAACGCGTCTTGTGACAACCAGAGTTCGGCGGGCAAGCCCAGTTGCGTCAACAAGTGGTGGTTACACGCCACCCAATGAGAAGGCGCCAAAGGCGTGGGTGGACACAGGCGCTGAAAAGCGTCGCCCAATCGACCAAAGCTCGGATGCCAAGGCCAGTGATAGGCGGCGTTGGTCGGCAAAGGGAGGGCACTGGTGTTCATAAGTCAAGATTGTCTGGGGAAATCCATAGGCCTGTTTTTCATAAGTCTTCGCAATTCGTCAGCAAGTTGTTGGCACAATGCTTTGAGACAAATAGCACGACCGTGCCAAAACGATAAACACACAGGAGCTTGCCATGCTGGGCTTGATGCAAAACCAACCCTTGTTGATCTCAAACCTGATCGACTTTGCCGAACACCACCACGGGGACGGCGAGATCGTGTCACGCCGCGTGGAAGGCGATATCCACCGCTACACCTGGGGCGATGTGGCGCGACGCGCACGGCAAGTGGCCAATGCACTGGACGGTTTCAAGCTCGACATGAGCGACCGTGTGGCCACGTTGGCCTGGAACGGCTACCGCCATTTGGAGCTGTACTTTGGTGTCAGCGGCAGCGGTCGGGTGTTGCACACCATCAACCCGCGCTTGCACCCCGATCAAATCGCCTGGATTGCCAATCACGCCGAAGACCAGGTGCTGTGCTTTGACATGACGTTCTTGCCCATCATCCAAGCGGTGCACGCCAAGTGCACCACCATCCGCCATTGGGTGGTAATGTGTGACGCGGACAAACTGCCAACCGACAGCGGCATCCCCAACCTCATCAGCTACGAAGCGTGGATGGGCCAACAGTCCAGCACCTACACCTGGCCCTCGATGGACGAAAACTCGGCTTCCAGCATGTGCTACACCAGCGGCACCACGGGCCACCCCAAAGCGGCGCTGTACAGCCATCGCTCCACCATCTTGCACGCCTACGCAGCAGCCTTGCCCGATGTGATGTGCATCTCGGCACGAGACGCCATCTTGCCGGTGGTACCGATGTTCCACGTCAACGCCTGGGGCATTCCGTACAGCGCTGCCATGACCGGTGCCAAGCTGGTGTTCCCTGGCCCGGGCATGGATGGCAAATCCATTTACGAATTGATCGAAGGTGAAGGCGTGACCTTTGCGGCCGGGGTACCCACCGTGTGGCAAATGTTGCTGGGTCACATGAAGCCCGCTGGATTGCGCTTTTCCAATCTGACGCGCACCGTCATTGGCGGCTCGGCTTGTCCGCCCGCGATGATTGATGCCTTCCGCGATGAATACAACGTCGACGTGTTGCATGCCTGGGGCATGACCGAGCTCAGCCCCTTGGGCACGCTGTGTACCTTGAAGAACAAGCACCTCAAGCTGCCAGCCGAGGAGCAAATGAAGATTCGCCTCAAACAAGGCCGAGCCATTTTTGGCATTGACATGAAGATCGTCGACGACGCGGGCCATGAACAACCACATGACGGCAAAGCCTATGGCGATCTGTTGGTCAAAGGGCCTTGGGTGGTGGCCGATTACTTCAAAGGCGAGGGCGGCAGCCCCTTGGTGAAAGACGCTGATGGTGTGGGTTGGTTCCCCACGGGTGACGTGGCCACCATCGACCAGGACGGCTACATGCAAATCACCGACCGCAGCAAAGACGTCATCAAATCAGGCGGAGAGTGGATCAGCTCCATTGATATTGAAAACATTGCAGTGGCGCATCCGGCAGTTGCCATGGCGGCGTGCATTGGCGTCAAACACCCCAAGTGGGACGAACGTCCGATCGTGGCCGTGGTCAAAAAGCCCGGGACCGAAGTCAGCCGCGAAGACTTGCTCAAGTTCTACGAAGGCAAAACAGCCAAGTGGCAAATTCCAGACGACGTGGTGTTTGTCGACAGCATCCCCCTGGGGGCCACCGGCAAGATGCTGAAAACCAAATTGCGCGAACAGCTCAAAGACTATGTGCTGCCCGGTGTCTGAGGGCAGGCTGCCTGTGCCACCACGTTAAGGGCAATCCCTGAACGTGGGTGTCACCAAAGTCGTTACGCTTGAATGTCAATAGAAATCCAAAGGAGACAGACATGAAGTTCAAACAACAACTGCTGAGCCTGGCTATCCTGGCCGCAGTCGGGAGTGCGGCATTTGCGCAAAGCGGCGAAACGGTGAAGATTGCGCTGATTGACCCGCAAAGCGGGTTGATGGGACCGTTGGGTTTGAACCAACTCCGAAGCTTTCAATTCTTTGCCGACACCTTCACCAAGAGCAATGCCGCGGGCGTGAAGTACGAGGTGGTCGGCTTTGACAACAAGCTCAGCCCCGCCGAGAGTTTGAATGCGCTGAAAGCAGCGATGGACCAAGGCATTCGCTACATCGCGCAAGGCAACGGATCTTCTGTGGCGGGTGCGTTGATCGATGCCGTCAATAAACACAACGAGCGCAACCCTGGCAAAGAGGTGCTGTTTTTGAACTACGCCGCGGTGGACCCCGACTTCACCAACAGCAAGTGCAGCTATTGGCACTTCCGCTTTGATGCGGATACCTCGATGAAGATGGAGGCCATGACCACCTTCATGAAAGACCAGCCCGACATCAAGAAGGTCTACCTGCTGAACCAAAATTACTCGCACGGCCAACAAGTGGCCAAGTTTGCGAAAGAAAACCTCAGCCGCAAGCGTCCTGACATTCAAGTGGTGGGCGAAGACCTGCACCCGCTGGCCCAGGTGCGTGACTTCTCGCCCTACATTGCCAAGATCAAAGCCTCTGGGGCCGACACCGTGATCACGGGCAACTGGGGGTCTGATTTGGCCTTGCTGGTCAAAGCTGCCAACGAAGGCGGTTACAACGGCAAGTTCTACACCTACTACACCGGCGTCACTGGCACGCCCACAGCCTTGAGCACGGGTGGTGCGGGGCGCGTCTACCAAATTGCTTACCAACACTACAACATGGGTGGCCCCATGGAGAAGTGGATGGCCGACTTCAAGAAACGCTACAACGACGACATGTTCACCGGCTCGGTGCCGCACATCTTCACCGCGTTGTCCATCGCCATGAAAAATGCCAAATCAACCGATCCGGTCAAAGTGGCTGCTGCTTTGGAAGGCTTGAAAACCAACAGCTTCAACGGCGAGATCGAGTTGCGTAAAACCGACCACCAAATTCAACAGACTTTGTTCTTGACGGTCTGGCAAAAAGCCGACAAAAAATACCCCTATAGCCCAGAGAACACGGGCATGACCTTGGCGCCCGTCAAAACCTTTGAGCCCTATGTGGCCAGCACACCCACCAGCTGCCAAATGAAACGCCCAAGCTAAGCGTGGGGATAAGGTGCAAGGCGGTGTGCCTCCAACACACCGCCTTGATTTTTAAGATGCGGCAAAGACAAGGTAATTGATGGAGTTTTTCTTGATCTCCATGCTCAATGGTTTGAGCTATGGTCTGTTGTTGTTCATGCTCAGCTCTGGGTTGACCTTGATTTTCAGCATGATGGGCGTGCTCAATTTCGCCCATGCCAGCTTTTACA
Organism: Limnohabitans sp. JirII-29; assembly: GCF_003063395.1. Classification (NCBI taxonomy): domain Bacteria; kingdom Pseudomonadati; phylum Pseudomonadota; class Betaproteobacteria; order Burkholderiales; family Comamonadaceae; genus Limnohabitans; species Limnohabitans sp. JirII-29. Next base: position 155,486 of record NZ_NESB01000003.1, read on the forward strand.
TGGTGGGGGCTTATCTGGGCTATTCGCTCAATGGTGTGTTGGGGTTTTGGGCGGCCTTGTTCATCGCGCCCATACTCACGGGCGCATTGGGTGCTGCCTTTGAGAGACTGAGTTTGCGTCGGGTTCACAAGTTCGGCCATGTGCCTGAGTTGTTGGTCACGTTTGGGCTGTCTTACATGTTGTTGGAGTTGGTGCAACTGGTCTGGGGCCGCACGGCCTTGGAGTTTGTGCCTCCACCCCAATTACAGGGGCCCGCTTTTACATTGATTCAAAACTCCTTGCACGGCTTGTCGCTGGTCTGGGGGGCCGCCGCCCCCGAGCTGTGCAACGCCAGCGATGCCGCGGTGCGCGTGGTCTGTTCGCCGTTTCCGGCCACGCGTGGCTTCATGATGCTGGTGGCCTTGTTGATGATGGTCGGCTTGTGGGCCTTGCTCACCCGTACCCGTGTCGGACTGGTGATTCAAGCGGCGCTCACGCACCCAGAGGCTGTGGAGTCACTGGGTCACAACGTGCCACGGGTCTTCATGATGGTGTTTGGTGTAGGCACGGGCCTGGCAGGCCTGGCCGGGGTGATTGGCGGCAGCACGTTTGTCACCGAACCGGCCATGGCGGCCACGGTGGGATCGGTGATTTTTGTGGTGGTGGTGGTCGGTGGCATGGGCTCGTTGGCCGGGGCTTTTTTGGCCTCGCTGTTGATTGGCGTGGTGCAAACCTTTGCGGTGGCGTTTGACTATTCGGTCTTGCTGCTGCTACAAAACCTGGGGCTGCAGGTGAGCAGCGCCATGCGCGACAACTCGGTGCTCAAACTCACCTTGTCTCAGGTCGCGCCCATCTTGCCGTATTTGTTTTTGGTACTGATCTTGATCTTCCGCCCCAAAGGGCTCTTGGGCACACGGGAGAGCTGAGCCATGCGTGCATCCAACACCCATTACGTATTCAAGCCCTACAACGTGGCGCGCTGGCTGATTTGGGGCGCCTTCATCTTGGTGCTGCTGTTAGCGCCACGCGTGTTTTCGAGCAACTTGTCGGTCACCATGTTGTCGCAAATGGGTATCGCCATGGTGGCATGTCTGTCCTACAACATGCTGCTGGGACAAGGTGGCATGTTGAGCTTTGGCCATGCGGTGTACACAGGCCTGGGTGCCTACACCGCCATGCACGCGCTCAATGCCGCGAGCAGCGGGGCATTGGCCATTCCCGTCAGTTTGGTGCCTTTGGTTGGGGGTTTAGGCGGCATGTGTTTCGCCGTGCTGTTTGGTTTTGTGACCACGCGCAAGTCAGGCACCACCTTTGCCATGATCACCTTGGGATTGGCCGAATTGGTGTTTGCCATGTCGCTGATGTTTTCTGAATTTTTCGGTGGCGAAGCTGGCGTGGCGGGCAACCGCGTGGTGGGGCAGGCGGTATGGGGCATCACCTACGGGCCCGCCATTCAGGTGTATTACCTCACGGCGGCCTACACGCTGGTGTGCGTGGCCCTGATGTATGCCTTCACCCGTACGCCGCTGGGGCGCATCTTGAACGCGGTGCGCGACAACCCAGAGCGGGTTGAGTTCATTGGCTACAACACCCAGTATGTGCGTTATTTCTCTTTCATCATCGCGGGTTTTTTTGCCGGCATCGCAGGCGGTTTGGCGTCGGTCAACTTTGAAATTGTCACGGCCGAAGTGGTGGGCTCTGGCCGCTCAGGCGCCTATTTGCTGTTCACCTTTTTAGGTGGCGCCACCTTTTTCTTTGGTCCCATCATCGGTGCCATCCTGATGGTGTTGGCTTTTGTGCTGCTGTCGGAGTTCACCAAAGCTTGGTTGCTCTACCTCGGTCTGACTTTTTTGTTCATGGTGATGTACGCCCCTGGCGGCATCGCCAGCTTGGTCATGATGAACCTGCGCTTGGCCGCCTTTGGCCGTTTGCGTCAACTGTGGGTGGCTTATGTGGGCTTGGGCATCACGGCATTGCTAGGCCTGGCTGGCGCGGCGGCCATGATCGAGATGATCTACCACCTGCAACTCAACACCTCCCAAGGACCCGAACTGCACTTTGCGGGCGTGGTGCTCGATGCCCAATCCCTGGGTAGCTGGTTTGGCGCGGCCTTTGTCATGCTCACCGGTTTGGGCCTATTTGAACTGGCGCGTCGCCAGTACGTGAACGATTGGGACGAGACACAGGCCTTCATTGAGAAAGAAATCAAACGTCGGGAGGCCCTGTGATTGCCTTGCAACTCAAAGACGTGCGCAAAAACTTTGGCAAAACCGAAATCATCCGCGGCGTTGATCTGGAAGTCCAAGCGGGCGAGCGTGTGGCCATCATTGGCCCCAATGGCGCTGGCAAATCCACCTTGTTCAACCTCATCAGTGGACGGCTTGAGCCGACCAGCGGTGAAATTTGGTTAGGCGCCCACCGCATCGATGGCAAGAAACCGTTCGAGATCAACCGACTGGGTTTGTCACGCAGCTTTCAAATCACCAACATCTTTCCCAAGCTCAGCGTGTTTGAAAACTTGCGTTGCGCCGTGTTGTGGACCTTGGGCTACAAGTACACCTTCTTGAAGTTCCTCGCCAATCTGGATGACGCCAACGAGCGCGCTGAACAGCTGATGGCGCGCATCCGGTTGGACAAAAAACGCGACGTGTTGGCCATCAACCTCACCTATGCCGAACAACGCGCGCTGGAGATCGGCATCACCATCGCAGGCGGCTCGGACGTGATCTTGCTGGACGAACCCACGGCAGGCATGAGCAAGAGCGAGACCAAGCGCTTCATTCAGCTGATTCGCGAAGTGACAGAGGGCAAAACACTGCTCACCGTCGAACACGACATGGGCGTGGTGTTTGGACTGGCCGACAAAATTGCGGTGGTGGTCTACGGCGAAGTGATTGCTTTTGACACCCCCGAGGCCGTGCGTGCCAACGCACGGGTGCAAGAGGCTTATCTGGGCTCGGCCGTGGCCGAGCACCAAGCGGCGACCTGACACACGCGAGACCCTGTGATGCTCAAGATCGATAACCTTCACGCGTTTTACGGCAAAAGCCATGTGTTGCATGGTGTTTCTTTTGAGGTGCAAGCTGGAGAAATTGTGGCCTTGCTCGGACGCAACGGCTCTGGCCGCTCCACCACAGCACGCGCCATCATGGGCCTGGTCGATTGCCAAGGCACGATGCTGTGGAACGACCAACACATTGCGCAGAAAAAGCCTTACCAAATTGCCCATCTGGGCATTGGCTATGTGCCAGAGAACCGCGACATTTTTCCCAAGCTCACGGTGCAGCAAAACCTGTTGTTGGGACAAAAGGGCAAAGGCGAGGGCAGCCGCTGGTCGTTTGACGACATGTACGCCATGTTCCCGCGCTTGAAAGAACGAGAGCACACCGAAGCGGGCGTGCTCTCGGGCGGTGAACAGCAAATGCTCACCTTGTGCCGCACCCTGATGGGTGACCCCGACCTGATCATCATTGACGAGCCCACCGAGGGCCTGGCACCCAAAATCGTTGAGTTGGTGGGGCAGTATTTGCAAACCCTCAAAGCACGCGGCATCTCGGTGTTGCTGATTGAACAAAAGCTCACCATCGCCATGGACATCTCGGATCGGGTGCTCGTCATGGGTCATGGGCGCATTGTGTTTTCAGGCACGCCCCAGGCGCTGCGCGATGACGTTTACACCCGCAAGGAATGGTTAGAAGTTTGATCTAGAATCAAAAAAGAACGATCGTTCTTTTTATTGTCCTTTCATTGTTCCAACAAGGAAATCGCATGAGTGCAGACTACAAAGTTCATGGCGACGTGGCCGTGATCACGCTCAACAACCCACCGGTCAACGGTTTGGGCTTGTCCACCCGCCAAGCCATCGTGGCGGGCGTTGAACAGGCACTGGCGGATCCTGCGGTGAAGGCTTTGGTGGTCACCGGCCACGGCAAGGCGTTTTCTGGCGGTGCCGACATCCGTGAATTCGGCACGCCCAAGGCGATTCAAGAGCCCAATTTGTTGAGCGTTATCTCTGTTTTAGAAAACAGCAGCAAGCCTGTGGTCGCTGCGGTGCACAGCGTGGCCATGGGTGGTGGTTTGGAGCTGGCCTTGGGTTGCCACTACCGCATCGCGGCACCAGGTGCCAACATCGCCTTGCCTGAGGTCAAGATTGGTTTGATTCCAGGCGCTGGTGGCACCCAACGCCTGCCCCGTGCCTTGGGCGTAGAGCCCGCGTTGAACATGATCGTCAGCGGCGAAGCCATCAAGAGCGAGATGCTGGCCATGCTGCCCGGTCAAAAACTGTTCGATCAAATGGCGGCTTCTCCTGAGTCACTGATGGACGAAGCCTTGACCTTGGCCCGTCAAATGGCCGATGTGCGCCCCTTGCCCAAAGTGCGCGATTTGCCCTGCAAGCACCCGCAAGGCGATGCCTACTTTCAGTTCGCCCGCAACATGGTCAAAGGCATGGCCAAAAACTACCCCGCACCACCCAAGTGTGTGGACGCCGTAGAAGCCGCCACCAAGAAAAAATTTGCCGATGGCATGACCTACGAGCGCGAGCTTTTCATCAACCTGATGTGGACGCCCGAGTGCCGTGCCTTGCGTCACTTGTTCACCGCCCAACGCGCGGCTTCCAAAATTGCCGATGTGCCCGACACCACCCCGGTGCGCAACATCCAGTCGGTGGCCATCATTGGGGCCGGCACCATGGGCGGCGGCATTGCGATGAACTTTCTCAATGCGGGCTTGCCCGTCAAGCTGCTGGAAACCAAGCAAGAGGCCCTGGACCGTGGCATTGCCACGATCCAGAAAAATTACGAAGCGCAAGTCAAAAAAGGCAAGCTCAAAGAAGACAAATACGCCCAGCGCATGGCCTTGCTCAGCACCACGCTGAGCTACAACGATTTGAAAGATGCCGACTTGGTGATTGAGGCCGTGTTTGAAGAGATGGGCGTCAAAGAAGCCGTGTTCAAACAGCTCGATGCCGTGATGAAGCCTGGCGCTGTTCTGGCCTCCAACACCTCGACCTTGGACGTCAACGCCATTGCCAACTTCACCCAGCGCCCCCAAGACGTGGTGGGCATGCACTTTTTCAGCCCCGCCAATGTGATGAAGTTGCTCGAAGTCGTGCGCGGTGAAAAAACCGCCAAAGACGTGCTGGCCACAGTCATGGCTGTGGCCAAGAAGATCAAAAAGACCGCCGTGGTGTCGGGCGTGTGCGACGGCTTCATTGGCAACCGCATGATCGAGCAATATGGCCGTCAAGCCGGTTTCTTGCTGGAAGAGGGCTGTACCCCACAGCAGGTGGACAAAGCAATTGAGAAGTTTGGCTTTGCCATGGGGCCCTTCCGTATGGGTGACTTGGCGGGCAACGACATCGGCTGGGCCATCCGCAAACGCCGCTATGTTGAAAAGCCCCAGATGAAGTACAGCAAAACCGCCGACTTGTTGTGCGAGATGGGGCGCTTTGGCCAAAAAGTGGGCAAGGGCTGGTACGACTACCAAGCGGGCAAGCGTGACGCCATACCGAACAAAGAGGTGGAAGACATGGTGGTCAAGCACCGTGCCGCTCTAGGCATCACAGCACGCAAAATCAGCGACGAAGAAATTGTGCAACGCTTGGTGTTCTCACTGGTCAACGAAGCCGCACACATTTTGGAAGAAGGCATCGCCGCCAAAGCCAGCGACATCGACATGGTCTACATCACCGGTTACGGCTTCCCGATCTACCGTGGTGGCCCCATGCTCTACGCTGACCAAATTGGTTTGTTCAATGTGGTGCAAGCCATGCATCGCTTTGCGGCCAACCCCCTCGATGACGCCGAGTTCTGGAAACCAGCACCTTTGTTGGCCCGCCTCGCCGCCGAAGGCAAGACCTTCAACTGAACCCCATTTAAGGAATTCCTATGACCAACGCTGTCATCGTTTCAACCGCCCGCACCCCGCTGACCAAAAGCTGGAAAGGCTCCTTCAACATGACCCACGGCGCCACGCTCGGTGGACACGCCATTCAGCACGCCGTCGCGCGTGCTGGCATTGATGCCGCTGAAGTGGAAGACGTGATCATGGGCTGCGCCAACCCCGAAGGCGCTACAGGCTGGAACATTGCCCGCCAATGCGGTTTGGCGGGTGGCTTGCCCGTGAGCGTGAGCGGCATCACGGTGAATCGCTTTTGCTCGTCGGGTTTGCAAACCATCGCCTTGGCGGCACAACGCATCATCACCGGTGAAGGCGATGTGTATGTGGCAGGCGGCGTGGAAAGCATTTCGTGCGTGCAGCAAGAAATGAACATGCACATGTTCATCGACCCCAACCTCAACAAGATCAAGCCTGAGATTTACTGGAACATGTTGCAAACCGCTGAAAACGTAGCCAAGCGTTACAACATCAGCCGTGAAGCCATGGATGAGTACGGCGCAGCCAGCCAGCAAAAAGCCTGCGCTGCAGCGGCAGCAGGCAAGTTCGACGAAGAGATTGCAGCCATCACCGTGAAAGCGGGCGTGGTCGACAAAGTGATGGGCTTGATGACCCAACAAGTCACGGTCAGCCGTGATGAAGGCATGCGTGAAGGCACCACGGTTGAAGCCATCAGCGGCTTGAAATCGGCCATGCCAGGCGGTTTGATCACGGCAGGCAATGCCAGTCAGTTCTCTGACGGGGCAGGAGCCTGTGTGGTGATGAGCGAAGAGCTGGCCAGCAAGCGTGGTTTGAAACCCCTGGGTCGGTTCCTCGGCTTTGCAGTGGCAGGCTGCGAGCCCGATGAGATGGGCATTGGCCCTGTCTTTGCCGTACCCAAAGTGCTCAAGCGTTTAGGGCTGACTGTGAATGACATTGACCTGTGGGAACTCAACGAAGCCTTTGCGGTGCAAGTGCTGTACTGCCGCGACAAACTGGGCATTCCCAACGATCGCCTCAATGTCAACGGTGGTGCGATTGCCGTGGGGCATCCCTACGGCATGAGCGGTCAACGCCTGACAGGACATGCCTTGATCGAAGGCAAACGCCGTGGTGCCAAGCGCGTGGCAGTGACCATGTGCATTGGCGGCGGCATGGGCGCTGCGGGTATTTTTGAAGTGCTGTAAATGGCGCTGCGAGACACCGTTGATTTTTTGCTGTACGACTGGCTCCAAGTCGAGGCACTGAATCAACGTTCACGTTTCGCAGACCATTCAAGAGAAACTTTTGATGCGGTGCTCGACACCTGCGAGCGCATCGCACGCGACAAATTTGCGCCGTACAACCGCACCATCGACACGCAAGAACCGCAGTTCGATGGCGAACGCGTGATCCTGCCGCAAGCCACCCACGATGCCCATGCAGCCTATGCGGCTTCGGGCATGCTGAGCGCCGCGCAAGACTATGACATTGGCGGCATGCAACTGCCCTATGTGGTCGAGTCTGCAGCCAATGCATTTTTTGCGTGTGCGTCGGTGAGCATTGGCGGTGGCATGTTGACCGTAGGCAACGCCAACTTGCTGATGGCTTATGGCAGCGAGACACAAAAGCAGGTGTTTGCGCACCATGAATTCTCAGGCCGCTGGAGCGGCACCATGTGTTTGTCTGAACCGCAAGCGGGCTCGTCATTGAGCGATATCACCACCCGCGCCATACCCGATGGCGAAGACTTTGCCAGCGATCCACTGGGCTCGCGCTATCGGCTCAAGGGTCACAAGATGTGGATCTCAACCGGCGACCACGAACTGACCGAGAACATCGTCCACCTGGTCTTGGCCAAGATTCCCGGGCCTGACGGCATGCCGATTCCCGGGGTCAAAGGCATTTCCTTGTTTGTGGTGCCTAAGCACCGGGTGGATGCACAAGGCAAGCTCACGGGCCAACGCAATGACGTGGCCTTGGCTGGCTTGAACCACAAATGCGGCTGGCGTGGCACTGTCAACACCTTGCTCAATTTTGGCGAAGGCAAATACCCAGATGCGCAAGGACAAGCGGGTGCCATCGGCTATTTGGTGGGCCAACCCGGCGAGGGCCTGCGCTGCATGTTCCACATGATGAACGAGGCCCGCATTGGGGTCGGCATGGCGGCCACCATGCTGGGGTTGGCGGGCTATTACGCCTCACTCGACTATGCCAAAGCACGCCCGCAAGGACGCGCCATGACCGCTGCGGGCAAAGACCCAGCATCGGCACAAATTCGCATCATTGAACACGCTGATGTCAAGCGCATGCTGCTGGCCCAAAAGGCCTATGGCGAGGGTGCCTTGGCCCTGGCCCTGTATTGCGCGCGCTTGGTGGACGAGCAACGCACGGGCGAGGCCACAGCCGCCAACGAAGCGCGTTTGTTGCTCGAAGTGCTCACGCCCATCGCCAAGAGCTGGCCCAGCGAGTGGTGCTTGGAGGCCAACTCACTGGCCATTCAGGTGCATGGCGGCTATGGCTACACCCGTGACTACCCGGTGGAGCAGTACTGGCGCGACAACCGTTTGAACATGATCCATGAAGGCACACACGGCATCCAGGGGATGGACTTGCTGGGACGCAAAGTGCGCATGGAAGACGGGCAGGGCATGACCTTGCTGACACAGCGCATTCATGCCACGGTGGCGCAGGCCCTGCAACAAACCGATCAAGCCGGTCACATCGCAGACCATGCCCACGCATTGAACGATGCGCTGCAACACGTGCAACGTGCCACAGACATGGCTTGGCAAGAGGGTGCGCCAACTCAGGCCCTGGCAAACGCCGTGCCTTATCTGCAAGCGTTTGGACACATGGTGCTGTCATGGATGTGGCTTGAGGTCGAACGGGTCAGCCAAGGTGCCGGGTCCGAAAATTTGGGCCGTCGCACAGCGGCTCAATTTTTCTTTCGCTACGAACTACCGAAAATCAGTGCCTGGCTACAAGTTGTCGCACAACGTGACATGACCTGTGCCAACATGCCTGAAGACGCTTTTTAATCAAGGAACAAGCCATGCAAGAAAGTTTTGGTGCCTACATTCCGTTTGTCGACCACTTGGGTTTCGAGATGGTCTTCTTCGACGACGGACAATCCGAGCTGCGCTTTGAGCCCGAGCCCGAACACATGAATTCATTCAATGTCACCCATGGAGGCGCGTTGATGACACTGCTGGATGTGACCCTGGCAACAGCCGCACGCAGTGTGGAGAGGACATCTGGCGTGGTCACGGTTGAGATGAAAACCACCTTCATGCAGCCTGCGCGTGGCGTGTTGACCAGCAAGGGGCGTCTGATCCACCGGTCGCGCAGCATGGCGTTCACCGAAGGCACGGTGTATGACGCGCAAGGTCAAGTTTGTGCGCACGCCACAGGCACTTTCAAATACGTGCCCAAAGCGCCAGACCCCAGCCATCCGGTCTCCGATATCTCCACCGATTGAACCCACAAGCCAGGATGTGCCATGCCGCTGAACCAATCTTTTTTGCTTGACAACCGGCCACAAGGCCAAGCCACGGTTGACAACTTCAGACTCGTCAGTTGTGAAACGCCAGCGCTTGAAGAAGGCCAGGTCTTGGTGCGCCACCACTACCTCAGCTTGGACCCTTACATGCGAGGGCGCATGAACGACAGCAAGAGCTACGCTGCACCGCAGCCGTTGGGTGAGGTGATGATTGGTGGCACCGCCGGTGAGGTGGTGGAGAGCCGCCACCCCAAGTTCAAGCCTGGTGATCAGGTGGTGGGCATGGGAGGGTGGCAACTCTACAGCGTGGTCGATGGCCATGCCCCTGGCATGCTGCGCCGAGTCGACACCACCCATGTGCCGCTGAGCCACTACCTGGGGGCCGTCGGCATGCCTGGGGTCACCGCTTGGTATGGCTTGGTCAAGGTCATTGAGCCTCAAGCAGGCGAAACCGTTACCGTGAGTGCGGCCAGCGGTGCCGTCGGCAGCGCTTATGGGGCGCTCGCCAAAGCGCGCGGTTGCCGTGTGGTGGGCATTGCAGGCGGTCAAGAGAAATGCGACTACGTGGTCAACAGCTTGGGCTTTGATGCCTGTGTGGACTACAAGCAGCACAGTGACTATCTGTCTTTGTCCAAAGCCTTGCGGCAAGCCTGCCCCAACGGCATTGACGGTCACTTCGAAAACGTGGGTGGCATGGTGCTCGATGCCGTGATGCTGCGCACCAACGCTTTCGCGCGCATCGCCGTTTGCGGCATGATCGCGGGCTACGACGGCGCCCCCTTGCCCATGACCCATCCTGCGCTGATTTTGGTCAACCGCTTGAAGATCCAAGGCTTCATCGTCAGCGAACACATGGAGGTGTGGCCCGAAGCGCTCAAGGAGTTGGGCCACTTGGTCGGCAGTGGTCAGTTACGCCCTCGTGAATCCGTGGCGCAAGGCTTGGCAGCTGCGCCACAAGCCTTTCTGGGTTTGCTCAAGGGCAAGAATTTTGGCAAACAACTGGTCCAGCTGGTTTAAAGGCTGCACCGCATGATTTCAAACTTTGCAGGCAAAACAGCCGTTTTGACCGGCGCAGGATCTGGCTTTGGCTTGGCGTGCGCCCGACTCGGGGCCAAATTGGGCATGAATCTGGTGTTGGTCGATGTGCAACGTGACGCGCTCGATGCGGCCGTTGCAGAACTCACGGCCACCGGGGTGACGGTGATTGCACGTTGTGTTGATGTCTCCAACGCCGACCAAATGCAAACTTTGGCGCACGACGTGTACACCCAATTGGGCGCACCGCATTTGGTCTTCAACAACGCAGGGGTTGGCTCTGGCGGTTTGGTGTGGGAGAACTCACTGGCCGATTGGCAATGGGTGCTTGGCGTCAACCTGTGGGGCGTGATCCACGGTGTGCGTTTGTTCACCCCCATGATGTTGCAAGCCGCCAAGCAAGATCCGCTTTACCAAGGTCACATCGTCAACACGGCCAGCATGGCTGGCTTGCTCACACCACCCAACATGGGGGTTTACAACGTGAGCAAACACGCGGTGGTGGCCTTGACCGAAACCTTGTACCAAGACCTTCAGTTGGTGTCTGAGCAGGTCAGTGCCAGTGTTTTGTGCCCGTACTTTGTGCCCACAGGCATCAGTCAAAGTCAACGCAATCGACCCGATGCATTGCAGACAGCACCAATCACGTCCAGCCAGCGCATCAGCCAAGCCATGCTGGATAAGGCGGTAGACAGCGGCAAAGTCAGTGCGGCAGAGGTGGCACAAAAGGTCTTTGACGCCGTGGCGACCGAGCAGTTCTACATCTACAGCCATCCCCACGCGTTGGGCAATGTGCAATTGCGCATGCAAGCCATCGTGTCACAAGGCCCGCCCCCAGACCCGTTTGCCGCACGGCCTGATGTGGGCCAACAACTGCGAACGCAGTTACGCGCTTGAGCGCTGGCAATCTGTCCACAAAACTCAGTGGAAGTGACCTTCAAAGCAATGGCGCACTTCATGGCCAATCACCACGTGGTTGGGGTTGGGCGTGGTGATGATGGTGCAGCGCTTGGACTCTGCGGACCAAGTGGCACACGCCACAGCAGGTGTGGCCATGCCAGCCCCCCGTTTGCCGGATATCTGCGCGCAATACTCGGCCGCATCGGGCCGAATCTCCCAACTCAGATTGACGCTGTTCATCACACGCTTGTCCGGGGATTGCGCGGCAAAGTCTGCATACTCGGTCGAGGCAATGGTGTAACAGCCCGACAACGACATGACGGTCAACAAAACCAAAGCTCGGCCAAAGAGTGCTTGGGTGGTGGTAGACATTTTGTTAAATATATCGATTTATCTTTTGATATTGTTGATATCGACAGATTTATCAAATACTAAACCGAATTTCACTTAAAAAGAAGTTAAGTCTTAAGCAAAATTTAACCGCTGTCTGTGCGTTGCCGCATGTGGCAAACTCGCCCGCTTTGAAGAATTGATCTCCTAAAAATGCAAAAAATAACCCGGCAGATTGCTGCCGAAATCAAAGTCTCGGAATCGCAAGTCAAGGCCGCTGTTGAACTGCTGGATGGTGGCGCCACCGTGCCCTTCATTGCCCGTTACCGCAAAGAGGTGACAGGGGGCTTGGACGACATCCAACTGCGTGAACTCGACGCACGTTTGAGCTATTTGCGTGAACTTGAAGACCGCCGAGCCACTGTGCTCAAAAGCATTGAGGACCAAGGCAAGCTCACCCCTGAACTTCGCGCAGCCATTGAAGGGGCGCCCACCAAGCAAGAACTGGAAGACCTGTACTTGCCGTTCAAGCCCAAACGCCGCACCAAAGGCATGATCGCCAAAGAGGCAGGGCTCGAACCTTTGGCTGACAAGCTGTTTGCCAACCCTGAGTTGACCCCCAGCACCGAAGCCGAGGCTTTTGTGTTGCCGGCAGGCAAGATCGAAGGGGCCGACTTTTCTACCGTGGCTGCGGTTTTGGACGGCGTGCGTGACATTCTGAGTGAGCGCTGGGCAGAAGACGCCGGCTTGGTGCAAGCCTTGCGCGAGTGGTTGTGGAGCGAGGGTCTGTTTCGCAGCAAATTGGCCACGGGCAAAGACGAAAACAACCCCGATGTGGCCAAGTTCCGCGACTACTTTGACTACGACGAGCCCATTGGCCGCGTGCCCTCGCACCGGGCCCTGGCCGTCTTTCGTGGCCGCGCTCTGGAAATGCTGGATGCCAAACTGGTCCTGCCCGTGGAGCCCGAGCCTGGCAAACCGAGTTTGGCCGAGGGCAAGATCGCCATCCACCTGGGCTGGAGCCACCAAGCCCGCCCATCCGATGACTTGATTCGTAAATGCGTGGCTTGGACTTGGCGCGTCAAGCTCAGCCTGTCCACCGAGCGTGACTTGTTCACCCGCCTGCGTGAAGACGCAGAACAGGTGGCCATCAAGGTGTTTGCCGACAACCTGCGCGACCTGTTGCTGGCCGCGCCCGCTGGCCCGCGCGTGGTGATGGGTTTGGATCCCGGCATCCGCACCGGCGTGAAAGTGGCCGTGGTCGATGCCACCGGCAAGCTGGTGGAAACCGCCACCGTGTACCCCCACGAACCGCGCAAAGACTGGGACGGGTCGCTCTACACCCTGGCCAAGTTGTGCGAGAAACACGGCGTCAACCTGATCGCCATTGGCAACGGCACGGCCAGCCGCGAGACCGACAAACTAGCAGGCGAGTTGATCAAACTCATGGCCCGGCACGATGCCGCCAAAACCATCGACAAAGTGGTGGTCAGCGAAGCCGGGGCCTCGGTCTACAGCGCCAGTGAATTTGCCAGCCAAGAAATGCCCGATGTGGACGTGAGCCTGCGGGGTGCCGCCAGCATTGCGCGGCGCTTACAAGACCCATTGGCCGAGCTGGTCAAGATCGACCCCAAGTCGATTGGTGTAGGCCAGTACCAGCACGATGTGAACCAAAGCGAGCTGGCGCGCACCTTGGAGGCGGTGGTGGAAGACTGCGTGAACGCGGTGGGCGTGGACCTCAACACCGCCAGCGTGCCGCTGCTGACCCGCGTGTCGGGCCTGTCCACCACCACCGCCAAAGCCGTGGTGCGCTGGCGCGAAGCCAACGGTGCGTTTGCCAACCGCCAACAACTGCTCAAAGTCACTGGCTTGGGTGCCAAAACCTTTGAACAAAGTGCAGGCTTTTTGCGCATCCGTGGCGGCGACAACCCCTTGGACATGACCGCTGTGCACCCCGAAACTTATCCGGTGGTCGAGCGCATCATGGCGCAAACTGGCAAGCCTGTGAGCGAATTGATGGGCCGCGCCGACATGCTCAAAACCTTGAAGCCAGAGCTGTTTGCCAACGACACGGTGGGCGTGATCACCGTCAAGGACATTTTGAGCGAGCTGGAAAAACCAGGTCGTGACCCACGCCCCGACTTCAAAGTGGCCAAGCTCCAAGACGGGGTGGAAGACATCAAAGACCTCAAGGTCGACATGGTGCTCGAAGGCACAGTCAGCAACGTGGCGGCGTTTGGCGCCTTCGTGGACTTGGGTGTTCACCAAGACGGTTTGATTCACGTGAGCCAACTCAGCAACAAGTTCATCAGCGATGCGCGTGAAGTGGTCAAAACGGGTGACATCATCAAAGTCAAGGTGCTGGAAGTGGATGTGGCCCGCAAACGCATCAGCCTGACCATGAAGCTGGATGCCGCACCTGCACGACGCGATGGGCCACGCGACAACCGCTTTGAACATGCAGGCAGAGACAACCGGGCGCGTGGCGGCGGTGGCTACACCGCACCGCCACAAGCGGCACAAGGCTCGGCCATGGCCAGTGCCTTCGCTAAATTGCAAAGTCTCAAGAAGTAAGCTCAGTTCATGTCCATCACCCGCAACATCCGCATGCTCACCCGCTACAACGCCTGGGCCAATCAGGTGTTGTTTGCTGCTCTGGCCGAGTTGCCCGAAGACGCGGTGATGGCGCCCCGTCCAACGGTGTTTGGCAACATGGCCAACACATTGCAACATGCGCAAGTGGTGGATGTGATCTGGAAGGCCCACCTTGAAGGTGTGCCACATGGCATGCGTTCCCGAGTGCCACAACAAGACATGTTGCTGACAGCCTTGGCCGCAGCTCAAACGGCCCTAGACCAGTGGTACATCGCCTACGCCGATCAATTGACGCCCATGGCGCATGACGAAGGGCTGAACTTTGAGTTTGTCGATGGCGGTCCAGGACACATGACCCGAGGCGACATATTGCTGCATGTGGTGAACCACAAAACCTATCACCGAGGCGTTGTGGCCGACATGATCTGCCAATGCGGCGTCCGACCGCCGGTCATGGACTTGCCGGTGTTTTTGCGCGACATACCCAGTCAGCTTTGAGCGCAGTTGTCGTCTATGAAGGCCCTTCATCTTTACGCAGGCCCCAAAGCACGTGCGCACATCGCGCAACACGGCTTGCTTCCAGAACATGTGGGTGTGATTCCAGGGGCAGCAGGTGGACCCAAGGGTTTGATTCTGGGCCCCTTAGACCGGTTCATCTTTGGCGAATGGTTACCCCAGAGCACGCAACCCATTGACCTGGTCGGCGCCTCCATTGGCGCCTGGCGCATGGCCACCGCATGCTTGAACCAAGCGGTGGCAGGCTTTGAGCGTTTGGAGCACGACTACATCCAGCAACGCTATGAACCACCCCCGGGCCAAAAGCGCCTCAGCCCGCAACAAGTGAGTGAGGCTTTTAGGCGGAGCTTGCAGGCCTTTTATGAAGGTCACATGACGGAGGTATTGAATCACCCACGCTATCGCTTGCATGTGATGACCGCGCACGGACGCCACCTTCTGCACCGCGAACACGCATGGCTCACGCCGATGGGCTATGCGGGAGCGTATGTGTGCAATGCCGTGCGACGCAAAGCCATGGGCTGGTGGCTGGAGCGGGTGGTATTTTCAAGCCCCCACAAAAGTGCACAGGGCACAAGGCATGGGCTGGATTTGCCGTTTGGTACGAACGACTTTGCAACGCAACAGGTGGCACTGACGGAGGTCAACTTCATGCCCGCCTTGCAGGCCAGTTGCTCGATCCCGTTTGTATTGCAAGCTGTGCATGACATTCCTGGCGCACCCCGAGGCGCGTATTGGGATGGCGGCATCACCGACTACCACTTGCACCTGAACTACACACCGCCGTCCACCAGCCCCATCGTGCTGTATCCACACTTTCAGCAGGCTGTGGTGCCTGGCTGGTTGGACAAGGCGCTGAAGTGGCGCCATCGGTCCAGCGCTTTTTTAGACCATGCTGTGGTGTTGGCGCCCAACCCCGAGTGGGTGCGCACGCTACCCAACAGCAAGCTACCAGACCGGTCCGACTTTGTGACCTACGCCCATGACTTCGATGCACGCGTGAAGGTTTGGCAACAGGCTGCATCGGCGAGTCAGCAATTGGCCGATGAGTTGGCCGACTGGCTAGACCGGCCGCATACCCAAACCCTGCATAGACTGTGAAGCGGCGGGTGGATTGCTTACGCTGGGCATATTGCGTAAGCTCAGACACTTCGTCATTGATAGGAGAACGTGATAGGTCAATATCAGATCACCGTCTTAATTGGCAGCCTGCGTCAAGATTCTTTCAACCGAAGATTGGCCACTGCCATGGCTAAGCTGGCACCACCGGACTTTTCGTTCAAGCAGGCGCAAATCAACGATCTGCCGCTTTACAACCAAGACGATGATGCCCAACAGGCCGCATCTGTTTTGCGCCTGAAAGCGGACATCAAGATGGCGCATGGACTGCTCTTTGTCACACCTGAATACAACCGATCCATCCCTGGTGTGCTCAAAAATGCCATCGATCATGCGTCGCGCCCTTACGGTCAAAGTGCGTGGGCAGGCAAACCTGCTGGCGTGTTGGGTGTTTCGGTAGGAGCGATTGGCACCGCATTGGCACAACAACACTTGCGCAATGTTCTGGCTTATTTAGATGTCCCAACACTGGGTCAACCTGAAGCATTCATTCAAGCCAAAGAGGAGCTGTTTGGCCCCGATGGTGGAATTGGCGAGGGCAGTCAAAAGTTTCTTCAAGGCTGGATGAACCAATACGTGGCCTGGGTGAAACATCACAGCGCAGCTTCCAGCATGTCTCGGTAGTCCTGAGCGCTCGCTAGGCGAGGGTTGGTTTTGTGGCAATGGTCTGCCAGCGCACCTTCAATCACGGCGTCAAAACAAGCGCGCGCCACGCCCATCTGCGCCAAACCTGAGGGCAAGCCCAGCCGTGCATTCATGGCCGTGATGGCTTGGGCTACGGCCTCGGCAGCCTGAGTGGCCGAGGCGGCGGATGTCGAGGCATCCCCGATGCTGCCCAGCCCCATGGCATAGGCCATGCGCTGCAGGCGCCGCTCGCGCTGCACCGACTCGGCGGCCGCATTGAAGCGCACCACCGCAGGCAAGAACATGGCATTCAAGGTGCCGTGGTGCAGGCGTGGGTTGACGCCGCCCAGACTGTGACTCAGCGAGTGCACGCAGCCCAAACCCTTTTGAAACGCCATGGCACCTTGCATGGAGGCACTCATCATGTTCAGGCGTGCCTCGCGGTCTTGGCCGTTGGCCGTGGCGCGTTCGATGTGGGCCCAGCCTCGGGTCAAGCCGTCCAGCGCAATGCCGTCTGCGGGCGGGTTGAAGGGCACCGCCATGAAGGTCTCCATGCAGTGGGCGATGGCATCCATGCCGGTGGCTGCGGTGAGCAGGGGCGGCAAGCCCAGGGTGAGTTCGGGGTCGAGCAGCGCCGCCTTGGGCATCAGGTCCCATGAATGAAAGCCGAGCTTGCGGCCATCGTCCACGATCACAATGGCGCCGCGCGCCACCTCGCTGCCGGTGCCGGCAGTGGTGGGCACCGCAATCAACGGGGCCACGGCTGACGTGATTTTGGGTGACCCGCCTTCGATGGTGGCGTAGGTTTTGAGCGGGCCCGGATGGGTGGCCGCAATGGCCACGCCTTTGGCGCAGTCGATGGACGAGCCGCCACCCAGGGCAATCAGACCATCGCATTGGTGGGCGTGGTACACCGCCACAGCAGCACGCACGGCGGCCTCGGTTGGGTTGGAAGGGGTTTGGTCAAACACCGCCACCGCGACACCCGGCAAGGCGTCGAGCGCTTTTTGCAAAATGCCCACCGCTTTGACACCGGCATCGGTGACGATGAGGGGGCGCAGGATGTGTGCTTTTTGACATTCAGCCGCCAAGGTGCTGAGCACGCCAAAGTCGATCTGAATGTTCGTGAGGTAGAGAATTTGAGCCATGGCAAACTATAAAAGCCTCTTTCACGAAATGCACGCCCCATGAGTCACCCTCGCAACCCTCAAAGTCTGCTCACACCCGCCATGCGCCAGGTGCTGCACGCCATCGCCAAAGCGGGGCGTCCGCCCCTCGCCATGTTGAGCGCCCAACAAGCCAAAGAGGCCTATGCCGCTGGCGCGGGTGTGTTGGAGCCTGACCCGCAAAAAATGGCGCGTGACGACACCTTGCACATCCCCACACGCGACGGCGCATTGCTGCCTGCCAAGTTGTGGGCGCAACACCCCAAGCCTCAGATGCCCGTGTTGCTCTACTTTCATGGCGGTGGGTTCACGGTGGGCAGCCCGCAAACCCATGAAGCCTTATGCAAACACCTGGCCCATTTGGCCCAGTGCGCGGTGTTGTCGCTGGACTATCGGCTGGCACCCGAACACACCTTTCCCACCGCGCACCACGACGCCTTCGACGCCTTACAGTGGTTGGTGCAGCACGCGCCAGAGCTGGGGCTTGACCCGACGCGCATGGCCATTGGGGGTGACAGTGCAGGGGGCACATTGACGGCTGCCACCGCCATCGCAGCGCGCGATGCAGGCATTGATCTGAAGCTGCAACTGATGTTTTACCCCGGCTGCTCGCCCGAGCACATGGCTTCGGCGGATACGTTTGAGAAGGGATTTTTGCTGGAGAAGTCGAGCATCGATTACTTCTACAAGCACTACTTGCCCAACGCTGCGGATCGACGTGACCCACGGTTTTCACCGCTGTTGGTCGGCGACGTTTCAGGTGTGGCACCTGCATGGCTGGGATTGGCCGAGTGCGACCCGCTGGTCGACGAGGGCGTGGCCTATGCCGACCATTTGCGGGCGCAAGGCGTGTCGGTGGACTTGGAAATTTACAAGGGCGTGGTCCACAGCTTCATCCAGATGGGCCGCGTCATCCCTGAGGCGTTGAGCGCCCATGCCGATGCGGCACGCGCGCTGCGCCATGCCTTTGGAGAACACGCATGACACGCAACGACTTTCGCTTGCTGCATCGCCTGCGCGTGCGTTGGGCCGAGGTGGACATGCAAAAAATTGTCTTCAACGGCCACTACCTGATGTACTTTGACACCGCCATGGCCGACTACTGGCGCGCGCTGGCCTTGCCGTATGAGCAAACCATGCACGCCTTGGGCGGCGACTTGTATGTGAAGAAAGCCAGCGTGGAATACCACGCCTCAGCCCGTTACGACGACCAACTGGACGTGGGCCTGAAATGCCAACGCATTGGCAATTCATCGATGCAATTTGTAGGCGGTATTTTTTGTGGTGACCAACTGCTGATCACAGGCGAGCTAATTTATGTGTATGCCAACCCAGCCACGCAAACTTCGCTGCCTGTGCCCGAGAGCTTGCGTGCCATTTTTCAGGGCTTCGAAGGCGGTGAAGCCATGACCACCTGCCAAGTGGGCGCCTGGGATGTGCTGCAAGCCTCTGCCCAAGCCGTGCGCACCGATGTGTTTGTGGGCGAACAAGGCATTGCCCCCGAAGACGAATGGGATGCGGCCGACGCCACCGCCGTGCACGCCGTGCTGAGCAACCGCTACGGTGTGCCGTTGGGCACGGCGCGCTTGCTACAACCCGAAGCGGGTGTGGCGCAGATGGGTCGCATGGCCGTGACGCGGCTGATGCGCGGCTCGGGCTTTGGCCACCAGTTGTTAGAGGCGTTGGTGCAAGCCGCGCTGGCACGCGGAGACACCGAAGTGCGTTTGCATGCGCAACGCAGCGCCGAAGGTTTTTACAAACGCCAAGGCTTTGAGCCGTATGGCGAGCCGTTTGACGAGGTGGGCATCCCCCACATTGAGATGCGCCGCAGCTTGGTGTGAACGCGCTGCACGAACGCAGCGTCTGGATGTCACACATGCGCTTGTTGAGGTCGGCGTCGCGACGCACAGTTAACCTGCATCAACAGGAGACCATCATGCATCGGACACAGGAAAACAACGTAAGCGCTTTGACACCACTGGCGCGCGCTGACCTTGAAGCCGTGATCAAAATAACGCCGTTCGCGCAGATGCTAGGCGCTGAGTTGGGAGAGTACGGTGATGGCATAGCCCACCTTTCGGTGACGCTTCGGCCTGATCTGACCATGCACATGGGTTTCGCGCATGGTGCGGTGATCGGTTTCTTGGCAGACAGTGCCTGTGCTTGGGCAGCCGCGTCTGTGGTGGGTAATGTGGTGACCTCGGAATACAAACTCAATCTGATAGCCCCCGGAATCGGAGAACAGTTGCGAGCCGAAGGTCGGGTGCTGAAATCAGCGAGCCGCAACTTGGTGTGCATGGCCAACGTCTATGCTGTGACTCAGGGCAAATCCAATCTGGTTGCCATCGCACTGGCCACGATCACACGATTCAGCAGATAGAACACTGACGCGTAGCGAGCAAGTGTCGTTTGCTCAAATGTCGTCGCGCAGCGGATAGGGCAGGGGCAACAAGTGCAGCAGGGAACCTTGCGCAGCGCCCAAATGCAGGCTGTGCCCTTGGGTGGCTGAGAGCTGCAACTCGGCGATGGCCACATGACAGTCGCCATCGGTCGCAGCTTGAGCCACCAAGCCACAAGGCTGGTTCGCGTCTGCGCTGGAAAAAACTTCTTGGCCCGCACGCATGGGCACATCGGCTTGCACAATGAAGGCACGGCGCTTCAAGGTGCCACGGAACTGGCTGCGCGCCACCACCTCTTGGCCGGGGTAGCAGCCTTTTTTAAAGTTCACTCCATCCACCGACTCATAGTTGAGCATCTGCGGCACAAAGGCTTCAAAGGTCGCTTGCTCAACCCAAGCCACGCCACTCATGACCTCGCCCACATGCCATGACTCTGACGTCAACGTGGCGAAACCTGTCAACGCAGAGGACGCGGCGCTGTTGACCGGGGCCAGCCACAAGGCACGTGTCACACCCTGTGAGGGGTAAATGGTCAGCACATCGGCGCTGTCGGGCCCCTCGTTCACCACATGGCGCAACCAGGGAGCCGTGGATGCATGAGGACCGCACACGTGTTGCACCACATCGCCCGATAGGCCCAGCAACGTGAACTCGGCGGTGGCATCGCTCAGTTTGGCTTTGGCGCGCAGCACAAACATCGACAACCGTTTGAGGGTTTGAGCCAGTAAGTCGCGGCGGCACACCAGCAACACCTCGTCGGCAGCACGCTTGTACAGCACAAAGCTGGCTTGCATGCGGCCTTTGGCATTGCAGTACGCCGCCAAGCGGCCATGCTGCGCATCCAGCAGCAGCACGTCTTGCGTGAGTTGGTTGTGCAAAAAGTTGGCGGCGTCGGCACCGCTGACACGGATCACGCCGAGGTCAGGCAGCGGGCTCACGCCGTGGGGCAGGGGGGAAGGGGTCAAAGGCATGGCTGAATTATCATGCCCGCTTCAACATCGAGACGGGAACAGGGTTGTGACAAGGCATGTCAAACGGATCTTCTGGACATTGGCGTGCGCGCTGGTCCTGGCTGCAAGTGCCGCCGCTTGGTGGGTGTTGCGACCTTTGCCGTTGACTGCGGCGACGGTGGATGTGTCCATCGAGCCCCAAACGCCGGTGCGAGGCATTGCACAAGTGGTGGTGGCGTCGGGCGTCAACATCGACCCCGATGTGTTGTATGTGTTTTTCAGAGCCAGTGGCCAGTCGCGCAAGCTGCGCGCTGGCAGCTACGAAATCACCCAAGGCAACACCGCCTTGGATGTGTTGCGCAAACTCAGCCGGGGCGAAGAAAGCCTCAAGGCCGTGACCCTGGTGGAGGGCTGGACGTGGCGGCAGTTCAGGGCAGCCTTGGCCAAGGCTGAAGGCCTCAAGCACGACAGCGCAGGGTTGGCAGACGAAGCGGTGATGACGGCCCTAGGCCTGCCTGGCACTGCACCTGAAGGACGCTTCTACCCCGACACCTACACCTACGGCAAAGGCAGTTCCGAGTTGCACTTGATGCAACGTGCCGCCAAGGCCATGACAAAGCATTTGGCCGCCGTGTGGGCCCAGCGAGCCCCCAATGTGGCACTACAAAACGCCGAGGAGGCCTTGGTTCTGGCCAGCATTGTGGAAAAAGAAACCGGCCGAGAGAGCGACCGCACCATGATCAGCAGCGTGTTTCACAACCGTCTGCGCCTTGGCATGCCGCTGCAAACCGATCCCACCGTGATCTATGGGTTAGGCGAGTCGTTTGACGGCAATTTGCGCCGATCAGACTTGCGTACCGACCATCCCTGGAACACCTACACCCGCAAAGGCCTGCCCCCCACCCCCATTGCCATGCCAGGACGCAACGCCCTGAAAGCGGCGGTGCAACCTGCCAGCAGCCAAGCGCTGTACTTTGTAGCGCGGGGCGACGGCAGCAGTCAGTTCAGCGATTCGCTGGACGCCCACAACGCCGCAGTCAACCGCTACCAACGTCTGGGTGCCGCAGCGACGCAGGCAAAATAGCGGCTCTGAAGGTTTTATGACACACACCGGTTTGTTCATCAGTTTTGAAGGCATCGACGGCGCTGGCAAGTCCACCCACATTGACGGACTGGCCAAGGCGTTCAAAGCGCAGGGCCGTCACGTCACGCTCACCCGCGAGCCTGGCGGCACGCCATTGGCCGAAAAGTTGCGCGACATGGTGTTGCACGACGCCATGGACCCACTGACCGAAGCCTTGTTGATTTTTGCCGCACGTCGTGACCATTTGCAGCAAGTCATCGAGCCCGCTCTGGCGCGTGGTGAGGTGGTGTTGTGCGACCGTTTCACCGATGCCACCTTTGCCTACCAAGGCAGCGGCCGAGGCTTTGACCTCGCCGTGTTGCAACAGCTGGAAGCGTGGGTGCAACACACGCCCGACGGTTTGCGCCAACCCGATGTGACGGTGTGGTTTGAACTCGACCCCGAGGTGGCTGCGGTTCGCTTAGCGGGTGCGCGGGTTCCCGACCGCTTTGAAGCGCAGCCCCTGGCTTTCTTCCAAAAGGTTTCCGACGGCTATTCACAGCGCGCACAAGGCGATCCGCAACGCTTTGTACGCTTGGACGCCGCGCAATCACGTGAGGCCGTGTGGCAACAGCTGCACCAGCAGTTTGTGCAACACGGAAGGTTGACGCTGTGAGCGAATCACCTGCCAACACGCGCAGCGTGCTCAGCCCCTGGTTGCAAGGCCAGCTCACCACCTTGTTGGCGCGCCAAGGCCATGCGTGGTTGTTGCAAGGCCCTTCTGGTTTGGGTCAATACACCTTGGCCTTGGAGTTGGCACGCGCCTGGTTGTGCGACGCACCCACAGCGCATGGCGCTTGCTACCAGTGCCGCAGTTGCCACGCCGTGGATGTGCGCACCCATGCCGACTTGTGCACCTTGATGCCTGAAACCCTGGCACTGGAACTGCGTTGGCCGCTGGACGAAAAAACCCAGAAAGACCTGGACGATAAAAAGCGCAAGCCCAGCAAAGAAATTCGGGTAGAAGCCGCGCGCGACATGGTGGGGTTCAGTCAGCAAACGCGCTCGGGGGGCAAAACCAAGGTGGTGCTGGTGTATCCGGCAGAGCGCATGAACCACATCACGGCCAACACCATTTTGAAAACTCTGGAAGAGCCACCGGGCGAAACCCGCTTTGTGCTGGCCAGTGAAGCCGCCCACATGTTGCTGCCCACCATTCGCAGCCGTTGCCAAACCCACACCATGGTGTGGCCCAATGTGGACGAATCCCTGGCCTGGTTGCAAGGGCAGGGCGTGTCGGATGCCGATGCCCCTGTGCTGCTGCGTGCCGCTGGCGGACGTACTGAAGACGCGTTGGCATTGGCAGGCAGCGGTTTGAAAGCGGCCCATTGGGCCGCCTTGCCCAAAGCGATTGCGCGTGGCGATGTGTCGGCCGTGTCTGACGGCACCCCGGCGCAAGCCATTGCCATGTTGCAAAAACTCTGTCACGACTTGTTGGCCATGCGTACCGGCGCAGCGCCTCGTTTTTTCATGCCCGCCGATTTGCCTGCTGCAGGCAGCGTGGCATCGCTCAGCCAGTGGTCGCGTGATCTGATGCAAGCGGCACGCACCGCCGAGCATCCGTTCAACGCGGGGCTGATGTTTGAAGCCTTGGTGGCGCGCGCACAACTGGCTTTGCGCGCCAAATCTTGAGTACCTATGTTCACCGACTCCCATTGCCACATCAATTTCCCTGAACTCGCTGAGAACATGGGCGCTATTCGCGCTGACATGGCCACGGCCCAGGTGACGCGCGCCTTGGTGATCAGCACCACGCTGGAAAAGTTCCCCCAAGTCCACGACCTGGCCATGCAGTACGACAACTTCTGGGCCACGGTGGGCGTGCACCCTGACAACGAGGGCGTGCAAGAACCCACCGTCGAAGACTTGGTCACCCGTGCGCAATTGCCACGTGTGGTGGGCATTGGCGAAACTGGGCTGGATTACTACCGATTGGGTGAGCGCAGCGTGGCCGACATGGCATGGCAGCGTGAGCGCTTCAGAGTTCACATTCGAGCAGCACAGCAGACCCGATTGCCTCTGGTGATTCACACCCGCAGCTCCTCAGAAGACACCTTGCGCATGTTGAAAGAAGAAGGCGAAGACGGATCGGCGGGCAGTGCAGGTGGGGTCTTCCATTGCTTCACCGAAACGGCTGAAGTGGCGCGCGCCGGGTTGGACTTGGGTTTTTACATTTCGTTTTCGGGCATCTTGACGTTCAAGAACGCCCAAGACTTGCGCGACGTGGCAGCGTTTGTGCCGATGGAGCGTATCCTGATTGAAACCGACAGCCCTTACTTGGCACCCGTGCCACACCGTGGCAAAACCAACAACCCGTCGTATGTGCCTTTTGTGGCGCAACAAATTGCGCAAATCCGTGGCCTCGCGGTAGAAGAGGTGGCGCGCATCACCAGCGAAAACTTTGACCGTCTTTTTTCAGCCGTTGCCAAATGAAAAGTTTTTCTCGCCTACTCTGCGGCATTGCTTTGTGGCTGCTCGTGTCATGGGCCCATGCCGGGGCCTACGAAGATTTTTTCAAGGCCTTTGAGTTCGACAACGCACAAGAAATTCAACGGCTCTTGTCTCGTGGCATGGACCCGAACACGCCCAACGAAAACGGCGTGCCTGCGCTCGCAGTTGCCACTCGTTTGGGGGCGGCCAAATCGGCCATGTTGTTGGCGCAACACCCCAAGACTCAGGTCAATGTGGTGAATTCTGTGGACGAAACCCCCTTGATGCTGGCTGCGTTGAACAACCAACTCGACGTGGCACAGGTACTGATCGATCGGGGGGCAGAAGTCAACCGCAAAGGCTGGACACCACTGCATTACGCAGCGACCAAAGGTCATACCGCCATGATGCGTTTATTGCTAGACAACAATGCCTACATCGATGCGGAATCTCCCAATGGCACGACACCCTTGATGATGGCAGCGTATTACGGCACACCACTGTCGGTGAAACTTTTGCTAGAGGAAGGCGCCGATCCCACACCGCGCAATCAATTGCACGTGAACGCGCTGGACCTGGCGCTCAAAGCGGAGCGCGCGCAAAGCGCGTTTTACATTCGCGCATTCACCGTTGCCTGGGAAATCAGAGAGTTGGGGCAATAAAGCTCATTCAGCGACGACTTGATTGCGCAAGATACCCAAGGGGGTAACTTCAACCTCCAGCACGTCGCCAGCTTTCATGAAAATTTGAGGGTCACGTCGATGCCCCACACCGCCTGGCGTACCCGTGGCAATCACGTCACCGGGCTCCAAGCGACAAATGCCCGAGATGTAGTGGACCAACTCGGCCAAGTCCCAAGCCATCAAATCAAAGCCGCTGTGTTGCATGACCTCGCCATTCAGGCGCGTCGTCAACACCATGCTTTTCGGATCGGCAATTTCATCACGCGTCACCAGCCAAGGGCCGAAGGAGCTGCTGGCATCGAAGTTTTTGCCTGCCGTGACGCTGTGTTTTTGGTAGTCGCGCAACGAACCATCCATCACGATGCTGTAGCCCGCAATGTGCGACATGGCGTCTTTGACAGCAATGTGCCGACCTGCTTTGCCAATCATGAGGGCAACTTCACCTTCAAAGTCGAATCGATCTGAGACACGCGGCAACACAATCGGTTGGTCATGCCCGACCAAGGATTGCGGGTGTTTGCTGAACATATTGGGATGCAGCAGATCTTCTTTTCCAGCCTCCAGTTGGTGCGCTTTGTAGGCCCAACCCAGCGCGAACATGCGCATGTCTAGGCGTGGGTTGACCGGTAAAAATTTCAAGTTGGCCAATGGGTGGTCGGCCTGGGTTGTGTTGGCCACGATCTGAGAGGCTTCTTGCAACAGATCACGACTCAACAATTCGACCAAGTCCTTGCAACGCGCCCCTAAACGCTCACCCAGGTCAATGAACCCTTGTGCAGTGATGGCACCAAAGTGTGCCTGGCCGTTGATCTCGACAGTTGCAAGTTTCATCCCTGACTCCGGTGTTAATTTAAAAATAGTTTTGGATATTCTGTGGTTCAGCACAGATATTGCTGTGACGCTTGAGTGACAAACTGCACTGGGGAAGATGCCCGGTGTATTAAAAATTTCCAGTGTTAGGATTTTTTTAAACACAAGGAGACTGGGATGCGCGTGCTAAAAAATATCTTTCACCGTTGTCAGTTCGCATGCATTGCGATGGCGATGTTGTTCAGTGCGCATGCGCAAGCACAAGACTATCCCAATCGGCCGATTCGCATGGTGGTGCCGCAACCTCCAGGCGGAGGCACCGACATTTTGGGGCGCAGCGTGGCACAAAAGCTCTCTGACATCTTGCGTCAACCCGTGGTGGTCGAAAACAAAACAGGGGCAGGCTCACTGATTGGCACCGAATTTGTGGCGCGAGCCCCTGCCGATGGCTACACCTTGATGGTGGGTGGCATCTTCAACATGGTGATGAACAAAGCGCTCATCAAGAATTTGTCCTATGCGCCCGAGAAAGACTTCGTCAGTCTTGGCTATGTCTCGGCTTATCCGTTTGTGTTGTTGACACGTGCAGATTTGCCCGTCAACAACTTGGCCGAGTTCGTGACTTATGCCAAAGAACGTCCCGGTAAATTGACTTACGGTTCAGGAGGCATTGGTACGCTGCAACATGTGTGGGGTGCTATTTTGACCAGCAGCTTGGGACTAGACATGTTGCACATTCCTTTCAAAGGCGCATCTCCTGCACACCAAGAAATGATGGGTGGGCGCTTGGATGTGATGTTTGACAACATGTCTGCCTCCAAGCAATACGTGCAGTCGGGTCGCCTCAAAGGCTTGGTGGTGTCGTCAGCCGCACGCAGCCCTCAGTTGCCTAACGTCCCGACCGTCAACGAAACTGGCTTGGTGAAGTTTGAAGGGGAGAGCTGGTTTGGCATTTTTGCCCCTGCGGGCACACCAGCACCTGTGGTGGCCAAACTGCGTGAAGCTTTGGCCAACATCAACGCACAGCCTGACTTTTCAGCCAAGGTTGAGCGCGATGGAGGCCGCATGCTGAACATACCAGCCGCGCAGCAACAGAACTATTTGCGCGATGAAATTGAACGCTGGGTGAGCGCCGTGAACCGCTACAACGTCACAGCAGAGTGATGCGTTCAGCCATTTCGTGTTGCCACTGCTGCATGGGCTTACGCGATGGGTTATCACGCAAACGCTGTTCAGTGACTTGGTGAATGGCTTCATCGCTCAAAGTCAGATCGAGCATGTCGAGATAAGGCTGTTCAACATGCCATGGCGTGTCGAGGTAAATCTCGACACGGTTGACCTCGGGATCACGGAAATACAAAGACCATGAATTGCCATGATCGACGGTTTGAATGAGGGTTACATCGTCTCGCGTGCTGACCAAGTCATGCATTAGCCGCAGGTCTTTCAGATCATTCACTTGAAACGAGATTTGTTGCAAACCATAACCCGGTCCCGAGCCGGGCGGACGCCCAGTCTCCATGACCAACTGATGGTGCGACTTGGGATCACGGCTGAAAAAGACCACATGGTGGTCACGCACAAAGCCTTTGTCGGTGACCAAGAAACCCAATACCTCTTGGTAAAACTGGGCCATTTTGTCAATGTCCCACACAAACATGCCCATGTGGCGAAGTTTCAAATCTGGCAGCATGGTGTGTGTCCCTTAAACCAGTTTGAAATCGAGTTGAACTGATTTATGGGCAATCAGCCAGCGCCCATTTACGTTGCGCATGACATCTTCGTAGCGGCCCATCAACACGGGTCCAGCCATGCTCGCGGGAGTTTTGTCGCCAGGCTGCATGTCTTTTCGAAAGACCATGGCGTAAGAGTCAACATGCACCTCGGTATCTGAGATGGCTCGGCAGCGAAAGTTGGAAAGCACATGACGCACCAAAATGCCGGGTTGTCGCTTGGCCGCCCATGCACGCAAGTCTTGCGGGCCATGCAAAACACCATCCGCACGGACCCACACAGCATCTGGGGCCAAATAAGCCTCCATGGCTTGAAATTCGTCCATGTCAAAGTGGCCCATGAACGTGATCAAATTTTGTTGACATTCAAACTGAACGTCCATTGGGACAGGCTTGGATGTTGTGTCTGTTGAACTCATGGTTGGGTAAGCTTATTTGTTGATTTTGAAGGGCTGCTCAATATAGGGCCGAAGGCGTTTCCAACTGAGGGGCAAATACCCGCATTTCATTTGGATTATTTAACTTTACATAATATACATCGTATGAAGTACACTAAAAGAATCAAGCCACGTTGTCATGATGCGCAAACCCGCATCATGCTTAGTAAACGATTCAAAGCCATGATCACTCAGCTCGGCCTCACGCCTTGTACTGCTGCGCAGTTCTTGCAGGTCTCGCCACGAACTTTGCATAACTGGCTGTCATGCCACCACGATATCCCGTACACGGCTTATCGCTTGTTGCGTCTATCCCTTCATCAAGAGTTGCCGCCACCCTGGACGGGTTGGAGTTTTTCCGCTGGCCAGCTCTGGTCACCAGAAGGCTACGGTTTCAAGCCCACAGACTCCTCCTGGTGGTCATTGCTGGTTCGTCGGGCCACCTGCGCTAGCCACGTCTATCAAGAGAACTTGCAACTCAGGCGCGCGCTCGCTGCCGCTTCGCTGGTGGACACCAGCGAGCGGCGCGAAGCGCCGCTAGATTTATCACTAGGACACTTTGGAACACGTGCCACGCAGCGCATGGATTGGCCCGCGTCTTATCTTGATCCCCGTGACTGTCCTGCGCCCGGTCGCCATCCTCAGCCCAAGCGTCTGTCCCGTTTTCTGGATGGGGGTAAAGCATGAGTGCCGTCAAGAAACCCAAGAATCAGTTGCCCCCCGTTCGCACGCGTGAGGATTGCTTTACCTGGATCACAGAGGACGAATTGCAGTCCGAGCTATGGGCGGCGTTCAATTCGGCTGTGCGCCATTACCGTGAGTTCGATTTTGAGGCCGAATGCATTGCAGATTCGGCTGGTGAGCCGGTGTTGAACTCGTTCGTCAAAGGCACGCTGATCACCACCTTAGATGGCACGCCTTGGGCGGATCGTCGCTCTTTCTTTGCAATCTTTCTGAACTTGGTCGTGTGGCGCTTTCAAGCTTTGGCTGAACGCAAAGGCGTTTTTCCTGACTTTTTCATGTTTCCACCGGGTGACTTACCCGATGGCTGCCTGACGGCTTCTGACGTGTTTAAACACGATTTCTTTGGCCCTATCTTGGGTGGCCTTGTCCAAACCCTCACGTTTGACTCTGAGGAGGCTGAGCAGGCCTTCATGCGAGCCAATTTCATAAAAAAGAAGGCCCCAGCTGGTGTAGCGAGCACCACTGAGGCCATGACCACCGTTAAAAGGACTAACGATGATGGAACGAATTGTAGGCGGTGAACTCCAACGTGGACACATTGGTGGTGGACACGAACTTGTACGTCGTGATCTGGGCAATGGTCATTATGAGTACCGGTCTCGTCCACTGGTAACTTGGGAATCCGTTGCGGTTCTCTCTGACGGAGCCCACGCCGACTATCTAGACCAACGTGAGTCTTTGGCTGACGATATGCGTCAGGCGAACTTAGAACGTGCTGCGCAAAGAGCTAAAACCCGCGTTCGCCATCTCTGCAAGGTGGCTGGTGTTGACACTCTTTTGACGTTGACCTATCAGGCCAATATGCAGGATTGGGCGTTGCTCAAGGCGCACGTCAAAGAATTCAATCGGCGCATGAAGCGCTTGATTCCTGGGTGGTTCTACATTGCGGCTTTTGAGCGTCAGCACCGTGGTGCTTGGCATGTGCATATGGCTGTGCATCGTCTTCCTGCGCAGTTAGCTGCGAGCACTGGCGTTAAGGTGAAGTCCTTCAATGTTGTGCGCGCGGTTTGGCGTTCCGTCACGTGCGATCTAGGCGGTAACGTTGACGTTCAATCCAGGAAACGTAACAGTCAACGTGCGCCGTCTAAGGTTGCTGCATACCTCTCCAAGTACATGCTCAAGGCCTTCAGTGATGGTGATGCATGGAGTAATCGCTTCAGTTCTAGCAAAGGTGTGACGGTCCCTAAGCCTGAGCGTATTCGTCTGGTCGGCTACTCGTTGCTTGAAGTTGTTCAGCTCGTATTCGACGATTTGAAGACTTGTTGCAGCTCTCAGTTTGACTGCGGTATGACGCGCTTTAACGATGGCTTTTGGTTGATCCTGGACCTCAATATCAAACCAAGTGGGGTGCCCTCATGATGGCGTATCGCGTCGTAAGGGCCGCTACGTCAACGCCCACCCTTCTCTCTTGTGTGCACGTGCCCTGTGCATCGATAAAGCCCATGCGCGGGCATGGCCCTGCGGGGGGTGGAGCGCACGAGCATCTAACCGCGTCACACATGCCAGCACGCCTGCCCCTCACTTCGCGTCCTGAAAAACAAAACAAGGGCGGCGCTGCGCTAGGGTCGCGGTTTGCTGCTCACGCTTTTGGGTTGGTGTGGCGGCGAACCTGCGAAGCTCGCATGGGCGGCGTAGACCGCCCATGCGAGCCAGCAGGCAGCCGCTGTCCATCTATTTTTTGTCCACGGTTGCAAAGTCTGACTCAGCTCTTCAAAACCACCCAACGTGCCATGGTTTGATACAACACGTGTCGATCAATCGGCTTGACCAAGTAATCCTGCATCCCAGCATCCAAACAGTCGCCACGCTCGTCTGACATGGCGTTAGCAGTCACGGCAATGATGGGTAAATTTGAAAAACGAGAATCTGCGCGTAATTGTCGCGTGGCCGTGATGCCATCCATCACAGGCATTTGGACATCCATCAGCACCAAATCAAAGCCGTCAGGACTGGCGTTCAATTTATCAATCGCTTCTTGACCATTCACAGCAAACTCGGTGTGAACGTGCACACGATTGAGCAATGCAAGTAACAGCTGACGATTGAGTGCATGGTCTTCAACCAGCAACACACGGACCCCTGCCAAGTGCGAAGGACTGTCTGAATCTGCTGTTTGAGACCCCGAAACAGCTGGAACTTTTTCTGCAACTTTGAAAGGCAACTCAAGTGTGAATTGGCTGCCTTGTCCTAGCGTGCTTTTGACATCAATGTGTCCACCCATGTGTTCGGACAAATGCTGACTGATCGCCAGTCCCAAGCCCGTGCCACCGTACAAACGTGTGGTGGATGTGTCAGCTTGGCTGAACGGTTGAAACAGATGCAGCAACTGTTCCTCGCTCATTCCGACGCCATCGTCTTGAACCTCGACGCACAGTCGATAGTGATCAGCCAGAGAAACCAAAACACGCACGGCGCCACGCGGCGTGAATTTGACCGCGTTGCCAATGAGATTGTTGAGTACTTGAGACAAACGCAGTGGATCGGCCTTGATCCAGCGCGGAACATTCAAGTCGATCCGACAAGAAACCTCCAGCCCTTTGGCCTGCGCCGCGATGCGTTGAATCGATAACACTTCATCGATCAACTGTTTCAGATTGAAATCAACCGATTCAATTTGCAACTTTCCCGCTTCGATCTTTGAAAAATCAAGGATGTCGTTCAAGATACCCAACAGCGACACAGCGGCTGTATGAGCACTTCGAACATAGGTATCGGCTTGCGGTGCCAAATGCTGTTCCAGAGCCAGTTGGGTCATGCCGATGATGCCATTCATGGGAGTGCGAATTTCATGACTCATATTGGCCAAGAAATCGCTTTTGGCGCGTGTGGCAGCTTCAGCTTTGTCTCTTGATCGTGCCAAGTCGAAACGTTGCTGCCTTTCTGCACGTTCACTCACTTTGAGTCTGTGGGTCAGGTACATCGTGATGCCTAAAACAGCAATCAAGGCAGCCAGCGTCCATCCCATCAACTCCCACGTTCGGTGGACCCATTGCGATAAAACCAAATCACGACGGACATGAGACAGAACAAAGAATGGGTAGCGTGATGAAGCCCTAAAAGCAGTCAACAACTCTCCCATGTAAGTACCAATTTCTTGACGCTGGATCTCTGGCAATAAAGCAGGAAGGCTAAACACCGAACCCAAAGGCAGCTCGGCAGAGGTAAGTAAGGTGTTGCCGTCAAAACGCACCAACTCGTAACCATCTGTCTCAGATTGGCTGTAGCGTGAAAACCGGTTCAACAAATAGTCAGGATTGAGCGTCGCAACGACCCATACTTGCTCGCGACCTGCGCCAAGTCGAAGAACCAAAGGAATGAAATATGGCGAATTTGCTGCACCAGGCTGCTTGGCACTGGTGATACGACCGTTGTACAGGTCCCGCCCCTCCCACACAGGCCCCAATCGCAACACCGATGAAGCCCCTGCTCCTGAGTCGTTGGGAGTGAAGGTATACAAAGGCGGCTTGAGGCCCAAATTGGCCATATGGGTACTCGCACGAATGCCCTCTTGCTCCGTCATGATTGACAGCGACCGCAACGCGGGCTGGCTGAATTGCATCCTCAACAACAGGCTGTTGAGCTCTTGCGGAGAAGCCTTGTTCAAAGGTGTCCCCGACAACTCAGGCAAGGCTCGAATCATATTTTCGATCAGTTGCAAGGTTTGTGTTGCCTGATCCTCCATCACCAACGCATTGCTCTGAGCACGTTGAAGCTCAAAGGCCAACTGCGACTCACGGTCCTTGTGGCTGAGGTAACTTACGCCCGTCAGCACCACCACCATGAACAAGGCTAAAAACCCATATGCCAGACGCGAATAAGCACTGGCAGTGAGGCTGGCATAAGCTTTGTCGGGCATCTGATCAGCGCTTCACAACAATCGGATCGAGTCGATAACGTGCTGCAATTTTGAGCAAGCGACCATCTTGTTTGATGTCCCGCACAAACTGCTCCAGCCGGTTGGCCCATCGCTCATCTCCTGGAGCGACGGCATAGGCATAGCGCGTTTCTTGGTAACGCGTGGCAGGCGCCACCAAACGGGCCCAATCGGTCGTTTCTAACATGCGCCGACTATAAGGAAAGTCGGTGATAAACACATCTGCCCTGCCCGACATCACCTCCTGTTCACGCTCGATCGATGAGTTCACAACTTGCAATGTCGCGGCCTTGAGTCGTTCTCGCATCAAAGGCTCATGCAATGTTCCCTTGATCACGGTCACCACAACGCCTGGTTTGTCAATGTCATCCCATGACTTGATGCGTCGGTTATTGCGCGTGGTGATGCCATATACATCGCTCACCAACGTGGGCTGCGTGAAACGTAACTTTTGAGCGCGTTGCGGCGTGATGCCCACGGCAAACATCGCCACATCGCACTTGTCCGAAGTCACATCAGTGATCAAGGTGGCAAATGAACTGTCTACGAACTCAACATTCACCCCCAGGTCTTTGCCCAGCTCTAACGCTAGATCGGCATCCACCCCTTCCAGCTCTTGAGTCTTGGGATTGCGCAGTGTGATGCCGTAGTAGTCAGGCCAAATACAGACATGTACTTTTTTTTCTAACAACACACGCTCTAGATGCTGGGCCGTATTTTGCGCATGCGACACACCCAAAAACACCAAAAATATGAAAAACAAAGAACCTTGGATGTATTTGCGATAACTGTTATGCATTAGCAAATCTTACATCCTAGTGCCCCAAATTACTTGGGCTCTGGCTTAAATTGCAATGCTTTGTACTCCAAAAACTCTTCAAAGCCGTATTTTCCGTTTTCACGGCCATTGCCTGACTGCTTGTAACCACCAAAAGGCGCATTGCCATTGAACGGTGCGCCATTGATATCGACCTGCCCTGTTCGTATGCGTCTGGCAACAGCCGTGGCATGGGCTTCGTCGGCACTCCATACGCCACCACCTAAACCGTAAACACTGTCATTGGCAATGCGTATCGCTTCCGCTTCGTCTTTGTAGGTGATGATCACCAACACGGGGCCAAAAATCTCTTCCTTGGCCAAGGTATCCGTAGGTTTGACGCGCAGCACCGTGGGTTGCACAAAGTAGCCGCTGGCAAATTTGGGTTTTTCCGAGCCACCGGCCACCAATTCAGCGCCCTCTTTCAGACCCAGCTGAATGAAGTCAATCACGCGGTCACGCTGCGCTGCGCTCACCAACGGACCAAGTCGGGTGGATTCGTCCAGGCTTGGGCCTAGGGTGTACTTCGCCACCACGGCTTGGGCCATCTTCTTGACCTCTTCATACTTCGACTCTGGCACCAACATACGGGTATGAGCTGAGCAGGTTTGACCACTGTTGAGCAAACACGCGCCAATGCTGCCTTTCACCGCAGCTTCCAAATCAGCATCAGCCAATATCACACTGGCAGATTTGCCCCCCAGCTCCAACGCCACGCGTTTGACGGTTTGTGCTGCCAATTCGCCCACACGCTTGCCAGCGCGGGTGGACCCTGTGAAGCTCACCATGTCCACTTCAGGGTGGCTGGCCAGCACCTCACCCACTTCAGGTCCTGTGCCATTGACCAAATTGAACACACCGGGGGGCAAACCTGCCTCGTGAATGATCTCGGCCAAAAGCATCGCGTTGACGGGTGCTATCTCACTGGGTTTGAGCACCACCGTGCAACCTGCAGCCAGGGCTGGCGCAACTTTCAAAGTGATTTGATTGAGCGGAAAATTCCATGGCGTGATGCAGCCCACCACACCTATCGGCTCGCGCACCACCAGCGAATTACCCACGCGCTCTTCCCAAACAAAGCGACGTGCCACCTTGGCCGCATTCCCCCAATTGAAGACTGGACCACCCACTTGAATCATCTTGGCCAGTTTGATCGGCATCCCAACCTCACGGGCAATCACCGTCCCCATTTCATCTGTCCGCGCCTTCAATCCCTCAACGATCTTGTCGATGTAGCCACAGCGTGTTTCCACCGCAAGCTGCGACCAACTGTCAAACGCTTTACGCGCAGCCATCACGGCCTGCTCTGCCTCCGTCCGGCTGCCTTGTGGCACGGTAGCGAACACTTCTTCTGTGCTCGAGTCATGCACTTCAAAAACTTTTGACGATTGGGCCTTGACCCATTGACCGTTGATGTAGTGGCTGTCGTAGTGCTTCAAGGCGATCTCCCAGATTCATGTTACAAAGATGCAATATAGTACATTTTTCGACCAATAGGTCTGGAAATGGAGTGCATCTAATTGGTCATGAAAACTCAGTGATCGTTGTGCGCCCAAAGCAACAGCGCATCGCGGTCTTCCACCACCAAACTGACTTTGGCTCCAACAGGAAGACAAACCTTGGTGGCAACGTGACCAAATGGCAAATCAGTTAACACAGGCACCTTCAGCTGACTGCGCAGCCAATCCACCACACTGGCCAACTTAAAGCCCTTGTCATGTGGGGTGAGTTTGTAGCTGGTGAACTGCCCCAAGACCACCGCTTTTTGCTGGGCCAACACACCCGCGTGCAGCAGTTGCGTCAACATGCGCTCTATGCGGTAAGGATGTTCACCGACATCCTCCAAAAACAACACCCCACCTTGCACCTGCGGAAAGTACGGCGTGCCCAACAAGCTTGTCAAAACGGCCAAATTACCGCCCCACAACACAGCATCTTTGGCCCATACGCCCGAACGACGCGTCTGAAGGGCATGGCAAGTCGCAGTAGACAAACGCCAGCCTGCGCCCTCCCCCTGCCCACTCACCAGATCGTCAAAGCAAGCTTCCATGATGTCGTCAGGTAGCGGGGCGCCAAAGTCTTCGCCTAACGCGGGCCCAGCCCACGACACTTCGCCCGTTTTAGCGAGAAGCGCATTTTGAAACGCCGTAAAGTCGCTTACGCCCACAAACTGCGTGCCTTTTGCAATGGCTTTCGCCACTGCTTTGTACGCAATGTTCGGCAGAATGCGCGTCAGACCATAGCCACCGCGCGAGATCAACGCCACATCGGCACCGCTGGCTGCCGCGCGTTCAATGGCGGCCAAACGGGTGGCATCGTCGCCGGCAAACCGGGTTTGGCGTGTGAGGGCATCAGCATCTAGCTCGACCTCATGGCCAAGTTGTTTAAGACGAGAAACACCTCGTTTGAATGCTGCTTTGTCGCGCACCGCGCCACTGGGGGAATAGATATAGATGTGAGCCATGGACACATTGTCGGTCACAGCGCCCCAGCGCGAGATTGCGACGGCCGCAGCTGCATGCTCAGCGTCTCAACGGTGGCGGGGTTGCCAATAAAGCACGCAGCGCGCGTGGACCCGCTTCATGGCCTCGATCAGGGTATGGCGCGATGTGCAGCGCAGAAGGCATGTGCACCTCTTGTGCATCAAGATGCACTTCCAGAGGCAAGGTCAACACATGTTGTAGCTGCGTCAACACAGGCCGCATGCTGGCAGGCGCATGCACGCTCAGAGCGGTGGCATGCAACGACACCATGAACTCAGCCAAGACCTGAGCATGCCAAACCACGCTGTGCACGCTTTGCTTTTTAGGTTTGTCAGACAAGCCGAACCCGGGTAAATCGATGGCCACACTGGGCGTGTTGGAGGTCAGGGCATCAAGATAAGCCGCGCTCCAACTCTGCGGCCCATGCAAAAAAACGTGAACATCCTGCGATGAAGGCCTGGCTTCATCGCGGTTGTCTAACCAATGCAGTCGCAAGCCATTCAAAACAGGCAGTTCTTGCGTGTAACGGGACCATTGAGGTGGCAGCCCCAGGCTCTGCATCGCAACCATGGCAGACTCACTCAAACGCAGCGCATCTTCACGTAATGGCACACGTTGCGCATTCGCTTCATGGCGTCGTTGCTCAAAAAATATTTGCAACAAGGCTGCGCACTCTGCGGCCAAAACACCCCGTGTGATCTGGGTATGGTGGTTCAGCTGAGGATGCTCAAACACATTCAGCACCGACCCGGCCGCTCCGGTTTTTGGTTCGTTTGCGCCATACACCACACGCTTCAAACGGGCATGCAAGGCCGCACCACTGCACATGACACAAGGCTCCAAGGTCACGTACAACGTGCATTCGTCCAAGCGGTAATTCCCGAGGGCAAGCGCTGCTGCGCGCAAGACATTCATTTCTGCATGGGCACTGGGGTCACAACTCGACACCGGGCTGTTGTGGCCACTGGCAATCACTTGTCCTTGGTGCACCACCACGGCGCCTACAGGCACCTCCCCCGCTTGAGCCGCAGCTTGCGCTTGCACCAAAGCCAACTGCATGAAGCCATGGTCAACAGACGTATCTTGTGCGCTCATGTGGGCTCCACCAAGCCGAGGCGAACCATCCAGCGGGCCAACACCTGTTCGGTAGGCGTACCTTGCCGATACATGGCGTACAAAGCAACGTGCGACTCAGGGCGATGTTGGTTGAGTTTGAGCTTGCACTGCAACTCAGTGATGCGCAACTCAAACGCCACGATGCCATGAAGCATTTTTTCTTGAAATGCACCATCCAAACCGCGCCACTGTGCGGCATAAGCAGGCTCGTGATCAGCAATCAATTGCTTGAGCAAGCGATCTTTGGCTTGTGGGTCATCCACCAAAGTAGCTTCTACACGGGCATGTACCGCCAAATAATTCCAGGTGGGCACGCGTGCCAGGTCTGGGTAGACCTGAGGTGACAAATAAGCTTGCGGCCCCATGAAGGTGACCAGAGTCTGAGGCCTGGCCTGCAAATAGCGCCAATGCGGATTGGCTTTGGCACAGTGACCCAACAAGATGCATTGACCGTCGCGCTGGGTCAAATGTAAAGGGATATGGGAAACAAAAGGAAAGCCCTCATCGTCTTGGCTGATCAAGCTCGCCAGCGGATGCTCACGCATCACAGCCAGCGCATGGGCTTCATCTTTGGCTTTGAAGTGAGGGGGCAGGTACATGTTGGTCAATGCACCACGCAAAGCGCAAGTGCGTTAGAAACGACGCTTGACAGGGCCGCCTGGGCCTTTGCCTTCAATGTGGCGGAACGTCACACGGGCTTTGTTCATGTCGTAAGGAGAGAGCTCAACCGTCACCTTGTCGCCTTCAATGATGCGGATGCGGTGCAGGCGCATTTTGCCGGCGGTGTAAGCGATCAGGGAGTGACCGTTTTCCAGGGTGACACGGTAACGCGAGTCGGGCAAGACCTCGGTCACCACACCCTTCATTTCGATCATTTCTTCTTTTGCCATGTACTCAGTATTCTCTAATTTAAAAATCAAGCCCAAGACGGGCAACCACTCAAACAACCCTCAATTGTAGGCCGTTTGGTTTTGGTGCTTATTCCCACTCAATCGTGGCAGGCGGCTTGCTTGACACGTCATAGGTCACACGGTTGATACCGCGCACTTCGTTGATGATTCGGCCAGATACTTTTTTCAGCAACGCATAAGGCAACTCGGCCCAATCTGCGGTCATGAAGTCGCTGGTTTGCACCGCACGCAAGGCCACCACATAGTCATAAGTGCGGCCGTCGCCCATCACACCCACGCTCTTGACGGGCAAGAACACAGTGAACGCTTGGCTGGTCAGGTCGTACCAGGTTTTGCCAGTGGCCTCATCCTTGAAGTTGTGTAGCTCTTCAATGAAGATCGCGTCAGCTCGACGCAGCAAATCGGCATATTCCTTTTTCACCTCGCCCAAGATACGCACACCCAAGCCTGGGCCTGGGAACGGGTGGCGATACACCATCTCGCGAGGCAGCCCAAGCGCCACGCCCAACTCACGCACCTCGTCTTTGAACAAGTCGCGCAAAGGCTCCAGCAGCTTGAGGCCCAATTGCTCTGGCAAGCCGCCCACGTTGTGGTGGCTCTTGATCGTCACTGCCTTCTTGCTCTTGGCACCGCCCGACTCAATCACATCAGGGTAAATCGTGCCTTGCGCCAAGAAGGTCGCTCCTTTGTGGCCTCCGTCACCCGCCTTGAGCTTGGCGGCTTGTTCTTTGAATACATCCACAAACAAACCACCGATGATCTTGCGTTTGGCTTCTGGCTCGCTCACGCCCGCCAGTTTGCCCAAGAACAAGTCACTGGCGTCTACACGAATCACATGGGCGTGCAACTTGCCCACGAACATGTCCATCACCATATCGCCTTCGTTGAGACGAAGCAGGCCATGGTCCACAAACACACAGGTCAGCTTGTCGCCAATGGCACGGTGAATCAGGGCTGCGGCCACGGACGAGTCCACACCGCCCGACAAACCCAGAATCACTTCTTCGTCGCCCACTTGCTGGCGAATCGATGCCACTGCCTCAGCGATGTAGTCACCCATGATCCAGTCTGGGCGTGTCCCGCAAATGTCCAGCACAAAACGGTTCAACAAGGCTTGACCTTGCACGGTATGCGTCACTTCGGGGTGGAACTGCACCGCATAAAACTTACGTGCTTCGTCGGCCATGCCCGCAATTGGGCAAGACGGCGTGGAGGCCATGACCTTGAAACCCTCGGGCAGTTGCGTGACCTTGTCACCATGGCTCATCCACACCTTGAGCATGCCGTGGCCTTCTGGTGTGTTGAAGTCTTCAATACCTTTGAGCAATTCGGTGTGCCCATGGGCCCGCACCTCGGCATAGCCAAATTCGCGGGTATGACCCGCTTCTACCTTGCCGCCCAACTGGGTGGCCATGGTTTGCATGCCGTAGCAAATACCCAGCACGGGAATACCCAGTTCGAACACCGCATCAGGGGCGCGGTCATCGACCTCGTACACGCTGGCATGGCTGCCCGACAAGATGACGCCTTTCAAGTTGCCATCTTTGGCGTACTCGTGCACCCAGTCGCTGCTCACGTCACAAGGATGAACTTCGCAAAACACATGCGCCTCACGCACGCGGCGGGCAATGAGCTGGGTGACTTGGGAGCCGAAATCGAGAATGAGGATTTTTTGGTGCGACATAAATAAAAAAGGCCATTCAGTGGCCTGACGCTATTGTCTCAAAAAACAAAACCACCCCGGAGGGTGGCTTGGGGAATGAGCGCTTTCTTACTCAGCGCGGTAATTGGGCGCTTCTTTGGTGATCTGCACATCGTGCACGTGGCTCTCACGAATACCAGCCGACGTGATTTCAACAAACTGAGCCTCGTTGTGCATGGCTTCGATGGTGGCACAGCCGCAATACCCCATGCTGGCACGCAAGCCGCCGGCCATTTGGTAAATGATGGCCACCACAGAGCCTTTGTAGGGCACCCGACCTTCAATGCCTTCGGGCACCAATTTGTCCGCATTGGGGTTGCCGGTGCTCGACTCTTGGAAATAGCGGTCCGCACTGCCCTGCTGCATCGCGCCAATGGAGCCCATGCCGCGATAGCTCTTGTAGCTGCGGCCCTGAAACAGAATCACTTCACCCGGTGCCTCTTCGGTGCCAGCGAACATGCCGCCCATCATCACCGTGCCGGCACCTGCGGCGATGGCTTTGGCAATGTCGCCGCTGTAGCGAATGCCGCCGTCTGCAATCAAGGGCACCCCAGTGCCTTGCAGGGCAGTCGCCACGTTGTCGACCGCCATGATCTGCGGCACGCCCACACCCGCCACGATGCGCGTGGTGCAAATCGAGCCAGGGCCGATGCCGACCTTGACACCATCTGCACCAGCATCCACCAACGCCAGCGCGGCAGCACCGGTGGCGATGTTGCCGCCAATGACTTCGATGTGTGGGTAGTTTTGCTTGACCCAGCGCACGCGGTCGATCACACCTTTGCTGTGACCATGGGCCGTGTCCACCACGATGGCGTCAACGCCCGCACGGGCCAGCGCCTCAACACGTTCTTCGGTGCCCTCACCCACGCCCACTGCAGCACCGACACGCAACTTGCCTGCGGCGTCACGTGCTGCATTAGGAAAGTTGAGTTGCTTGGTGATGTCCTTGACCGTGATCAGGCCCTTGAGTTCAAAGGCATCGTTGACCACCAACAGGCGTTCGAGCTTGTGCTTGTTGAGCAGTGCCTTGGCTTGTTCGGGCGTGGTGCCTTCGGGCACCGTGATCAGACGCTCCCGTGGTGTCATGATCTCGCTGACCTTTTGGTCGTAACGGGTCTCAAAGCGCAAATCACGTCCGGTGACGATGCCCACCACTTGGCCCCCATTGCACACAGGGAATCCTGAAACACCCAGTTCTTCAGACAAGGCCATGACTTGGCGCACCGTGGTTTCAGGCGTGATGACCACAGGGTCGCGCAGCACACCCGACTCATAGCGCTTGACCTTGGCCACTTGCGCCGCTTGCTCTTGCGCGGTCAGGTTTTTATGGACGATGCCAATGCCACCTTCTTGCGCAATGGCAATCGCCAAGCGTGCTTCTGTCACCGTGTCCATGGCGGCAGACACCAAGGGCAGGTTCAAGCGGATATTGCGGGTGAATTGGGTCGCGAGAGAGGTGTCCTTGGGTAGGACTTGAGAGTAGGCTGGCACCAACAACACGTCGTCGAAGGTGAGTGCTTTGCCGAGAAGGCGCATGGTCATGGCTCCAAAAAAACTATTGTACGTAGGGGGTCATAAGGCCTTGTATACAGGGCACCACCGAGCTATTCCTTAGAAAAAGGAGGACATCTCTTCGTGTAGCAAAATGAAATTCAGATTGATTAATATCTTATAAGGGTGATTCATTTGCCAGGTCGTCATCAAAAACAATTAGGCACCCTTCTCTTGTGTATTCATGTGGTGTTAGGACCCTTGGCCTATGCCGAACCCACCAAACTCAGCCTTCCTGATCTAGAAGGCATGATGTTTGGCCAAAGTCCAGCTTTGCGCAGTGCAGCCAGTGCAGTCGATGCGGCACGAGCTGGCGTAGAGACAGCACGCACCATCGCGAATCCCCACATCGAAGTCATGAACGGCATGCGCAAACCGCGCCCTGGCATACAAGAGGCAAATGGAAACCTGAAATCCATCAGCCTGACCCAAGACCTCGACATGCCCTGGCATCGCTTGCCACGCGTGGAAGGTGCCGTTGCAGGACTCCAAGCTGCCCAGGCCAACGAGCAATCCTTCAAATCAGACATGCGTGCGCAACTGCGAGTGCGCTATTACGACTTGGTACGCCGCACAGCCGAAAACCGTGCCGCACGTGAAGACGTCAAGTTGATGGAAGGCATTCACAAAAGCATCGCACTGCAAGTTGAAACTGGAGAAAAAGCGCGCTTCGAACTGGTCAAAGCCAATGCGGAGTTACTGAATGCACAAAAAATGCAAGAGTCTGCCAGCCTGCGTGTTCGCCAATCTCGCGGGGCTTTGCGTGCCTTGGTGGGCGTTGAATTGTCAGAAGCTTTTGAAATTCAAGAGCAAACACACATGTTTGCACCCCCACCTCCCCTGAGTGACATCCGCGACGAAGTGCTCAAAAGCAATCCAGAACTGCAACGCACACGCGCACAGCGACAACAACTTGATCGCAAACTGAGCGAAGAAAAAGCCTTGCGATTTCCCAAATTTGCACTGCGCGCAGATCAAGACACGGACCCAGATTGGCGCAGCAGGCGCATTGGCGTAGCCATGAACCTGCCTTTGTGGGACTGGCGTGGCGGACCAGTGGGTGAAGCCGCAGCCAAGCTCTCACAATCAGACAACCTGTTGGCTTACCAAGAGTTTTCACTTCTTCAATCCCTTGAAGCGGCTTACCAGCAATATGACATCGTCAACGCCCAAGTGGTGGCCCTTGAGGGGGGCATCGTGCGCCAAGCTGCCAATGCCCTGCGCATTGCCGAGTTGGCCTACAAGGCTGGTGAAAAGAGCTTTTTAGATGTGATCGACGCACAGCGCGTCTACCGTGCATCCCGTAACGAACTCATCACGGCACAGTTTGACTTGGCCAGTGCATGGGCCGAGATTGAACGTTTACGGGCACACAGCCAATGATTAAAAACTCTATGAAACTCAACACTCTCAAAGTCCCCAAACTGATCACTGCTGTGTTGTGCTGTGCCTTGGCTTTGTCTGCCTGTAAAAAAGCAAGCATCGAAGAAGCCACACGCACAGACAACGACACCATGCGCGTGTTCGCGCCAGACAGTTTGAAAGCACAAATTGAAGTGGCGCAAGTGCTGAGCCTTGAATCCTCAGACATCCTGCGTGTCGCAGGTCAAATTGACTTTGACGAGCAAGCTCTCACCCGTATTGGCGCCAGTGTCACGGGTCGCGTCACGCA
Source organism: Limnohabitans sp. JirII-29 (assembly GCF_003063395.1). Classification (NCBI taxonomy): domain Bacteria; kingdom Pseudomonadati; phylum Pseudomonadota; class Betaproteobacteria; order Burkholderiales; family Comamonadaceae; genus Limnohabitans; species Limnohabitans sp. JirII-29. The sequence continues at coordinate 198,546 of NZ_NESB01000003.1, forward strand.
AATCCATGCATCACTGGGCCAAGTCGTCGACAAAGGTGACACGCTAGCCTTGATCAACAGCAGCGAACTGTCAGGCTCGCAACTGTCTTACCTTAAAGCACGTTCCGAACGAGAACTTCACCGCCGCAATGTCGAGCGCGCCAAAACACTGTTTGATGCAGATGTGATCAGTGCGGCAGAACTTCAACGACGTGAAAACGAATACGAAATTGCCTCCGCAGAAACGCGTGCGGCACAAGACCAGCTGCGTGTCTTGGGCGTGAGTGCCAAAGCGATGGATCGCCTGGCAGCGACGGGAGCGATTGATTCTGTGGCCAGTGTGGTCGCCACCATCAAAGGGGTCGTGGTAGAACGAAAAATTGCAGCAGGTCAGGTGGTTCAGCCCTCGGATGTGCTCTTTACCGTTGCAGACCTGAGCCGTGTCTGGGCTGTCGCTCAAGTCCCCGAACAACAAATCAGTCAAGTCAAAGTTGGGCAATCGGTCAGCATCGAAGTGCCTGCACTTGAGAACGACAAGTTGGTTGGCAAGCTCATCTACGTTGGCCAAACTGTCAACTCAGAAACACGCACGGTTCTGGTCCGCACCGAACTCGACAACAAGCACGGGCGCCTGAAACCCTCCATGTTGGCCTCTATGCTGATCGAATCAGCACCCGTGCAACGACTGGCTGTACCCATCACAGCCGTGGTACGCCAAGATGATGCGGACTATGTGTTTGTAGAAGAGCAAAACGGCTATTTCCGCCTCACGCCTGTCAAGCTGGCGGCGGAGCAAAACGGCCAGCGCGTCGTTCTTGAGGGGCTCAAGCCTGGTGTGCGCATCGTCTCAGATGGTGCCTTTCACCTGAACAACCACCGCAATCTCGCCGACATGAAAAACGGAAGTTAACCCATGCTGGAGTCACTTGTTCGCGCAGCACTCAAGCAGCGCTTGGTGGTGTCTGTCATTGCCATCATCTTGCTGTGCTTTGGCATGCATGCCGCCACCAAACTCTCAGTCGATGCTTTTCCCGACGTGACCAATGTGCAGGTGCAAATTGCCACCGAAGCTCCTGGCCGTTCGCCGGAAGAAGTGGAACGATTTGCCACGGTACCGATTGAGGTGGCCATGACTGGCTTGCCTGGTTTGACGGAGCTGCGCTCACTCAACAAGCCGGGCTTGTCCCTGATCACCTTGGTGTTCACCGACAACACCAATGTTTACTTTGCCCGCCAACTGGTGATGGAACGGTTGATGGAAGCGAGCCACCGTTTGCCCACGGGCATGACGCCAGTGCTAGGCCCCGTATCGTCAGGTTTGGGCGAGGTGTATCAATACACCCTGGAGCATCCCAGCGATGGCAACCGCGAACTGAGTCAAGAAGAACTCATGCAGCGCCGTGTGGTGCAAGACTGGGTGCTGCGCCCCTTGTTGCGTTCAATTCCAGGCGTTGCAGAAATCAACTCACAAGGTGGCTACGTCAAGCAGTACCACGTTTTGGTCAATCCTGAGCGTTTGCGTCACTACAAGATCAGCCTGTCAGAGGTCTACACAGCCGTCTCGCGCAACAACGCCAATTCTGGCGGCGGCGTGCTGCCCCAAGCAGCAGAGCAATACCTGATTCGAGGCTTAGGACTCATCCAAGGCGTTGGAGACTTGGGTCAAATCGTGCTCAAAGAAATCAACGGCACGCCTGTTTACATGCGTGATGTGGCAGAAATCAAACTCGGCCATGACGTGCGACAAGGTGCCGTGATCAAAAACGGCACCACCGAAGCAGTCGGTGGCATTGTGATGATGATGACGGGCGGCAACGCCAAAGAGGTGGTCAGCCGTATCAAGGCACGTGTCAAACAAATCAACGACCGGGGCATGCTGCCAGGTGACTTGAAAGTGGTGCCCTATTACGACCGTTCAGAATTGGTCGATGCGGCCTTGTGGACCGTCACCAAAGTGCTGATTGAAGGCGTGGTGTTGGTCGTCGTTGTGTTGTTTTTGTTCTTGGGCGATGTACGCTCCTCGCTCATCGTGGTGGCCACCTTGGTGCTCACCCCCCTGCTCACTTTCATGGCCATGAACAAACTGGGCATCTCAGCCAACCTCATGTCCTTAGGAGGCTTGGCGATTGCCATTGGTTTGATGGTGGATGGATCTGTGGTGGTGGTCGAAAACGCCTATGCACGTTTGGGCCGTGCCGCCGAGCTTGGCGAGAGCAAAGTACGCGGCATATTGAATGCCGTGCTTGAAGTGGCCACACCTGTCATTTTTGGGGTGGGCATCATCATCTTGGTGTTTTTGCCCTTGATGACGCTGCAAGGCATGGAAGGCAAGATGTTTGCGCCTTTGGCTTACACCATTGCGATTGCGCTGGCCGTGTCGCTGGTCTTGTCCATGACCTTGTCACCGGTGTTGTCGTCGTACTTGCTCAAGCCACCTGTCGGTGATGGCGACCATGACACGCCACTCATCAAAGCGCTCAAGTCACGCTATTTGAAATTACTGAACGTGGCCATGTTGAATCAAAAGCGTACCGTGCAAATGTCTCTGGCTTCCTTTGCACTGGCGGTGTTGGTTCTGCCGTTTTTAGGCACGGCCTTCATTCCAGAAATGAAAGAGGGATCCGTGGTCCCTGGCATCAACCGGGTCCCCAATATTTCTCTGAATGAGTCGATCAAGATGGAAATGCAGGCCATGCGCTTGATCATGACCGTGCCGGGGGTGAAGTCCGCCATCTCGGGCTTGGGCCGTGGTGAATCGCCCGCCGATCCGCAAAGCGTCAATGAGTCCACGCCCATCGTGAGCTTGAAACCTCGCAGCGAGTGGCCATCGGGCTGGGACCAAACCGACATCACGAACGCCATGAGTGAAAAACTCAAAGTCTTGCCTGGCGTACAAATTGTGATGGCTCAACCCATCTCGGACCGGGTTGACGAAATGGTCACCGGTGTGCGTTCGGACATTGCCGTGAAGGTGTTTGGCGATGACTTGGATGAGCTGAAAGTTGTGGCTCATCAAATTGCCAAAGTGGCACAAAACATACAAGGCGCGCAAGACTTGCGTGTGGAGCGTATTTCGGGTCAGCAATACCTGCAAATCGACATCGACCGCCAAGCCATTGCACGCATGGGCCTCAACGTCTCTGATGTCAACGACCTGATCGAAACCGCCATTGGTGGCAAAGTGGCATCTGACGTGTTTGAAGGCGAGCGTCGCTTCTCTGCCGTGGTGCGTTTACCCGAACGATTTCGCGACAACATTGAAGCTATTTCCAACATTATTTTGAACTCAGCCAATGGCGCGCAAGCCCGCTTGGCGGATATGGCAAAAATTCATGTGGTGGATGGTCCGGCGCAAATTTCTCGCGAAATGGCCAAACGTCGCATCGTGGTGGGCATCAACGTGAAAGACCGAGATCTGGGTAGCTTTGTGACCGAACTACAAGCCAAAGTGGCTGACAGAGTCAAACTACCCGAAGGCTATTACCTTGAGTGGGGTGGCCAGTTCCAGAACATGGAGCGTGCACTGGGACATTTGAAGGTCATCGTCCCCATCACGGTAGGTGCCATTTTTTTCTTGTTGTTTTTGCTCTTCAACTCGGTCAAATTCGCCACACTCATCATCACCGTGCTGCCCTTTGCCTCCATTGGTGGTGTGATTGGTTTGTTCATCTCAGGCGAGTATTTGTCTGTGCCTGCCTCGGTTGGATTCATTGCACTGTGGGGCATTGCTGTGCTCAACGGCGTGGTGTTGGTGTCGTACATACGCAGCTTGCGTGAGGGCGGTATGTCGGTCAAAGATGCCGTGATGGAAGGCGCTCGCCAGCGCTTTCGCCCAGTGATGATGACCGCAACGGTAGCCATGCTGGGTCTGATTCCGTTTTTGATCTCAGACGGCCCGGGCTCTGAAGTTCAACGCCCCTTGGCGATTGTGGTGATTGGGGGCTTGATCACGTGTACCTTGTTGACCCTGGTCGTTGTGCCAACGATTTACCACTGGTTTGATGATGCAGAACCAGAAGCTTGAGTGAAGGACCCGTATGAAAGAAATCAAAGCCATCATTCGTCCCTCCAAGCTGCCGACAGTGCGCGAAAAGCTTCGCACCCTGCCCGGCTTTCCTGGCATGACGGTAAGCAAAGCCGAAGGCTGTTCCGCCAACAGTGTGCACAACCCGGCCAATGTGAAAGAGGAGCTGACCGACTACACCCCGAAGGTGCGCATTGAAATTGTGGCGCCTGATGAGATCTGCGACAGCATCGTTGACTTGATCGTTCAGACCGCACAAATCGGCCAAATCGGCGATGGCCTGGTGTGGGTCACCGACATCACACGTGCCGTGTTTTTGTACAAATCGGTTGCGGGTCCTACTGAACCGACAGCGGCAAATTCAGCAGCAAATTTTGCGGCTTGAGCTTGAGTCGCTGCTCGCCGTCCACCGCCATCGCCAAGTAAACCGGCTTGCCGCGCACTTCGGCACGCATGGCGCTGGGGTCGACAAACTCCAGTTTGAACAGACACAATAGACGCTCCATGCGCTCAGGCGCCACGTCGAGGCCTTGGTACAGGTCGTTGAGCACGCCACTGGCTTGCGCATCCAAGCCCACATGCCACACCCATTGGTCATCGTCGATCTCGCGCTCTGTCTGAATGCGCACCTCAACCCCCAAAAAGTGTTGCACCCAGCGGGCCATCACCTCGCACAAAGCGTCCAAGCCTGGCTGCCCCCGGTTGAGACTCAACACCCAGTCGAAACTCTCGCTGCGTGGCCAATAGGCCTCTTGGTTGTCGGCATTGAGCACATCCAGATCCACGCTGCGCAGTTTGATACCCCCTTGTGTCAACAACTCACCCAACGAGCCAAAGCTGCTTTGGGTGGCATGGCGCTCCACGGTGTCATCGTCAGCCGCCATCACCGCGCCATCTTCGAGCACCGTGATCTTTTGGGGCCGCATCAACATTTCTGCCGCACGCGCTTGCAAGGCAGTCGGCGTCTCACCCAGCACGTGGCGCAGCAAGATGTGGGTGATCTGCTGCACCAGCAAAGGCGGTACATCCACGCCATCGCCTTGAAACAGCGCCAAGTAGCTAGCCTCTAGCGTCGGCTTGGCCACGATGCGCTGCCTGAACCGCAACCACACCGCGTAGTTCTCAGCCGCATCGGTATCTTGCAATTGCGCCAACTCATCAGACGTCACCTCACGCTTGGGGTTGTCCATCAAGCTGTGGTGCAAGGTCAGCTCTGCCGAGCATGACGTGGCGATGGGGGCCAACTCTGGCCGCTCCAACAAAAAACGCAAAAAGTCGTCTGTCACCTGCAGATGCCCTTGCGCATTGGTGCTCAACAAATCGTAGCCACTCGTCGGCCAAAGGGTATGTGTCATGAATCAATAACCTGCTTTGGCACCTGCTCGGCGCTTGGCAAACAAGCCCGCGCGTTGAGTGCCTTGTTTTTGAAAACGCTCACGTCGCGCCACCTTGGGGTCCACCGTCAAGGGACGATACAACTCCACCCGGTCCAAGTCACGCAACACATGACCAAGGGTGGTCTTGCGCCCCCACACACCCAACAGCCACAGACTGTGGTTGTTCAGGTCAAGTGCGGGGAAGTCGATCAATAAACCACTGGCCTGCAGCGCCTGTTGCACCGTGCTACCAGTAGGCAAGGTCAGCTGGCGTTCATGCACCACACGTGGCGCGGGCGACACCATCACACCAATGTGCAAGACGGCAGTGGGTGGGGTGCGGGACGTCAAGATGTGTACACCTGCTCTGCCCGCTTGACAAACGCATCCACCAAGGTGGATGCAATCTTGTCAAACACAGGCCCCACCAAGGCGCCGAACATGCTGTCAAAGCTGTAGTTCAGCGTTAACTCAATGCGGCACGCGCGTTGTGGGCTTTGGGTGTTGGGATCAGTGAGCGGGTGGAAGTCCCACGTGCCATCCAAATGCTTGAAGGGGCCGTCGATGAGCTGTAACTTCACCTGACGTCCAGGCACATGCTGGTTGCGGGTTGAGAAGCTTTTGTGAAAACCACCCAAAGCCATGCCAATCTCTGCCGTCATGTCATCGCCGTGTTGCGACAGCACAGACGCACGGTCGCACCAAGGCAAGAACTCGGGGTAACGGGCCACATCGGTGACCAAGGCGAACATTTCCTCAGCGCTGAACCAAATAAGAACGGACTTGTGAACGGTTTTCATAGAATAGCCACTATTGTAAGAAGCACCATGGCCACCAAAAAACCTGTTACCTCAACCCGCATTGCCGACAACAAAAAGGCCGCCTACAACTATTTCTTTGAAGAAAAGTTTGAAGCCGGCATGGTGCTCCAGGGCTGGGAAGTTAAAGCCGCACGTGAAGGCAAGGTGCAACTCACCGACGGCTATGTGGTCATTCGCGATGGCGAGCTGTATGTCATTGGCTGTCAAATCAACCCTTTGCATACGGCATCCACACACATCAGCCCCGACGCTGTGCGGACCAAGAAACTGCTGATGAAGAAAGACGAAATCAAACGTCTGATTGGCAAGGTCGAGCAAAAGGGCTACACCCTAGTGCCCATCAACCTGCACTGGAAGAACGGCAAGATCAAATGCGAAATTGCCCTCGCCAAGGGCAAAGCCGAGCACGACAAACGCGACACCATCAAAGACCGCGAAGGCAAGCGCGAGGTCGAGCGTGCCATGAAAAGTCGGCACAAATAAAGCGGCGCTCAACGCGCTGTTTTGCGCTTGGCCGCAGCAGGCTTGGGCGAACCGTTCACCCGTGGCGGCAACCCTGTGTGTTGCGTCAGCACCCGCCCTTTGGTGGGTTCGTTGCGCATGGTCGTCTTCGCCACACCTGCTTTGGCCGCACCAGGTTTAGCTGTGACAGTGCTGTTTTTGCGCCGCGCACTGGTATATCCACCGTCGGTCAGCGGCTGAAACGTCGGGATCAGATGGTGCTTGCCATTGCCAATCAAATCGGCACGGCCCATGGCTTTCAAGGCTTCTCGCAACAGCGGCCAATTGTTGGCATCGTGGTAGCGCAAAAAGGCTTTGTGCAAGCGCCTACGGCGTTCACCGCGCACGATGTCCACTGCCTCGCTGGTGCGTGTCACACGCGACAGAGGGTCTTTGCCCGAGTGGTACATCGCCGTGGCCGTGGCCATGGGGCTGGGGTAAAAGGTTTGCACCTGGTCGGCACGAAAGCCGTTTTTCTTCAGCCACAAGGCCAGGTTCATCATGTCTTCGTCACGCGTGCCCGGGTGGGCCGCAATGAAGTACGGCACCAAGAACTGCTTTTTGCCAGCTTCGGCGGAGAAGCGGTCAAACATCTGCTTGAACTTGTCGTAGCTGCCGATGCCGGGCTTCATCATCTTCGAGAGTGGCCCGCCCTCGGTGTGCTCGGGCGCGATCTTGAGGTAGCCGCCCACATGGTGGGTCACCAGCTCTTTGACGTATTCGGGCGACTTGACCGCCAAGTCGTAGCGCAGCCCGGAACCAATCAAAATTTTCTTCACGCCCTTCAGGGCCCGCGCACGGCGGTACATGTGAATGAGTGAGCTGTGGTCGGTGTTGAGGTTTTGGCAAATGTCTGGGTAGACACAGCTTGGCTTGCGGCATGCAGCCTCGATCTCGGGGCTTTTGCAACCAATGCGGTACATGTTGGCGGTGGGCCCCCCCAAGTCGCTGATGACGCCCGTGAAGCCCGACACCTTGTCGCGAATATCTTCGATCTCACGAATCACCGAGTCTTCGCTGCGGCTTTGGATGATGCGCCCTTCGTGCTCGGTGATCGAGCAGAACGTGCAACCGCCAAAACAACCGCGCATGATGTTGACCGAGAAGCGAATCATCTCCCAAGCTGGAATTTTGGTGGCGCCATCGTGGCTGCCGTGTTCGTCTGCATACACCGGATGGGGGCTGCGGGCATAGGGCAAGTCAAACACCAAGTCCATCTCGGCGGTGGTCAGGGGAATCGGCGGTGGGTTGATCCACACATCGCGTGCGGTCACACCTTCGCCATGCGACTGCACCAAGCAGCGGGCGTTGCCAGGGTTAGTTTCCAAATGCAACACACGGTTGGCGTGGGCGTACAACACGGGGTCCGACTTGACGTGGTCGTAGCTGGGCAAGCGAATCACGCTGCGGTCACGCGGCGGCACTTTGAGTTTGCCCTTGCCCTGCAAGGCTGGCATGTTGGGGTTGGGCACAAAATTCAGGGGCGCGACCGTAGCCTGCGCCCCGGGCCCGTTGGCGGCATCGGCCACCGCTTGGGCTTCGTCTTCACGGGCACAGCTTTGGCCTTGGGCCTTGGCCTGCTCGCTGACCATCAAATACGGGTTGACGTGGGCTTCAACGCGGCCAGGAATGTCGATGCTCGACGAGTCAATTTCGTACCAACCCTCAGGCGTTTCACGGCGTACAAAGGCGGTGCCACGCACATCGGTGATCTGTTGCACCGGTTCTTTAGCGGCCAAACGGTGCGCAATTTCAACAATCGCGCGCTCGGCATTGCCGTACAGCAACAGGTCGCATTTGCTGTCCACCACGATGGAGCGACGCACCTTGTCCGACCAGTAGTCGTAGTGGGCAATGCGGCGCAGCGAACCTTCGATGCCGCCCAACACAATCGGCACATCGCTGTAGGCCTCTTTGCAGCGCTGGCTGTACACCAAGGCCGCGCGGTCGGGACGCTTGCCGCCTACATCGCCCGGCGTGTAGGCGTCATCACTGCGAATTTTGCGGTCCGCGGTGTAGCGGTTGATCATCGAATCCATGTTCCCAGCGGTCACGCCGAAAAACAAATTCGGTTTTCCCAGCGCCTTGAACGGGTCGGCGCTTTGCCAGTCGGGCTGTGCAATGATGCCCACACGAAAGCCCTGGTTCTCCAGCATGCGCCCGATCACGGCCATACCAAAACTGGGGTGGTCCACATAAGCGTCACCCGTGACGATGATCACATCGCAACTGTCCCAACCCAACTGGGTCATTTCCTCGCGGCTCATCGGCAAAAACGGGGCCGTGCCGAAGCGGGCCGCCCAGTACTTGCGGTAACTGGTCAGCGGCTTGGCGTTGCGGGGGAAAAAAGAGACGTCGGCGTAGGCATTCATGAGCCCCCGAGTTTACGGGTTTGCCCGAATTCGGGCTGACGCAAGGTCTTTCAGGGCCCCAAGTCCCTGGATCAGGATGGCAGCGCGTGCACCGTGGCGCTGTCACCCCACAAATGAGCCACCACGCGCTGCACCTGGACCACGTCCCCGGTGGTGAAAAACCGTGTCGACCCATGGCCCTGCGTGTGCAAGTTATTGCCCAAACGGCGCACCAGCTCGCGTGCCACGGCCTCTGCGGGGTCTATCAGGGTCACCCCCTCACCCGCCAAACGCTGGATGGTGTCGCGCAAAAACGGGTAATGCGTGCAGCCCAACACCAAGGTGTCGGCCCCCTGCGCCACCAAAGGCGCGATGAACTGGCGCAGCAGCGCCTCGGTGTGAGGACCGTGCAAATTGGCTTGCTCCACCAACTCCACCCAACCAGGGCAGGCTTGCAACAAGATACGTTTGCCTTCGCCGTACTGCGCGCACAACCTGGCCACGCTCTCACTTTGCACCGTTTGACGCGTCGCCAAGACGCCCACCACACCTGTACGCGTCAAGGCCACAGCGGGTTTGATGGCCGGCTCAATCGCCACCACCGGTAAATGGGTGTGTTCGCGCAAGCTGCGTGCAGCCACCACCGTGGCGGTGTTGCAGGCAATGGTGATGGCTTTGACACCCTGCTGGGCCAACCACTGACCGACCGTCAACGTGCGTTGTGTGATGTGTGCTTCGCTTTGATCACCATAGGGCGCGTGCCCGGAGTCGGCCACGTACACCAAGTCTTCCCCCGGCAAAGCCTCGCGAATGGCGCGCAACACCGACAGCCCGCCCACACCAGAGTCAAAGACGCCAATGGCATGGTCAAAAACAGGCAGCGGCTCAGGCGTGGGGTGGTGCGTCGACATGGGTTGAAAAAGCAAGAGCGCTGATTCTCGCCCAGGCGCATCGGTAGGCGCTTGCCACAAAGTAACAAAGTTACATAAAAGTCATTTAATCCATTAAAATTACGTAACCAAGTTACAAATCCAACCCCGCACACATGCTGGAACGCGTCGAAAGTCAACTCAACTCCTTGCCCCCTGCCGAGCAACGCGTGGGCCAATTGCTGCTGCGTGACCCACGGGCTTTTGCCAAATTGCCAGTGGTCGAATTGGCCGAACGCTCGCAGGTGAGCAAACCGACCGTGGTGCGGTTTTGTCGCAGTCTGGGCTACGACGGGCTGAGCGACTTCAAACTCAAGTTGGCGGGTAGCTTGAGCGAAGGCGTGCCCTTCATCCACCGCAACGTGGGCGCGCAAGACAGCACCTCGGAGGTGTTGGTCAAAGTGATTGATAACACCGTGGCTGCATTTTTGAAATACCGCAACGACGCTTCCACATCTGCCATCGAGCAAGCGGCGCAAGCCATTGTGCTGACCCACAAAAAAAACAAACGCCTGGAGTTTTTTGGCGCGGGCAACTCAGGCATCGTGGCGCAAGACGCGCAACACAAGTTTTTTCGTTTGGGCTTTCACACCATCGCCCACAGCGACGGTCACCTGCAAATCATGAGTGCATCGCTGCTCAAACCGGGCGACTGCCTGGTCTTGGTGTCCAACTCAGGGCGCACCCGCGACTTGCTGGATGCCTGTGACATTGCGCGTAAAAACGGTGCCACCACGGTGGTCATCACCGCTTCTGGGTCGCCACTGTCTAAAGCAGGGCAGATTCACCTGGCGGCCGATCACCCCGAGAGCTACGAGCGCTTCAGCCCCATGGTGTCGCGCTTGCTGCACCTGATGATCATCGACGTCTTGGCCACCACCGTGGCTTTGCGCTTGGGCAGTACACAACTGCAACCCATGCTACGCACTATGAAAAACAACCTTCTTCAAAAGCGGTACACATGAACTCCAAACCCACTCAAGTCGGCGCACAAGACATCGTGATTTTTGGCGGTGCGGGCGACTTGTCGTTTCGCAAACTCTTGCCTGCGCTCTACATGGCCAACTTGCATGACAAACTGCATGCCCGCACCCGCATCATTGGCGTGGGCCGCCAAAACTGGCGGCGTGACGAGTACCTGAACTTCGTCGACAGCCACTCCCCCGCCTTCATTGAAAAAGAAGCCCTCACCCCCAGCGACTGGCAAAACTTTTTGGCACGCCTGGACTATGTCAGCCTGGACGTGACACACGCGGAGGACTACGCCAAGCTCAAAGCGGCTTGCACTGCGCAGGCACTGCGTGTGTTTTATCTGGCCACAGCGCCCAACCTGTTCACACAAATTTGCGCCCACCTGTCAGAGGCTGGCTTGGTGGATGCGCAAGCACGTGTGGTGCTTGAAAAACCACTCGGCACCGACCTCGCCTCGGCACGCGCCATCAACGCGGATGTGGCGCGCTACTTTGACGAACAGCAGATTTACCGCATCGACCACTACTTGGGCAAAGAAACAGTACAAAACCTGATGGTGCTGCGCTTTGGCAATGCGATTTTCGAGCCCTTGTGGCGCGCGCCGTACATCAAGAGCGTGCAAATCACCGTGGCCGAAACCGTGGGCGTGGGCAGCCGAGCCGGTTTTTACGACGGTGCAGGTGCCATGCGTGACATGGTGCAAAACCATTTGCTGCAACTGTTGTGCATCGTGGCCATGGAGCCGCCCATCTCGCTCGATGCAGACGATGTGCGCGATGAAAAACTCAAGGTGCTGCGCTCCTTGCGCAAGATGGACTTGGCCGACATCAAACGTGACACCGTGCGCGGCCAGTACACCGCTGGGGCCTCTGAAGGTGTGGCCGTCGTGGGCTACCAAGAAGAACACAACGTGCCGCCCAACAGCAAAACCGAAACCTTTGTGGCTTTGCGCGCGCACATCAACAACGCACGCTGGGCCAACGTGCCGTTCTTTTTGCGTACCGGCAAGCGGATGCAAAAGCGCCAATCCGAAATCATCATCGAGTTCGCCGATCAACCCTTCTCCATTTTTGGCACCACGGCCCAACACGAACCCAACCGTTTGATCATCAGTTTGCAGCCCGAAGAATCCATTCAGTTGGGCATGATGGTCAAAGAACCCGGCTCTGGCATGACCTTGCACCCGGTCAAACTCGGGCTAGACCTGCAACAGTCCTCCGACAAGCGCCGCGCCGAAGCGTATGAACGTTTGCTCATGGACGTCATCAAGGGCCGTTTGACCCACTTCATGCGCCGCGACGAATTGGAGGCCGCGTGGATGTGGGTCGAACCCATCTTGGAGGGCTGGAAAGCCCTGGACGACAAACCCCGTGCTTACTCGGCCGGCAGTTGGGGGCCCGCCGCATCGTCGGCGCTGATGGCACGCGAAAACCTGTCGTGGTTCGAGGAAATCTGATGTCCAGCGATGTGACATCCACCGCCCCTTGGCTCAGCGCACCTCGTGCCAACATCACGGCGCACACCGGTGCAACGACTGAATTGACACAAGCCCTGGCGTTAGACATCGCCCAGCGTTTGACCGCTGCCATCGACGCGCGTGGCGTGGCGGTGTTGGGCGTGTCGGGTGGCAAGTCGCCGGTGGCTTTGTTTCATGCGTTGCGCGTTCTGCCCATTGCATGGGCCCAGGTACGCATCACGCTGGCCGATGAACGTTGCGTGCCCTGCACCCATGGCGACAGCAACGCCCACTTGGTGACCACGCATTTGCTGCAAGACCAGGCGCATGCCGCGCGCTGGGTGCCCATGGTGAGCCAAGCCGCTGAACCGCTGCCCCCCTTGTCGCAGTTGGTTCTAACCGCCGGTGCTGCACTGCAAGCGGCTGGTACCCCCGACGTGATGGTGCTGGGCATGGGCGCGGACGGGCACATCGCGTCGTTGTTTGCCGACGCACCCAATTTGCCCGACATGCTGGACCTGCACAACACACAGGTGTGTGCAGGCGTCACACTCGCACAGCCCCCTGCGAATGCGCCCTACCCGCGCATCACACAAACACTGGCGCAACTGCTGCGCGCACGCCACATCGTGCTGCCGATCAGCGGCGCGGACAAGCTCAACACTTTGCGCAAGGCTTGGCAGCAACGCAGCAACGCATATCCGGTGTCGCACCTGCTGCACCAAACCCACACCCCTGTTTCTCTTTGGATCTCGTCATGACCACACCCTTGAACCCCACCCTGAGCGCGGTGACCCAGCGCATTGAGCAACGCAGCGTGGCGTCCCGCGCGGCCTACCTCCAAGTGCTGACACAAGCCAAAAAACCCGGCCCGTACCGCGGTGGCATGGGCTGCGCCAATGCCGCCCATGCTTACGCCGCCATGCCCGCCAACGACAAACTGGTGCTGCGCCAAGAACGTCAGCCCAACGTGGGGGTGATCACGGCCTACAACGACATGCTCTCAGCCCATCAGCCCTATGAGCATTACCCAGAAAAAATTCGCGCCGCAGCACGGGCCGTGGGCGCGACCGCGCAAGTGGCCGGTGGCGTGCCCGCCATGTGCGATGGTGTGACCCAAGGCGAAGACGGCATGGAGCTGTCGCTGTTCTCGCGCGATGTGATTGCCTTGGCCACAGCCGTGGGTCTGTCGCACAACGTGTTTGACGCCGCTTTGTTTTTGGGCGTGTGCGACAAAATCGTGCCGGGCTTGTTCATGGGCGCTTTGCAGTTTGGCCATTTGCCCGCCGTGTTTGTGCCTGCAGGGCCCATGACGTCGGGTCTGTCCAACGACGACAAGTCCAAGGTACGGCAGCAATACGCCCAAGGCTTGGTTGACCGTGACACCTTGCTCGCCGCCGAGCAAGCGGCTTACCACAGCGCTGGCACCTGCACCTTCTACGGCACCGCCAACTCCAACCAAATGTTGATGGAAATCATGGGCTTGCACTTGCCAGGCGCATCGTTTGTCAACCCAGGCACACCGCTGCGTGAAGCCCTCACCACGGCTGCGGTCCAGCGTGCGGTGGAACTCAGCCAAACCCCCAACGCGGGCATGGGCCACCAGATCGATGCCAAGGTCATCGTCAACGGCATCGTCGGTTTGCTGGCCACCGGAGGATCGACCAACCACACCATGCACCTGATCGCGATGGCGCGTGCAGCGGGACTCATCGTCAACTGGGACGACTTCTCCGATCTGTCGGCCTGCGTGCCTTTGCTGGCCCGCGTCTACCCCAACGGCAGCGCCGATGTGAACCACTTTCAGGCCGCAGGCGGCATGGGATTTTTGATCGCGCAGTTGCTTGGCGTGGGTTTGTTGCACGCCGATGTCCACACCCTCATGGGCCACGGTTTACAGCGCTACACCGTGGAGCCCTGGCTCGACCAGGGACAACTGGCCTGGCGCGAAGTGCCCACCCAATCGGGCGACGAAGCCGTGTTACGCCCTGCCTCGCGCCCCTTCAGTGCAGACGGCGGTTTGCGCCTGATGAAGGGCAACTTGGGGCGCGCCGTGGTCAAAGTCTCGGCGGTCAAGCCCGAACACCGCCTGGTGCGTGCGCCGGCGCTGGTGATGACCGATCAAAAACAACTCGCTGAATTGTTCAAAGCGGGGCAACTGGAACGTGACTTTGTGGCGGTGCTGCGCAACCAAGGCCCACAAGCCAACGGCATGCCCGAGTTACACAAGCTCACCCCCGTGTTGGGTGTGCTGCAAGACAAGGGCTACAAAGTGGCGCTGGTCACCGATGGGCGCATGTCGGGGGCGTCGGGCAAAGTCCCTGCCGCGATCCATGTGAGCCCCGAAGCCGTGGACGGTGGCGCGATTGCCAAGGTGCGAGACGGTGACATGATTACCCTGGATTGCGATGCGCAGATCTTGCAACTGGAAGTCAGCGATGCCGAACTGGCCGCGCGTGTGGCGCCCACACCTGACCTGTCGGCCAACCAACGCGGCACTGGACGTGACTTGTTTGCCCTGTTCCGTGACCACGCCGCCCATGCCGAAGACGGTGCCTCACCGCTGCTTTCACATGTTCACCACGCCTGATACCAAGACACATCATGACCCAGCCGACACACCCCACCTTTCAGAGCCCCGCCTTCACCTCACGCGTGGTGCCCGTCATCGTCATCACCCACCCCGACCAAGCCGTGCCCATGGCGCATGCCTTGCTCGAAGGCGGCGTGGATGTGATGGAAATCACCCTGCGCCACAGCGCAGGCCTGCCTGCCATTGAGCAAGTCGCCAAGCATGTGCCGCACATGCACGTGGGCGCCGGCACGGTCACCCGCGCAGACGAGATGGCGCGCGTGCAAGCAGCGGGCGCGAGGTTTGCCCTCTCGCCCGGCATGACCGACGCCTTGGTGCAAGCCGCCATGGCGTGCCGCTTGCCGTTCATGCCAGGCGTGATGACGCCCGGTGAGGTGATGGCCGCGCGCGACCATGGCTTCTCACTGGTCAAGCTGTTTCCCGCCGCTCAAGCCGGTGGGTTGGCCATGCTCAAAGCTTTGGCAGGCCCCTTGGGCGACATGCAGTTTTGCCCGACAGGTGGCGTGTCGCTGATGAATATGGGTGAGTTTTTGAAGCTGCCCAACGTGGCCATGGTGGGCGGCTCTTGGTTGACGCCACTGGATGTGGTGCAACGCGGGGACTGGGCCGAAATCACCCGCTTGGCACGTGAAGCCAGCAGCATCGCCAACGGCCTTTAAAGAACCCCTCTAAATTTGACGAAAATCTCTGCATGACCACCTTCGTCCCGCCACAACACCGCCACGCTTGGAAAGCGCTTCAAGCTCTGTCAGACAGCCCGCAACCGCACCTGCGCGATTTGCTCAAAGACCCCCGCCGTGTGGACCAATTCCACGCCAGTGGCGCTGGCATCACCCTCGATTACGCACGCCAACGCATCAACCCCGAGGTGCTGCAACAGCTCTTGGCGCTGGCCGATGAATCTGCCGTGATGGCCCAGGCCCAGGCCATGTTTCGCGGCGAGCCGATCAACACCACCGAACAACGCGCCGTGCTGCACGTGGCCCTGCGTGGCAGCCATGTGCCCAACCCGCCCTGGGGACCGGAGATTTCAAAACAAGTGGGGCAGGAACTGCTGCGCGTGTGCATGTTTGCCGAGAAGGTGCGCGAAGGTCAACTCAAAGGCCATGAAGGCGAGGCCATCACCGATGTGGTGAATCTGGGCATTGGTGGCTCAGACCTGGGGCCACGCATGACCACCGAAGCCTTGAGCCACCTCACGCGCGAGAGCTTCAAAAACAAGGTGCGGGTGCACTACGTGTCCAACGTGGACGCCTGGAGCCTGTACACCACACTGGCCACGCTCAACCCTGCACGCACCGCCTTTGTGGTGCAAAGCAAAACCTTCACCACCCAAGAAACCATGACCTTGGCCGCATCGGCCAAGCGCTGGTTGCTGGATGCGGGCTGCCCGCCAGACCAGTTGCACCAGCATTTGATTGCGGTCACGGCCAACCCCCACATCTCGCAAGCCCAAGGCTTCAGCGCTGAGCACACCTTTGGGTTTTGGGACTGGGTGGGCGGACGCTATTCGGTGTGGTCAGCCATTGGCCTGCCTTTGGCCATCTCAATTGGTGCCTTTGCCTTCCAAGACATGCTGCTGGGCGCGCGCGCCATGGACGAACATTTCATGTCTGCACCGGCACACCAAAACTTGCCCTTGCTGATGGCCTTGTTTGGCGTGTGGAACCGCAACTTCTTGGGCGCCAGTAGCCACAACATTGCGCCGTATGCGTCACCGCTGGGCAAGTTCGCCTCGTTCTTGCAGCAGATGGAGATGGAGTCCAACGGCAAGCGCACGCATGTCGACGGCAGCCCTGTCGAGGTGGCCACTGCCCCGGTGATTTGGGGCGGCCTGGGCATTGACGGTCAGCATGCCTACTTTCAGTTGATCCACCAGGGCAAGCACTTGGTGCCCATGGACTTCATTGGTCTGCGCACCGAACGCAGCCCGCTGCCTTTTGCTGCCGAACACCACCGTGTGGTGCTGCTGAACATGCAAGCCCAAGCCCAAGCTTTGGCCTTGGGCCGCACCCCCGAAGAAACCGTGCAAGCCTTGCGTGACAGCGGCATGGACGAAGCCGACGTGCAGCGCCTAGCCCCACACCGCAGCTACCCCGGCAATGTGCCCAGCACCACCATTTGGGTGGACGCCCTCACCCCCCGCAGCATGGGCGCTTTGATGGCCCTGTACGAACACAAGGTGTTTTGCCAAGCCGCCATTTGGGGCATTCATGCCTACGACCAATGGGGGGTTGAGTTGGGCAAAAAAATGGCCCAAGACATAGAAGCATCTCAGAACAAAGCCCCCGTCCACTGACTCAGTCCAGCCAAGAAAGCGCACATGCCACAACCCCCGGCCTCTGCCAAAACATCGACCAAAGCCCAGGCGCAAACCAAACGCAACGAGCAGCCCTTGGTCGAGGACATTCGGCTACTGGGACGCATCTTGGGTGATGTGATCCGCGAGCAAGAAGGGCGCGAAGCCTACGAGTTGGTCGAGCAGGTGCGCAAGTTGTCGGTGGCATTTCGAAGAGATGCCGACGCCGATGCCGACAAAGCGCTGAAAAAACTGCTGGCCTCACTCAGCGGTGAAGCCACGGTACGGGTGATTCGTGCATTCACGTATTTCAGCCACTTGGCTAATTTGGCCGAAGACCGACACCACATTCGCCGTCGTGCTGTGCACGAACGTGCGGGCCATACCCAAGATGGCAGTTTGTCGCTGGCGCTCAGCCGCTTGCGCGCTGCGGGCATTGCCCCCAAAAGCATTGTGCAAACCTTGGCGCACAGCCATGTATCGCCCGTACTCACGGCACACCCCACCGAAGTCCAACGCAAAAGCATCTTGGACGCAGAACGCGACATTGCCCAGTTGCTGGCCCAGCGCGATGACATCCAGTCAAGGGCTGGATGGCCACTGCACCGCCAGGCCAAACCCGACGCCTTGGCGGCACGCGAGCTGGCAGCCAATGAACAGCAATTGCGTGCCCGCGTGTTGCAGCTGTGGCAAACCCGTTTGCTGCGCTTCACCAAGCTCACCGTCGCGGATGAGATTGAAAATGCACTGAGCTACTACGAAGCCACGTTTTTGAGCGAAATTCCCAAGCTCTACGCAGACTTGGAAGCCGCGTTAGGCCATAGCCATGTGCACAGCTTTTTGCGCATGGGCCAGTGGATTGGTGGTGACCGCGATGGCAACCCCAACGTCAACGCCGACACACTGCGCTTTGCTTTGCGGCGCCAATGCGAGGTGGCACTGCGTCACTACCTGAGAGAACTGCATTTTCTTGGCAGCGAGTTGTCGATGTCGGCCATGCTGGTGAACATCACCCCTGAGATGCAAGCATTGGCTGAGCGCTCACCTGACACCAATGCGCACCGCCAGGACGAACCCTACCGCCGCGCCTTGACGGGCATGTATGCCCGCTTGGCTGCCAGCCTGAAAGACCTGACAGGGGGCGATGCGGCCCGCCACGCCGTAGCACCCCAAAACGCTTACGCATCGGCGCAAGAACTCCTGGCCGATCTGCACACCATCGCCCATTCATTGCAAGCGCAGCACGGCAGCGCGTTGATGGCCCAACGTCTGACCCCGTTGATGCGTGCTGTTGAGGTGTTTGGCTTTCACCTCGCCACGGTGGACCTGCGCCAAAGCTCGGACCAGCACGAACAAGTAGTGGCAGAACTGCTAGCCACCGCAGGTGTGCAGGCCTATTACCGCCAACTCGACGAAGACGCCCGTGTGGCTGTGCTGACACAGTTGCTGCACGACGCACGCCCCTTGCGCGTGATGGGCGCAAGTTACAGCGCCTTGACCATGAAAGAACTAGCGATTTTTGAGACCGCGCGTGAGATGCGCAAAACCTTTGGTGCAGACGCCATTCGCCACTACATCATCAGCCACACCGAAACCGTGAGCGACTTGCTGGAAGTGCTGTTGCTGCAAAAAGAAACAGGCTTGATGCGCGGCACCCTGGGCAGCCCAACATCCACCTGCGACTTGGTGGTGGTGCCGTTGTTTGAAACCATCGACGACTTGCGTCGCGCTGCCGACATCATGGGCGGCTTGTATGGCGTGGCCGGTGTGGCTGGATTGGTGCAACGCAGCGGGGCTGAGCAAGACATCATGCTGGGCTACTCGGACAGCAACAAAGATGGCGGCATCTTCACCAGCAACTGGGAGCTGTACCGCGCGGAAATGGCCTTGGTCGAATTGTTTGACCAACTGTTCAAGCAGCACGACATCACCTTGCGCATGTTCCATGGTCGAGGCGGCACGGTGGGACGCGGCGGTGGGCCGAGCTACCAAGCCATTTTGGCCCAGCCACCGGGCACGGTGCGTGGGCAAATTCGCTTGACCGAACAAGGCGAGGTGATTGGCTCGAAATACGCCAACCCTGAAATTGGCCGACGCAACTTGGAGACTCTGGTTGCCGCCACACTGGAAGCCACCCTGCTGCAAGCCACGAAGTCAGCACCCCAAGTTTTTCTGGACGCAGCACAACACTTGTCCGAAGCCAGCATGGCGGCTTACCGTGGCTTGGTATACGAAACACCGGGCTTCACTGAGTACTTTTTTGCGGCTACGCCGATCCGTGAAATTGCCGAACTCAACATAGGCTCACGTCCGGCAACGCGCCCCAAAGACGGTCAAAGCGCACCGCGTATCGAAGACCTGCGTGCCATTCCATGGGGATTCAGCTGGGGCCAGTGCCGTTTAACCCTGCCTGGTTGGTTGGGCTTTGGTTCCAGCGTGGACCAGTTCATTCACCACCACCCACGACTCAAACCCAAAGAGGCTTTGGCCTTGCTGCAAAAAATGCAGCGGCAGTGGCCGTTCTTTCGCTCGCTGTTGTCCAACCTGGACATGGTGCTGGCCAAAAGCGACTTGGGGCTGGCTTCGCGTTATGCCGATCTGGTGCCTGATACACGTTTGCGCAAAAAGATTTTTGCGCTGATCGAAGCCGAATGGCACCGCACCTCGCATGCCTTGAGGTTGATCACCGGTGAAAAACAACGCTTGGTCAACAACGCGGCGCTTGAGCGCTCGATGCGTCACCGGTTCCCCTACATCGACCCGCTGCACCATTTGCAGGTGGAGCTGATTCGCCGCTACCGTGAAGGCAAACGCCCGCAAGACCGCGACGAGCGGGCCCAGCGGGGTATTCACATTTCGATCAACGGCATTGCAGCAGGTTTACGCAATACCGGTTGAGGCTGGGCTCACTTCTTAGCGCGCAAGCGTGCCAACTCAGCTTGTGTGTCGCGCCACAGGTCCATGCCAACACTGGTGGCGATGCTGGCATTGACGTGGGTCAGCTTGTCGCGCATACGAGCTGCTTCTGACGCGGGCAGTTCGTTGATTTGCATGCCTTTGGCTTTCAAGTCAGACAAGGCCTTGGCCGCTTCTTCACGGGTGTCTTTGCGTTCAAAGTCGCGGCTGACAAGGGCGGCATCGGCCAAGATTTTTTGTTCGGCCTTGCTCAAGCCGTCCCACCATTTTTTGCTCACCGTCACCACCCAGGGGCTGTAGACGTGGTTGGTGATGCTGAGGTACTTTTGCACCTCGTAGAACTTGCTCGACAAGATGGTGTTGTAGGGGTTTTCTTGGCCATCTACCGTGGCGGTTTCGAGCGCACTGAACAACTCAGAGAAAGGCAGCGGCACAGCATTGGCGCCCAACAACTTGAAGCTGTCGAGGTACACGTTGTTTTGCATCACGCGCAGCTTGATGCCGTTCATGTCTTCTAGCTTGTTGACAGGACGTTTGCTGTTGGTCAGGTTGCGAAAGCCGTTTTCCCAATAGGCCAAGCCCACCAAACCTTTGTCTTGGAGCTTGTCCATGACTTTGCTGCCAATCGGGCCATCGAGCACCGCATCGGCTTCTTTGGCATTGTTGAACAAGAACGGGGTGTCCCACAAAGCCATTTCTTTGGTAATGCCAACCAAGGTGGCGGTAGAGCCCACCATCATTTCTTGCGCGCCGCCAATCAAGGCTTGTTGCATTTGGGTGTCGGGGCCCAATGCCGCAGCGCCAATGGCGCGAATTTTCATTTTGCCGCCGGAGGCTTTTTCGACCTGCTCGGCAAACACCTTGACCGCACGGCCTTGGTTGCTTTGCTCGTTCAAGCCGTAGCCAAAACGAATCAAACGTGGCTTGATGTCTTGAGCCATCAAGGCGCCAGACGCGGCCAGCGTGGTGATGACCATGGCGGCCACGAAGGTACGACGAAGGGTGTTCATGCGAGTCTCCTGGAAGGGGTAGGTTTTGAAAAATCTCATCCGTTACGGTCAGCGCATCCACTGCACGGGCAACGTCACGATCTGCGGGAAAAGAACAAAGGTGGTGAGGATGATCAAGTAGGTCACCAAGAAAGGATTCACCCCCTTGATGACTTGATGCATGGACAAACGCCCCACCCCCGCCACCACGTTGAGCACCGTGCCCACGGGAGGGGTGATCAAGCCGATCGCGCCGTTGAGCACGAACATCAGGCCAAAGTACACCGGGTCAATGCCCGCCTTCACAGCAATGGGCAGCATGACGGGCGCAAAAATCAAAATGGTGGGCGTCAAGTCCAGAGCAGTGCCGATGATCACCAAAGCCACCATCATCACGGCCATCAGCAGACGCGGGCTTTCCACCAGCGGACCCAACCAGCCGGTCAACACGGTCGGCAGATCGGCCAAGGTGATCATGTAACTGGCCACTTGGGCACCCGCGCACAGGAACATCACCACAGAGGTGGTTTTGGCCGCTCGCACCAGCACTTCGTGCACTTCGGCCAGCTTCATTTCCCGGTGTACCAACAGCGCCACGATCAGCGCATAAAACGCGGCCACCACAGCAGCTTCCGTGGGGGTGAAGATGCCCGACTTCATGCCGCCGATGATGATGAGAGGCATGAGCATGGCCCAGAAGGCTTTGCGGGTGGCGTTCAAGCGCTCTTTGAGTGACAGCGGCTCGCCCTGGGGCAAGTCGATGCGACGCAGCTCTAGCTTCCACGCGAAGATCAGCCCCACGCCCATGATCAAACCTGGCACGATGCCTGACAAAAACAGCGACGAGATGGAGGTGTTGGTGGTGACGCCATAAATCACAAATGGCATCGACGGTGGAATGATGGGGGCGATGATGCCGCCCGAGGCAATCAAGCCTGCCGAGGTGTGCATGGGATAACCCTGGCGCTTCATCATGGGCAACAAGATAGTGGCCAAGGCGGCTGTGTCGGCCAGGGCCGAGCCACTCATGCTGGCCATCAACACCGCTGCACCAATGGCCACAAAACCCAGACCACCTCGGATGTGCCCCACCCAGGCCTGTGCCATGTCGATGATGCGACGGCTGATGCCCCCGCTGTTCATCAACTCACCAGCCAAGATGAAAAAGGGCACCGCCAACAACGGAAAACTGTCCACCCCTGCCACCAGGTTTTGGGCCAGCAACTGGGTGTCCCAAAAGTCGAGCGTCCAGGCCATGCCTGCGCCTGTGAGAACCAAGGCAAAGGCCATGTTCAGGCCCATGCCCATGAGCAGCAACATGCCACCCGAGAAAACAACGAAAGCTTGTGCTTCTGCGGTCATGCTGCTTACTCCACATCCACGCCGTGGTCAAAGTCCATCGGCTTGTTTTGAATCAATTCTTTGCCTGCCATCAGGCCAATGGCCAGTGACGACAGCAAGACGGGCAATGGCAGCAAGGCACTGGAGTAGCCCAGCACCACCGATTGGCTGTCCATGCCCACCACCACTTGTTGCCATGCACCATGGCCCAGCAACACGCACGTCAGGATGACCAAGATACGGATGAGAACCGTCAAACACGCCATCACGCGTGGGCGGTTGCGAAAACTCGCCACCACACTGGTAAAGGCCATGTGTTCACCTGCCGGGTAAGCCGAAGTGGCACCGATGAACACCATCCAGACAAACAACAAACGCGACAGCTCTTCACTCGCTGCGATGCCGCTGCCAAACCCATAGCGCAACACCACGTTGAAAAAGACAGCGACGCTCATCACGCCCAAGCAGGCCGCCATCAAACCTTGCACTAGTTTTTTCATACCAACTCCTTGCTCTACAGCCAGCTGCACACGTGTTCTCGCAATTGCGCCAGAGACTCGCAGGCATCCAATGTCAAAACCCCTGTCTCTGCGACGGGTGACTCAAGATCAGCAAACTGACTGTCCACCAGATTGGCGTTGAAGTAGTGGCTGGCTCGTTGTGTCACGCGCGCACGTGCTTGCTCTTTGGTCAAAGTCAGGTGTGCAAACAACAGCGCAGGTACGGCTTGGCGCAAGCGGTCACGGTAGGCTTTCTTCAACGCGGAGCAAGTCAACACGGTGTTGCTGCCACGTTGTTCCAACGCTGCGGCCAACGCATCGAGCCAACCTGTGCGGTCGGCATCGGTTAAAGCCACACCTTGACGCATTTTGTCGACATTGCTGGGAGGATGAAACTCATCGCCTTCCACCAATTGCCAGCCCAGTTGTGCAGCCACAGCGGCACCTAAGCTGGATTTGCCGCAACCGGCCACGCCCATGATCACCAAGGGTCCGTTCATGTCATCTCGCATTTGGATAGCGCTATCCCATTTTGTTAAAAAGAAAGAGTCATGCATGGGAAGAACTGTTTGCATCACTCTTGGATAGCGCTATCATAAAGAGGCTAATCCATCGTCATACCCGTAAAAACCCTTATCTCTTATGGTCAGCAAAACTCCGCGATCAAGAGCCACAGGCCGCATCACCCTGGCAGATGTTGCACATCTTGCAGGGGTGAGCCCCATCACGGTGTCACGCGCTCTACGGGGAGAACGTGCGGTGGGAGATGACTTGACGCAACGGGTGAAAAAGGCAGCGCAGCAACTGGGCTACAGCCCCGACCCAGCTGCACGCGCCCTCGCCTCACGCCACAGTGACCACGTGGCGATGCTGATCCCGATGCTGTCGAACAACTTGTTTGTGGACGTGCTGGAAGCCGCCCAAGGGGCTTTGCGCGCAGCAGGCTACCAAACCTTGATGGGCGTGACGCATTACGACACCCGCGAAGAAGAGCAACTTTTGCGCGAGCAGTTGCAGCACCGTCCAGCAGGGGTGTTGCTCACAGGACTGGACCACAGCGACATGGCGCGCGAGCTGATTGCGAAAAGCGGAGTGCCCTGCGTACACATGATGGAGTTGGCTCAAAGTCCGGAGGTCTACAGCGTGGGGTTTTCACAAACCGACGCGGCCAGGACCATGACCCAACACCTGCTGTCACGGGGTAAGAAGCGCATTGCATTTGCAGCGGCACAACTTGACCCACGCACATTGCAACGCTTGGACGGATGGCGCGCTTGTCTCTCAGCCGCAGGCCTGCATGACCCCTGTTTAGAGTGGCTCAACCCGGCCCCTTCATCCATGGCATTGGGCAGCCAGATGTTTGAGCAGATGTTGCAAGCCGATGTCGGCATTGACGCGGTGTTTTTCTGTAACGATGACTTGGCACAAGGCGCCTTGTTGGCCGCGCCTCGTCTGTCGGTGGCAGTCCCTGACCGTGTGGCCATTGCCGGATTCAACGACCTCACCGGCAGTGCCTTGATGTGGCCTGCTCTGACCACCATCCGCACCCCACGCCGAGACATTGGCCAAGCTGCCGCGCAGATGCTGCTGTCTTTGATGAAGGGGGAAGAAGTGCCAACCCCGCACATCAACGTTGGTTATGAATTGATCGTGCGTGACAGCACCTGAGAAACCGGGTGTTTACACTCAGGGCCCATGACGACATCCAGCGCGACCCCCTCTCAACGACTGGCCAACAAGGTCAGCATCATCACCGGCGCAGCCCAAGGCATTGGGTTGGCCACCGCCCTCAAATTTGCCCGTGAAGGTGCCATCGTGGTGGTCTGCGATGTCAAGCAAGCCGCTGTGGATGCGGCGGTGGACGAGTGCCGGGCCTTGGGCGCGCAAGCGAGTGGGTATGTGGTGGATGTGACCCAACGTGACATGGTGGATGGCATGGTCCAAGCTGTGCTAAGCCAATATGGCCGCATCGATGTGTTGGTCAACAACGCAGGTATCACCCAAGATGCACGCTTACAAAAGATGACGCTGGAACAGTTTGACCGGGTGATCGATGTCAACTTGCGTGGCGTCTTCCACTGCGCTCAAGCGGTCACCGACGCCATGGTGGCCCAAGGCAGTGGCGTGATTTTGAATGCCTCTTCGGTGGTGGGTATTTACGGCAACTTTGGGCAAACCAATTACGCAGCCACCAAGTTTGGCGTGATCGGGTTCACCAAAACCTGGAGTCGTGAATTGGGGCCCAAAGGCATTCGCGTCAATGCCGTAGCGCCTGGCTTTGTGGCCACGCCCATTTTGTCGACCATGCCCGAGAAAGTGATTGAAGACATGGTGCACCGCGTGCCACTCAAACGTTTGGGACAGCCCGAAGACATCGCCAATGTCTACGCTTTCTTGGCCAGCGATGAGGCGGCCTACGTGAACGGTGCGGTGCTTGAAGTGTCAGGCGGTATGACGGTATGAGTGAGACACCTGAACTGCGCCCTGGCCCTCGCTCTAAAACCGACCTGTTCATCTCGTTCACCTTGCTGGCATTGCAAGGCTTTGGCGGCGTGTTGTCGGTGGTGCAACGCGAACTGGTGGAAAAAAAGAAATGGTTGACCACCGAAGAGTTTGTGGAGGACTGGGCCGTCGCACAAATTTTGCCTGGCCCCAATGTGCTCAATTTGTCACTGATGATTGGCGGTCGCCACTTTGGCTTGCAAGGCGCGTTGGTCGCCTTGGCGGGCATCTTGTGCGTGCCCAGTTTGCTGATCTTGGTGATTGCCGTGTTGTATGCCGGCATTGAACACAACGTGGCTGCACAAGGTGCTTTGCGAGGCATGGGCGCGGTGTGCGTGGGCCTGATTCTGGCGACTGGCCTGAAGATGACGCCAGCCCTCAAAAGCAACCCAATGGGGCGCACCACATGTGCCATCCTGGGGGTCATCACCTTCATCGCTGTGGCTTTGCTGCGCGTGCCACTGGCCTGGGTGTTGCTCACCCTGGGCCCCTTGGCCAGCGTGTGGGCTTGGCGACAACTGAAACAACGAGGTGCAGCATGAGTTCAACCTTGTCGATGCTGGACTGGTGGGCCTTCTTCTCGCACTTTGCGTCTTTGTCGCTACTGGCTATCGGTGGCGCGATCAGCACCGCACCCGATATTCACCGCTATGTGGTGGACGAACAGCATTGGCTCAACGACATCCAGTTCACCTCCTCCATCGCTTTGGCACAAGGTGCGCCGGGGCCCAATGTGCTGTTCATTGGTTTGATTGGCTGGAACGTGGGCCTGAATGCGGGCGGTGGCTTTGCCTCTGGCTGGACGGGAATCTCGTTAGGACTGTGGGGCATGCTGCTGGCCATGCTCGGAATGCTGCTGCCCTCGACCACGCTGGCCTACTTTGCGTCACGCTGGGGGCACCGCAACCGTGACCTGCCTGCGGTGCGATCGTTCAAGGCTGGCATGGCACCGATCGTGATTGCCCTGTTGCTGTCGACAGGATGGCTGCTGACCGGTAGCCACGACAATCCGGCCCAAAATTGGCCGATGTGGCTGCTCAGCGCTGTGACGGCCTTGGTGGTGTGGAAAACCAAAACCCATTTATTGGTGTTGCTGGCCATCGGCGCTGTGTTGGGCGCCCTGGGTTTTGTTTAAAGCGCGTTAACCGCGTTGGCGGCGTGCTTCGTACAAGCAAACACCGCTGGCGACCGACACGTTCAAACTCTCCACAGCGCCCTTCATAGGAATGCTGATGAGTTCGTCGCAGGTCTTGCGTGTGAGCTGACGCATGCCATCCCCCTCTGCACCCAGCACCAAAGCGGTGGGGCCTTTGAGATCCACTTGGTACAAGGTTTTGGGCGCGTCATCGCTGGTGCCAATGATCCAAATATTGCGCTCCTTGAGTTCGTTCAAGGTACGTGCCAAATTGGTCACCATGAAATACGGCACCGTCTCTGCCGCGCCGCTGGCCACTTTCGCCACCGTGGCGTTGATGCCCACTGCGTGGTCTTTGGGGGCGATCACGGCATGCGCACCGGCACCATCGGCCACACGCAAACAAGCACCCAGGTTGTGAGGGTCGGTCACGCCGTCGAGCACCAAAATCAACGGAGCCTCAACTGGCTCTATTTTTTCCAGCAATTCGTCCAGCGAATGCACCACAGCCAATGGGCTCACACGTGCAGCGACTCCCTGGTGGCCATGGCTACCAGCCAGTTTGGCCAAACGCAGGCCATCGGCTTCGATCAAGCGCGCACCGGCCTCGTTGGCACGCTCCAAAAACTGCCGCATGCGCGCATCGCGCCGTGTCGGCTCGTAGTAAATCTCGATGATGGATTGCGGTGCGGTTTTGAGGCGCACACCCACGGCATGAAAGCCGAACAGAACTTTGGGGGAAGAAGACATGTGGGGATTATCCCTTGCGGCGTTGACACGCCAGCATGGATCAACTCAAGCGGAGCAAATCGGTCGCGACGCGCTTCAGCACAGTAGACCAAGTTCGATCGGTTTCTTGTCTGTACAACTTGACCGAGCCATACCAAGGACTGCCCTCTCTGTCCAACAACCAGCGCCAATCGGGGACGTAGGGCAGCAACACCCAGGTCGGTCGCCCCAAGGCTCCAGACAAATGTGCCACGCTGGTATCCACGCTGATCACCACATCCATCAGCTCACACAATGCAGCCGTGTCTGCAAAGTCTTTGAGTTCATCACCGAAGTATTTGATTCTTGATTGCTTGAGCGTCTCTTGATCAACCGCTCGGATCTCCTTTTGCAGACACACATAGTCAAAGCTATTTGGCAAATAATGAATTAACTCATCGAGCCTCAGGCTGCGGTTGTGATCTTTTTTATGCTGTGTACTTCCGCTCCACACCAAACCAACGCGTGGCTTGGATTTGGGGCCAAGCTTGATGCGCCATTGGTTGACCTTGGCCTTGTCGCTACGCAGGTAAGGCTCTGGTGAGGGGATCGTGCTGATCTCTGTTTTGAAGGCCAAGGGCAAAGACAGCAGTGGACAGTGGTAGTCAAACGCAGGCAGGGCTTGCCTGCTCTGCACCAATTCATCAACACCTTCTAGGCTGTGTAGCAATGGCACCAAAGCAGCGGGAACCCCCATCACCACATGAGCCCCCAGTGCTTTGACCAATTTGGCATAGCGGCAAAACTGGATGGTGTCACCCAAGCCTTGCTCGCTATGCAGCAGGATAGTTTGCCCCTGCAATGACTCCACACCCAGCCACTGGGGTTGAGAGAAATTGGGAAGCTTTGACCCAAGATCTTCGTGCTTCCAACGCCACTCATAGCTTTTCCAACCTTCTTTAAATTGCCCCAGAGCCAAAAGTTCCAGTGATTTGTTCCAATGCGCACCCGCATAGTCTGGCTTTAGGCTGATTGCTTTGTCATAGCTGTCTACCGCAGCCTCAGACTGCATGAGCGCCATTTGTGCATTACCTCGGTTGTAGTAAGCCTTGGCATAGTCGGGTTGAAGACTGATCGCTCGGTCATAACTTGCAACAGCCACCTCAAATTGTTTGAGGGCTTGTAGCGTATTGCCTTTATTGATGTATGCATCCACATAATCTGGCTTGATGCTGATTGCCTTGTCATAACTGCTCAACGCAGTTTCAAACTGTTTGAGATACGCCTGTGCATCACCTAGGTTGTAGTAGGCCTCTGCACAATCACTCTTCAACTCAATTGTTTTTTCAAAACTCTTTAATGCCTCGTCAAAGTTTTTCAGTGTTCGAAGGATGACACCTTTGTTCAAATAATTTTCATGATTGTTCGAGTTAAGTGCAATGGCGTTGTCGTAACTGATCAAAGCTTCGTCTAGTCTCTCCAATTGCTGCAACGCAATCGCTCGATTGGTATAGGCGGCGAAATGTTTTGCATTTAAGCCAATAGCTATGTCGCAATGTGCGACCGCCTGTTCATACTGGCGATCGTCTTTGTACGCATTACCCAAATTACTGTGTATGTCAGCGTTATTGGCTTTTATTCTTATCGCTCTTTTAAAAATCTCAATCGATTTTTTAGTTTCTTGAAGTTGTCCTAAAACAATGCCATACAAATGCAAGCCATCAAAATGATTCGGCGTATCGTTGAGCAGATCTTCGAGAATTGATTTGGCTTGAACTGCTTGACCGTTTTGAAAAGAATTTAATCCAGCCATTAACTTTGTCATATTCTGCGATGATGCCGCGTTGGAGGCCACCGGTAGTTTGTCGCAATCCAACAACGCACCGGCTACCCGCTCCAATACCGAAGACCAACTTCGGTCAGCATCCTGCCTGTACAACTTTACCGATCCATACCAAGGACTGTCCTCTCTGTCCAACAACCAGCGCCAATCGGGGACGTAGGGCAGCAACACCCAGGTCGATTTGCCCAACGCACCTGACAAATGTGCCACGCTGCTACACGTGCTGATCACCACATCCATCAGCTCGCATAACGCCGCCGTATCTGCAAAGTTTTCGAGTTCATGACCAAAGTATCGGACGCTTGATTGCTTGAGTGTCTCTTGGTCTACCTCTCGGATCTCCTTTTGCAGGCAAACATACTCAAAGCCTTCTGGCAGGTAAGGCATCAACTCTTGCAGTTTGAGGCTGCGGTTTTGGTCGCCCTTAAAAGCGGGATTCCCACTCCACACCAAGCCAATCCGTGGCTTGGTTTTGCGCCCCAGTTTGGTACGCCATTGCGCTACTTTGACGCTGTCGCTACGCAGATAAGGCTCGGGTGAGGGGATCGTGCTGAGCTCTGTCTTGAAGGCTAAGGGCAAGGACAGCAGTGGACAGTGGTAGTCAAACGCAGGAAGGGCTTGCCCGCTCTCCACCAATTCATCAACACCTTCCAAGCCTTGTAGCAACGGCACTAGAGCAGCGGGAGACTCCATCACCACATGAGCACCCAGTGCTTTGACCAATTTGGCATAGCGGCAAAACTGGATGGTGTCACCCAAGCCTTGCTCGCTATGCAGCAGGATAGTTTGCCCCTGCAATGATTCCACCCCTAGCCACAGGGGTTGAGAACTGACTAGCGGAATACCTCGTTGTTGGCTGCCACGCCAGCCATATTCGTATAACTGCCAACCTTCGTAGAGTTTTCCAAGTAACAAAAGCGACAAGCTTTTATTCCAATAAATTTTATCGTTGTCACGGTTTAATGAGATTGCGCTGTCGTAGCTTTCAACCGCAGATAACGGCTGTGCATTGGCATGTAAAGCTAATCCGTAGTTAAAGAACGCATCAGAATTCGATTTATTTTCGATCAAAGCTTTGCCGATAAGAGAAACAGAAAGATCAGCATCGTTCCACGTCAGTGCAATGACGCCCAGCATATGTAGTGCATCAAAGTACGTAGGTTTAATTTGCAATACAGCCTCATAAATTGCTTTTGCCTGGGCTAACTGACCCTCTTTGTGAAAAGACAGTCCTTTCGTAAATAGCTGGAGGAGTTGGACTTCAGACGAATGCTCGGTTTCACCAACAACTTGCAATTCCAGCATGAAATTTTTTGCGATCTGCTGCACGCCTACACTGTTGGCCACCGGTAGTCTGGCTTGGCTCAACAACGAACGACTTACTCTTTGCAGCACTGAAGACCAAGTTCGATCAGCGTCCTGTCTGTACAACTTGACCGATCCATACCAAGGACTGTCCTCTCTGTCCAACAACCAGCGCCAATCAGGAGAATATGACAACAACACCCAAGTTGGTTTGCCCAATGCCCCTGACAAATGCGCCACGCTAGTATCCACGCTGATCACCACATCCATCAGCTCACACAATGCAGCCGTATCTGCAAAGTTCTCAAGCTCATCGCCAAAGTATTGAATGCTTGATTGCTGGAGCATTTCTTGGTCGACCTCCCGGATTTCTTTTTGCAGACACACATACTCAAAACCATCCGGCAAATACGGCAGTAATTCTTCTAGTTTGAAGCTGCGGTTGTGGTCGTTTGTGTGCCCTGTACTACCGCTCCACACCAAACCTACGCGTGGCTTGGTTTTGCGCCCCAGTTTGGCACGCCATTGTTTGACCTTGGCCTTGTCGCTACGCAGGTAAGGCTCTGATGAGGGGATCGTGCTAAGCTCTGTTTTGAAGGCCAAGGGCAAAGACAGCAATGGACAGTGATAGTCAAATGCAGGCAATGCTTGCCCCCTCGCCACCAATTCATCAACACCTTCCAAGCCTTGTAGCAACGGCACTAGAGCAGTAGGAGACTCCATCACCACATGAGCCCCGAGTGCTTTGACCAACTTGGCGTATCGGCAAAACTGGATGGTGTCACCCAAGCCTTGCTCGCTGTGCAGCAGGATGGTTTGCCCCTGCAATGACTCCACACCTAGCCACAGGGGTTGAGAGAAATTGGGAAGCTTTAGCCCTAAACCTTCATGCTTCCAACGCCATTCATACAATTTCCAACCTTCTTCGAATCGACCGGAAAGTAAAAGAGTAAATGACTTATTCCAGTAGACCCCTGCGTAGTCTGGGTTGATGCTGATCGCTTCGTCGTAACTGGCTAATGCAGCCTCAATCTGCCCAAGATCTTTCAGCACGACAGCACGGTTCGAGTAAGCCTGCACAAAATCTGGTTTAATGCTGATCGCCTTGTTGTAACTATCCAATGCGGCATCCAACTGTTTTAGCTTTGATAGCACAGAACCGCGGTTGAGATAGGCATTTGCAAAGTCTGGCTTAACGCTGATGGCCTTGTCATAACTGGCAACAGCAGTTGGCAGTTGCTTGAGCTCTTGCAACGTAAGACCTTTCTTGAAATAGGCATCTGCGTAGTCTGGCTTGGTGTTGATCGCTCGGTCATAGCTGGCTAATGCAGCCTCAAATTGTTTGAGCTCCATCTGTGCATTGCCTCTATTGAAATAGGCCTCTGCGTTGCCCGGTTTGATGCCAATGGCCTGGTCGAAGCTAGCGATAGCAGCTTCAAACTGCTTAAGTTCCATGAACGCAATTGCACGGTTCAAGTAGGCCACAGCGTAATCGGATTTGATTGCTATCGCTGCGCTACTTGAGACTATCGCTTCCTCATATTTCCCAATATCTCGCTGAGTTTTACTTTTATTGTTCAATGCACTGAAATTTTTAGGGTCTAGCTTCAAGCATTCATCGTATGCCTCAATAGCTTGCGCTTTTAGGTTCAGTCCATCCAGCCCAAGTCCTAAGTTGTAATAGGCCTCTGCTGATTTCTTGTTTTCTAAAAGCGCAGAAGATATGAGATTGACAGCTTCTCTATAATTTTCAAAATTTATCTCAGCAACACCGAGTGCATTCAATGCATCGAAGTGCTTAGGATTTTTTTTAAGCACAGCCTCATAAAGCATCTTTGCTCGCACCAACTGACCTTGTTTGTGCAAGGCCAGTCCTTGTTCAAACAATTTACCGACATCCTCTTGTCCCTGTTGACTTGGTGCTGGTAAAGAAAGCTGTTGCTTTACTCGCTTGACCAACGCACCAATCTCCAGCTCAGTCGGAAATTGACAGACGTAATCCACGTTCAAAGGGATAGACCCATTGCCTTCAGCGTATCGATCACCCACAAAGTCTTTGCGAACGGAGGTATACGGCAGCATCTTTTCTATAACTTTGCCAGCATAGACAGATCCATAGTCTTGCTGGGTGATGCGTTCATAAGTGTCAAATTGATCTTCGCAAACCACCTGAATGGCTATTTCCTCACATTGCCAGCGTGGGCACCAAAATGTGGTCCACCCTGTTTGGGAATTGTTGACAAAATCAAACATCCTCGTTGACATGAGGTAGGCGTCGCTCTCAATGTGAACGATCTTGGTGAATTGATGCGCCTTGGCGTATTGCGCAGCAAAACCAAAGCTACGAAACCAGCCGGGATGGTGCAGGTTGCTCTGTCGCCCCAAGTTGTTTGAAAAATGAAACAACACTTTTTTAGCCGACGGACGCTGCGCTGGCAACTCGGTCAAGACTTCAAAGTCTGACCACTCCGGCAAGACAGGACTGCCGTCATCCACCATCAACATTTGGTCGAATTCAAGCGACGAAGACGCAAAGTAGTCAACCCACTTTCGGTATCTTTGCTGCCAATGCTGTGGGTTGTTCGAGAAGGATGTGCAGAATATTAAGGTGCTCATATTTTAATTTTAATACCATTAAAGTATTAAAATTAAACGGAAGCACTAAATTTGATAGCTAAGCTAGTCTACCCGCCTCTATCGTGATGGCTTGGTCGCAACGCGCTGCTAGCTTGGGGTCATGGGTGACCAAGACCAAGGTGGTACCAAGTTCTTGGTTGAGGGCGAACATCAAGTCCATGATGCGTTCACCACTCGCATGGTCCAAACTGCCTGTGGGCTCATCCGCGAGCAGCAAGGTAGGCTTGACCACAAAAGCACGAGCCAAGGCCACGCGCTGTTGCTCTCCGCCAGACAGCACTTTGGGGTAATGGTTGAGGCGCTCCCCCAAACCCACACGCTCCAGCATCTCGCGTGCCGCCAGACGCGGGTTGGGTTGTCCAGCCAACTCCAAAGGCAGCATGACGTTTTCCAGCGCGGTCATGTTGCCCAGCAACTGAAAACTTTGAAACACAAAACCAATTTGGCGCGCCCGCAAGGCAGCACGGGCATCTTCGCTCAAAACAAACATGTCTTGCCCGGCCAACACCACCGTGCCTTGGCTGGGTGTATCCAAGCCCGCCATGATGGACAACAAGGTGCTTTTGCCCGAGCCTGAGGCTCCCACAATCGCCAGCGACTGGTGCGCAGCAAGTGTGAAGTTGATATCGCGGAGAATGTCCAACGTACCGGTGGCGTCTTGCACCGACTTGAAAACATGAGAGACAGAAATCAATGGCGTGGGATATGAGGTCAAGGGCGTGGTCATGAAAGGCAATGGCATGTGGAGACGACACTTTAACGTGGCGGCGCTGGGCAGCGCGCTCACAGGGCTTTTGGGCCTGCGCACAGCAGCGGCCGATCAAAAGGTGATCACCTCCACTGGGCAAGGCATGGAGGGCGAAATTTGGTCTACCGGCCCGCACCGTCGTGTGCAAACCAAAAGTGCCGTGCCCCCTCCCGGCTCAGCGCCTGCGGCAACTATTTTGGTGGTGGGTGATTCACTGAGCGCCGAATATGGCATTCCACGTGGCACCGGTTGGGTCAGCCTCTTAGCCATGAAACTGCGTACTGAACGACCCGATGTGCAGGTAGTCAACGCCAGCATCAGTGGCGACACCACAGCTGGAGGCCGCTCGCGCCTGCCCGCCGCCTTGGCGCAAGTTCGCCCCGTGTTGGTGGTGATTGAGTTAGGCGGCAACGACGCCCTGCGCGGCCTGGACCTCAACAGCAGCCAACAAAACTTGGAAGCGATGATCGAAGCCTCACGTGCCGTCAACGCGCGCGTGGTGCTGGTGGGCATGCAAGTACCGCCCAATTACGGGCCTGACTACAGCGCCAAGTTCTCAGCCATGTTTGCCAACCTGGCCAAAAAGTACCGTACGGGCTTGGTCCCGTTCTTTTTGCAAGGCATAGCCGATCGGCCTGACGCAGCGCAGCTGTTTCAGCCAGACCGCATCCACCCACGCGAAGAAGCGCATCCGCGTATGTTGGCCAATGTGTGGCCTGAAATCAAAAAACAGTTGTAAGAGAGTTCCGTGAGCGTTCAATTCATTTCGGCGCAAGACGCCATGGCCCGCATGGCCACGCCGCTGGGCGCCCCTGGGGGCTTTAGCACCATCATCGACGCGCGCAGTGAAGACGAATTTGCGCTCGACCACCTGCCCGGTGCCGTCAATTGGCCGTCTCTCAACAACGAAGAGCGCATCGTGATTGGCACCATGTACAAGCAAGTCAGTGCCTTTGAAGCGCAAAAGCACGGCGCGGCATTGGTGGCGGCCAATATTGCACGGCACATCCAACGCGAAGTGCTGCCGCTGCCGCGTACTTGGCAGCCCTTGATTTACTGCTGGCGGGGTGGCAAACGCAGCGGTTCGCTGGCCATGGTGCTGGGACAAATTGGTTTCAAGATTCACTTGATCGAAGGCGGCTACAAAGCTTTTCGCGCTGCGCTGCTGGCCTCTATTCCCGAGCTGGTGGCCCCCATTCAATGGCGCGTTGTGTGTGGGCCCACGGGATCAGGCAAAACCCGTTTGCTGCATGCCCTGGCAGCGGAGGGTGCGCAGGTGCTGGACTTGGAGGGCTTGGCCAACCATCGCAGTTCTGTGCTGGGCCATATTCCGGGCGTACCGCAACCCAGCCAAAAGCACTTTGACACCTTGGTGTGGACCGCCTTGAAAGGCTTCGACATCTCACGCCCGGTGTATGTCGAATCTGAGAGCCGTAAAGTGGGCAATCTGTCTGTGCCCGAAGTGCTGATGCTGTCCATGCGCGAAAGCCCCTGCCTGGATTTGCGTTTGAGTGATGACGAACGCGTGGCTTTGTTGATGGAGGACTATGACTTCTTCGTCAAAGACCCAGACTACTTTTGCAAACGACTCGACGCCTTGGTGGACCGGCGTGGTCGCGCCGTGGTGGAGGCCTGGAAAACACAGGTGATGGCGGGTGACAACGAGCCCGTGGTGCGCGAGCTACTCACCCTGCACTACGACCCAGGCTATGCCGAGTCCACTCGCCGCAACTTCAAACAGTTTGGGCAAGCCGCCGTGGTGCAACCTAGCGACCGCTCCATGGACGCCATGCGCGCCCTGGCACGCGACATCATGCGCCAGGGCTAAAGCGCACCGACGCACGGTAAGCATGCCAGGTGGCAAAGCCCAGCCATGGACCCACCAACAACAAGCCTGCGGCTGAGGGCCACAAAGCCAGCAACACCAACACGGTGATGAGTGCGCCCCACCACAGCATGACGCCGGTCTGGCTCAAAAACACTCGCAAGCTGGTGATGCCCGCGGTGATGGCGTCGGTGTCACGGTCCAAGATCATGGGAATGGAAACCGCCATCGTGGCAAACACCAAACCCGCAAAGAAGCCCCCCACACACAGATAGGCGACCATAAATTCCCAGTTCTGTGGGTTGAACACAGCATCGATCACACTGGCGGTGGTGGGCATGCCACCGGTGTTGAAAAACACCGCAAAGACCACCAACGACGCACGCCCCCACAACAACTCCAACACCACCACGACCATGACCAACATGCCCATGCTACGCACATGCGGCTCCCAGCAAGTGAGCGAACTGCCCAAGGTCGGACGGTGACCGCGCTCGCGGTTCATGCTCACGTCGTACAGCCCCATCGCCAAGAACGGGCCCAACAACAAACAGCCAGAGATGGCCGACAAGGTGAACTCCGGGTTGCTGCGAAACACGGCACTCACGATGAGCGCCATGAGCCAAAAACATGACCCATAAAACAAAGTCACCAGGGGCTGTGACAGCAGATCACGAAACCCCAAGCCCAACCAACGCAAAGGATCAGAAAAACGCAAATCGATCACATCGATACGTTCTGGCGGCGTTTCGGTCGGTGCAGCAGCTTCGCTTTGCTCAGGCGTATCAACAGACATGGACATGACTCCTTGTTTCAAAGACACAGGTGTTGCAAAGCTTGCGCAAGATCTTGCTGCAAGTCCCGCACATCTTCCAGACCTATGCAAAAACGCACCACACGCCCCGTTTGAAGATGCGGCGTGGCAAGTTGGCGCGCAGCGCTCAGGTGATAGGGCACCACCAAGCTCATGGGGCCGCCCCAGCTATAGCCAATTTTGAACAATTGCAGGGCATCGCAAAATGCATCTATCTGCTGCGTGGTGTAACGCGTATCCACCACCACACTGAAAATACCTGCCGCCAAACCTTGAGGCTCTTGGGGCGTCACACACAGCTGCTGCCAATGCGCATGTCCGGGTGCGCCATGAAAAGCCGGGTGCAAGACTTGAGAAAACTGGGTCTGTTGACTGCACCAATTCGCCAGGTGTCGAGCTGCTTGGTCCTGTGCCCGATAGCGCAATGCCAAGCTGGGCAAAGCGCGCAACACCAGCTCGGCATCGTTGGCCGCCACCCCCGTGCCCAAACGCATGTGGCTGAGCTTGATGGTTTTGGCCAGTGCGTCACTGCGGGTGACGATGCTGCCCATCAGCACGTCACCGCCGCCACTGGGGTATTTGGTGAGGGCATGGATGGTCAGGTCCACGCCCAAGGGTGCATCGCCCTGCCCTGATGTCAAGTCAAACGCATTGAAGGCCAAACCTGCACCCCACGTGTTGTCGAGTGCGCAACACACGCCACGGGCACGACACGCACGAACCAGTGCAGGCAGATCAGGAAACTCCATCGACACCGAGCCTGCCGCCTCCATCCACACCAAGCGCGTGCGTTCGTTGATACGCGCGGCCAAATCGGCGGGGTTCATCGCGTCGTAGAACTGATGGCTGATGCCAAAGTGCGCCAACTCGCCCTCCGCCAAGGCTTTGTTGGGACCATAAGCGTTGTCGGGGATGAGTACCTCATCGCCTGTCTTGAGCAAAGCCAAATCCACCTGAGCAATGGCTGCCAGGCCACTGGGCGTCAAGATGCAGTGCGTACCCCCCTCCAGCGTGGCTAGGCGCTCTTCGAGGGTGAACGTGGTGGGCGTGCCATGCAAGCCGTAGGTATAGCTCGATTTATTCAACCACTCGCGTGTGCGCATGGCCGCGACATTAGGAAAAATCACCGTCGATGCTTTGAACACCCCAACCTGTGGCGCATCAAATTCAGACGGCGGTTGGTAGGGGTGATGAATAAGGTCGGTGCTGCGGGTCATGGGCAGATATTAACCAGCCCTGAAACGAAAAACTCCGCCAAGGCGGAGTTCTTAAAACAAAGCAAGCAAAAGGCGAATTAAACCTTCCACTTCTCCATCAATGCTGCTGGACGCATGTTGTCATACGGCTCAAACGGCTGATGAATCCAGGGGTTGGTGGGCAGATAGTCCACCGAGTAATCGGGCGCAAACGCTGATACGCCTTTGGTCCAAATCACGGCAGTGCGCAATTCGGTGATGGGTTGGTAGTTGTTCTTGAGTTGGTCCACCACAGCTTTGAGGGTGTGACCGGTGTCGGCCAAGTCGTCAACCAACAACACCTTGCCAGCGATTTCGCCTTTGGGGGTGGTGATGAAGCGGGCAATGTCCAAGTGGCCTTGCACGGTCCCTGCATCCGCACGGTACGAGCTGGTCGACATGATGGCCAAGGGCTTGTCGAAGATGCGCGACAAGATGTCCCCTGGACGCATGCCACCACGGGCCAGGCAAAGAATGGTGTCGAACTGCCAACCCGATTGGTGGATCTTGATGGCGAGTTTTTCAATCAGGTTGTGGTACTCGTCGTACGACACGTACAGGTGTTTGCCGTCTTCGGTCAACATGTCAAAGGTCCTTTAAAAAATTAAGCAATGTAGGGGTGGGTCAGCAAGATCGTGTGGTCACGGTCTGGGCTGGTCGACACCATGTGAATCGGCACACCAGTCGTCTCGGCAATGCGGTTGAGGTAGTGCTGTGCGGCCTTGGGCAGCTTGGCGTAATCGGTCACCCCCACGGTGCTGTCGCTCCAGCCAGGAATGCTTTCATAGATGGGTTTGCAGCGTGAAATCTCATCCGCGCCCATCGGCAAGATGTCTATTCTTTGTCCATCCAACTCATAGCCCACACACAACAGCAACTCGGTCAAGCCATCCAGCACGTCGAGCTTGGTGATGCACAAACCACTCAAGCCGTTGACTTGTGCGCTGCGCTTGAGCAAGGCGGCATCGAACCAACCGCAACGGCGGCTGCGACCGGTGGTCACGCCTTTTTCAGCGCCCACGGTGCTCATGTGGTAGCCAGGGTTGCCAGGAGTTTCCCAGTCCAACTCGGTGGGGAATGGGCCACCGCCCACACGGGTGCAATAGGCTTTGGTGATGCCCAAGATGTAGTGCAGCAAACCGGGGCCAACGCCCGCACCAGCAGCGGCATTGCCGGCCACACAGTTGCTGGAGGTGACAAACGGGTAGGTGCCGTGGTCCACATCCAGCAAGGTGCCTTGCGCGCCTTCAAACAGCAAGTTGGCGCCTTGGGCATGGGCGTCGTTCAACTCACGCGACACATCGGCCACCATGGGCAAAATTTCTTTGGCGTAAGCCATGGCTTCGTTGTAGACGGTGTCGTAGTCCACCGCTGGGGCGTGCAAGATGTCTGTCAAGACATGGTTGTGCAACTCTAAGTTCTCACGCAGCTTGGTGGCAAAACGCTCAGGGTGCTTGAGGTCTTGCACGCGCAAAGCACGACGAGCGATTTTGTCTTCGTAGGCCGGGCCAATGCCGCGACCCGTGGTGCCAATCTTGGCGGTACCGGCTTTTTCTTTGGCCGCTTCGCGCGCAATGTCCAAGGCCGCGTGGTAAGGCAAGATCAAGGGGCAGGCCTCGCTGATGCGCAGGCGTGAACGCACTTCTACGCCCGCTTTTTCAAGGCCTGCAATTTCTTCCAACAGTTTGGTCGCCGACAGCACCACGCCGTTGCCGATGTAGCACTTCACACCCGGACGCATGATGCCGCTGGGGATCAGATGCAGTGCAGTTTTTACGCCATTGATGACCAAGGTGTGGCCCGCGTTGTGACCACCTTGAAAGCGCACCACACCGGTGGCGGTTTCGGTCAGCCAGTCGACCAACTTGCCCTTGCCCTCGTCGCCCCATTGGGTGCCGACGACGACCACGTTACGACCTTTGGTAGCAGCCACGGCTTGTCCTTTGCTAGTGCTCATATCAAGTTCAATTGGAATTTAAAAAATTAAAGGGCCTGAACGACCCACTGGCCATTCACATCGACCAAGACGCGGTCGCAGTCGAATTCATCGACTTCGCTTTCATGCCCAGGCATCACGCACACCACAGTGTCTCCGTGCGCGCGCAAATGAGCAATGGCTTCGCGCAAACCTTTGGCCGTGCCCCAAGGCGCACGAATGGCGGCTTTCAAGGCACGGGCAGGAACCACACTGACCAACTCTTTCAGGTCCAGGCTGAAGCCTGCTGCCGGACGCTTGCGCCCAAACACAGCACCCACTTCGTCGTAGCGACCACCGCGCACCAACGCGTCACTGGCACCCGAGACATAGATAGCAAAACGAACACCGCTGTAATAAGCGTAACCACGCAAGTCGGCCAAATCGAAGGTTGTGGGCACGTCCCCCAAATCAGCCGCCACCTGGCGCAGCTCGGTCAAAGCTTGTTGCACCTTGGGCCAGGCCGCAAAGGTTTGCTCAGCCTGTGCCAGTACCGACGCATCACCATACAAGCGCACCAGGGCCACCAAAGCAGTCTGCACAGGAGCAGGCAAGTTGGCCGTCAAGGCACGCACCGCTGGCACGTCTTTGCTGGCCAAGGCGGCATGCAAGGCGTCGCGGGCATCAGGAGTGAGCGTGACGCCTTCGAGCAAGGCGGGCACGATGCGGGCATCGCTCAAGTCCACCGAAAAGTTGTGCAGGTTCACAGCCTTGAGACTGTCCAAGGCCAGCTGCAAAACTTCCAAATCGGCCTCTAAACCTGCATGGCCATAAATTTCAGCGCCAAACTGCAAGGGTTCGCGGGTGGCAAACGGACGGTCAGGACGGGTGTGCAATACCGGACCGCAGTAGCACAAACGTGTCACACCGGCGCGATTGAGCAAGTGCGCATCGATACGCGCCACCTGAGGTGTGGTGTCGGCACGCAAGCCCAGCGTACGACCCGAGAGTTGATCCACCAGTTTGAAAGTTTGTAGATCGAGTGCCCGACCCGTGCCTGACAGCAAGGATTCGAGGTACTCCAACAAAGGCGGCATGACCAGCTCGTAGCCATAGCCACGTGCTGTGTCGAGATAAAGACGACGGAGTTCTTCGATATGCCGGGCCTCGGAAGGCAAAACATCGGCGATGTGATCCGGCAAGACCCAAGCGGACATGAGATGAGGGGGGCTGTTAAAAAAGAGATTTTACCGGGCTTATGGGGGCGTTTCCCATCAACCCAGCCACCACAAGATCAAAACACCGGTCAAGACACAGGCCAAGCCGAAGAATCGGATCTGGCCATTGTGCAAAGCCAGGATTTGCATCATTTTGTTGCGCCACCCTTCGGGCGACACAAAAGGCATCAAGCCTTCAAACACCAGCATCAGGCCAAAGGCCGTCCACAGCACGTCGCTGTTCAAGTCCATGCGTGAACCTTGTTATTTCTTGGCCGGAGCAGCCGACGAGGCACCGCTGCCACGAAAGGCCTTGAAGAAGTCGCTGGAGGGGTCGACCACCATCACATCGCTCTTCTTGCTGAAGGTGGTTTTGTAGGCTTCCAGGCTGCGGTAGAACTGCGCAAACTGTGCATCACGACCAAACGACTCGGCGTAAATTTGAGCCGCTTGGGCATCGCCCTCACCTTTGATTTTTTGTGCTTCACGGTAGGCGTTGGCCACGGTAACTTCACGTTGACGGTCGGCATCGGCACGAATTTTCTCGCCTTCAGCAGCACCCGTTGATCGCAACTCATTGGCCACACGTTTGCGCTCGGCCTCCATGCGGCGGTACACCGACTCGGTGATGGCATCGACATAGTCGGCACGGGTGATGCGCACATCCACCACGTCCACGCCCCAAGGCTTGGCCCCTTTGACGGCTGCCAGCACTTCGCGTTTGACGTCTTCCAGCAAGGCTTCGCGCTTGAGCGACAACAGCTCTTTCACGGTGCGCTTGTTGATTTCCTCTTGGAACGCGTTGCGCACCACGCGGCTGAGTTGTATGGCGCCCGCGTTTTCATCCAGACCCACGTTACGGATGTACTGTGATGGATCGGTGATGCGCCAACGGGCGTACCAGTCAATCACCACGCGTTGCTTTTCAGCGGTCAACATGGGCTCGGTGTCGGCGTTGTCCAGGGTCAACAAGCGTTTGTCGATGTAGGTGACGTTTTGAAATGGCGGTGGCAACTTGACGTTGAGTCCAGGTTCGGTGATCACATCCTTGATCTGGCCCAAGGAATACACCACACCAAACTGGCGTTGGTCGACCACAAACAACATCGAGCTGATGAGGGCCAAACCAACCAAGGCCGATGAAATATAAAAACCAATTTTGCTATTCATGTTCTTGCTCCCTGATCAACGGCCATCACGGTCACGGCTGCGGCCATCACGGGCACGCGCGTCGAGGGTGGCTGCGCTGGCCGCATTGGGCGTCGCAGGAGACGTGTTGTTCTCGGTGGTTGACACGGGGGCAGCAGGTGTTGCTCCGCCCGACGCTTGTTGAATGATTTTGTCGAGCGGCAAATACAGCAAGTTGGAACCCTGTTTGGAGTCCACCAACACCTTGGTGACGTTGCTGTAGATCTGTTGCATGGTGTCGATGTACAAGCGATCGCGTGTGACCTGCGGTGCTTTTTGGTACTCGGCATACAGCGACTTGAAACGTTGCGCGTCACCCTGTGCTTGCGCCACGATGCGAGCTTTGTAACCATCGGCCTCCTGCTTCAAGCGCGAGGCGGTACCCACGGCGCGTGGCACCACGTCGTTGGCATAGGCTTCGGCTTCGTTCTTGGCGCGTTCGCGCTCTTGGCCGGCTTTGAGCACATCGTCAAAAGCAGCTTGCACTTGTTCTGGAGGACGCACGCCACCTTGTTGCAAGTTGATGCCCACCACCTCGATGCCGACCTTGTAGTGGTCCAAGATTTGTTGCATCAAGCTGCGAATCCGCGGACCAATCTGGTCGCGCTCTTCCGACATGGCCGAGTCCATCTTCATTTTGCCCACCACTTCGCGCACCGCTGTTTCAGCAGCTTGCACCACGGTGTCGGTGGGGTTCTTAGTTTCAAACAAATAGGCCCGCGCATCGGTCAAGCGGTATTGCACGGCAAATTTGATTTCCAGAATGTTTTCGTCTTCGGTCAGCATGGCCGACTCGCGCAGCCCCGTCGACTTGATGACGTTGTCACGCCCCACATCGACCGAGCGAATCTGTGTCACAAACACCAGCTCATGGCGCTGGAATGGGTACGGCAAACGCCAGTTAAAACCCGCGCCCACTGTGGCCTTGTAACGACCGAACTGGGTGATCACCGCTTGCTGGCCTTCTTGCACAATGAAAAAACCTGTGCAAAACCAAATCACCAACAACACGGCCGCCACCACGCCCAAGCCCACACGTGCCCCCGGCAGACCAGGCCCTGTTGGCATGCCACCTTTAGGGGGCTCAGAGCCTCCTTTACCGCCACCCAACAAGCCTGAGAGTTTGCGGTTGAAGTCGCGCCACAACTCATCCAAATCAGGTGGCCCACCCGCCGTGCTGGGGCGTTGGTTACCAGGAGGTACTTGGTCCGGCGCTGGCTTGTCTTCAGGCGCACCGTTGCCACCCGAGTTAGCCCCCGTTGGCGTGTCGCGGCCCCAGCGTCCATCGTTGAGATTGAACATGCCGAGCAGGCGAGCCAGCCAGTACGGGCGGCGTTCAGCTTTGGAGTTGGAGTTCATGCGCATGGTTGTGATTGATCAGAAGTCTTGATTGTGCCTAATTGCCACCGGGTTCAATCTAAAACCGGTGGTGTCGTCAGGTCATCGGGCATGTGTTGCATAGCCTCTTGAGCCAGGTACTCACGCAAAGCCAACAGCCCCTCGCCCGTTCGGGCGCTGACAAAGAAACGAGGTACAGCTTGGCCGTCTACCGTGTAGTGGTCATGCAACTGCATAGGACGCTTGTCCTCACTGATGGCGTCGAGTTTGTTGAACACCAGGACTTGCGGCACATCGGCGGCACCGATCTCTGCCAGCACCTTGTGCACCTCGTCCATTTGTTCTGGGAAATTCGGGTTGGAGGCATCCACCACATGCATCAGCAATGTGGCATCAGCGGCTTCTTGCAGCGTGGCTTGGAACGCATCGATCAAGCCGTGCGGCAAATCACGGATGAAACCCACCGTGTCAGACAAAGACACCGAACGCCCGCCCCCTTGCTTGTCGCCCAAATAGAGCTGCCGCGTGGTGGTGTCGAGGGTGGCAAACAGCTGGTCCGCGGCATAAGCGCGTGCCTTGACCAAGGCGTTGAACAAAGTGGACTTGCCCGCGTTGGTGTAACCCACCAGAGAAATCGTGAAGGCGTCGCGCCGCTGGCGTTGCCGACGTTGTGTGCTGCGCTGGCGTTTGACTTTTTCCAAGCGCTCACGGGTGCGTTTGATGGACTCGCCGATCATGCGACGGTCTAACTCGATCTGGCTCTCGCCGGGGCCACCGCGCATGCCGATACCACCGCTTTGTCGCTCCAAGTGCGACCAGCGTCGCACCAAGCGTGTGCTGAGGTATTGCAGCTTGGCCAGCTCCACCTGCAACTTGCCCTCGTGGCTGCGCGCACGCTGAGCAAAGATTTCCAGAATGAGCAAGGTGCGGTCATTGACCGCTATCCCCATGTGACGCTCTAAGTTGCGCTGCTGGGCGGGGCTCAAAGACTGGTCGAACAAAATTTCTGTGGCCCCGTGCAAC
Organism: Limnohabitans sp. JirII-29; assembly: GCF_003063395.1. Taxonomy (NCBI): domain Bacteria; kingdom Pseudomonadati; phylum Pseudomonadota; class Betaproteobacteria; order Burkholderiales; family Comamonadaceae; genus Limnohabitans; species Limnohabitans sp. JirII-29. The sequence continues at coordinate 243,026 of NZ_NESB01000003.1, forward strand.
ACAGCTAGAGCTTTGATTTCATCGGCCTTGCCACTGCCCACAAACAAGGCTGCATCCGGTGCTTTGCGTTTGCAAGTAACGCGTGCCACGGGCCGCAACCCAGCAGTTTGAGCCAGTAGGCCCAGTTCTTCGAGTTCGCCATCAAAATGTGGCAAACCAAAATCTACCCCAACCAAAATGGTGGGTGCGTCGTTGTTGTGGCTGGAATCGGTCAAATGGTCAGTCTAAGAGTTCAATGTCAATGATGCATAAAAAAAGGGCTGTAACAGCCCCTTTTTCAGAGTACTCAGGTTCAAACTTCGGGCGAACTGCCTGTGCCGTCGGCGGCATTGAAGTTCACCGCACGACCCGGCACGATGGTTGAAATCGCGTGCTTGTAAACCATTTGGGTGACCGTATTCCGAAGAAGTACCACGTATTGATCAAAAGATTCAATTTGGCCTTGGAGCTTGATGCCATTGACCAAGTAAATGGAAACCGGCACATGTTCGCGACGCAATATGTTGAGGAAAGGATCTTGCAACAGTTGGCCTTTGTTCTTTGAGTTGTCGGTGTTCATGTTCACGATATTCTCCGTGTTTCAGTGGTTGTAAAAGAAGCCTCACCTTACCACAGCGGCAAGACTTTCTAACTCATTCAGGCGTCCTTGTCCTTGTAGGGATTGCTGGACGTGCGCATCTGAATGCGTAAAGGCGTCCCTTCCAAAGAAAACGCTTTGCGAAAACGCCCTTCCAAGAAACGCTTGTAGGCCTCGGTCACGTGCTCCAACGAGTTGCCATGAATCACGATGACAGGTGGGTTCATGCCCCCCTGATGGGCATAGCGCATTTTGGGGCGGAACATGCCGGCACGCTGCGGGCTTTGGAACTGCACAGCCTCAAGCAGCAAGCGCGTGAGCACCGGCGTCGACATCTTGCACATGGCCGCCCGGTGCGCTTGTGCGATGGCGCCCCACAGAGGCCCCAAACCTTGGCGCTTTTTGGCCGAGATGAAATGCAAAGCAGCAAACTTTAAAAATGGCAGCCGTGTTTCAATGGAGCGTTGCAACATCTCACGCTGGTATGCGTCAACCGCATCCCATTTGTTCACCGCCAACACCACGGCCCGACCGCTCTCCAAGATGTAGCCCGCAATGTGGGCATCTTGATCGGTCACACCCTGGGTGGCATCGAGCAACAGCAACACGACATTCGCAGACTCAATGGCTTGCAAGGTCTTGACCACCGAAAACTTTTCAATGGCCTCAAACACCTTGCCCTTGCGGCGCAAGCCGGCGGTGTCGATCAATTCAAACTTCTGACCATCGCGCTCAAACGGCACACTGATGGCATCACGTGTGGTGCCGGGCAAATCAAACGCCACCAAACGCTCTTCACCCAACCAGGTGTTGATGAGGGTTGATTTGCCCACGTTGGGACGACCAGCCACGGCCAGCTTGATCGTGCCGTCGTCGACATGCTCGGCGTCTTCGTCCACATCCGGCAGATGCAAAGGCGCGAGAGCCATTTCAACCATGGAGCGAATGCCCTGACCATGTGCCGCGGACACAGGCAACACTTCGCCCAAGCCCAACTCATAAAACTCCACCAATTGCATGCCTTCGCGCATGCCCTCGGCTTTGTTCGCCACCAACAAGCAAGGTTTGCCCAAGCGGCGCAAGTACTTGGCAATGTCATGGTCTTGCGCTGACAAGCCCCCACGGGCATCCACGACAAACACCACCACATCAGCCTCAGCGACGGCTTGCTGGGTTTGGCGAGCCATTTCCTTGTAAATGCCTTCTGTGGCATCGGGCTCAAAGCCACCGGTGTCGATGACGATGAATTCAAGCTTGCCAAACTTGGCGTTGCCATAGTGGCGATCACGGGTCAGACCCGCGTAGTCAGCCACAATCGCATCACGCGATTGGGTCAGACGATTGAACAACGTGGACTTGCCAACGTTGGGGCGACCCACCAGGGCCAAAACGGGTTTCAAAACATATTCCTTAACGACCCGCGATCACGGGATTTGCAAGCCCATCACGCGACCTTCGCGTGTGACCAACACTTGAGTTGTCCCTGCCTGAACAGGTGCTGCGGCCAACTCGCTGCCATCGAGTTTGACGCGGTTGAGCAAGGCACCATCGGCCAAGGACAACAGATACAACCAGCCACCGTTGTCTGCCAGCAAGACGCCCCTAGGCGTGACCAAAGGTGCGCTCAGAACACGGTATTTCAAACGTTCGGTGTCCCACAAGCGTTCACCATTGCTACGGTTCCAAGCCTGCACCACGCCGTTTGACAAGGTGGCAATCAGCAATTTGTCGTTGCCACTGACACCACGATCTCCGTTGGAAACACGGGTCCACACAGACTGACCACGTTCGGCATTGACACACCCAATTTGTGCCTGAAAAGCGCGTGCGCACACCACATCACCCTGTCGGTCAACAGGGCTGACCAAATCCACCAAGCGCTCCATGTCGTTGGTTCCGCGTGGTGTGGCAATGGCCGATTCCCAGCGAATCGCGCCGGTGTTTGGATCTAAACCTGCCAAGCGTCCCGACAAACCCGCCAGCAGCGTATTTTTGAAGGGCACCAACACGCCCGCCTGCTTGAGCACCAACGGTTCGCCCGGGCGCTGTTGCGTCCAAAGCTGGCCACCCGTGGCACCGTCAAAAGCCAACACCGAACGATCGGCCGTCAACACAAACACACGGCCACCCGCCAGCAATGGAGGCGTGAACGACGACGAGGTCAAATTTTGGCGCCATTGCACCTGCCCATCTTTGAGAACCACCAATTGGTTGTCACGCGTGACCACGGCCACTTGTTGACCATCGCTGCCCACGCCTGCGGCAATGGCTTGGTTCAGGTTGACACGCCAAATGTCTTGGCCGGTTTGCGCAGACAACACGACCACCGTGCCTTGGCTATTGGCCAAGGCCACGCGATCTCCGCGACTGGCCACCACCAACGGAAAGTTCACTGTCCCAATCTGTGCGCTCCAGGAAGTCCGCACGTCTTGCAACACGGTCACGTTGGGAAAATCTTCGGGTTTGGGGCGAGACGTGCCGCAGGCAGCCAAGCCCATGCAAAGCCCAAACACGGCAAGCTTAGAAATCACGGACCGAAAGGTGGTGTTCACTTGTTAGGTTCCTTGGCTGATGTTTCTTCAGGATCGGCGCCCAATGCGGATAACTTGACCGCCACCAAACGGCGGTATTCAGCATTCGCATCAAAGCCTTTCCAGGCTTGTTGGTAATGTTTGATCGCGTCAGCAGGCTTGTTCTCGAGCATGTCGATGTCGCCCAAGCGATCTGCCACCAAAGGTTCAAAAGACGCAGGCACCTTGGCAGCCAGTTGTTGGCGCGCCGCATCAAACGCTTTGTCTTCGATCTGCAAGGCGGCCAGACGCAAACGGGCCAGTGCTTGATAGCCCGCGTCATCGGATTTGTCGATCACCCACGTCAGTTGCTTGCGCGCATCGGCGGGACGAGCTTTGTCTTGGTAAATGCGTGCGGCCAACAAGGCCGCTTGCTGCGCGTAGCTGGTGCTGGCAAATTTGTCTTCGATGTCTGCCACTGAACGATCCAGCAGGGCCATGTCCGCGCTGATGGCGGCGCGCTCGACGGTGTCGTACAGCGCGGCCGACTGCGCCGCTTGCTTGGTTGACCACGACTGCCAGCCCATCCATGCTGCGTAGCTGCCCAGTACAGCAATGGCCGCCCAGGTGATCAGATCGCCCCAGCGCTTCCAAAAGTGCTTGAGCTCATCGATTTGTTCTTGTTCTTCGAGGTCGAGGTGAGATGCCATGGTGGTCAGTGCTTGCTAAAAAGTTAGGCGGATTGTAGGCGTGCGCTCTCTTGAGCCAGACGTTGCGTCACCGCATTGAGCACACCCGCCAAGGGGATGGCATCTTGTGCGCCGGCTCCGTCACGCAAGGACTTGAGTGTGACCTCGCCACGGGCCAACTCATCGCCGCCAAAAATCAGTGCCAACCGCGCGCCACTGGCGTCAGCCTTCTTGAATTGCGACTTCATGCTGCCCATGCCCTCACCCGCTCCAGCATGCATTTGCGCCGACAGGCCTTGGGTACGCAAGGTTTGCAGGGTGGCAAACACCACGGGCAAAGCCGAGGCATCGGGCACGATGGCGTACACATCCGGCCCCACTGCGTCTGGCAAGGTGCCTTGCTCCTTGAGCAACTCCAACACACGCTCAACGCCCAGGGCCCAGCCCACTGCAGGCGCGGGTTTGCCGCCGACTTGTTCGATCAGGTAGTCGTAACGGCCGCCACCGCAAATGGTGCCTTGTGATCCCAAACGGTCGGTCACAAACTCAAACACCGTGAGGTTGTAGTAATCCATACCGCGCACCAAACGCGGGTTGATGCGGTAGCTCACGCCGCTGGCATCCAAAATCGCACGCACCGCGTTGAAGTGAGCCAGCGAGGCTTCGCCCAAAAAGTCGATCAACTTTGGCGCGGCTTCCACCACCGCTTGCATGGCCGGGTTCTTGGTGTCCAAGATGCGCAGTGGGTTGCTGTGCAAGCGGCGTTTGGCTTCTTCGTCCAGCACCTCCAGATGCTGCTCCAAATGCGCAATCAGGGCGGCGCGGTGAGCGGCACGCTCAGACGGTTGGCCTAGGCTGTTGAGCTCCAGGCGCACGTCTTGCAAGCCGAGCTCTTGCCACAAGGTGGCGGCCAACAAAATCAATTCAGCATCCACCTCGGCCCCTGGAAAACCCAAGGCTTCTGCGCCGATCTGGTGGAACTGGCGATAGCGGCCTCGTTGCGGGCGTTCGTGGCGAAACATCGGCCCCATGTAGTACAGACGCTTGCCGCCGTCGTACAGCATGTTGTGCTCCACCACCGCGCGCACCACACCGGCCGTGGCTTCAGGGCGCAAGGTGAGCTGCTCGCCATTCAAGCGGTCTTCAAAGGAGTACATCTCCTTTTCCACAATGTCAGTGACCTCACCCAGGCCACGCACAAACAAGGCCGTGGGCTCCACGATCGGGGTGCGCAGGTTACGGTATGCATGGCGCGTCATCAAGCCACGCACCTTCTCTTCCAGCCATTCCCAGTGGGCAGATGCGGGGGGCAGCAAATCGTTCATGCCTTTGACGGCGGTCAAGGCTTGCTGCTTGGCCGGTTTGGCGACGGGTGCTTGGGGTTTGTCGTTCTCTGAAGTCACAGTGTTTCCATGGCACTTTGGCGTTCAACCAAAGCGTTTTTCGATATAGGTTTCAACAATTTGGTGGAACTCGCGGGCAATGTTCTCGCCGCGCAAGGTCATGGCCTTTTCACCATCGATGAACACGGGGGCCGCCGGTGCCTCACCGCTGCCCGGCAAGCTGATGCCAATGTCAGCATGTTTGCTTTCGCCTGGGCCGTTGACGATGCAACCCATCACCGCCACCTTGAGGTTCTCTACCCCTGGGTATTGGCTGCGCCAGACGGGCATTTGGGCGCGCAAAAAGTCGTCGATTTCTTTGGCCAACTCTTGGAAGGTGGTGCTGGTGGTGCGGCCACACCCCGGACACGCGGTCACACTGGGCACAAAGGCGCGCAGCCCCAAGGCTTGCAAAATTTCGGAAGCAATCACCACCTCTTGGGTGCGCGCTTCGCCGGGTTGCGGTGTCAGAGACACGCGGATGGTGTCGCCAATGCCTTCTTGCAACAAGATCGACAAGGCGGTGGCGCTGGCCACCGTGCCACGTGTGCCCATGCCAGCTTCGGTGAGCCCCAAGTGCAGCGGGTAGTTACAACGCTGGGCCAGTTCGCGGTACACCGCGATCAGGTCTTGCACGCCACTGACTTTGCAACTGAGCAAAATTTGCTCGGGCGCCATGCCCATCGATTCGGCCAACTTGGCGGAATCAATGGCCGAGGTGATGAGGGCTTCGTACATCACCTGCTTGGCATCAAAGGGCTGCGCACGCTGGGCATTGGTATCCATCAGTTGAGCCAGTAGCTCTTGGTCCAAGCTGCCCCAGTTCACACCGATGCGCACCGCTTTGTTGTAGCGCATGGCCGCTTCGATCATTTGGCCAAACTGCTTGTCGTGTTTGTCACCTTTGCCCACGTTGCCGGGGTTGATGCGGTATTTGGACAGGGCTTGAGCACAGTCGGGGTAATCGGTTAATAGGCGGTGGCCGTTGTAATGAAAGTCGCCAATCAGCGGCACCTGAATGCCCATGCGGTCGAGCTGTTCGCGCACATGCGGCACAGCTTGCGCCGCTTCAGGGGTGTTGACCGTCAAGCGCACCATCTCCGAGCCAGCCAAAGCCAGTTCTTTGATTTGAATGGCGGTGCCAATGGCGTCCACCGTGTCGGTGTTGGTCATCGACTGCACACGCACGGGCGCATCGCCACCCACGGTGACGACATGGTCACCCCAGGCCACGCGTGCTTGCAAACTGCGACGCGGTTTGGGATGCGACAACGAAATAGCGTGCGACTCAACGGCCATTGGCAGCTCCTGAAGCAGAGGGTGCAGGCACCGCGATGGCGGCAGACTGAACGGGCGTGATCACCATGTGACCGGTATTGACTTCAGCGGGGGGAATGACATCCACCACAGGCGCAGCAACAGGGGCCACAACAGGCACATCCACGGCGGCGGCAGGCGCCACCTCTTTGGCGCCGCCCAACCAAACTTGAATGTCAGGCCAAACCGCCAGCAGCAGGGCCAGCCCCAACACGGCCACTGCAGCCCCACGCAAGGGTGAGAAAAAGCCTTGAATGGCCAAAAAACTCGACTGTGGCAGCAACGAAGGACGGTGCAGTGGGCTGTCCAAGCCACGCTCGTCTTTGACGGCCAAGCGCGACACATCATGTCCTGGCAACAACGCCAACACCGGCGCTGGATCTGATTTGAGCTGGCGGCACACCGCCAGCGCCAAAGCGCGAGCAAACACAGCATCGGGCAACAAATCCAAACGGTCGTCTTCCAAAGCTTCAAGCTTGGCCACGGGCACACGCAGGGTCGAAGCCAGGGCCTCCAGTTTCAAACCATCGGCCTCACGGTAGCTGCGCAACACAGCCCCTGCAGTTTGGGCCACAGCAGGGGCAGCCCGCTCAACAGAGACGTCTGGGGCAGGTGTGCGGGTGTCTTGGGTCATTGAACTTCAAATTTCTGTTGGGCCAAAGCTTGTGCTTCAGCCGAATGTGGGAAACGCTGCAGCAGCTGTGCAGACAATCGTTGTTGGTCTTGGGGCTGCGCCAAGGCACGGGACAAACGAATGCCTAGCCACAGACTGGCGGCACTGGCTTGCGCGCTGTTGTTGAGAGGTGCCAAGGTGGCTTGTGCTTCGCTTGGGTGGCTGACTTGCCAGTCCAAAACAGCCAGTTGGTAACGTGCGATGGGGTGGTTGGGTTCGAGCGTGAGGGCTGTGTGCAAACTATTGCGCGCTTCGCTCAAACGACCTGCGCGCTGTTGGCACAGGCCCTGTGCCATCCAAGTCTTGGCTTGCTGGCGGTACATCGGTTGCGCCAAAGCCTGGGCAAACAGGGCTTGTGCTTCGTCCAAACGGTTTTGTTGACACAAAAACCACGCTTGGTTGTGCTGCACAGCAGCCAACTCCGCAGGACGTGAGGCAGCAGAGGCCAGGCGCAGGGCTTGCGCAAAGCTTTGTTGGGCCAACTCAGGGGCGTTGTCGCGCTGGTGGATGAGACCGAGCAGGCTGTACGCCTCGGCAAACTGGGGGTCAATCTGCAAAGCCGCCCTCACCTCTTGCTGGGCAACGTCGTTTTGGCCTTGCTCGAAGTAAGCCGTGGCCAAGCTCAAGCGACGCATGGCCCGCACGCGCAAGGCATCGGGCTCGGGTGTGGTCAAAGCGTCGAGACGGTTGGACTCGGACGTGGCACAACCCGCCGTGTTGAGCAACACCAGACCTAGACAGGCCATGGCGATCCAACGCAGGCAAGCGTGCAAGCCAGACCGGTTCATGACGGCACCTGCGTGAGCGAAATCACGCGCTGTTTGGCCATGCGCGCGTCGACTTGGGTGCGGTCTTTCACATCCCCTGCCAACTGGCCACAGGCTGCATCGATGTCATCCCCACGGGTTTTACGCACCGTGGTGATGATGCCTGCCGCACTGAGTTGCTCAGCAAAGGCTTTGACCGTGGCCGCACTGGAACGCGTGAGGCCAGAGGCTGGGAACGGATTGAATGGAATCAGGTTGAACTTGCACGGCACCGGCTCGCCAGCGCCACGCTTGGGCTTGACCAAATCGATCAAGGCCTGGGCATGTTCAGGCTGGTCGTTGACGCCATCGAGCATGCAGTATTCGAAGGTGATGAAGTCGCGCGGTGCATGGGCCAAATAGCGACGGCAAGCATCCATCAGCTCATGCAAGGGGTACTTGCGATTGAGTGGCACCAAGTTGTCACGCAATGCGTCAGTGGGCGCGTGCAGCGACACAGCCAACGCCACGGGACAGTCGTCGCCCAAACGGTCCATCATGGGCACCACGCCCGAGGTGGATACGGTGACACGACGGCGCGACAAACCGTAGCCATGGTCGTCCAGCATGGTGCGCAAAGCAGGCACCAAGGCATGGTAGTTTTGCAGTGGCTCGCCCATGCCCATCATCACCACGTTAGAGATCACGCGCTCGGTGGTGTTGAATTTTTTGCGCAGGAAATGCTCAGCAAACCACAGCTGCGCAATGATTTCGCCCGCCGTCAAATTGCGGCTGAAGCCTTGGTGACCGGTGGAGCAAAAACGACAGCCCACCGCACAACCAGCCTGAGATGAGACGCACAAAGTGCCTCGGTCATCTTCTGGAATGAACACGGTTTCGACGGCGTTGCCGTCTCCCACGTCGAACAGCCACTTGATGGTGCCGTCAGCAGAGTCGTGTTGCGAAATGGGGGTCAGGGGCTGAACCTGGGCACAGGTTTTGAGCTTTTCACGCAAGGACTTGGCCAGATCGCTCATCTGGTCAAAATCTTGCGCGCCCTTTTGGTGGATCCAGCGAAACAGCTGGGTGGCGCGGAAGCGCTTTTCACCCAGGCGCTCACAAAAAACGGCCAAACCGTCGAGATCAAAGTCAAGCAGGTTGGCCGTCATGTGTGTGCTGTGATGAAGCTGCCAAAAGCAGCATCACCGTTTGCCTCTTAGTGACCGTAAACGTTCATGCCAGCGAAGAAGAAAGCGATTTCAACCGCAGCGGTTTCAGCGGCGTCAGAGCCGTGCACAGCGTTGGCATCGATGCTGTCTGCAAAGTCAGCACGGATGGTGCCAGCAGCAGCTTTCTTCGGATCGGTCGCGCCCATCAGGTCGCGGTTTTTCAAAATCGCGTTCTCACCTTGCAACACTTGGATCATGACGGGGCCAGAGACCATGAAGTCCACCAAGTCTTTGAAGAAAGGACGCTCTTTGTGCACGGCGTAAAAAGCCTCGGCTTCGCCACGTGACAGGTGGGCCATGCGAGCAGCGATCACTTTCAAGCCAGCGGCTTCGAAACGAGCGTAGATCTGGCCGATCACGTTCTTGGCCACAGCGTCAGGCTTGATGATGGAGAGGGTGCGTTCGATGGTCATTTACTTTTTTCCTATGGAGTTGTTTTAGAAACTTTGGTTCGTCAAGTGCGAAGCCCGCTATTTTAACCGTTCTGCGTTGCCCAAAGGGGTTTACCCACAGGCATGCGGGTGATCAGCGCGAACCTCGCCCGCCACGCTTGGGGCCTGAAGGCGGACGCGGTCCAGTTGCGGGTTTGCCACCTCGCACCAAACCTGCTTTGAAGGCTCGCTGGCCGGCTTGTTTGCGCTGGCGTTCCATGTCAAAACTATCGGCGCCGATGTAGCCCACCGAGGTTTTCATCGGATCGGGCTGGGCATCACGCACAGGTGCCTGCGTGTTCTTGCCGCCCCGCTTGCGTTCGGTACGCACCAGGCGCTCTGGCCCCGTATTGCGTTCTTCTGGCGCACGCGGGTAGGAAGGACGCGGCCCCACACTGTTGCCGCGACGACGGCTGCTGGCGCGCTCGGTGCGGTGGTTGTGGGCGGGCCCGCTTTCCAGCGGCGCTTGGGCACCGGCAGCTTCCATCAGGGCGCGGATGTCGCGCTCGCCCAACTCCACGAATGCGCCACGTTTCAAGCCACGTGGCAGCACCATGGCGCCGTAACGAATGCGAATCAAACGGCTGACCGCGTGGCCCACCGCTTCAAACATGCGGCGCACCTCGCGGTTGCGGCCTTCCGAAATGGTCACGCGGTACCAGCAGTTAGATCCTTCGCCGCCGCCTTCTTCGATGGAGCCAAACTGGGCCGGGCCATCGTCAAGCTGAATGCCGTCAATGAGTTGTTGCTTTTGCTCCATGCTGAGTTTGCCCAAGGAGCGCACGGCGTATTCACGTTGCAAGCCAAAGCGCGGGTGCATCAATTGGTTGGCCAACTCGCCCGAGCTGGTGAACAGCAGCAAGCCTTCGGTGTTCAAGTCCAGGCGCCCGACCGACTGCCACTTGCCTTGGTACAGGCGCGGCAAACGGCGGAACACGGTCGGACGATTTTGCGGGTCGTCATTGGTCACCACTTCGCCCGCAGGCTTGTGGTACGCAATCACACGCGGAGGCGGCGGCGCAATGCGCACTTTGAGTTGTTTGCCATTGACCTTGATTTGGTCGCCAAACTGAACTCGCTGCCCCACGTGGGCGGGCTCGTTGTTGACCAACACATGGCCTTCGGCAATGAGTTTTTCCATCTCAATGCGCGAACCCATGCCCGACTGCGCCAACACCTTGTGCAGCTTGGGCGACTCGGGTTGGGGCAGCAGCACGCGTTTGCTGGGCAGGTCGTCTTCGCGGGTGGCTTCGACGTCAAATTCGCCCGACACGACGTCGGCGAACTCGATCACCGGCTCGTGGGGCAGCGTGGCCCCGTCGTCGTGGTTTTCAGGATGCATGGGGTTCTTCTTCGCCGTCTGAGGCAGGTTCAACAGGGTCTATCGGTTCGCTGGTGACAGCGGATGAGGGGGTGTCATTGGGCAAGGCCTCAGCCAGACTGGCGTCAACCTGCGCCAGTGCGGTCTCCAGCAAGACAGGGGCTTCAACGATGACAGGGTTGTTCTGGGCATTCACCGCATCTTCAAGCGCCATCAGCATTTGAGACTCGGGCGCTTCGTCGCTCAAGCGGGCAAAGGCATTGGCCTGCGCTTGCGCGGTGTCGTAGATCGGCAGTTGATCCAGTGAAGCCAAGCCTAAGTCGTCCAGAAACTGGCGCGTGGTGGCATACAGGGAGGGACGCCCCACGGTTTCACGGTGGCCAATCACCTCCACCCAACCGCGGTCTTCGAGCTGCTTGAGCACCAAAGAGTTGATGGTCACACCCCGGATGTCTTCCATGTCACCGCGCGTCACCGGTTGACGGTAGGCAATGATGGCCAATGTTTCCATGGCGGCACGGCTGTATTTGGGGGGCTTCTCGGGGTTCAAGCGATCCAGGTACTCGCGCATCTGGGGGCGGCTTTGAAAGCGCCAACCGGTGGCCACCTCCACCAATTCCACGCCACGCTGGGCCCAGTCTTGTTGCAGGTCTTCCAACAAGGTTTTGATCGTGTCGGCACCCAGCGCGTCTTGGAACAGAACGCGCAGCTCACGCACGGGCAGCGGTTGGTGCGAACAAATCAACGCGGTCTCAAGGACACGCTTGGCATCGACGGTATTCATCGTCTGCTGTTTCCGGGGTCATGATTGAAGGATGGGCCCCGAAAATCTGTCTCGGGGCGGTGGGTGGCAATGCAACAGGGGGAGGCCCACCTGGGTTTAAGAGCAATCGCAAGTCAGAGCCAAAGGGCTCACCGCTTTCACAAGCGTGAGCCCTGATTGTACTGGCAGACGCCGAATCAGGCTTGTTCAGGACTGTGCAGCTTCATTGCAGCCAACAAAGACGTCATGTCAGTTGGCAAAGGTGCCTCAAACACCATGGGCTGGCCGGTGATGGGATGCGCAAAGCTCAAGCGAAACGCATGCAAGGCTTGGCGGGCAATGCCCATATTCATGGGCCCCGCGTACAAGGAGTCACCCAACAGGGGATGTCCAATGTGCGCCATGTGTACCCGAATTTGATGGGTGCGACCGCTGTGCAGCGTGCATTGCACCAGACATGCGTCGTCTTGCGTGTCCAGACAGTCAAACGTGGTGTGGGCTTCTTTGCCACTTTGGCGGGTCAAATCGACCACCGCCATGCGCAAGCGATTACGCGAGTCACGGCCCACCGCAGCCTCCACCTCGCGACGCTTCGCGCCATTCCAGGTGCGGTAGGCCACGGCCAAGTACTCGCGATGCACCTCGCGCGCACCGATCATGGTGACCAAGGCGTCCATGCAGCGTCGGCTGCGTGCCACCACCATCAAGCCGCTGGTGTCTTTGTCCAAGCGGTGCACGATACCTGCCCGAGGCAGCATGACCGCTTGTGGGTCCAAGGCCAACAAGCCATTGAGCAAGGTACCGCTCCAGTTACCAGGGGCGGGGTGGACCACCAAACCGGCAGGCTTGTGGATCACACGCAGGTCGTCATCCTGGTAGACCACGTTCAAATCCATGGCCTCGGGTTTGAAGGCTTGGCTTTGCGGTGTGGGACGCAAGGTGACTCGGTAGCGTTCCCCCATTCGTACGCGGGCAGAAGCCTTGCTGACCACCCGGGACTCAGGCAGCAGACTGCTGACGCAACCCTCGCTCAAGAGCTGCTGAGAAAAACTGCGTGAAAACTCAGGCAACAAGATCGCCAGCGCACGGTCTAAGCGCTCGCCGTGCAGGGTGGTCGGAATATCCAACTCACGCCATTCCACTTCGGGGCCGTCTACCACATCGACGGTGTCGTCCAGCAAAGCATCCTCCTCGGTTGGGACAAGAGAGTGCGGCTGAGCCGATAGAATGGTTTGTCTTTGCTTCAAGAAAGTAGCCTGTGGTGTTACGACTCAAATTATCGGTGGTGTGGATGGCTTTCGGCTTGGTCTGTGCCATTCTTTTGTCTGGCTGTGCCGCAGAGAAAGATGCCACCGCGAACTGGAGCGTGGACAAGCTCTACAGCGAAGCCAAAGACGAGATGGCTGCGGGTGCCTATGACAAAGCCATTGGCTACTACGAAAAACTGGAAGGCCGCGCCGCAGGCACCGCCTTGGCGCAGCAAGCACAACTCGACAAAGCATGGGCACAGTACAAAACCAGCGAGCCAGTGCAGGCCGTGGCCACGCTCGACCGCTTCATCAAACTCCACCCGGCCAGCCCAGCGCTGGACTACGCGCTCTACCTCAAGGGCGTGGTGAACTTCAATGACAACTTAGGGCTTTTCTCGTCATTGACCAACCAAGACTTGGCTGAACGCGACCCCAAGCAAGCCAAAGATTCGTTTGAAGCATTTCGCGAATTGACCACGCGCTTCCCAGACTCCAAGTACAGCCCGGACGCACGCTTGCGCATGGCCTACATCAAGAACTCGCTGGCACGCTCCAACGTGTACGTGGCGCGCTACTACTTCAAGCGTGGGGCATATGTGGCAGCCATCAACAGAGCCCAGATCACCGTCAATGAATACCGTGATGTGCCGGCGGTGGAAGAAGCCTTGTTCATCATGGTGCAGTCGTATGACCGTTTGGGTCTGGAGCAATTGCGCGACGACACCCGCCGCGTGCTCGAGACCACCTACCCTGACAGCACGCTCTTGTACCCAGAGCGCGCTGCAGCGGCTAAAAAGCCGTGGTGGAAGCTGTGGTGAGCGCGGCCAGCTTGAGCGCTTCGAGCGCTTGAGCCAAGTCAGCCTCGCTCTCCAAGCGACGCATCGGCGGCATGGCCGCCATCAAACGCTTGCCATAGCCCGTGGTGACCAAGCGGTTGTCACACAACACCAGCAAACCCTGGTCGGTTTCGCGGCGAATCAAACGTCCGGCACCCTGCTTCAAAGCCACCACCGCCTCGGGCACAAAGTAGTCGTTGAACGCGCTGCGACCTTGGGCCTCTAAACGCTTGCTGCGCGCTTCCACCAAGGGGTCGTTGGGAGGCGGGAACGGCAGCTTGTCGATCACCACCAGTTGCAGCGCATCGCCAGGCACATCAAAGCCTTCCCAAAACGTGGCCGAGGCCACCAACACGCAACCGCCCTCGCCCGCCTGTGCGCCTTCGCGAAAGCGCTCCATCAAATGACGCTTGGGCCACTCGCCTTGCACCAAGACCTCAATGCCGCTGCCATCGAGCTGCTGCTTCATCAACTCGCCAATGGCACGCAAGGCGCGCAAGGTGGTGGTCAGCACCAAGGTACGCCCCCCTATACGACGCACCGCATCACTGGCCAACTGGGCCACTTGCGCGCTGTGCGCCGGGTCATTCGGGCGCACCACGTGGCGCGGCACATACACACTGGCCTGGTTGGGGTAATCAAAGGGGCTGCTGACGCGCAACACCTTGGCCGACTCCAGACCACACGGTTCGGTGAACCACGTCAGACCTTCGTCGTCGCCCAGCGTGGCAGAAGTGAACACCCAAGCACGCGCACGCTCGTCGGTGGTGGCACCTGACGTGGATGCGTCTTGCGGTTTGGCGGACATCAGTTTGTCGCGCACGCTCTGGGCAATGTCCAATGGGGCCTCCATCAAACGCATTTGCGACGCGGTCACATCGACCCAGCGTACCGCTTCGGGCGCGCAGGGCTTCAAAAAGGCATCCACTTGTTGCGCAATGTCAGCCACACGCTCAAACATGCGCACAAAGTCGGGGGCCAACTCACTCACGGTTTCCAGGGCACGCAAGGCCTGCACACAGGCCGCACCGAGGTCTTGCAACGCCAAACTCCAGGCCTCTGGGTGAATGCCCTCGGGGGCATCGCCCGTCCAGCGCAACTTGAGTGCGCCGGGGCGCTTGCCCGCCACCAAGCGCAGTTCACGCGTGGCACGTTCCAGCAAGGAGGAAACACCTTGCCAATCGGCCAGACCTCGGGCCAACTGTAAGCCGGTGGCCAACATGTCCCGCGTCAAGTCGAGCAATTGGGCGGTGCCCAACTGGTGGCCTAAAAACTGAACCCCGGTTTCGTTGAGCTGGTGTGCCTCATCGAAGATGACCACACGCACCGTGGGCAGCAACTCGGCCATGCCGCTTTCACGCACCGCCATGTCGGCAAAAAACAAATGGTGGTTGATGACCACCACATCGGCGCCCAGGGCTTCGCGACGGGCCGCATTGACGTGACAGCTCTTGAACTTGGGGCACTGCGAGCCCAGGCAGTTGTCGCGGTTGGAGGTGATCAACGGAATCAAGGGCGAACGCTCGTCCAGCCCCGGCAGTTCGGCCAAGTCGCCGGTGGTGGTCGCGTGCGACCAGGTTTCGACTTTGGCCAACAAATGCACCGTGGTGCGGTCGGGCAGGCTGCTGCTTTGGCGCGCCATCTCCAGGCGGTGGGTACACAAATAGCTGCTGCGCCCTTTGAGCAAGGCCAAGCGCACCGGCAGATTCAAGGCTTGTACCAAGCGCGGCAAATCACGCGCAAACAATTGGTCTTGCAAAGCTTTGGTGGCGGTGGACAACAACACGCGTTCGCCACTGAGCAAGGCTGGCACCAGATAGGCAAAGGTTTTTCCCACGCCTGTGCCCGCCTCCACCACCAAGCTGCCACCGTGTGCCACCACATCGGCCACCGCCAACGCCATATCGGTTTGGCCCTGACGGGGTTGAAACTGATCCGTGGCACGGGCCAACACCCCCAGCGGTGCGAAGGCTTCTTGCACCATGTCGCGCAACGGGTTGTCCATCAGGCAGGCTCTTTGGGTTCGAGATCGCGCTCGATCTGCTGAATCTGATCGCGCAAACTCAAGCGGCGTTTTTTGAGTCGGCGCAGCATCAACTCGTCTTGCGGCACCATCTCACTCAAGCGGTCGATGCTGGCATTCAAATCGGCATGCTCCATGCGCAACTCAATGAGTTGGCGCTCGGGCGAGCGCAGGTTTTCATGACTCATCGTGAGGCCCCTGGCACAGGCAATGGGGCCGCAGGCGGTTTGTCGCGTTCACGTCGTTTCTTTTCAAGATTGTCACGGTGGGCTTGGGCCTCGCGTTGTTTGCGTTCATAAGCTTCGCGCTCGCCACCTTTGGCATCGTGCTCGGCCTGTTTTTCTACTTGACGTTGCGCACGTGCTTGCGCGTTTTGCACCGCTTGCTCGCGTTCACGTTGGGCTTGCTGTTGCTGTGCTTCGTTGTTTCTGTCAGCCATGCGCTGCGCGGCTTGCTCGGCTTTGATGCGTCGCTCCAGGTCTTTGAGCGCCAACTCTTCTTTGCGCAGCTCGACGTTGGCTTCGATGCGACGGTCACGTGCTTGCAAGCGACAACTGGTCACATTGAACTGCTGGTAGCACAGGCGCATGTCTTGGTTGTAGGTGTCCTCCAACTGCTGACGTCGCATGTCGAGTCGACTGCTTTCGGCCTGTCGTTCGGCTTCGCTGGGCCATTGCGCCTGTGCAGCGCAAGCAGCCGCCCACAGAAGCCAAAAAATCAAACCACGGGTCATGTCAGCGCCGTATCCACCGTGCGGCGCTCCAACGCCAAGAATTCGGCTGACTGCATTTCGTTCAAACGCGAGACGGTGCGCGGGAACTCGTGCGCCAGAGGACCTTCGGTGTAGAGCTGCTCGGGTGGCACCGCTGCCGACATGATGAGCTTGACACGGCGGTCGTACAGCACATCCACCAACCATGTGAAGCGTCGCGCCTCGGACGCTTTGTTCACCGGCATGAAAGGCACATCGCTGAGCATGACGGTGTGAAACTGCGTGGCAATTTCAAGGTAATCGTTTTGCGAACGTGGGCCACCACACAGGGTTTTAAAGTCGAACCACACCAAACCACCCGCGCGCCGACGTGCCTTGATTTCGCGCGACTCGATGTGCAACACCGGGTCTTCGTCAGGGCACTCCGCCAAGCGGTTGAAGGCATCGGTCATGGCCGCATCGGCCTGGGGGCCCAAAGGCGTGTGGTACAGGTCGACCTGCTCCAACACACGACGGCGGTAATCGGTGCCGTTGTCGACGTTGATCACTTCCAACTGCTGGTTCAACAAGGCGATGGCCGGCAAGATGCGGTCACGGTGCAGGCCGTTGGGATACAAATCGTCGGGTTTGAAGTTGGAGGTGGTGACAAAGCCCACCCCGTTGTCAAACAAGGCATCGAGCAGCCGATGCAAGATCATGGCGTCGGTGATTTCAGCCACATGGAATTCGTCAAAGCAAATCAGCTTGTAACGCTTGGCAATTTTTTGCCCCAAGATTTGCAAGGGATTGGCCGTGCCAGACAGTTCGCGCAACTCGCGATGAACCTCGCGCATGAACTCGTGAAAGTGCAAGCGCGTCTTGCGCTGAATCGGCACAGCATCGAAAAAACAATCCATCAAAAAGCTCTTGCCGCGTCCGACCCCGCCGTACATGTAAACACCACGTGGAATGGGCGGACGGTTCACCAACTTTTTGAGCTTGCTGGAACGTTTGGTTTTGTAGGCCGCCCACTCGGTGGCGCAACGCTCTAATTCGTCAATCGCACGCAACTGCGCAGGGTCGCTTTGAAAGCCGCGGGCTTGGAGTTCTCGTTGGTAGTTTTGATGCACTGACATAGCGGGGGTATTGTGCCTTGGACCTTGCGCGGCTCGGTACGAAGGGTTGATTGACTTGGATTTTTAAATCAAAAAACCCGCCATCTCTGGCGGGTTCCCTTACTGAACATGAGCCGATAAGGCTTAGAAGTTCAGTGTGCGCTTATCCACGGCCAAGGCCGCTTCTTTGGTAGCTTCGCTCAACGATGGGTGGGCATGGCAAATGCGCGCGATGTCTTCAGCCGAGGCCTTGAATTCCATCGCCACCACAGCCTCAGCAATCAGCTCGCTGGCCATAGGGCCCACGATGTGAACGCCCAAGATTTCGTCGGTCTTGGCATCGGCCAAGAACTTGACCATGCCCGTGGTGTCGCCCAAAGCACGGGCACGACCGTTGGCCAAGAAGGGGAAGGTGCCCGCCTTGTAGGACACGCCGTCAGCCTTGAGTTGCTGCTCGGTGCGACCGACCCATGCGATCTCAGGGCTGGTGTAGATGACCCAGGGAATGGTGTTGAAGTTGACATGGCCGTGTTGACCGGCAATGCGTTCAGCCACAGCCACGCCCTCTTCTTCGGCCTTGTGGGCCAACATGGGGCCACGCACCACGTCACCCACCGCCCACACGCCGGGCAAGTTGGTTTTGCAGTCAGCGTCGACCACGATGGCACCACGCTCGTCCACTTGCAGGCCCACGGCTTCACCGTTCAAACCCGTGGTGTTGGGCACGCGACCGATGGAGACGATCAGTTTGTCGGCATCCAGCGTGACAGCTTCGCCTTTGGCGTTGGTGTAAGCCACCGACACGCCTTTTTTGCCATTCTTGATCTCACCGACTTTGACGCCGAGTTCAATCTTCAAGCCTTGCTTGTCGAAGGCTTTTTTGGCTTCTTTGGCGATTTGTTCGTCCACAGCGCCCAAGAAGGTCGGCAGACCTTCGAGGATGGTGACGTCAGCACCCAGACGGCGCCAGACCGACCCCATCTCCAAACCAATCACGCCTGAGCCAATCAGGGCCAATTTCTTGGGCACCGCACCGATGCGCAAAGCGCCGTCGTTGGACAGCACATTCACTTCGTCAAACGGCACACCAGGCAAAGCGCGTGCGCTCGAACCCGTGGCGATGATGATGTGTTTGCCGGTGATGGACTCTTCGGTTTTGCCGGCCACTTTGATCTCGTAGCCGCCTTCGGCCTTGGCCGCAAAGCTGCCACGACCGTGGAAGAACGTGACCTTGTTCTTTTTGAACAGGTACAAGATGCCGTCGTTGTTTTGCTTCACGACATTGTCCTTGCGGGCAATCATCTTGGTCACGTCCATCTTCACGCCAGTGGCGCTGATGCCGTGCTCTTCAAAGTGGTGGTTGGCATGGTCAAAGTGCTCGCTCGATTGGAGCAAAGCCTTGGAAGGAATGCAGCCCACGTTGGTGCATGTGCCGCCAGGGGCTGGACCACCGGCTGCGTTTTGCCACTCATCGATACAAGCCACTTGAAAGCCCAGCTGGGCGGCACGGATGGCGGCGATGTAGCCACCGGGGCCAGCGCCGATGACGACCACGTCAAATTGATTACTCATATGCGTCCTTTGATGTTTCAAACAACCCGCGGAACTGGCTTGGCCAGGCCGCTGGGTTGGCCCCCTCGAGGGGGGATTCGGCGACACGCAGTGCGCCGTAAACGGGGGTGGTTAGATGTCAAACAACAGACGTGCTGGGTCTTCCAGTGCTTCTTTCATGGCGACCAAGCCCAGCACGGCTTCGCGACCGTCGATGATGCGGTGGTCATAGGACATGGCGAAGTAGTTCATGGGGCGAACCACCACTTGGCCGTTTTCCACCATGGCGCGGTCTTTGGTCGCGTGCACGCCCAAAATGGCCGATTGGGGTGGGTTGATGATCGGGGTCGACATCATGGAGCCGAAGGTGCCACCGTTGCTGATGGAGAAGGTGCCGCCGGTCATCTCTTCCATGCCCAGCTTGCCGTCTTTGGCTTTGGCACCAAATTCAGCAATCTTTTTCTCGATGTCGGCAAAGCTCATTTGGTCGGCGTTGCGCAGGATAGGCACCACCAAACCACGGGGCGAACCCACGGCGATACCGATGTCAAAGTAGCCGTGGTAGACGATGTCGTTGCCATCGACCGAGGCGTTCAACACGGGGAATTTCTTCAAGGCATGCACCGCTGCCTTGACGAAGAAGCTCATGAAGCCCAACTTGACGCCGTGTTCTTTTTCGAAACGCTCTTGCATGCGCTTGCGCATCTCCATGACCGGGGCCATGTTGATTTCGTTGAAGGTGGTCAAGATGGCGTTGGTCGACTGCGACTGCAACAAACGCTCGGCCACGCGCGCACGCAAACGTGTCATGGGCACGCGCTGCTCAGGACGATCGCCCAAGTTCACGGCAGCAGGAGCAGCCACTTGTGGCAATGCCTTGGTGGGTGCGCCCGTCGGAATGGCGCTTGGAACAGCCACGGCGGCCAACACATCACCTTTGGTGACGCGGCCATCTTTGCCGGTGCCAGACACTGAGCCAGCAGCCAGGTTGTTGTCGGCCATCAGCTTGGCAGCAGCGGGCATGGCCACGCCGGCTTTGCTGGTGGATGCAGCAGCTGTAGCGGCCACAGGTGCCGCTGCAGTTGGGGCTGCGGCAGGTGCAGCGGCGGGCGCTACAGCAGCCACTTTGCCATCGGTGTCGATGCGGGCAATCAGCTGCTCAGCAGCCACGGTGCCGCCATCGGCCACCACGATTTCAGCCAACACACCTGCGGCAGGTGCGGGCACTTCGAGCACCACTTTGTCAGTTTCGATTTCGATCAGGATTTCGTCAGCCGCAACAGAGTCACCGACTTTCTTTTTCCACTGCAACATGGTGGCCTCGGCCACGGACTCGGACAACTGCGGAACTTTGACTTCTACGATAGCCATATGAATTCTTTCTGGATTTGTTTCTTTATTCTGGAACGAGGTTTACTTGGTCAGCACGAAGCCTTTGAGCTTGCCAAACGCGCCTTCAACCAGCGCTTTTTGTTGCTCTTGATGCAGGTGTGAATAACCCACAGCAGGCGACGCCGAAGCGGCACGACCTGAGTAGCCCAGTTTTTGACCTGCGCTCATGTTCTCGTGGATGTAGTGCTGCACGAAGAACCAAGCACCTTGGTTTTGTGGCTCGTCTTGCGTCCACACCAACTCAGTGGCGTTGGGGTATTTCTTGAGTTCGGCCGCAAAGGCTTTGTGCGGGAAGGGGTAGAGCTGTTCCACGCGCAAAATCGCGACGTCGTCAGCACCCAACTCTTCGCGCTTTTTCACCAAGTCGTAGTAGACCTTGCCTGAGCAAGCCAACACGCGTTTGACCTTGTCGGCCTTGAGCGCTTTGTTCTCAGGAATCACGGTCTGGAAGCTGCCTTTGGTGAACTCAGACACAGGCGATGTGGCGTCTTTGTTACGCAGCAGCGACTTCGGTGTGAAGATGATCAAAGGCTTGCGCAAGTCGCGCACCATTTGGCGACGCAACACGTGGAAGATCTGGCTGGCCGTGGTGGGCTGCACGATCTGCATGTTGGTGTCAGCCGCCAATTGCATGAAACGCTCCAAGCGTGCCGAGCTGTGCTCTGGGCCCTGACCTTCGTAGCCGTGTGGCAGCATCAAGGTCAGGCCGTTGACGCGGCCCCACTTGACTTCGCCTGAGGCAATGAACTGGTCAATCACCACTTGGGCGCCGTTGGCGAAGTCGCCGAACTGGGCTTCCCAGATCACCATGGTGTTGGGGTCGTTGGAGGCGTAGCCGTATTCAAAGCCCAGCACAGCTTCTTCAGACAAGATCGAATCGATCACCACAAACGGGGCTTGTTTGTCAGCCACGTTTTGCAAGGCCACATAGGTGCCTGTATCCCACTTTTCACGCTTTTGGTCGTGAATCACGGCATGGCGGTGGGTGAAAGTGCCACGGCCGCAATCTTCGCCCGACAGACGCACCGGGTAGCCGCTGGCCACCAAGGAGGCGAACGCCATGTGCTCGCCCATACCCCAATCCACAGGAACTTCACCACGGCCCATCGCAGCGCGGTCGTCGTACACCTTTTTCACCAACTGGTGCGGGGTGACGGACTCAGGGATGTGTGTCACGCGCTCAGCCAAGCGTTTCCACTCGGCCATTGGGATGGCGGTGTCGCCCGCGTCGGTCCACTTCTTGCCCAAGAAAGGCGCCCAGTCCACGGTGAACTTGGTTTTGAAGTTGGTCAACACAGGGTCGGTGGTGTTCTTGCCAGCGTCCAAAGCGGCACGGTAAGTTTTGACCATCTCGTCGCCCAAACCGTCACCCAAACCTTGAGCCGCCAATTTGTCGGCAAACAGTTTGCGAGTGCCAGGGTGGGCTGTGATTTTTTTGTACATCAGCGGCTGGGTCAGCGCTGGGGTGTCTTGCTCGTTGTGGCCCAACTTGCGGAAACACACGATGTCGACCACCACGTCCTTGCGGAAGGCCATGCGGTATTCCAGCGCCAGCTGCGTGGCCAACACCACGGTCTCAGGATCGTCGGAGTTGACGTGCAAGACCGGTGCTTCGACCATCTTGACGATGTCGGTGCAGAACACGCTGGAGCGCATGTCACGGGGGTCTGATGTGGTGAAACCGATTTGGTTGTTGATGATGATGTGCACCGTGCCACCCGTGGAATAACCACGGGTTTGGGCCAATGCAAAAGTTTCTTGGTTGACACCTTGGCCGCCAAAAGCGGCATCGCCGTGGACCAACACAGGCAGCACTTGGCTACCCGTGGGGTCGTCACGACGGTCCATGCGTGCGCGCACAGAGCCTTCAACCACAGGGTTGACGATTTCCAGGTGTGAGGGGTTGAACGCCAGCGACAGGTGCACGGGACCACCCGCGGTGCTCACGTCAGAGCTGAAACCTTGGTGGTATTTCACGTCACCGGCAGGCAATTCTTCGGGTGCGGTGTGGTCGAACTCGGCAAACAGATCCGCAGGCAACTTGCCCATGGTGTTGACCAACACGTTCAAGCGGCCACGGTGGGCCATGCCGATCACCACTTCTTGTACGCCCTTGGCGCCCGCGAGTTGGATCAGTTCGTCCATGGATGCAATGAAGCTCTCGCCACCTTCGAGCGAGAAGCGCTTTTGCCCCACGTACTTGGTGTGCAAGTAGCGCTCCAAGCCTTCAGCGGCGGTCAAGCGATCGAGGATGTGCTTTTTCTTGTCGGCATTGAAGTTGGGCTTGCTGCGGATGCTTTCCAACTTTTGTTGCCACCAACGCTTTTCACCTTGGTCGGTGGCGTACATGTACTCAGCACCCAAGGTGCCGCAATAGGTTTCGCGCAGTGCATTGAGCAGCTCGCGCAAGGACATGTTGTTCTTGCCAAAAAAGGTGTTGCTGGTGTCGAACACGGTTTCTTGGTCGGCATCGGTGAAGCCGTAGAAAGAGGGATCGAGATCAGGAATGGCCGGACGCTCGGTGCGCTTCAAGGGGTCGAGGTCAGCCCAGCGTTGGCCGACGTTGCGGTAAGCGGCAATGAGTTGTTGCACAGCGGTGCGCTTGCGGCCCATTTCGGCGTCGGCACTGGCCATGACCACCTTGGTGCCGCCAGCTTTGGCGCGCTCAGCAAAGGCGTTGATGACGGGCAAGTGGGGCACGTCTTTGGCATGGGTGCCATCGACTGCGGGCACGTGCTGCAGTGCATCGAAGTATTCACGCCAAGAATCTGGGACGCTGCCGGGGTTGGCCAAGTAGTTCTCGTACATCTCTTCGACGTACGGAGCATTGCCCCCGAACAGATAGGTGTTGCCTGAATAGGCTTGGTAGACGTTTGTCTCGCTCATTGCGCTGACCTCCGTTCCCCTTCAGGGAACATTAGCTGGTTGAAAAAAACCTTCCGCGACACGGCTGAACCGATTGGCGGATGCGTTAGTGGCTGGAAGGGCCTGAAAACATCCAACATTGTGCCATCGATCCGCGGCGTGCCCGCGATCTTTATTTGTGTGGGATTCAGTCTGCTGTCAGGCTATTTGATCCTGAATTTGCTTCAAGGCCGTTGGATCATCGATGGTGGTCAGGTCACCCGGATCACGCTTTTCACACACCGCCTGAATGGCGCGACGCAGCAATTTACCGCTGCGCGTTTTGGGCAAGGCCGTGACAAACAACACCCGCGATGGACGCGCCACCGCGCCGAGTTGCGAGTCCACCACCTTCATGACCTCGCCTTCGAGCTTCAAGCGCGCAGCAGGGTCGCCCAGGGCCGAGGCGTCTTTGGCAATGGCGAAAGCCATGGCCACCTGGCCTTTGAGCTGGTCGGCCACACCGACCACCGCGACTTCGGCGATGTTGGGGTGGCTGGAAATGCTCTCTTCGATCTCACGGGTGCCTAGGCGGTGACCGGCCACGTTGATCACATCGTCGGTGCGACCCAAGATGAAGAAGTAACCATCTTCGTCCCGCACCGCCCAGTCGAAAGTGCTGTACACCAGTTTGTTGGGCACGGTGTTCCAGTAGGTGCTGACGAAACGCTTGTCGTCCCCCCATATGGTTTGCAGGTTGCCTGGGGGCAGCGGACCTTCGATGGTCAGCACGCCTTTTTGATTGGCACCGGTCAACTCCAGCCCTGTTTGGTCGTCCACCAGCTTGACGTTGTAGCCATAGACCGCTTTGCCAGGCGAGCCAAACTTGCTGGGGGCTTTTTCCACGCCATTGCAGATGGTCAGAATGGGCCAGCCAGTTTCGGTTTGCCAGTAGTTGTCGATGATGGGTTTGCCGCCCAAACCTTCGGAAATCCACTTGGCCGTGGGTTCATCCAGCGGCTCGCCTGCCAAGAACAGGGCTTGTAAGCTCGAGAGGTCGTACTTGGTGAGCAGCGCCGGGTCTTGCTTTTTGAGCACGCGAATGGCCGTGGGCGCACTGAACATGACGTTGACTTTGTACTTTTCAACCAGGCTCCACCAGATGCCCCCATCGGGACGGATGGGCAAGCCTTCGTACATGATGGTGGCCATGCCACCAATCAGTGGGCCGTAGATGATGTAGCTGTGGCCCACCACCCAACCAATGTCGCTGGTGCAAAAGAAAGTGCCACCGGGCTTGCCTTGGTAAATGTGGGGGATGCTGGCGGCCAGCGCCACGGTGTAGCCGCCCGTGTCACGTTGCACGCCTTTGGGCTTGCCCGTCGTGCCCGAGGTGTAGAGCGTGTAGCTGGGATGGGTGGACTCCACCCACTCGCAGGGCACCTGGGTGTCCATGTGCTTGGCGCGCTCGGTGGCGTAGTCCACATCGCGCCCAGCCACTGGGTTGAAGGCCGCAAGCTTGCGGTCGACCATGATGACGTGACTGGGCTTGTGCGCCGACAGCTTGATGGCCTCGTCCAACAAGGGCTTATAGGGCACGCCTTTGCCGCCACGTGAACCGGCGTCGGCGCTGATGATGACTTTGGGCGACGCATCTTCAATGCGTGTGGCCAGCGAGTGCGAGGCAAAGCCCCCAAACACCACCGAGTGGATGGCACCCATACGGGCACAAGCCAACATGGCAAACGCCGCCTCAGCGATCATGGGCATGTAAATCAGCACCCGATCGCCTTTGACCACGCCCAGGTCTTTCAAAATGGCGGCCATGCGCTGCACTTCGGCATGCAGATCGCGGTAGGTATAAATTTTTTCTTGGTCGGTCTCGGTCGACACAAAGATCAGCGCAGGCTGGTCGGCGCGGTCTTTCAGATGACGGTCCACCGCGTTGTGGCACAGGTTGGTGGTGCCGCCGACAAACCATTTGGCAAAAGGCGGGTTGCTGTAGTCGCAGATTTGCTGAGGGGGTGTTTTCCAGTCGATGTGCTGGGCCTGTTCGGACCAAAACGCATCGCGGTCCTCGATGGAACGGCGGTGAAAATCTGCGTACGCAACCATGCTCATGTCTCCTCTATGACGTCATACTGAATTCATAATTATGAGAAGACTGGACTTGCAGCAAGCTGACTTTGCGCCTGTCTGCCGCGCTGGATTATTTGATCAATGCTTGAATTTCTTTGAACGGGTCCGCTTCAGCGGTGCGCAACCACTCAAACAGCACCATCTCGGTGGTCACCAGCTCAGCGCCAGCACCAGCCAGGCGGTCAAACGCGGCATCGCGATTGCGTTCGGTGCGTGAGCCGCAGGCATCGGTCACCACCCACACCTCAAACTCTTCTTCCAACAACTCCAACGCCGTTTGCAGCAAACACACATGGGCCTCTACCCCCGCGATGACGATGCTTTGGCGGCTGGGGTCTTGTGGCACGGCTTTTTGCAAGTGCTTGGGCAAACTGCGGGCGTTGCCACCGGCAGCACGTGCAGCGGGCCGCAACACCTCCACCAAACCTTCGGCACAGGCGCTGAAACTCATCTTGGGCAAGGTGCGACGGCACAAAGCACGCAACTCGGCAGGGTTTTGACCCAGCTTTTCTGGGTTTTGCTCGGTGCCCCATGTGGGCACTTCCATCCAATGTGCAGCCTGGGCCAAGCGCATGGCATTTGCCAACACCAGGTCTCCTTCATGAATGGCTGGCATCAGGCGGGCTTGGTAGTCCACCAGCACGAGTTGAGAGTCTTGGTCATCGAGCAACATACGGGGTATTCGTTAGATTTAAAACAGCTGCAAGTATCGACGATGTTGTTGCTCGGCACCTACCCAACGCCGACACAAAAGGATTAACCCTAATGAAATCAAATACTTAGCGATAAGTTCTGGATCTTGCAAAAAACCTGAGCACGTTAGAATGGCACGATGTTCAAACGCGCCCTCCTCGTCATTTGCTGTGTTGCCAGCGCCCATGCGGCGCCCAGCAACAATGCGGCGGACGACATTGAGCGCTACCTGTCTGACCGTGGCGTGTTGGCCCAAATGGCCCAGTTGCGGGATACGGTGGGCGACAAAGCTTCTGAATTGGTGGTCAATGCCATGGGCTTTTTGGGTGTGCCCTACCGCCGTGGTGGAACAAACGCTGACACAGGATTTGATTGCAGCGGCTTTGTGCGTTCGATGTTCGAACAAAGCGTGGGCTTGGTGTTGCCCCGCCGCGCCCGCGATCAAGCGGCAGCGACTGAAAAAATCGACAGAAAAGACCTAGAACCCGGCGACCTGGTGTTCTTCAACACCATGCGCCAAAAGTTCAGCCACGTGGGCATCTATGTGGGGGACAACAAGTTCATTCACGCCCCCAAACCTGGCCAGCAAGTGCGGGTGGAAGACATGCGCCAAGCCTATTGGGAGCGCCGCTTCACCGGTGCGCGGCGTGTGGCAGGAGCTGAAAAAAACGACGCCTCCAACAACTGAGCCGTTGGCCTAGCCAGCAGCGCTGGTTTTTTTGAATACGCTGACACGCTTAAAAACGTTCGTCACTGGCCATGTAGCGCCAGGTTCCTGGCTCTAAATCGCCTAAGTTGACTCGCCCCAAACGCAGGCGTCGCAACGCCAAAATTTCAAGGCCCACCAACTCGCACAGGTACGACGCCAGTCCTAAGTGCGAGCCCTTCACCGCCAAGCGCAATTTGCTGCGCTCGGGCGATGAACTGCTCAGGCTGATCTTGGCCTGAGGCAAGCGAAGTCGCTCGTCTTTCAAAGCACGCTCGATGGGGCGCAGCATGTCGGGCGTGACCTCACCCACCACATCCACCATCAACTCGTGCTCCATGGTGGCCATGTCTTCCATCAGTTTGCGTTGGGTGCGCCAGTCTTGGGTGAACACCACCAAGCCACTCGCGCCCTGCTCCAGCGGCACACTGAATTGCAAATCTCGCAAGTGGGGTTTGAGCAGGCGCACCCCACTGCGGTCTTGCGTGCTGCGGTGCGCCGGGGTCAACACGCTGCGCAGATTCTTGGGGGCTGTTTTGTGACGCGTAGGTTTGTCTTCTTCACGGCCATCCAGCCAGTCGGCGGGTTTGTGAAGGATCAGGGTGACAGGCGTCAGGTTGAGCAAACTGGCGTTAGGGTCGATGCTGACCTGCTGGGTACTCACGCGGTGCTGCGGCTCTTGCACCACCACGCCATCCACCTTGACCCAACCGCCCTCGATGTATTGCTCGGCCTCGCGGCGAGAACAGGCACGCAGTTGCATGACGCGTTTGGACAGGCGTTCGCCGTCAGAAGATGTGGGATGCATGAAAGAGATGTTTTTAACCAAAGCACGCTGAAAGCGCAGGCCCCAATGGTAAGGTGTGCCCATGAAAACACAGATGGATCACTTGGTGGTGTTGGCCGCCAACTTGGAAATGGGCGTGCAATGGTGCGAGGCCACCTTGGGTGTGACACCCGGCCCCGGCGGCGAACACGACAAATACGGCACCCACAACCGCCTGTTCAAAATTGCCACCCCGGCTTATCCCACCGCGTATTTGGAAATCATCGCCATCAACCCGCACGCGGTGCGGCCCAAAAAAATGCAGCCGACGCGTTGGTTTGACATGGACGACGCCACCCTGCAAGCCGCCGTCAAAACCGAGCCCCGCTTGGTGCACTGGGTGGTCAACACCCCTGACATGCAAGCCGCACGCATGGCGCTGCGCATGCAAGGCATTGACCGTGGACCCGCCGTGTCGGCCAGCCGCCGCACGTCCAAAGGGGTGTTGAACTGGCAAATCAGCGTGCGTGCCGATGGCCAACGCCTGTTCGACGGCACCCTGCCCAGCCTGATTCAGTGGGGCAAGCCTGAGGCCACCGACCCGATGCGTTTGCACCCCCGCAACACCCTGCCGCGCTCAGGAGTGAGCCTGCAAAGTGTGGCCGTGACACACCCCAGCGCGGCCAAGCTGCAAGCCGCCTATGACGCGATTGGCTTAGAGGGCGTGACGGTGGCGGAAGGCCCGGCCAACTTGTTGGCCACGCTGCAAACCCCCAAAGGCCTGGTGCAGCTGCAAAGCTTGGGGGCTTGAGAGCGCTGAGCGCATTCACCCCTCATCCGGCAAGGTGGCCAACAAGGCCATGCCCGCAGCCATCACCCCAGCCGTGAGCCACAAAGCCCCACGAAACGTGCCCGTGCTTTGAGCCATCAAGCCAGCCACCACCGGGGCAATCATTTGTGCAGCACCATAACTTAGCGTGAGCCGTGCCATGGCTTTGCCCGGGTTGTGGGGGGAGCGTCGCCCCACCAGCGCCAGGGTCAGGCTGACGATGCCAATGAAGGTCGCGCCGTACCCCACCGCGCCCGCCATGGCCGCTGCCAGCGAACCCGACAGGGCGGGCAACACCACCGACACGGTTTGTAAACCCAGGGCCAACAGCAAGGCACGGGTGTCGCCGATGCGGCGTGCCACACGGTCCCACACAAACACCGCCGGCATGGCGGCCAAACCCACCAGCGCCCAGGCCCAGGGGCCTTGGCCCGCGAGCGCGGGTTCGCGCTCGACCATGGCCACGGTGAACGTGGCGCTGATGACAAAGCCCCAACCCGCCGCAAAGTAGCTGCCCAGCATGGTCCACAGCCAACGGCGCGAGACCGTGTTGACACCCTCATCGGCCTGCGCAGCGGCAACCGCCGGTGGCACGGGCGGACGCCACATCCAGGCCGGTACAAAAAACACCACGCCCAACACCGCAAACGCCACCCATTGGCGCCACCATTCGGGCCACACCTGTGCCAAGCCCCAAGCCCCCAGCGCCGACACCACAATGCCTAAGCCAATGCCCATGAAGTGCAGCCCCAACTCGGGCCGATGGCCGTGGCGCATCAACCACCCCAGCACCAAGCCAGAGCCCAGCAACATGCCCGTGGCTCCGCACAAACCACCGATGTAGCGCCACAGCGCCCAAGCGGGCATCCAAGTGGACAAGGCCATGGCCGCCGTGGTCAACAACGCCATCCACAAACCCATGCTGTAGAGGCGGTGGCGCCAGCGCACGTCGTCAATCCAGGCGGCGGCCAACGCGCCGCTCATGTAGCCCGCGTAATTGATGGCGGCCAAAGCCCCTGCCCCGGCGTCACTCAAGCCGGTTTGCGCCTGCAAACTGGGCAACAAGGGGGTGTAGGCAAAACGGGCCAAGCCAATGGTCAAAACCAAGCCACACACACCACCGGTGGTGACTTGCCAGGCTTTCAAAAGCCACCCTCCACCCAGACCTGGGCGCTGCTGCGGTTGAACTTGAACGACGCTTGCACACGCTTTTCAGCCAAGCACTCGCCCATCTCGTCATAGGCACTCAGCAGGGCGTAGGGGTGTTCGTCGTCGGGCACGATGTCAAAGCGCACCGTGAGGCGGCCCTGTGGGCTGTTCAGGTCCAGGCTCTGGTGCAAGCTGGCGTGCAGTTGCTGCTCATGGCGGCGCACAAACTCGTGCGCGGTTTTCACCAAGGTCAGAAACGCGTTGTTGTCCAGGGGCTTGGGGTTCTTTTTGTCGCGCCCCATGGTCCAGGGGCCCACCAAGGCGGCTTCAGCTTCGCCGTCTTTGAACATGGCCACGGCCCAGCCGTCGTCATCGTCGTTGTTGATGACGCGGGCGGTCCAGCCCTCGCCCTGCCAGACGCGGGCTTCTTGGATGAAGGGGATGTCTTCGGAGATGGAGGAATCTTGGGTCACAGTGATCTCGGGTGAATCAATGAATCGTGGCACATGCAGACGGTGCTTTGTGCCTCAAGGCGTGGCGGCCTGCTGCATGCGCAGTCGCCGGGCGGCGTCTTCAGCACGGGCGTCGTCGATCTCGCGCATCACAGCGCTCAGGTCGACATCGGCGGTGCTGCGGTCGAAGCGCCCTGTCAGCACAGTGTCTTGTGCCAACACACCTTGTTGGTAGAGGCTCCAAATTTCAGGGCCAAAGTCGGTGCGCAGCAACTCGGGGGCGAATTGGCCAAAGAAGTCGCGCAAATTGGCCACATCGCGCAGCAGCATGCGCTGCGCATGGTTGTTGCCCGCTGCGTCAACGGCCTGCGGCAAGTCGATGATGACGGGCACGTCTTGTCCCGCCTCATCGGCCAGCAAGATGTTGAACTCCGACAAATCCCCATGCACCACGCCCGCACACACCATGCGCACCACCTCGCCAATCAGGGTGCGGTGGTGCTGCAAGGCTTGCTCAGGTGTGAAGGCCACATCGTTGAGGCGCGGGGCAGCGTCGCCGTGGGCATCGGTGACCAGCTCCATCAACAGCACGCCTTCGTAAAAGTTGTAAGGCTGGGGCACGCGCACACCAGCACCCGCCAGTCGGTACAGCGCATCCACTTCGGCGCTTTGCCACGCGGCTTCTTGGGCTTGGCGGCCAAACTTGGTGCCTTTGGCCATGGCACGGGCCTGACGCGAGTTTTTGACTTTGCGGTTTTCGGTGTAATCCACCGCTTGGCGAAAACTGCGCTGGGTGGCCTCTTTGTAAATCTTGGCGCAACGGGTGTCGTCGCCGCAGCGCACCGCATACACCATGGCTTCTTTGCCGCTCATGAGCTGTCGCACCACGGTGTCGATCAGGCCTTCGTCAACAAGGGCTTGGAGTCTGGGGGGTGCTTTCATGCCACCATTTTGCGCGCTGCGTTGGCCGCCAACCACTCGGCCATGCGCTCGGGTTGGGTGACGGTGCGCAAGTCCATGTAGGCGTCTTGGGCTTGGGGGTAGTGCTTGCGCAAAAAGTTCAGCCACTGCTTGAAGCGCCCGGCTTGGTGGTGGCGCTGAATGCGGGTGCAGGTGATGGCCCAAAACGCCGCCAAGTGCGGCCCCAAGTCGTCCCAGCTCACGCCCACGGTCGGCGCATCGGGGTCGGTGGTACCGGCATCCCAGGCTTTGATCGCCAGGCCCAAGCCTGGGTTGGTCACGATGCCGCGCCCCACCATCAAGGCATGACAGCCCGACTCGGCGCGGGCCCGCAACGCGTCGGGCACATTCCAGATTTCACCGTTGGCCACCAGTGGGGTCTTGACCACGGCGCGGATGTCTTCAATGCGCGGCCAATACGCCGGTGGCCGATAGCCGTCGGCCTTGGTGCGCGCATGCACCACGATTTCGCTGGCCCCACCTGCCTCCAGCGCTTGGGCGCAGGCTTCGGCACGGCGGTCGTCGTCAAACCCCAGGCGCATCTTGGCCGACACCACTTGGTGCGCAGGCACGGCGCGGCGCACCGCACGCACGATCTGAAACAACACCTCGGGGTCTTGCAACAAGGCGGCACCGCCGCCATGGCGGTTGACTTGCTTGGCCGGACAGCCAAAGTTCAGGTCCACGCCATCGCAGCCCATACCCGCCACACGGGCAGCGTTGTCGGCCAGGCAGTCGGGGTCGGAGCCCAGCAACTGCGGGCGCACTGGCACACCGGCAGGTGTGCGCCCGCCGTTGGCCAACTCGGGCACCACGCGCAAAAACGTGCGCTCGGGCAACAAGGTGTTGGTGACACGGATGAACTCAGACACGCAGCGGTCAATGCCGCCCACACGGGTCAACACATCGCGCAGCACGCAGTCGAGCAGGCCCTCCATGGGGGCAAGGATGATCATTGGGGGAAAGTCTTTCGCAAGGGGGCTGGCAGTGTAGATCAGGCCACGGTAGTGGGCTGCACGCTTGCATTTCACACCCTTGTTCTTGCAGTTCGTCGCAAGAAGCTTGAGACCCGCAAAGTCTGCGGGCACAGTGGTGGCATGGGTGGGTCAACAAGGCCAGCCCACATCCAACCAGAGAGGTATGCCGCAGGTCAAATCATGAGAATCAGCCATTTGAAAAAATATCTTGCACTTGGGCTTGTCAGCCTGTGCGCGAGCACCGTCGCTTGGTCGCAAGTGGGCATGCGCGAGGTCGTGACGCAAGACATGCACATCACCTTGGTGTATCCCACGCAAACCGCCGTGAGTCGAACCACGCGCGGGCCGTTTGAAATTGAGGTCGCCTTGAATGCACCACTTGCATCGCAAGCTCGCCATGTGGTGGTCATGTCCCACGGCACTGGCGGCAGCGCTTTGAGCGACTTCACCTTGGCCGCCACACTCGCGCGTGCGGGGTTTGTGGTGGCGCAGCCCGAACACCGTGGTGACAACTACCGCGACTTCAGCAAGGCGGGGCCACCGTCTTGGCTCACGCGCCCTCAGGAAATCACGGAAACCATCGACTGGTTGGCCCAAGATAAGGCGTGGAACATGCAGCTCGACTTGCAGCATGTGGGCGTACACGGCATGTCGGCAGGCGGCGTGAGCGCCTTGGTGATGGCCGGGGCGCAGTGGCACATGATGCAGTTGATTCGACACTGCGCGCAACACCTGGACGAAGACATCGGCTTTTGCATGAACGGTTTAGCCCAGCAACCCGACAAGCAAGCGCTACGCCGCAGACAGTTTCAAACCGCCTCTCAAACCGATGACACGTGGTTGCCTGAAGATCTGAAAACACCCCATGGTGGCCGCACCTCTTCCGCGCAAAACCCCGACCCACGCCCAGACGCTCGTGTGGTGGCCGTGAGTGCTTTGGTGCCGCTGGCAGCCATATTTACACCCGAGAGCTTGGCGCGTATCCAGATTCCTGTTGGGTTGACAACGGCCGACAAAGACGAGGTGTTGCTGCCGCAATTTCATGCCCAGCATGTGTTGAAAAATTGCACCACGTGCACTGTCTTGAGCGCCAACGCCCCGGCGGGGCACTTTGACTGGCTTTCGCCTTGGCCAGCACCACTGGCACAGCAAATTGCTGCGCAGCAAATTCGCGGGGGGTTACCGCACGACAACTTCACAGAGGCACAACGACAATGGGCTTTTGATCGCATTGCCGATTTTTTCAAGAGCTCGCTCGCGCCATGACCATGCGTTTTTCTTTCTCACTGCCACCCCATCAGCGCAAACCTTTGTTGCAACGCGCGCTCATTGTCTGGGCCGTGGCGCTGGTGACCGCGTTGTTGCAATGGATAGGCGCCAATTTCGACCCTCACCGTTTGGCCATCGCCTTGGTGTACTCCTACGCCATCAGCAGCTTCATCTGGTTCTTGAACGACCCATTGCGCTACTTTTTTCTAGATAGCACTTTGGCGAAGAAGTCGAATTTTTGGTTTGCATGCGCCGCAACCTTGCTGGGTTATGTTATAGGCACGTGGGTGGGCGACGTGTACGCGGGTTGGTCCACCCTAGATTTGCTGGCCATTGCCCCAGGGAAATTTATGGGTCTATTGCTTGGCACATTGACCATTAGCCTAGGCTTTGGCTACTACTTCACGCAGCGCATCAAGGCCGAACAAATCAAGCGTGAAAGCACACAAGCGCAGCTGCGTTTGCTGCGCTCACAGCTTGAACCACACATGTTGTTCAACACATTGGCCAATTTGCGCGCATTGATTGAACACGATCGCCAACAAGCGTGTGCCATGCTCGACCACTTGACTGACTTTTTACGGTCCACATTGCAAGCCTCGCATCAAAGCCATCAACCTCTAGCGCAAGAGTTTGCCTGCCTCTCAGACTATTTGCGGTTGATGCAAATGCGCATGGGACACAGACTGAGTTTTGCAATCGACCTGCCGCCCGAATTGGCAACGCTCCAAATTCCTTCGCTCATTCTTCAACCTTTGGTTGAAAACAGCATTCGTCATGGGCTTGAGCCTCAAATCGCTGGCGGTTTTGTGCGCATCAGCACAAACCTGCAAAACAATCTGTTGTGCTTGCGCGTTCAAGACAACGGCTTGGGTTTTCAAACCCAAGCCAACACGCACGGCACATCCATCGGCTTGCACCATGTGCGAACAACGCTGCACACCCTGTACGGGGATCGCGCGCATTTGCTCATCGAATCTCCCGTTGAGGGCGGTGCTTGCGTCACGGTGCAAATCCCAATCTCAGCAGCACCATGAAGCAACCCTGCGCTATCGTCGCCGAAGACGAGCCACACTTGGCGCACAGCTTGCAGCAAGCGTTGCAACAGCTATGGCCTGAACTTCAGATCGTGGCCAACGTACGCGACGGTGTGTCTGCCCATGCACAAGCCTTGAGCCACTTGCCTGATGTTTTGTTTTTGGACATCCGCATGCCGGGCATGAACGGATTGGAAGTGGCCAATGCCTTGGCGGAGGACTGGCCAGATACGCATGCGTTGCCTCACATCGTGTTTGTGACGGCGTATGACCAATACGCATTGCAAGCGTTTGAAGCCCAAGCGCTGGACTACTTGGTCAAACCTGTGCGAACAGAGCGACTGGCACGCACCATCGAACGACTGCAACGAGCACCTGTTGCGGCAGTCAGTACCGAACAAAGCGCCCATGCTCTGCACACTTCCCTCCACCAGATCGAGCGCGCACTCACCACGCGTGACGTCCAGTTGCCCCGTTTACAAGCCATCCAAGCGTCGATCGGCACAGTGCTGCACCGTGTGGCACTGGACGACGTGTTATTTTTTGCAGCCGCCGAAAAATATGTGCGCGTGGTCACTGCTGAACGCGAATACTTGATTCGCACGCCCATCAAAACCTTGCTGCAACAGCTCGACACCTCACAGTTCTGGCAAATACACCGCAGCACTGTGGTGCAGTCGAGGGCCATTGCTTGGGCCAAT
This sequence comes from Limnohabitans sp. JirII-29, assembly GCF_003063395.1. Classification (NCBI taxonomy): domain Bacteria; kingdom Pseudomonadati; phylum Pseudomonadota; class Betaproteobacteria; order Burkholderiales; family Comamonadaceae; genus Limnohabitans; species Limnohabitans sp. JirII-29. The sequence goes on from NZ_NESB01000003.1 coordinate 278,044, forward strand.
CGCGACGCCAACGGCAAGATGTGGCTGCGCTTGAACCAGCACCCTGAGCCCCTAGGCGTCAGCAGACTTCACACCGACTTGTTCAAAGCCATGTGAGGCAAAACTCAGCCCATCGATTTACTGGGACAATCGACCCTTTGCAAAAATTTGCATTCCTAGTTTGTCTTTGATCCATGTCCAGCACCCTCTCTTTCCAAGTACGCCCCGCCTCCCCTCAAGACGCAGCCCACATCGCCGAACTCTACGCAGCCACAGCCAAAGAAGCGTTCCAGTCCATGCGCACCGGTTCCTCGGTGCCGCCAGTACCCGTCGTCAAAAGCACCGCCTACTGGCGTGAAGCCATTCAATACGCCGAGCCCCAAGTACAGGTGGCTTTGGCGGCTGGCGAATTGGTGGGCTTTGTGGGGTTTGACCGTTCACGCGACCCAGGCACGCCCAACACCATGGGCGAGATTTGGGACATTTACGTCAGCCCCAGCCACTGGTCGCAAGGTGTGGGTCTGGCCTTGTGGGACGCGGCACGCGAAGGCCTGCAAGAAGAAGGCTGCACCCATGTGTCCATCTGGGTGCCGATTGCCAATGACCGCGCCATGCGATTTCACGAGTTGGCTGGGTTCAAGCGCGAGATGAACAGCGCCAAAACCGTGCCCATGGGCCCCGTGAAGGTGGAAGAAATTCGCCTCAAGCAAGCGCTGTGATGGGCAAGCGGTAGAACCACGTGTCAGAACATTACGCAGCCCTGGGGCTCAAGAGCGATGCCAGCCTGGCTGACATCAAAAAAGCTTTCCGCCAAAAAGCCTCGCAATTCCACCCCGACCGCAACACGGACGAGGACGCACCCGCACGCTTTCGTGCTGCGCAAGAGGCCTACGAGGTGCTGTCCGACGACGCCAAGCGCCAAGCCTATGACGACAACCGCCGCCGCAACCTGCTGGACGACCCCGCACAGACGGCACGCGAGATCTGGCACAGCTACTTTCAGCAACTGCTCAACCGGGCTTGACCATGCACATTTCTCCCTTCTTTCAAGAGCTGCGCTCGGCCTACCAAGCTGAGTTGGACGACCTGAGTTTTGACTCGGAAGGCCAACACGTGCTGCACAAACGCTTGGCTGAAAAACGCCAGGCCATGACGTTTTTGCTGCAAATGATGGACCTCAACCCCGAGATGGTGGCGGTGGTCTTGCACCAAGCCTTTCAGTTCAACGCCCCGGCCATGATGGACCACTTGTTGAGCCGCGACGCCGACGAGCTGCTCAGTTGGGAAGAACTGTCTGACAGCTTGCACATCGCCCCCTGGGCCCAGCCCATGGTGCAAACCGCGTTGAGCGAGCCCACGGGTGCCTGGTTTTTGACGGTGGCCGCTGGTCTGGAATACATGCACCAAAAACCCATGGGCGCCGCCGCACAGACAGCCCGTACAGACGCCGACGACGATGCCACCGAGCGCGCGCACGCCGGACCAGAGGACGAAGAAGAACGCGAAGCCCGTGAGCGCGAGGAAGCTGGCAACGCCTGGATGGTGGAACAAGGCTTTGACAGCAAAGAATAAACAAGGACACACGCCATGAACGCACTCGCCCTGATTGCCAAAACCCAAAGCCTGATCGCCAGCGGCGACATCGTGGCCGCCGAAGCGGCCTTGGTGGAACTGGCCGACACCGAGGGCGACCAAGCCCTGATGGTGGTGCTGGAGCAATTGCCGCCCAAAGATATCTTGGCCGTGATTCGCGAGTACGACAACTCCAAAGAGTCGGTCATCAACCTGTTGGTCTCGCCCGAGCAGTTCGCGCGTGCCGTGGTGATTGAAAAACAATACAAAGACCTGACGCGTACCCACCTGCGCGGCATGATGAACGCCATCATCTTCCGCGAAGACGCAGACACAGTTGAGTTTTTGACTGCGATTGGCGACCTCGAAGGTGGCGCAGAAGCCCTGGCGGATTACTTCTCAGAGAAGTGGAGCCGCGTGGAGGCTTTTGCCCGCACCGGCACCTTTGAGACGGTGGAAGACGACGGCGACATCTTGTCTGAGTCCGCCCTGTTGGGCTCGGCCTACATCAAGCCTCGGGTGGAAGAAGACGAAGTGGCCGACCAAGACTGGATGCAACTGGCTTGGATATTGCGCCACAAACTGCCTGATTTGTTCATTGAGATGCTGCTGGTGCTGCGCGCCAAGGCACGCGCCCATGACCTCGGGCTGTCTGAAGAAGAAGGCTCTGACGAGGACGACAACAAGGTCGAGACCAGCGCCACCGACCGTGGCCAAGCCACGCCGGCGGCACGCGACTCGGACGAGGAGTCGGCCATTTGACGCGCAGTAGCGCACCCTACAAACGCCCTGTTGAACCCCCTGGCTGCAACCTTTCAAACCATGTCTGACACCGGTTTACCCAACCCCACCCAATCCAACACAGCCACCCACGTGGCGATGTTTGATGGCCGTGCATTTTTTGAAAAGGCCTTGGTGTTTGGGGTGCAACACGGCATCTTGGACCAAGCCCGGCTCGACGCCATCGCCACCGATGCGCCAAAAGGCATGGTGCAAATTGCGCGCTACTTTGGCAGCGAATTTTTACGCCCCGAGATTGAAAAGGCCAAAGACCGCATCGTCAATCTGGTGAGCCTGAATCTGGAGCTGCTCAGTGGCGGTGACTTGGCCCAAGCCGCTCAAGCCCTGCGCGAGCACTCGTTCATGTCGCGCTCCAAGGCGGCCTCTGACATGCTCAAAGCCCTCATCGTGATGCCCCAAAACACCCACTTCGGCATGAACGAACACGGCGGCTTTGGCGACAAACACATTCCCCAATTGGCCAAGTGGTCGCTGTGTACCTTGGCCGACTACCAAGCGGAATTGGCCAAGCGCCAACAGGTGGCCCACGTGATCGAAGCGGCCATCTGGCTGGCCGAGCCGATGGGCCTGGGTGCCGACGACCTTGAAGAAGCGGGTTGTGACGCAGAAGCCGTCATTCGCACGGCCTTGCTCGCTGTGGCGGCCCGACAGACCCAATGGCCCGACTGGGTGGCCTTTCAAAAAATCGTCGCAACCCTGCGTACCGCCAGTGCCAAGAAAAGCATCACACTCGCCGGCCCCAAGGCTCTGCCTGTGGCGTACAAGTCGGCGGTCGATACCGTGCTTGCCAACGTGCAAGCTGACTTGCCCAAAATCTTGGATGCCACCCTCACCCCCCACAAACTGTTCCAGCAAACGCCCGCTTTTGTGGGCCGCTATTTTTGGCTGGAAGACGGTTTGTCCGAGGTGGACCACTTTGACCGCCAAGCCTCTGCCGCTTGGCACAAAGCCACCGCCGGCCACAGCGACGACAGCTCCTTGCTGACCCTGTTCTTGTGCATTGCCGCAGGCAGCCCAGGCAAAACCTTGCTCACCGAAAAAACTGCGGCCACGCTGGTGCGCAAAATTCGCAAGTCGGGCATGAACCCGACCTTGGCTCAGCAGTTCATCGCAGAGCACGCCCCCGTGCAGCACCAAAGCGACTACCTGCGCATGTGGCACAGCTTTGTGGACGACGCACAGGCCACGCTCCAGAGCGACCACGACTACAAGCTGCACGATGCCCTGGCCTTGCTGCGGCGCGAGTGCAACGTGAGCGATTGAACGCAGAGCATGCCTCACGCCGTCTCACGTCTGCGCAGCGCCCGCTTGGCGCGCAGCGTCAAACCATTTTTGGCCAGAGGCGGCCCCAAGGGCGAGCGCTGCGCGGGCTGTCGCCTCATCCTCAGCCACTGCATGTGCGCGCTACGCCACAGCGTGCCCACCACGGCTGGCATGTGCCTGCTCATGGCCGACATTGAACCGCTCAAACCCAGCAACACCGGCTGGCTGATTGCCGACGTGGTGCCCGACACCTTCGCCTTTGGCTGGGCCCGCACCGAGGTGGACCCGGCCCTGTTGCAACTGCTGGCCGACCCGCAATGGCAGGCCTATGTGGTGTTTCCCGGAGAGTTTGTGGCGCCTGAACGTGTGGTGAACCAGGTGCAACACGACCACGCACGCCGCCCACTGTTCATCATGCTCGACGGAACCTGGGCCGAGGCACGCAAGATGTTCCATAAAAGCCCTTACCTCAACCAGCTCCCCGTGCTGAGCCTCAACCCAGAGCAGATGTCGCGCTACACGCTGCGCCGCTCCAAACGTGATGACCACTTTTGCACCGCAGAAGTGGGGGCCATGTGCTTGGAATTGGCCCAAGACACGCACGCCGCAGACACCTTGAATGCCTACTTGGATGTCTACACCGAGCACTACCTCAAGGCCAAACACCAACAAGCGGTGGACTTGGACGATGCTGTGCACAGGGTCTTGCGCGCCTTGCGTTAAAGCGCTGCCCAAGGGTTCAAGAGCGTGAGGCCTAAACCCTCAAAGTGTTTGACATTGCGCGTAGCCAGCACCGCACCATGCGCCAGACAGATGGCGGCTATCTGCGCATCTGCCATGGCCAATGCGAGGCCTTGGCGCTCTTGGGTTGCCACCAACTCGGCATAGATCACCGCAGACTCTAAATCGAACGGCAAGACGCGACCCATGAAGTCCTCGTCCAACATGGCAGACACCGTCTGCGCCAATTGCCGCTTGCGCGCGCCCTCCGACAAGCGTGCAATGCCATACAACAGCTCAGACACCACCACACTGTTGAGCCACAACTCCTGCGTGGCTTGTGCATTCAACCAAGTCAAGACACCCGGCTCGGGCGCTGGTCGCATCAACTCAGACACCACATTGGTGTCGAGAACGATCAAGGCGAAACCTCGGTCTTGAAGTCCTGAGCACGGGGCAAGTCACGGCGCTCAGGCAACGCCAACTCCACGCCGCCCATGAGGGCGAATCGGGCATGAATGCGGCTTCCCAAACCCTTGGTGGCGGCAGGTTGCGTCAACACATTGCGCAAGATGGTGCGAACCTCTTCCTCCATCGATCGGCCGTGTGCGGCAGCGGCATGTCGCAGTTTGTCTTTGATGGCCGGTTCGATGTTGCGGATGGTCAAGGTGCTCATGCGGGTCTCCTGATGGCTAGAAATTATATGCAAGCACTGCTAGCAATGAAAGCAAATTTCCATTGCCCAATCATGAGCTCACCTTATCGTGACCGACAATGACACCTTTTACTTTCAGTCGGCAGCGACTTTCTATGGCGATTCAATGGTTTCCCGGACACATGCACCTCACGCGCAAAGCGATTGGGGAGCGCATCAAAGACATTGACGTGGTCATTGAAATGCTCGACGCGCGGCTGCCCGGCTCTAGTGCCAACCCGATGCTGGCCGAGCTGATCAAAGGCAAACCCGCCCTCAAGGTGTTGAGCAAACAAGACCTGGCCGACCCGGCACGCACCGCCTTGTGGTTGACGCATTACAACGCCATGCCGGGCGTCAAGGCGATTGGCCTAGACACCAGCATGAGTTCGCCCGCCAAAGCCTTGGTGGACGCTTGCCAACAACTCGCGCCCCACCGCGGCGGCATGGTCAAGCCCATGCGGGTGTTGATTTGCGGCATTCCCAATGTGGGCAAATCCACCTTGATCAACACGCTCAAAGGCAAACGCGCGGCCAAGACCGGTGACGAAGCCGGTGTGACCAAGCTGGAGCAACGCATCACACTGGCCGACGACTTTTACTTGTACGACACGCCTGGCGTGCTGTGGCCACGCATCATCGTGGCGCAAAGCGGCTACAACCTAGCGGCCAGCGGTGCGATTGGCGTGAACGCCTTCGACGAAGAAGAAGTGGCGCTGGAGCTGCTGAATTACCTGATCCCTCACTACCAACAGGCGCTGCATGCGCGCTACAAGGTCAACGATGTGCCCAGCCACAGCGACGAACAGTTGCTAGAGGCAATTGGCCGCCAGCGCGGCGCGGTGCAAAGCGGTGGTCGTGTGAACACCGCCAAAGCCTCAGACATCGTGATCCACGATTTCCGCTCTGGCGCGCTGGGTCGGGTGACGCTGGAGACGCCCGAAGAGTTTGCCCAATGGCTGACTGAGGGCAAACAAGCCGATGCCGAACGTGCGGTGCGCAAAGACGGCACTGAAAAAAACAAGCCCAAGAAAAAGCCACGCCCGTGAACCAGCGCCTCGACACCCCCGACAAAGAAGCCATCGCCCTGCTCCCACCTTTTGAGCGGCTGGGGCTGGACCGCATCACCCTGGTCACCACCGGCAAGCAGGCCCAACTTGCGCACGACGCGCTGGTGACGGCCCGTGCCTGGGGCTTTGACACCGAGTCCAAACCGACCTTCAAGGTGGGTGAGGCCTCTGACGGGCCGCATGTGTTGCAACTCTCAACCGGCGAACGCGCTTGGGTGTTTCAACTGCACGAGCCCGATTGCCGTGCTGTTGCCGCCGACTTGCTGGCACGCAGCGACATTGCCAAGGCGGGTTTTGGTTTAGGCGATGACCGCAAACGCATCATCCAAAAGTTTGGTGTGGAGCCAGCGGGTGTTTTGGAACTGAACACGATTTTTCGTGTACAGGGTTACCGCAAGGAAATGGGCGTCAAAGGCGCAGTGGCGGTGCTCTTCAACCAGCGGTTTCAAAAGTCTAAAAAGGCAGCCACCAGCAACTGGGCCAACCTACGTTTGAGCGAATCGCAGCTCATCTATGCGGCCAACGATGCGTATGCGGCGTTTCGGGTGTGGGAAGCGCTGGGGCTTTGAAGACGGCGTGATGTTGCAGGACCGCCCCGAGAACTTGCTCACGCACGAGACGACGGCCATAACCGCACAAAGTCAAACGAGAGTTGGCGGTGGTGCCGGATGTTCAAAAGGTATACCGTTGCTCGGTTGTCCATGACCGCATAAAGCATCAAGTAGTCGCCATGCAGATACTCTCGCAGCGAGTTTGCTGCGCCCGCAGGCAGTGCAGCCAGCTGGGCCAACGCCTCGACAGACTGCGGCGGGTTTGCCAAATAACGCCGCCCCATGCGGGGAAAGCGTTTCAAATTTGGAATGACGATGGTGCGAATCTCTGCCAGCAAGTCATCAAAAGCGAACCCAGCATCCGCTTGCACCAAGAACGCTTCAATATCGTTGAGGCGTTCTAAAAAACTCCCGGTCAGTTCGACCTTAAACAGCAGGTCAGCCACGAACTACAACCGCAGCCTTGCGACGTTGCTGAATTTGACTGATGGCGTCATCGGCCTCAAAAGTACGACCCGCCTCTATGTCGGCCAAACCGCGTTTGGCATCGTCGATCAACAGCAGGTGAATGCGCTCGCGTTCCAGCCGGTGGTAGTAGTCGAGTCTGTCGGCATCAATCAGAGCGACGTAACTCTCGCCGTTCTTGGTGATGATCTTCTCTGCGCCGGCTTTGACCTGGTCAGCCAGTTCAGACAGGTTTGAGCGCGCTTGGGTAAAGGGCACAACGTCGCTGGCGGTAAATCCCATAGCAGACTCCTTGAACTGAGGTTACAGAATTCTGTGCATTCTATTCTGATGCGCAGTAAAAGCCAAAATGGTCCATCAGCTAAAAAGACATGCCACCCCACGCGAAGTCCTAAAATTGATGCCGTCTTGTGCTCGGCGTTCGAGCTCAATGCAGACACCAACCTCCAACAATTTTCACCATGTCCCACACTGCGGGCCACAGCGCTGGCACACCCCCTGACACCACCACCTCGGTGCTGGAATTTGCCAATGCCTTGTGGCGCGTGCGTCGGCCCAAGCCTTTTGTGTTGGTCATCGAAGGCGAAGTAGGACAAGCTGCACCCAATGACTACCTGCACGACAAGCTGCTCTTGCCCGAATGGCGCGAAGCCTTTTACCAATTGGTCGATGCCACGGGCTTGGTGGTCTGCCTGAATGTGCACACCCAACACCCCACCTACCGCGATGTGCGCGGACGCTCTAGCAAAGGGCGGTTGAGCCAAGGCGAGTACTACCACCACGACGGCTGCACCGGTCCCGTGAAGCCCCGCTTTGTGGAAATTCGCTGCCCCATTCAGCCGCAAACACGCGGCGTGGCCACTGCCGTGGCACCGCACCGCGATGTGGTCAAAGCCATGGTGCAAGTGCTGCCCGCCGAGTTGGCCGCCACGCCTGCATTGGCCGAAATTGACATGCGCCTGGCCACCATCAGCCAGATGGACGATGCGGCACTCGACCACCTGCAAGGCCTCATCACGCGCACCGTGCGCAAAAAGCTCAACGCCGAAGGTGCACGCAGCTACTTTCGCCAAGTGGACGCCGCCGCCAACGCCTACTTTGAACCTTGGGCCTTGGGCGAGAGCCGCTTCATCGCCAACGCCAACAGCGGCATCACCATGCAACACCGCCGCGCCTACCAAGCCCCACACACCGGCGGCGTGGCCAATGGCCATTTGGTCAAGCGCTGGACGAATGAAGAGCTGCTGCTACCCGGTCAGGTGGTGGACCAGGCCTTGATTGCGGCGCTGTGCAATGAGGAAGGTGATGAAGTGGATGGGGTGCGGGCTGAGGGGTGTTACCTTGGGGCGCATTGAGCCCCGTCTCAGTCGGGGGTGTTCCCCGGCAACTCTGCAAACTTGGCCGCCATCGTGGGGTTGCCCCGGGTGAGCTTCTTGATCGTCAAGTCGTCGGCCTTGTCGTTGGCCAGACGCAAATTGTTGGCCGACTTGTGCAGCGCTTCCTTGGTTTTTTCCAAGTCCTTGATGGCTTCGTCAATGCGCTTGACGGCTTCTTCAAAACCCTCAGAGGCCAAGCGCCAATTGCGGCCAAACGCCGTCTTAAACTCGTCCAGCTGGGTTTCAAACTTGGTGATGTCCACGTTCTGCGAGCGCACCAGGGCCAGCTCGGACTTGTACTTCATCGCGTTCAAAGCCGCATTGCGCAACAGCGTGATCAGGGGCACAAAGAACTGCGGCCGCACCACGTACATCTTTGGGTAGCGGTGCGAGACATCGACAATGCCGCTGTTGTACAACTCGCTCTCCGGCTCCAGCAAAGACACCAGCACCGCGTACTCGCAGGCTTTTTCTGTGCGGTCCTTGTCCAGCTCTTTCAGAAAATCTTCGTTCCGCTTTTTGGTGGCCGTTTCGTCGCTTTCGTTCTTCATCTCAAACATGATGGAAACGATCTCGGCACCCGACTCGTCTGAGTCGCGAAAAATGTAGTCGCCCTTGCTGCCGGTGCGGGCGTCATTGTCTTTCTCAAAATGCGCCCTTTGAAAAGCGGCCGCACGGATGCGGTTGAACTCGATCTCGCAGTGCTGCTCAAGGGTTTCACCCACCATCTTGGTCGACAGCCGCGCCTTCATGTCCCGCAGGCGCGCAATCTCGCCATCACGGTCGCGCAGCTGCAAGGCGTATTGCTCCTTGATGGCTTTCTCTTCCAGCTGATTTTTCACGGCAATGAGGTTGAGGTCATTTTTCAAGTCATCGCGCTCGCGGGCGACCACACCCACGGCCTCGTTCACGGCCACATTGACGGCCAATTGGCGCGCTGTCTCGCTGGCCTCCAGCTTGGCTTGCAGCGCCTGAATTTCGGCGTCCTTTTTGGCAGCTTCGGCCTGCAACGCATGAGCCAGCTTGGCCTCGGCCAACTGGGCTGCCGCTTGGCTGCTGTTGCGCGCCCTCTCCTGTTCGGTCTTCAGCTCGTTGGCCAACTGATCGCGCTCTTTGCTCACCGTGCCCAAAGCCTCCGTCACGGCCAGCTTGCGCGCCACATCGCCCGCGTCGAGCTGGGCTTTCAGCGCCTGAATCTCCGTGTCTTTGGCAGCCGCTGCTTTTTGCAGCGCATTGGTGACATTGGCCTCGGCCAAAGCAATCGCGTCGCGCTTTTCCCGCTCGGCCAACTCCAGCCGCTCGTGCAACTGCTGCTCGAACTCGCCATCACGCACCTGCTTGAGGATATCGGCATACCCCGCCTCGTCGATCTTGAAGGCTTTGTGGCAGTGGGGGCAGATGATTTCGTGCATGGGGAATGGGGCTTCTTCTCGTTAAATTTCGCCGAGCCGATTATTTAGTCGGATGAGTTCGGTCGCGATAGGCTCAATCTCGAACCGTTCCCCAAGCATTTCAAAAGTGCCTGAGTCAGTAAAGTAGGCACGAAAGAAATGCAGTGGAACCCCATCTCTCTTTACTTCATAGCCGAAATATTGAGGGAAGATTTGCCCGACGATTCCTTTGGATAAGTATTTGTCTAGCCGCTCGTCAAAGTGTTCCATTGCGTCGCGAAGTGGCTTGCAAATGCGCAACGGATTGTCATCGCCGATAGAAAATTCATTGCGTAACGCCGACGCGCGGCTCGCATGGATTTGCTGAGTTTCGCGTATTGGCCAGAAATATCTGGCAACTGCAGCGCCTTGCACAATCAGGTTCTGAAGTTCATCCAGCACAGACTGAACGTCAATGTCTTCTTCGGGATTCTCAGTTTCCGAGTTTTCAAGATGCTCAAACACATCATTCAGCACGTCGATCGAGCGTACAGCAGACTTTGTGCAGAACGCCATACTCAATGAGTAGAAGATTCGATTGGGCGGATGAATTCCGTTATTCACGAAAGATTCCTTTTTCACAACATACCGCAGGTTGGGCGCAGGCACTGAAAGGTACGTAGGTTGTACAAGTCATGAAGATACTGGGCAGATATGGATAGGCCACCTTGAAATGACATCTTCTACTGAACAACTTGCTCCGATCTTTTGGCGACAGATGGATGTAAGTGGTCAATACGTCCTACACGCGTTCATACGGATAAACATTTTTAAAATTTCGATTGAGATAGGACCCAACGGAAGCCGCCGTCCGCAAATTTTCGAACTCATGTTCTGGAACCCCTTTGTAGGCATATAGCGAAGAATCCAAGAATTGAACGTATACCCATTGATTCTGGCTGTCGTACCCAACTGCCGCGACGTTAGAGGAACTTACTTGATGCATTTCTGGCATTGACATTTTTTCTCCTTAGTTGAACGATTGATTTCGCCAGTTTCGAACACTGGTTTCGTAAGTGGCAACGTTTGGGCTCGGATTTGCCCAAAGCTTCGATGCGACCGGATCTGAACTCTTTGTGGAGCTGTTCGATTGGAAAAATTTGATACGTGAGGGGATGCGAACTGCTTCACCGCTCACAATTGCCTCGCCCGTGCGAAGCCCTGAAAGGACGTCAGCCATTTCGCGTAGCTCATCTTGCATTGCGGACACAACATGGCCTTTATCACGAGAGTTGGTCATTCTCAAAGCAATGATGGACCCACATTGGCTCAGGACTGTTTCATCTAGTTCGGAAGGCCGTTGTGTTACGAGTAATAGACCAACGCCGTATTTGCGCCCCTCTTTTGCAATGGCTTGAACCGTTCGAGATGAAATTGATTCCTCGCCAGCTTTCAAATAGGTATGTGCTTCATCCAAAACAATCAACAGCGGTTGTAGCTTTCCTCCCACCACTGTTTTTTGACCCCAGAAAAGTGCGTCATAAGTTAGCTTCAATATGCATCCGGCAATTGTTTGCATTACTTCAGATGGGATTGCTGAAAGGTCTAGGATGGAAATCGGAAATCCATGTCCGAACCAAGTGGAGTACAGCAGTGGCAAATCGCTAGGTACCACGCCATTTAGGTCAGGCGTATAACCATTGGGTTTGAACAAGAAGCTATAGCTCTGATCGAGAATTCGTGATCGCATACCATCGAGAAATCCCAATATTCCTTTGGCTTTTTGATTCAAAAAGGGAGCGCTAGCGCCAAGGCCAGCGATGGGATATTGGTTCGATGTGAGAGTCGCAGGATCCCCAACCGTTGTCAGTGTCTCGGGGGTAATGCGGTCCGCTCTAAACGTTGTTCGTTCAAAGTTATCCAAGTCAAACCATAGCTGAGCAATCGAAAAAGGAATGGGACTATCTGCGGTTATTGACTCAGCCCGAAGACCACCGAGCCCGATCGCCGACGCGCGTTTAAAACTAAGCACTTTGCCACGGATATAGTCTTCATTTTGGTCTGATAACTTGCCCGGGAATATGGCCATTAGCTCCCTAAATGGCAATGCCCAATAAGGGACGCAAAGTTCTTCCTCTCCTTCTGCGGCATTCGCTCCAACTCGAAAGACTCGACACTTTCCCCGAAGTGAGCTTGAGTACTCACCGTGAGGATCAATCATGAGCACTCTTGCACTTGGAAGCGGTTTCCCTGCTATAGCCTTCATAACAATGCTTACTGCATTTGACTTGCCGCTTCCTGTGGATCCCAGGATTGCGCAATGGCGCGAAACTAGTTTGTCCAAATCAAGCTGGGCCTCAAGTCCTTCTGAGGCACTTTGGTTTCCGATGACTATTGAAGATTGCGCGTTATAGCCTCCGTACACAACGCGCAGGTCGTCATTGGTAACGAGGTGCACTTGATCGCCAGAAGTCGGAGATTGCAGCACACCACGCTCAAAGTTTGAGCCGACTTGCTCGCCCACAAGAATCATCTGTAACCAACGGTGGCCGTCTACGATAGAAGGGTTTTCTTTGTACGCCATCAATAGCGCATCTGGCATTGCCATTACGCCTGCTTGTGTAACCAATCCGTATAAATTTGCGTAGCCCAATGGAATTTTCAGGAATGAGCCGATTTGACCAATCCTGTAGACCGTGCCTTCAATGATCGGCATATTTGATGGATAGCTGCTCGCCATCTTTATGGTTACAGAGTTTCCGCTGACGCTTTCTACCTGTCCAATATGAGTCGGGTTGTGCTTCATGGATCTACAGCGCCGTCGGCGAGCCATTGGATGAAGACAAGTCGTTCAGGAAGCCAGCTAGCTTGCGGAAATCAGGCAAAAGAAACGTCCCAGTTCCTTCCCAGATTTCGTTGCCTTGCTGCTCCCCTTCCGCTGTCGACAGTGCTGCCGCGTCTTCGTCAAAATAGAGATCTATTCGCGTTGATTCAGTTTTCTTGGGTTCATCGCGCAATCGCCAGCGACCGAATTGCCCGCCTATTACTGCGTGACGCCGACCATAGACAGACATTTTCCCTCCCGTTTCCTGTGTGGCCATGACTCTTACGACGTTGGTTTCATTTGAAAGACCGTAAGAACAATTGCCGACTTCATCAAAGTAAAGGGCGACAACATGTGAATTCGCGCCACGTCTTAGTGAGGTGACTATCCGTTCGTTAATGTGGCTGTCACCAAAAGAGTAGCCGCACGTAATCAGGACGGCATCGTCTTGCTGAAGGAACGTGCAAAGTCGATCAATCAGGCCAACGTAGGGCTGTTTTTTCGACGAGTTGTACTTGAGGTGCGAGGGGTAAATCAGAGTGTTCGCAGCATCGGTGTCTTGACTATGCTGACGAATGACCGCTTGATCGCCTTTGCGAAATGACCATCCCAATGATCCGTGCATTTTCCAGAGCTTCACAAGATGTGCGTAAGCATCAACGTCTTCTACTGCTTCTGGGCAAAAGAATGGTTCAAAACCGCCTGAAAACCCGTCGAAGTAAGGTATGCCCGAACCCTCCAATGCCATTTCAAAGAGGTAGTCGTAGTTAGTCGTAAAAATTTCAGCAGGAAACCTGCGCCGAGCTTTCTGAATCCAGTTGGAAAACTGGGAGTGCGAGAGTTTTTTACGGTCTGCTACGTTGGCGAGTTGGTCATGAATTGAGACGAGTTTGACTACTTGTTCTTTTACAAACTTGGCCAATGCCGAAAAACCTTTGGAGTCGAGGCCGTTGAGGGTACCCGAGCCAATGACAGCGCGTTTTGATTCAATGCTTGATAGAAGAGATTCAATGTTGAAGGCAATTCCTGCAACATTTAACTCAGCCTTGATGTCACCAATCGCAAGACCATGAGCTGGGGAGTGTGTGGCAACCTGTTGAACGATATCACTCGTCATTTTTGCGACGGCGGGGACAAAAATTTCATTTAGTCCTGTAGCGAATGAGGTACCTGCGCCAAACAAAAATCCTACGCGCTTCTTGTCAGAGGTTAGGATTTGGTGGAGACCTCGAACTTGCTCCCGCGGATCATGATTTTTCATAGTTTCCCAGTCATGTGAATATCTGAATTTCCGTTTTGCTTTTTATGTTGACAGCCAATTTTTCCCAAAGCCCTCATCCCCCCATGACCAACCACTGGGTAGTCCGAGTAGCCGCCGCATAAAACACCGGCGGTGCCTCCCGGCTCCCGCCATGGCATTCATATATCCCACGCCGGGTAGCTCCACCGCGGAGAACTCAAGGCCTCTACTGACCTTCCTGGTCATCACCTGAATGTCGTCAGCGCCGGGGTGGTGGTGGTCGCCGCCTTTTAGCAGTGCGCTCACGGTGCCGTCCTCACTTTGATGGGCGGCTCCGGTGGAGCGGTCAGATTTTGGAGGTGGTCGCAATTTGCGACCCCATACAGCGCAGTCAGGTCCACATCCAGCATGACGCGCAAGCCGCTAATCACCTGGATACGGCTCTCAATGCGCGGCAGCATTACCGTGTTGTGCTGATCACTCATCATTCCCCTCCACCCCCCGCCGCGCCAACCGCTCTTCTAGTCAAAGCGGTGATCAGAGAAGTCAAAATAATTGGTAAAAAAGTTCACACAAGCATATTCTGAATTTGGCACCAAAAAACCCAGTTCAGCACAAATTTGAATTTTGGGTGACGTGTTGGGATGGCGACGCACCTTACGACTAAACCACGTCACTTTATTAATTAGTCGCGACTTTTTAATAAAGTAGTTTCGTTTGGTCGTAAAATGACCACATGAAACGCTACTTAGATGACCGAGTGCAAGCCGATCTGGCTCAAAAAATGGTGTTCCTAACTGGCCCACGCCAGGTCGGTAAAACCACGCTCAGCCGCCAGCTCATCACCCAGCAAGGCGGGCAATACCTCAACTACGACGTGCCAGCAGACCGGGCCATCGTCCTGCACCAGCGCTGGAACCCGCTGGCACCGCTGCTGGTGCTGGATGAAATCCACAAAATGCCCGACTGGAAAGCCTGGCTCAAAGGCGTTGTTGATGGCAAACCCGCCACCCAGCAGTTGTTGGTCACCGGCAGCGCCCGCATGGACACCTTTCGGCAAAGCGGTGAGTCGTTGGCTGGGCGCTTCTTTGGGCTGCGACTGCACCCGATATCTGTGCGCGAATGGTGCGAGCAAACCGGGGCCGCGCCCGATGCAGCGCTCACGCATTTGCTTGAGCGTGGCGGCTTTCCCGAACCATGCTTGGCCACCGACAACGAACAGGCGGAACGCTGGCGCAGGCAATACTTTGATGGCCTGGTGCGCAACGATGTGCTGGAGTTTTCGCGCATTCAAGAGGTCAACGCCATTCGCCTGTTTGCCGAGATGCTGCGCTCGCGTGTGGGCTCTCCTTTGTCGCTGGCCAGCATTGGGCGCGACCTGAGCGTCTCGCCCGTCACGCTCAAAAAGTACCTCGACATTTTGGAGGCGCTCTACATCGTCTTAGTGGTGCGCCCTTTTCACGACAACATTGCACGCGCCGTGCTGCAAGCGCCCAAGGTTTACTTTTACGACACCGGTCTGGTGGTGGGCGACGACGGCCTGCGCTTTGAAAACCTGGTGGCCACCGCTTTGCACAAGCATGTGCAGTGGCAACACGACGTGCAAGGCCAAGAAACCGGGCTGCACTACATCCGCACCAAAGATGGGGCCGAGGTGGACTTTGCACTGAGCCACAAAGGCCAGCTCACCCACTTGGTGGAATGCAAACTGTCAGACATCAAACCCCACCGCGCCCTGCTGCGCTTTGCCCACGAGCAGCCCCAAGCGCAAGCGGTGCAGGTGGTGCGCCACTTGCCGCACAGCCATTCGCTGGGTGACATACACATAGCGCGGGCGGATGAGTTTTTGAATGGCTTGGCGGCTTGAGGCCCTAGGCCTGATGGCTGCGACTTGATGGAGGCGAGAGTCAACGGCCGCAAAACATGACCCGTCATGACTGAAGCTTTCAGGTCAAATTCCTAGACAATGTCTGTTCTGTCCTTCACAAGGAGTTTGCATGACTTGGTTGATCTTGGGTTTGGTTCTTTTTTTGGGCGCGCATTCAACGCGCATTTTTGCTGAAGGATGGCGAACCAAAACCATTGCGGCCTGGGGCGAGAAGCCGTTCAAAGGGGTCTACGCTTTGGTGTCTTTGTTGGGTTTTTATGCCCTGATCGTTGGCTATGCCCAAGTGCGTCTTGAGCCGGTTGTCATCTGGCAGCCCCCCATCGCGACTCGCCATATCAGTGTGTTGCTGATGTTGTTTGCAAGTATCTTGCTGGTTGCAGCGTACATCCCTGCCAACCATTTCAAAGTGCGCCTGCGCCACCCGATGGTGCTGTCGGTCAAGGTGTGGGCCTTGGCGCATTTGTTGTCCAACGGGAATTTGGCTGATCTGATTTTGTTCGGTGCGTTTTTGGCGTGGTCCGTCATGAACTTCAAATCTGCACGTGCACGCGACCGTATGCAAGCCGAAGCACAAGCGCAGGTGTCAGATGAATCTGCGCAAGCTGCTCTCCCCAAAACATCTGCCACGCTCATCACAGTCGGCGTTGGCGTTGTTCTTTGGGGGCTGATCACGTTTGTTTTGCATGCTCGGGTGGTCGGCGTTTCGCCGCTGGGTTGAGATGGCAGACTCGTTCAGCTAAAGCACCGGCTTTTTCATCGCCTCGGCAAATAACCCGCTCCCCAACCAACCCGCCAGCCATGCCTTCACCGCTGGCAGAGGCAAGGCCTCGAACCACTCGGGGTCAACGGCGACGAACTGACGCACAAAGGGAAAGATTCCGATGTCTGCCGCACAGGGGCTGACTCCGCCCAGCTGCGGTTGGATGTGCAGTTCTTGCTCCAGAGGTTCAAGCAGCACGGCCACAGCTTGCTGAAAGTGATATTCGCGCATCATGGCATCGGCAAAGCGCTGCGGGTATTTGTAGCGGTCGAGGTGGTATTTGAAGTCGCCGTCACACGCCTGCTGTAAGCCCACATTCGTGGGAGTTTGCGACCTCGCCCACCCATGGTCTAGGTCGCCACTTTGCTCAAAAGCCCAGCGCATGATGTCCAAACTTTGCTCCAAGACCACGCCATTGGGCAGCACCAGCACGGGGACAGTGCCTTTGGGCGACACGGCCAGCATGGCGGGTGGTTTGTCGCGCAACGACACCTCATGCGTCTGGTAAGTCACACCCGCTTGCAGCAAGGCCATGCGGGCACGCATGGCGTAGGGGCAGCGGCGGTAGGTGTAGAGAAGCGGAGCTGGCATAAGTGATGAAAAAGCCGCCTGGCTTTGCAGCGAGGCGGCTTGTATTTTTGCACTGTGAAGCGGTTTACTTCTTGCTCGGCGGCAAATCCGTGCAACTCCCATGCGCCACTTCAGCCGCCATGCCGATGCTTTCGCCCAGCGTGGGGTGTGGGTGAATGGTTTTGCCGATGTCCACTGCGTCTGCGCCCATCTCAATCGCCAGGGCGATTTCGCCAATCATGTCGCCGGCGTGCGTACCCACCATGCCGCCGCCCAAGATCTTGCCGTGGCCGTGGGCCTCAGGAGAATCGTCAAACAGCAGTTTGGTCACGCCTTCGTCGCGGCCATTGGCAATGGCGCGGCCTGAGGCGGTCCAAGGGAACAGACCTTTTTTGACCTTGATGCCTTGCGCTTTGGCTTGGTCTTCGGTCAAGCCCACCCAGGCCACTTCGGGGTCGGTGTAGGCCACGCTTGGGATGACGCGGGCGTTGAACGCCGCAGCAGCCAGCTCTTTGTTGCCTTGCAATTCACCGGCAATCACTTCGGCGGCCACATGCGCTTCGTGCACGGCCTTGTGCGCCAACATGGGCTGGCCCACGATGTCGCCAATGGCAAAGATGTGCGGCACGTTGGTGCGCATCTGAATGTCGACGTTGATGAAGCCACGGTCGGTCACGGCCACGCCGGCTTTGTCCGCCGCAATCTTCTTGCCATTGGGCGTGCGTCCCACGGCTTGCAACACGAGGTCGTACACCTGCGGCGCGGGGGCCGCAACGCTTGCGTTGCTTCCGTTCTCGCCCTCTTCTGCTGGTGCAAACGTGACTTCAATGCCTTCTGGCAAGGCACGTGCGGACACGGTCTTGGTTTTGAGCATGATGTTGTCAAAACGCTTGGCATTCATCTTTTGCCAGATCTTCACCAAGTCGCGGTCAGCGCCTTGCATGAGGCCGTCCATCATTTCCACCACGTCCAGGCGTGCGCCCAGCGTGCTGTAAACCGTGCCCATCTCCAGGCCAATGATGCCGCCGCCCAAAATAAGCATGCGCTTGGGCACTTCTTTGAGGGCCAAGGCACCCGTGCTATCGACCACGCGAGGGTCGTTGGGCATGAAGGGCAGACGCACGGCTTGCGAGCCTGCCGCAATGATGGCGCGCTTGAACGCCACCACTTTTTTGGTGCCGGTTTTTTCTTGTGCTGTGCCGCTGGTTTCTTCCACTTCCAGGTGGTTGGCACCAACGAATGCGCCGTAACCACGCACGGTGGTGACCTTGCGCATCTTGGCCATGGCAGCCAGGCCGCCCGTCAATTTGCCAATGACTTTTTCTTTGTGGCCGCGCAGCTTGTCGATGTTGACCACCGGTGCGCCAAAGTCCACGCCGAGGTCTGCCATGTGGCTGACTTCGTCCATCACGGCGGCCACGTGCAACAGGGCTTTGGAAGGAATGCAACCCACGTTCAGGCACACGCCACCCAGGGTGGCATAGCGCTCAACGATGACCACATTGAGCCCTAAGTCTGCGGCACGAAATGCTGCCGAGTAACCGCCAGGGCCACCACCTAGCACAAGCACATCGCACTCGATGTCGGCGGAGCCGCCAAACGACGAGGCAGTGGGTGCTGGCACGGCAGCCACAGGTGCAGCGGCTGTTGTTGCAGTTGGCGTGGGCGAGGGTGCAGCAGCAGGGGCCGCTGAAGCGCCCTCGCCTTCGAGCACCAAGACCACTGAGCCTTGTTTGACTTTGTCACCGAGTTTCACGCGCAGCTCTTTGACCACACCCGCGTGTGACGATGGAATTTCCATCGAAGCTTTGTCGGACTCGACGGTGATGAGCGATTGCTCGGCCTTGACGGTGTCGCCGGGTTTGACCAGCAACTCGATCACAGCCACTTCGTCGAAGTCGCCAATGTCTGGAACTTGTATATCAATCAGTGCCATATCGTTCTCAATCAGTTGAGGACAGAGCGACGCTCAGCGTCGGTCTGTCCCGCAAGTTATTAAAGGAGCACGCGACGGAAGTCGCTGAGGATTTGGCCCAAAAAGGCATTGAAGCGTGCAGCAGCCGCGCCGTCGATCACGCGGTGATCCCAGGTCAAGCTCAGTGGCAACATCAAACGGGGCTGGAAAGCCTTGCCGTCCCACACCGGCTCCATGGTGCTCTTGCACACGCCCAAGATGGCCACTTCGGGCGCATTGATGATGGGGGTGAAGTACTTGCCACCAATACCGCCCAGGCTGGAGATGGTGAACGTGGCACCGGTCATTTCGGCGGGGCCGAGTTTGCCCTCGCGCGCTTTCTTGGCCAGTTCAGACATTTCTTGGCTGATTTGCAGCACGCCTTTTTTGTCGCAATCGCGGATGACGGGAACCATCAGCCCATTGGGCGTGTCAGCGGCAAAGCCGATGTGCCAGTAGTTTTTGTAAACCAGTGCATCACCATCCAAGCTGCTGTTGAATTCAGGGTACTTCTTGAGTGCAGCCACACAGGCCTTGATCAAGAAAGCCAGCATGGTGACTTTGACGCCCGACTTCTCGTTTTCTTTGTTGGTTGAAACACGGAAGGCTTCGAGGTCGGTGATGTCCGCGTCGTCGTGGTTGGTGACGGCCGGAATCATCACGGCGTTGCGCAACAGGTTGGCTCCGCTGATCTTCTTGATGCGCCCCATCTCTTTGCGCTCGATGGGACCAAACTTGGCAAAGTCAACCTTGGGCCAAGGAATGAGGCCCAAACCAGCACCATCGCCACCGCCCGCAGGCGCTTTGGCTGCCTGCGCTTTGGTTTGTGTCGCACCCGACATGACGGCCTTGGTGAACGCTTGCACGTCATCTTGAGTGATGCGGCCTTTGGGGCCTTGGCCCTTGACCTCTTCCAGTGGCACACCCAGTTCACGCGCAAACTTGCGCACCGAAGGCGAGGCATGGGGCAAGCCCAGCGTCGAGGCACCGGGTGCATGTGCAGGAGCCGCCACGACGGCTGCGGCCACAGCCACAGCGGTGGGCGCAGAGACGGCAGCGGGCGCAGCGGCGACCGCAGCCGCAACAGGTGCTGCCACAGCGGCAGCAGCCACAGTCACGCTGCCTTCCAAAATGGCCAACAAGTCACCGATGTTGACTTTGTCGCCCACCTTGACTTTCAGTTCTTTGAGCACACCGGCGTGTGAGGATGGAATTTCCATCGAGGCCTTGTCAGACTCCACGGTGATGAGCGACTGCTCCACCTTGATGTTGTCACCAGGTTTGACGAACACTTCAATGACGGCCACATCTTTGAAGTCGCCAATATCTGGCACATGAATTTCAATCAAGCCTGAGGCTGTTGGGGCTGCGGCGGGAGCCACGACAGCCACAGGGGCGGCGGCTGCTGCGGGCACAACAGCAGCGGGTGCCGACGCCACGGCTGCGGCGGCTGCGGCAGCACCTGCAGCCTCCACCACCAAGACCACCGAGCCTTCTTTGACCTTGTCACCCAACTTCACGCGCAGTTCTTTGACCACACCGGCGGTGCTGGATGGAATTTCCATCGAGGCCTTGTCGGACTCCACCGTGATCAAGGACTCCTCAGCCTTGACGGTGTCGCCCACCTTGACCAGCAGTTCAATGACTGCGACTTCATCGAAATCCCCAATGTCTGGGACTTTTACTTCTACCAATGCCATGTTTGTCTCACTTAGTATGTTGAGGACAGAGCAAAGCTTGCAGCTTTGGACAGTCCCACAAAGTTATTCATTAAGCGTAAAGCGGGTTGATTTTGTCGACTTTGATGCCGTACTTTTTGATCGCTTCAGCCACTTGGCTCACCGGCACGGTGCCGTCTTCGCTCAGCGCCTTGAGTGCCGCCACGACGATGTAGTGACGGTTGATTTCAAAGTGCTCGCGCAGTTTGCTGCGGAAGTCGCTGCGGCCAAAACCATCGGTGCCCAACACTTTGTAGGTGCGACCCTTTGGAATGAACGGGCGAATTTGCTCGGCATAGGCCTTCATGTAGTCGGTCGATGCCACCACTGGCCCGGTGTAGGGGTCGAGCTGTGCGGTCACAAACGGCACTTTCGGTGCGTCTGTCGGGTGCAACAGGTTGTAACGCTCGGCGTCTTGACCGTCGCGGGTCAATTCGTTGAAGCTCGGGCAGCTCCACACGTTGGCTGCCACGCCCCAGTCGGCGGCCAGCAAGTCGCGGGCTGCAATGGATTCGCGCAAGATGGTGCCCGAGCCCAACAGGTTGACGCGAGGCGCTTTCTTGGCGCCTTCACCTTGTTGCAACAAGTACATGCCTTTGATGATTTGCTCTTCGGTACCAGCCTTGAGGCCTGGCATGGCGTAGTTCTCGTTCAACAAGGTCAGGTAGTAGAAGACGTTGTCTTGCTTCTCGACCATGCGCTTCAAACCGTGGTGCAGGATGATGCCCACTTCGTGTGCGAAGGTCGGGTCATACGACACGCAGTTCGGAATGGTGTTGGCCATGATGTGGCTGTGACCGTCTTCGTGCTGCAAGCCTTCGCCGTTCAAGGTGGTACGGCCCGAGGTGCCGCCCAACAAGAAGCCACGTGCTTGCATGTCGCCAGCTGCCCAGGCCAAGTCGCCAATGCGCTGGAAGCCAAACATCGAGTAGTACACGTAGAACGGCACCATGATGCGGTTACTGGTGGAGTAGCTGGTGGCCGCTGCAATCCAGCTCGACATGCCGCCGGCTTCGTTGATGCCTTCTTGCAAGATCTGGCCCGCCACGTCTTCCTTGTAATACATGACCTGGTCTTTATCGACCGGGGTGTACTGCTGGCCGGCAGGGTTGTAAATACCGATTTGACGGAACAAGCCTTCCATACCAAAGGTACGGGCTTCGTCCACCAAAATTGGTACCACACGTGGGCCTAGGGCTTGGTCACGCAACAGCTGCGTGAGGAAGCGCACATAGGCTTGGGTGGTCGAGATTTCACGGCCTTCGGCGGTGGGCTCCATCACCGATTTGAAAATGTCCAACGAGGGAACCGTGAAGCTTTCTTCGGCTTTGGTGCGGCGGTGCGGCAAGTACCCACCCAAGGCCTTACGGCGTTCGTGCAGGTAACGCATTTCAGGCGTGTCGTCAGCGGGCTTGTAGAAAGGAATCTTGGACAACTCGCTGTCGGGGACCGGAATGTTGAAGCGGTCACGCATGTACTTGATGTCTTCGTCCGTGAGCTTCTTGGTTTGGTGAACGTTGTTCTTGCCCTCGCCCGCTTTACCCATGCCAAAACCTTTGACGGTTTTGATCAACAACACGGTGGGTTGGCCTTTGTGGTTCACCGCCTGGTGGTAGGCGGCATACACCTTTTGGGGGTCGTGGCCACCGCGCTTGAGGTTCCAAATTTCGTCGTCGCTCATGTGCGCCACCATCTCCAGGGTGCGTGGATCACGACCAAAGAAATGTTTGCGCACGTAAGCGCCATCGTTGGCTTTGAAGGCTTGGTAGTCGCCGTCCAAGGTCTCCATCATCAGCTTGCGCAAGGCGCCATCTTTGTCGCGCGCCAAGAGCGGGTCCCACTCGCTGCCCCACAACAGTTTGATCACGTTCCAGCCAGAGCCACGGAACTCGCCTTCCAACTCTTGCACGATCTTGCCGTTGCCACGCACGGGGCCGTCCAGGCGCTGCAAGTTGCAGTTCACCACAAAGATCAGGTTGTCGAGCTTTTCGCGAGCGGCCAAACCAATCGCACCCAAAGACTCCACTTCGTCCATTTCACCGTCGCCACAGAACACCCACACTTTGCGGTTTTCTGTGTTGGCAATGCCACGGGCATGCAAGTACTTCAAAAAGCGCGCTTGGTAAATGGCCATCAAAGGCCCGAGGCCCATAGAGACGGTGGGGAACTGCCAAAACTCAGGCATGAGTTTGGGGTGTGGGTAGCTGGAGAGGCCGTTGCCGTCCACCTCTTGGCGGAAGTTGAGCAATTGCTCTTCGGTCAAACGCCCTTCTAGGTAAGCACGGGCGTAAACGCCGGGCGACACATGGCCCTGGATGTACAGGCAGTCACCGCCATGGTTTTCGTTTTCTGCGTGCCAAAAGTGGTTGAAGCCTGCACCGAACATGTGGGCCAAAGAGGCAAACGAACCGATGTGACCACCTAAGTCGCCGCCGTCTTCGGGGTTGTGGCGGTTGGCCTTGACCACCATGGCCATGGCGTTCCAGCGCATGTAAGCGCGAAGTCGCTCTTCGATTTCGATGTTGCCCGGGCAATGCGCCTCTTGGCTGGGTTCGATGGTGTTGACGTAGCCCGTGTTGGCTGAGAACGGCATGTCGATGCTGCTCTCGCGCGCATGTTCTAGCAACTGTTCCAACAAGAAGTGCGCACGCTCGGGGCCTTCTGCGTTGATGACAGCGGACAGAGCGTCCATCCATTCACGTGTCTCTTGGGTGTCTGCATCATTCGTGGCAAATGTGCGCAGGTCGTTGGGTTGTGCTGACATGCTTGTCTCCTAGTGTTGGCACTTGTTTCGATCGACTGTAACTAATTGTCACATAAAAAATATAAATTTCAAATTGCGGTCATTGATTTCTTATTATGAAATTCAACAATCAAAACGCGGAGCACACGCTAAACTCAAGGCACATGTTCAAACAACGTTTATCCACCCCATTTCAACCCTTGGTCGCCCGCTGGAACCGATGGTGGCGACAGCAAAGCCCAAGCAAACAAGACCGTTTCGCATTGATGGGGCCATTGGCTGCTGTGGTGTTGTTTTTGGTTGCCATCACCACGGCACTTTGGTATTTGAAGTACGAAGAACTCGATCGAGAGCAAGAGATCGTTCGCCGCGACGTGGAGTACGCCCAGCAGCGCTTGCGATTGCGATTGCTGGAGCGCCAGGAACAGATCATGCGCATCGCACGCGACGTGGCCAACCGCGAAACCAATCCACAAGAGTTTGTCAGCGAAGCTAACTCACTGTTAGGCCAAAGCCCCGAGCTATCGAGTCTGACGTGGCTCGACACACGCCGTCGCGTACGTGCCACCGACTCCAGCGCAAGTGCTAACCCAGCCATGATTCACCAAACAGGTGATGTGCTGACGCAAACCGAAACCAAAGACACCTTTGATTTGGCCCATGCATTGCTACAGCCGGTCTATTCACAGCCGATCAAGCAAGCCACCGCCTTGCAGGGTCAGGTCAGCCAATTGCAGTTGCAAGTACCCATCGTCAACCACACCAAGTTTGAAGGTGTGATCTTGGCGGAGTACCCGTTGGATGGCATTTTTCGCTACGTCGTGCCCAACGAGATCACGAGCAAATACGCGGTGTCTCTGCGTGACGTGAACAACACCGTGCTAGCAGGTCAAGCCAATATGCCGGGCCCCAAGGTCAGCGAGGTGTTGCCTTGGCTCAACCGCACCAACGACTACGAAGTACCTGTCACGCCCGTGGGTTACGCACTCACCTTGCATGCGCGGGCTTACCGCACGTCGCAAGGCCTGATTGGCAATGGCGTGTTCTGGTTGGTGACCGCCTTGAGTTTGATGACGGCCTGGATGTTGATTGGCACCTGGCGCCACACACGACGCCGTGTGCAAGCTCAGCAAGCCTTGGTGGCAGAGACGAACTTTCGTCGCGCCATGGAAAACTCGGTGCTCACCGGCATGCGCGCCATGGACCTCAAAGGTCGCATCACTTATGTGAACACGGCGTTTTGCCAAATGACGGGGTGGACCGAGGATGAGTTGGTGGGGTGTACACCCCCCTTCCCTTACTGGCCTGACCAAGACCGGGTAAGCCTGGAGCAAAAACTGCAACTCGAGTTACAGGGCAACACCACATCCAGTGGATTTCAAGTGCGAGTCAAACGCAAAGACGGCCATTTGTTTGATGCACGCTTGTATGTGTCTCCACTGGTTGACGCCCTCGGACAACAAACGGGCTGGATGACCTCCATGACCGACATCACCGAACCGAATCGGATTCGTGAACAGTTGTCAGCGTCGCATGACCGCTTCACCACCGTGCTGGAAGGCTTGGACGCGTCCGTCTCGGTGGCACCGCTAGGCAGTCAAGAACTTCTGTTTGCCAACAAGCTGTATCGACAATGGTTCCGGGTGTCTAGCGAAGGGCACCTGAGCTTGGTTGCTCAGGCAGGCTTGCCTAAGCAAATGCCACACGAAGAAAGCGGCAGCGCAAACGGTGAGGCCGATGACCCGTTGGTCGGCTTTCCTACCGACGAGTTGACCGAAGGCTCCAGTGAGAACGCCGAAATTTATGTGCCCTCGCTGAACAAATGGCTGGAGGTGCGTTCACGCTACCTGAATTGGGTCGATGGGCGTTTGGCTCAAATGGTGATTGCGACCGACATCACCCCGCGCCGCCAAGCAGAGGAACAATCGCAGGCACAGGCGGAACGCGCACAGTCGGCCAGCCGCTTGATCACCATGGGTGAAATGGCGTCCAGCGTGGCGCATGAACTGAATCAGCCGCTGACAGCCATCAACAATTACTGCAACGGCATGGTCTCGCGCATCAAGTCAAACAATTTGACGGAAGAGGACCTGCTCAAAGCCCTGGAAAAAACCGCACATCAGGCGCAACGCGCGGGGCAGATCATTCAGCGCATCCGCACCTTTGTGAAGCGCAGCGAGCCCAACCGCACGGAGTCGGATGTGGCGCACATGGTGACGGAAGCGGTTGAATTGGCAGACATTGAATTGCGCCGTCGCCAGGTTCGTCTGACCCAGGTGGTGGCGGCCCGGTTGCCCAAACTCCACGTCGATCCCATCTTGATTGAACAAGTGCTGGTCAATTTGATGAAGAACGCCGCCGAATCGGTGGACCTGGCCCAGCGCCCGATGCCTGGACGCAATGTGGAACTCAAAGTGGTGCCCCGTGTCGAAGAAGGACAACCCGTGGTGGAGTTTTCGGTCAGTGACACTGGGCGCGGCCTCGCCCCTGAAGTGATGGAGCGCTTGTTTGAAGCCTTCTTCTCGACCAAACCGGAAGGTATGGGCATTGGCCTGAATTTGTGCCGCAGCATCGTCGAATCTCACCAGGGCAGGATGAAAGCTGAGAACCTCTACAATGCGAACGAAATTACGGGCTGCCGCTTTTCCTTCTGGATACCGGCCCGTACCGTCGGAGCATCTGCATGAGTTTGATTCCCAAAAAAGGTACGGTCTACGTCGTTGATGATGACGAGGCTGTGCGCGATTCGTTGCAATGGTTGTTAGAGGGCAAGGACTACCGCGTCCGCTGCTTTGATTCCGCTGAAACTTTTTTGAGCCGCTATGACGCGCGTGAAGTGGCCTGCTTGATTGTGGACATCCGCATGGGTGGCATGACAGGCCTGGAACTACAAGACAAACTGATCGAGCGCAAATCTCCTTTGCCCATTGTGTTCATCACCGGCCACGGCGATGTGCCCATGGCTGTGAACACCATGAAAAAAGGGGCCATGGACTTCATCCAAAAGCCCTTCAAAGAAGACGAGCTCGTCAGCTTGGTCGAGCGCATGCTGGAGCACGCCAAAGATGCCTTTGCCGACTTCCAGCAAGCGGCCAGCCGTGATGCCTTGATGGCCAAGCTGACCGGACGTGAAGCCCAAGTGCTAGAGCGCATCGTGGCCGGACGCCTGAACAAGCAAATCGCGGACGACCTGGGCATCAGCATCAAAACGGTGGAAGCGCACCGCGCCAACATCATGGAAAAGCTCAATGCCAACACCGTGGCCGACTTGCTGAAAACGGCCTTGGGTCAAACTGCCGCCAAAGCCTGAGTCCCCGGCCTTTCACGTAACCATGACGCCCGTTCTCTACGGGCGTTTTCACTTCTCTTTGACCATGACCGCACAACGCATCGACGGCAACGCCCTCTCTCAACAACTCCGCGCCCAAGTGGCCGCAGACACGGCTGCACTCAAGGCACAGGGCCTCACACCCGGCTTGGCCGTGGTGCTGGTGGGCGACAACCCGGCCAGCCAGGTCTATGTGCGCAACAAGGTCAAGGCCTGTCAAGATGCGGGTTTGCATTCGGTGCTTGAAAAATACGAGGCCACGATGAGCGAAGCAGATTTGTTGGCGCGTGTCGAAGCGCTCAACAACGCCCCACTCATCCACGGGATCTTGGTGCAACTGCCCTTGCCTGCTCACATCGACGCACAAAAGGTGATTGAAGCCATCAGCCCAGCCAAGGACGTGGACGGTTTTCACATCGCCAGCGCAGGTGCTTTGATGACGGGCATGCCAGGGTTTTGGCCCTGTACGCCTTATGGCTGTATGAAGATGCTCGAGAGCATTGGCTACAACTTGCGCGGCAAGCATGCGGTGGTGATTGGCCGCAGCAACATCGTGGGCAAACCCATGGCGCTGATGCTGCTGCAACAAAACGCCACAGTCACCATTTGCCACAGTGCCACACCCGACCTGAAGGTGCACACCTTGCAAGCCGACGTGATCGTGGCGGCGGTGGGCAAGCGCAATGTGTTGACGGCGGACATGGTCAAACCCGGTGCTGTGGTGTTGGACGTAGGCATGAACCGCAACGAAGAAGGCAAGCTGTGCGGCGATGTGGACTTTGACGGTGTGAGCCAAGTGGCCAGCTACATCACCCCCGTGCCAGGAGGCGTGGGCCCGATGACCATCACCATGTTGTTGGTGAACACCTTGGAATCGGCCAAGCGGGCCTTATCTGCTCAGCACTGAATCAAAGAAATTTTCTACATGTCACACGCCAACCCGCTGCTCGATTTCACAGACCATCCCCTGTTTGACGCCATTCGGCCTGAGCACATTGCACCGGCGCTTGACCCGCTGCTGGCCGATGCCAACCT
Source organism: Limnohabitans sp. JirII-29 (assembly GCF_003063395.1). NCBI lineage: Bacteria > Pseudomonadati > Pseudomonadota > Betaproteobacteria > Burkholderiales > Comamonadaceae > Limnohabitans > Limnohabitans sp. JirII-29. Next base: position 305,965 of record NZ_NESB01000003.1, read on the forward strand.
GGCCCTCGAAAAAGTCACCGCCGCCGAGTTTCCTGCGGATTGGCAAGCGATTGCCGGTGTGCTGGATGTCGCCACCGAAAAGCTCAGCCGTGCGTGGGGTGCCGTCAGCCATTTGCATTCGGTGGCAGACACGCCTGAGCTGCGCGCCGCCTACACCGAGGCCTTGCCACGCGTGACCGAGTTTTGGACCCGTCTAGGTGCCGATGAACGTTTGTATGCCAAGTACAAGGCCATCCCGCTGAACAGCCTCAACGCCGAGCAGCAGCGTGCCCACACACTGGCGATGCGCAACTTTGTGCTATCAGGTGCCGAGCTTCAAGGCAAGGCCAAAGAGCGCTTTGCAGCCATTCAAGAGCGTCATGCCGAAGTGAGCCAAAAGTTCAGCGAGAACGTGCTGGATGCGACCGACCAATGGTCACTCGTCGTCAATGCCGACGAGTTGGCAGGAGTGCCTGACGATGTGTTGCAGGCCACTCGCGCTGCCGCTGAAAAAGACGGCGTGGCCGGCCACAAGTTGAATTTGAAAATGCCCTGCTATCTGCCGGTGATGCAGTTCGCGCACAGCTCCGCCTTGCGCGAAAAGCTCTACCGCGCCTACGCCACGCGGGCCTCTGACCAATCGCAAGCGGTGCAAGCGGGCAAGACCGAGCAAGACAACACGCCCTGGATCAAAGACATCTTGACGCTGCGCCAAGAAGAAGCGCAGTTGCTGGGTTACGCCAACCACGCCGAAGTGTCTCTGGCGACCAAGATGGCCCAATCGCCCGCTGAGGTGATGGCCTTTTTGCGTGACTTGGCACAACGCGCCCGCCCCTTTGCCGAAAAAGACGTGGCTGAAATGCGCGCCTTCGCCGCCGAGCAGCTGAACCTGCCAGACCCCCAAGCCTGGGACTGGCCCTACATCGGGGAAAAGCTCAAAGAAGCGCGCTACGCGTTCAGCGAGCAAGAGGTCAAGCCCTACTTCACAGCGCCCAAGGTGTTGGCGGGTTTGTTCAAAATTGTAGAGACCTTGTTCGAGGTCAGCATCCGCCGCGACAGCGCACCGGTGTGGCACCCTGCGGTCGAGTTCTACCGGATTGAGCGTGCGGGTCAGTTGGTCGGTCAGTTCTACCTCGACCCAGGGTCGCGCTCAGGCAAACGCGGCGGCGCCTGGATGGACGACGTGCGTGCTCGCTGGCTGCGCCCCGACACCCAACAACTGCAAACCCCCGTAGCCCATTTGGTGTGCAACTTTGCGGAAGGTGTGGGTGGCAAACCACCCCTGCTCACACACGACGATGTGATCACCCTGTTCCACGAATGTGGTCACGGCTTGCACCACCTGCTCACCCAAATCAACGAGCGCGATGTGTCTGGCATCAGCGGTGTGGAATGGGATGCGGTGGAGCTGCCCAGCCAATTCATGGAAAACTTTTGCTGGGAATGGAGCGTGCTACGCCACATGACGGCGCACGTGGACACGGGCGAACCCCTGCCACGCGCACTGTTCGACAAAATGCTGGCCGCCAAGAACTTCCAAAGTGGTTTGCAAACCTTGCGTCAAATTGAGTTTTCGTTGTTTGACATGCGCTTGCACACCGAAGCATCTGCCGCCCAAGACGTGATGCAGGTGCTGCGCGAAGTGCGCGCTGAGGTGGCAGTGCTGCCAGCGCCTAGCTGGAGCCGCACACCGCACACCTTCAGCCACATCTTTGCTGGCGGGTATTCCGCTGGCTATTACAGCTACAAGTGGGCCGAGGTGCTGAGTGCCGATGCCTACGCCGCCTTTGAAGAAACCGTGGGTGCCGACGGTGAGCCCAGTGTGGAGACGGGTCGCCGTTATCGCAGGGAAATTTTGGAAGCCGGGGGCAGTCGCCCGGCCATGGCGTCGTTCAAAGCGTTTCGTGGGCGGGAACCAAAGCTGGATGCTTTGTTGCGCCACCAAGGCATGGCCTGAGAAAACCTTGAAACATCAGGCTTAGAACTTCAAGGTCTTGACGCCTGTCAAGGTGCCCAGCAAACACACTTGGGCTTTTTGATGGGCAAAGACCCCGACCGTCACCACGCCAGGCCATTGGCTGACCACGGTTTCAAAGGTCAAGGGATCGTCAATTTTCAGGCCTGTCACGTCGACGATGTGCTGCCCGTTGTCAGTGACCAGCGCTTGGCCATTTTTCAAACGCACCGTGGCCATGCCGCCCATGGCTGCGAATTGGCGGATCACACGGGCAGTGGCCATGGGAATGACCTCCACCGGCAATGGAAAAGCACCCAAGGTGTCGACCAATTTGCTCTCATCCGCAATGCAAACAAACATCTTGGACTGAGCCGCCACAATCTTTTCGCGGGTCAATGCCGCACCCCCGCCTTTGACCATGTAACCCTGGTGATCAATCTCGTCGGCACCGTCGATGTAGACCGACAAACTGTCCACGTCTGACGCTTCAAACACCGCAATGCCACAAGCCTTGAGACGTTCGGTGGACGCGACAGAGCTGGACACCGCACCTTTGATTTGGTCTTTGATGGTCGCCAGTGCATCGATGAATTTGTTCACCGTCGACCCCGTGCCCACGCCGACCACCTCGCCGGGCACCACGTATTGCAAGGCAGCTTGGCCAACCAAGGTTTTGAGTTCGTCTTGGCTCAAGGGGGCAGAAGATGTGGGGGTGCTCATGGGCGAAAATCCAGGGTTCAATTCAAAGCTTGAGATTATCCATGTCGTTGTTCCCCTATTCGTTGGCCCGCCCCGTTCTGTTTTCGATGGATGCAGAAACCGCACACGATCTCACCTTGTCGATGCTGGCGCGCACGCAAAACACACCGCTGCAATGGGCCTACGGCCAATCGCGCATCGCCGACCCCATCACCCTGGCCGGCTTGACGTTTCCCAACCGTGTGGGCTTGGGCGCAGGGCTAGACAAAAACGCGCGCTGCATCGACGGCTTGGCCGCAATTGGGTTTGGCTTTGTGGAGGTAGGAACGGTCACCCCCAAGGGACAGCCAGGCAACCCCAAACCACGCATGTTTCGCTTGCCTGAAGCCAACGCACTGATCAACCGCCTGGGCTTCAACAACGAGGGCTTGGAAGCTTTTATTGCCAACGTCCAACAAGCCAAATTCCGCCAACGCAGTGGCACACCCATGTTGCTGGGTTTGAACATTGGCAAAAACGGAGCCACCCCGAATGAACGTGCCGCCGATGATTACCTGACTTGCCTAGACGGCGTCTACCCCTATGCAGACTACGTGACAGTCAATATCTCTAGCCCCAACACCAAAAACTTGCGCGCCCTGCAAAGCGATGAGGCCCTGGATGCGCTCATCAGCACCTTGGCCAAACGACGCGACACTTTGGCGCAGCAATACAACAAGCAAGTGCCGGTGTTCATCAAGATCGCCCCCGATTTGGATGAAGCCCAAGTGGCCGTGATTGCGGCCACCCTGCAACGCCATTGCATGACCCGTGGGCAATCCGCCGCGACGGCCTCTTGGGGCGTGGTGGCCACCAACACCACCATTGCCCGCGATGCGGTGCAAGGACTGCCCTTCGGGGAAGAAACTGGCGGGCTGTCTGGTGCGCCGGTGTTTGAGAAAAGCAATGCAGTGGTTCGTCAATTGCGCGCGGCCTTAGGGCCAGATGTCCCCATCATTGGGGTGGGCGGAATTTTCAGCGGCACAGATGCCGTGGCCAAAATCAAGGCCGGGGCTAATGTGGTTCAGATCTACACCGGGTTGATTTACAAGGGACCGGCGTTGGTGAAAGAGGCCGCACGGGCCATCCGCGATCAAGCCTGATCAAGCCAATAGGGTTCGGTAGCCTTGAAAGCGCCGAGCCCAATAACGCCGACTCAGTAACTCAGCGGTAACGCCCGTTTTTTCGTTGGCAGCATGGATGAATTTATCAGCACCAATGTAGATGCCAACATGAGAAAACGGACTGCCCAGGGTGTTGAAAAAAACCAAGTCACCCGGACTGGCTTGCTCTGGCGGAACCACGCGCGCAGCACGCGCCATGTCAAAGGCACTGCCTTTGATGGCGATGCCAGCCGACTCTTGGTAGACAAAGCTCACCAAGCCTGAGCAATCAAACCCGGTGTGCAGCTTTTTACCGCCATAGGTGTACCCCCGATCCAGCATGGCCATGGCATGTATCACGATGTCTTGTCGCTTGGAAGAGCGCACCTGACTTGGCGATGGTTCCTGACGGCTTGGAGCAGGCAACAGATGCGTTGTGTCTGTTGAGCAGCCCCACAAAAGAGAGACCCCCACTGACGTCAGCAAGAAACGACGGTTCATCATCTCCATGGTCTGCGTCACGTGTTACCCACCCAATGTGTGTACAACTGCTGTGCCGATGGCCAACGAGCTGGTCAAACCTGGAGACTCAATACCAAACAGATTGACCAAGCCAGGGATACCGTGTACTTGAGGACCTTGGATGCAAAAGTCGGCCGCAGCGTCCTTCGGTCCAGAAATCTTGGGTCTAATTCCCGCATAGCCCGCCTGCAAGGCCCCATCAGCCAAAGCGGGCCAATACTTGCGGACCTCTTGGTAAAAAGCCTGCTCGTGCTCAGCAGAGACCACCAAGTCATCGGGCGAGTCCACCCACTGCACGTCGGGACCAAACTTGGCTTGCCCTCCTAAATCGAGCGTGAGATGAACGCCCAAACCCGCGGCTTGTGGCACCGGGTAGATCAAGCGTGAAAACGGCGATTTGCCAGACAGGGTGAAGTAATTGCCCTTGGCGAAAAACGCTTGGGGCACATGGCCGGGAGCAAGTCCTTCAAACTTGGCAGCCAACCAAGGTGCTGTCAATCCAGCGGCATTGACCACGGTTTGGGCCATCAACTCAGTGCCATCGACCATGCGCACCACGATGCCTTCAGGCGTACAGACGGCACCCGCGACCGGGGAGTTCAATGCCACCAAGCCACCTGCATTTTCAAAATCACCTTGCAGGCTGAGCATCAACCCATGACTGTCCACAATGCCCGTGCTCGGCGAATGTACCGCCGCAACACAGGCCAGGGCAGGCTCCATCGTTTGAGCCTCAGCAGCATTTAACAACCGCAAGTCAGTCACTCCGTTGGCCTGGGCTTTGGCCATGATGGCATGCAGCGTCGGCACTTGGTCGGGGTGGGTCGCGACAATCAACTTGCCACAGCGTTGGTGGGCAATGCCGCGCTCAAGCGAATAGGCATAGAGCATGTCGCGCCCCTGCACGCACAACTGGGCCTTGAGAGAGCCTTGAGGGTAATAAATGCCAGCGTGAATCACCTCACTGTTGCGCGAACTGGTGCCGGTTCCAATCGCATCAGCGGCTTCAAGCACCATCCATTCACGACTCGACTCTGGCGCAGCTTGTATCAAAGCCCGTGCCACAGCCAATCCCACCACGCCCGCACCAATCACCAACCCATCAACTTTGTCCAAATTGCACTCCAAGAAAGTATGGCTATTTGACCAAAAAAAACGGCACCCGAAGGTGCCGTTTCAAAGCCTTGGAAGACTTGAACAATCAACGCTTTTTAGCAGCCGTCTTGCCAGCATTCAGGGCTGTAGAAGCCATGTTTTTGTAGTTGGCTTCAGCCACATCGGTGGCTTGCTTGACAGCCTTTTGCACCGACTCCAGAGCATTGTTGCCAGCCGACACAGCCGTTTTGAAAGCAGCCACAGCAGCCTCAGAACCCGCAGGTGCATTTTGGGTGGCGGTTTCAATCATGGTGGCGAAAGCTTTTTGCGCTTCAGCCATTTTTTCTTCAACCGCGCTGCTGAGGTGCGAACCAGTACCGGTTGCAATTTCATAGAGGTGACGGTTGTAAGACACCGCTTTTTCAGCCAAAGGCTGGAACAAGCTGGCTTGCAGAGCCAACAGTTCTTGGGCGTCTTTCACGCTCAAAACCGATTGGGCTTGTTGTTGTGAGTCTGCCAAGGTGGACTTGGCAGCCGCCAAGTTCAGCTCAATCAATTGCTCTAGGCCAGAAAACGCCTTGTTGGTCAGGCCCACCAAGGTTTCCAAATTGGCTTTGTTGGCGGCGATCACTTGTTCAGGGGTCAGGGTCATGTCAATTCTCCAAAAAATGAAAAGGTCTGAATAACTGCTCTGAATCTGCCCCGTGGGCTTGCATCATGTTGCAGTGCAGCATGGATTGAATTCTAGGGATAAAAACAGAAACGACAAGTATTTTGAGCCTTTAAACGTGCGTTTTAGAGCTGGCAGACTAAATCCCTCTACCCATCACACCCGGGTTCATTCCACACTGTGTGCCCAATGGGTCTGCCATTGGGCTTTGTACTGGTTGGCCACCTCTGGCGACCTGAGGATCAAAAAGTTTTCTGCATTGCGTGTCTCCGCAGAGTTGGTGAAATTGAAACTACCTGTGATGACGACAGACTCATCAATCACCATCACCTTGTTATGCGCAATCGCATGCTTGCCATCTTCGCGCATCGACACATGCCCTTGGTTCAGCAAATCAATCACATACCGGTTGGTGTGGTCACTTTTCAGATCCAACAGGACATGCACCACCACGCCTCGCGCATCTGCGCGCAACAAGGCCTGCGCGATGGCGTTGTGTGTGAAGCCATAAGCCTGCACCAACACCTCGCGCTCACTGGCGTCAATGGCTTTGACAATTGCGCCAGCAGCACCCGCTGGCGGTGTGAAGTAAACGCCCAACACCTCAGCCGTAGTGGGTGTGGCAGGACTCGCGTTGACATCGCCCCAGTGGTTGTGCTCCCGCATCAAGCTGAAAACTTGAAACAGAACCAACCCACACACGACAGCACCAACAGACAACTTCTTTCTCATACCGATGATGCTAAACGCCAATTGTTGAATTTTGTGTTTTTATTATTTATTCGATTAATTCAATAAATGACGCAGGTGACAGGCTGTGACGACCGAGTACAAACCCTCGTGTAAAGTAGCTGTGCTTTGAAGTCCAAACACCCCCCCCACCCTGCTTCGCACAGTCTCTCGCCAGCCACCCGCAAGGCGATTTTTCTGTTGTCATTGGCCACGTTTTCCAGCATGGCCATCCAACGTATTTGTGACCCGATGCTGCCCGAGCTGTCTCGGATCTTCAACGCCCCCATAGGGGACGTTGCGCAAGTGGTTTCTATGTTCGCCATCACCTACGGCTTGATGCAATTGGTCTTTGGCCCCATTGGTGACCGTTGGGGCAAGTACAAGGTGGTGATGCTGGCCACCTTGGGTTGCAGCATCGGATGCGTTTTGTCTTCGCTTAGCGAAGGACTCGACTTTTTGGTGATGGCACGTGTTGGCACAGCGGTATCTGCTGCGGCCATCATTCCTTTGTCTATGGCTTGGGTGGGCGACCAAGTGCATTACGAACACCGCCAAGAAACCCTGGCACGCGTCGGCTTGGGCACCATGCTGGGCATCACCGCAGGGCAGTTATTTGGCGGTTTGCTGACCGACACACTGGGTTGGCGCTGGTCCTTTGGCATGATGGCCGTGTTGTTTTGTGCGGTGAGCGTCATGCTGTGGCGCCATGCCAAGCGCATCGAAGCACCCAGTGAGCCCTATGTACCGACCCACGGTTTTTTTGGACAACTCCTGCAGGTGGCACGCGACCCATGGGCACGCACGTTGCTAAGCATTGCCCTGCTTGAAGGTGCTTCTGTGTTTGGCATGTTGGCCGTCACCGCCTCGCACCTGCACAACACGCATCAAATTTCGCTCACTCTGGCCGGGGGCACAACCGCCTTGTTTGGCTTTGGCGGCATGCTCTACATGGCCACGGCGAAATACACCATCCGTCGCTTTGGGGAGATTGGCTTGGCACGCTATGGCGGTGGAACCCTGGGCCTGTCTTTCCTGGTGATCGCATTCACCCCTTGGTGGCCATTGGCCATACCGGCTTGTTTCTTTGCAGGCTTTGGATTTGCCATGTTCCACAACACCATGCAAGCCAAGGCCACCCAAATGGTGCCAACAGCCAGGGGAACCAGCGTGACTCTGTTCGCGGGCGCTTTGTTTCTAGGCCAATCGCTTGGTGTGTTGGTACTGGCCAAACTCATGGCGTATGCACAATCTGCCCACGTCATGGCCTGGGATGCGTTGGGTGTGACAGCTCTGGCGTGGTATTTTGGCTATGCGCTGATCCATCGAAACGCCAGCCAAGCAGACCATGTCTAACCTTACTGACCCAAACAACACAGACCATGACCCAAGACTTTGAACAGTTGGCACAGCAACTGGAACAACACCCTGATTACCGCGTGCTGCGACGCTTGACGCCCACGCCAATGTTCAACACGCCGGTGCCCGGACAACGGCTGTCCAAGGGCGTGGTGCTGGATACCGAAACCACAGGCTTTGATGCGCAAAACGACCGGGTGATTGAACTCGGAATGTTGGTGTTCGAGTTCGACCCGATCTCAGGCATGGTCTATCGGGTGCTGGACGTGTTCGACGAGTTGGAAGACCCGGGTTTTCCCATTCCACCTGCCACCACAGCCGTGCATCACATCACCGACGAGATGGTGCAAGGCCAACGTATTGACGACGCCCGTGTCGCATCTCTGATGCAAGGTGTGGAGGTCGTGATTGCGCATAACGCAGCGTTTGACCGCCCTTTTGTGGAGGCGCGCTGGCCCTTGTTTGAACAGCTGAACTGGGCATGCAGCATCAAAGACATCGATTGGCGCGAAGAAGGCTTCGGATCCGCCAAGCTGGAGTACTTGCTCAGCACCCAAGGATATTTTTACGAAGCTCACCGCGCTGAAGCAGATTGTTGGGCATTGCTGGCCTTATTGAGTCACATCCTGCCGCAAAGTCAACGCACAGCGCTGTTGGCCTTGCTAGAGACGCTCAACCAAGCACAGCAAAAGGTGTACGCCGTGGGCTCGCCCTTTGAGACCAAAGACATGCTCAAAGCCCGCAATTACCGCTGGTCGGCAGAGCTGCGCTGCTGGAGTCGTTTGGTGTCGGGTGACCAAGAACTACAAGAAGAGTTGTCTTGGCTCAAACGCAAGGTCTACGGCGAGCGCAGCGCTCGCGTGGAAGTGGAGTCACTAGGCGGCAAGGTGCGTTACTCCAGCCGCCAAGGTCACAAAGAAGTGGTGACGATTTAAATCAGTAACTCACCACTTGCCAAGGCACGTTGCAGCTTGGCACATTGGGGTAGTACTGCTGAGCGGTACTACAGAAATAGGCCACCCGATTGGGGTACATCGGGGGCTGAGCCACCACCACAGGGGGCGTCACCACATAACGAGGTGTGCTGGCTGCGTAAATCACGCTACCAACCAAGGCCGCGCCCAGCACAGGGCCCACCCAATCATTGCGCCAGCCACCCCCTGGGTGTGCGTAGCCATAGCCGCCACCGCCATGACCAGCTCCGTGCCAGCCGCCGCCATGCGCTTGGGCAGGCACCACCGCCACACAGGCCAAGACACAAAGCAAAAGAGTTGAAAGACGTTTCATGACAGGTCTCGCTTAAGAAAGGTTGCGATCAATGACCACCAGGTCACACCTACAACGCATGGTGAACGCAGGCGGATGACAAACGGGACGTAAAGTCAGTCCTTATCTTCAATACGCCAGTGCCGCCGCATAAAGACCTAGAGAACTTAGCAAACCGAGCAGCCAAAACAACGAACGCAAACTCGCTCGATCGGCCAAATAGCAAGCGATAAAGCCTACACGTGCACCCACAAACACGAGGGCACACGCATCAACACGTAGGCTGTCAGCATGCACCAGCGTCGCCAAGACCACGCCGACGGCGAACAACGGAAAGGCTTCAAAGCTGTTGCTTTGCGCGGCATTTGCGCGCGCACGAAAGCCAGTTTGCCGAGCCAGCCACTGGCGCGGATTGTGGTTATCAAACTCACGAAAACCCCACTTCGCCGCAATGGCGCAGACAAAGGGCAACAAACCAGCAATTAAGACACAGACAAAGGCAATATTCATTGCGGATTCACCACCAACCAAGGCGTGGCACAGGTTTGCACCACAGGGAAATACTGTGCCGAGTCGCGGCAGTAATACGCCTCGACAGGTGCTGGAACGGGAGCGCCTTGCACCCAGGTCGTCGGCGGTGGTGGTGTTTGCACAATCACCGCAGGTGGGTTGGTGATGACCACGGTCGAGGGAGGTACCGGCGGATAAGGGCGCGAAAAGTACAACGTTGTACCCACCGCTGCACCAAACACCAATGGGGCAATCCAGGGGTCGTAACCCCAGCCGCCGTGTCGGTAGCCATAACCGCCACGTGGGCCATGCGCTTGTGCCAATGTCGCCGCTAACAGCAGCAACAAACCTATGGCACAACAGCGAGATGTGGAATGAATGCGCATGACCTTCTCCTTCGCAACAACAAGCTCCATTCTCTACGAGGCATTGAAAGTCAGCATATCTGGCATGTAAAGGTCTCACGCACAGGTGAAAGGCTGAACTCAAGCCAGCAGAGCCTCCAGCGCCAGCGCCACACATGCCAAGTGTGCATCGCAGCCGTGTACAGCCGACACCATCAGACCCACAGGCAAGGCATCTGGCGCCTGACAAGGCAAACTGAAAGCGCACCCATCCAAGTAATTGATGGCAGATGGATTGCGCAACAGTAAACGGTTCACTTTGAAAAACGCCTCATCGCTGGCCAGTAAAGGAGCGATCTCAGGTGCGCACATCGGTACGGTGGGACAGAGCATGGCATCAAAGCCTTTCAGCGTCTCTTGGGCTTGAGCCATCCAAGCACGGCGACGGTCCAGCAAACCGATGTACTCCCGCGCACTCACGTCACGCCCCAGGGTCATACGAGCCATCACACGTGGGTCAATGCGATCGGGCGCCCGGGCCAAACGGGCGTGATGGGCGGCATAACCCTCGACGGGTGAAAAGCCGCCAGGCATGCTGAGCGCTGCGATATCCCCCAAGCCTGAAAACGCGATGTCCACAACTTGTGCGCCTGCGGCTGAAATGCGCGAGAGCGCACGCTGAAATACCTCGGCCACCGCAGGCTCCAAGTCATCCAACAGCAGGGTGTGTGGCACCGCAAAGCGCAGATGCCTCAGGTCTGCAGGCTGTCTGGGTAACGGTTGCTGCGACAGCACCGCATCGACTTGCAGGCTATCGCGCACATGGTGCGCAATCACGCCCACGGTATCCAGTGAGCGCGACAACTCCATCACACCCGCCAAGGGAATGCGTGATTGCGACCCTTTGAACCCCACCAAGCCGCACAGCGCTGCGGGAATGCGAATGGAGCCACCGGTATCCGTCCCCAACGCTGCAAATGCCAGCCCCAAAGCAACCGACACAGCAGCACCTGAAGACGAACCACCGGGTATACGGGCCACCTCTGTGTCACAAGGGTTGCGCGGCGTGCCGTAGTGTGGGTTGATGCCCACCCCCGAAAACGCAAACTCACTCATATTGGTTTTGCCCACCAACACGGCACCCGCTTGGCGCAAACGCTGCACCACAGGGGCATCGTGGGTTGCGACAGGTTCGCCCTCACACACCAAAGTACCTGCCAAAGTGGTTTGACCGGCAACATCGATGTTGTCTTTGAGCGTGATGGGTAAGCCATGCAAAGCGCCAAGGGGTGCACCCGATGCGCGAACCGCATCGGCCGTACGTGCTTGTGTCAAGGCGCTTTGCGCATCAAGGCGGGTAAAGACATGCTCAGCCGCAGCACTTTGGGCCAAAGCCAAGATGTCTTGTATCCAGACCTCGCTGGTGGTGTGGTGGGTATACGGTGTGGTCACGTGCAAAAAACTCCTGTGCTAGCCTTGCGGCACCTCATTATTGTTTGCTTTTGCACCGTACCACTGCATGCCACACGTCCCTGAACTCACCTTGTATTACGACGGGCAATGTCCGTTGTGCCAAGCAGAAATTCACTTCCTGCAGTCACGCAACGGCGAAGGCAAGCTCGATTTTGTGGATGTGACCGAGGCCAACTTTGCGGCGAACGCCCACCATATTTCCTGTGAAGCCGCCATGGCGCAAATTCATGGGCGTCTGGCCAACGGCCAAGTGTTGGTGGGTGTACCGGTCTTCGCCCAGGCCTATCAGTTGGCGCGGCTACCTGTTTTGGCGTGGATACTTTCACGGCCTTGGCTACAGCCTGTGCTTGGACCTGCCTATGTGTTGTTCGCCAAACATCGTCACACCCTGTCAAAACGCTTCGGGCCGGCACTTTTACGATTTTCCAAGCGATTTTTCCGTTAATTCAGTCAGCTTTTTCGCCCAACAGCCAAAGTGGCTTGATAAATTTGCGAAAATAGCGTTTTTGTCACAGAGAACAAAAACGATGTCACGCCCAGAAAAAACAGAGATTTCCAACGACGGACTGCGCTACAAGTCAAAAAAGGGCGGTTCACCTTTTGAAGGCCTCGGCCGCACCGGCGACACCATGAGCTGCATCAAATGCGGCGTGCACAAGCCGCGCAACAACGGCTCGTTCAAGCGCATCTTGGGCTCGTCCATGTTTGTGTGCTTCGATTGCAGCCCACCCAAGAAAGAAGCAGACCCCGCAACACCTGGCGCGGCAACCAAAGTCAAGGCTTGATCCCTCGACTTCCACGAAAAAGCGGCTCAAAGAGCCGCTTTTTACTTTTACTGTGGGTTACTCGACCCGCACCACTGCATTTGGCTTGAAGCCCAAATCGGCCACTTTGCCTTTTTTGGCACGTGCAGCCTTGGCATTGTTCAAGCTGCGAATTTCCAGAATCTCTTCGCGCACCTTACCGCCTCGGCCAATGCCTTCGATGCGTACGCTGCGGGTGTACGCCGCTGCACCAGCCAAGTTGTCCTTGGCTTCCAGGTCAATCAGCATCAAGCCGCGACCGCCCTTTTCCATCAATTTGAGCTCCGACAGCTCAAAGGTCAGGAAGCGACCACCGGTTGAGGCGCACGCCACATGCGTAGCAGGTGCCACAGGCTGTGCGCCAGAGCCACCGCTGGCAGGAGACGGGCGACACACGGTTTCACCTTCGGCCACAGTGATAAAGGCTTTGCCACCTTTGTTGCGCGAAATCATGTGCTCAATGTTGGCCATAAAACCATAGCCTCCTGAGCTGCTGAGCAAATAAGTAGCGCCCGCAGGGCCGGCCACGTAATGCAGCAGTTGGGTGCCCGTCTCCAGATCCACCAAGGTGGTCACCGGTTGACCATCGCCACGCGCTCCCGGCAGCACTGAGACGGGGACCGAGTAAATACGGCCATTCGAGCCAAATGCGATGAAGGTGTCCACCGTGCGGCATTCGAACGTGCCATACAAACCATCCCCCGCCTTGAACGCAAAGCTGGCAGGGTCGTGGCCGTGGCCGGTACGCGCACGCACCCAGCCTTTTTCAGACACCACCACGGTCACTGGCTCATCAACGACCTTGATTTCAGCGACGGCTTTCTTTTCTTCTTGAATGAGGGTGCGACGTGGATCGGCAAACTGCTTGGCATCGGCTTCGATTTCTTTGACCATCAAACGGCGCAGGGCCACCGGGTTGCCCACGATGTCTTCGAGCTTGGCCTGTTCCTCGCGCAACTCTTTGAGTTCTTGCTCAATCTTGATCGCCTCAAGACGAGCCAGCTGGCGCAAGCGAATTTCCAAAATGTCTTCGGCTTGTCGCTCGCTGAGTTTGAAACGCTCAATCAAGGCCTGCTTGGGCTCGTCGCTCTGGCGGATGATGGCAATCACCTCGTCAATGTTGAGCAAGACCAGTTGACGACCTTCCAAGATGTGGACGCGGTCAAGCACTTTGTTCAAGCGATGCTGTGAGCGGCGCAGGATGGTGGTTTGGCGAAACTCAATCCATTCCGTGAGCATGTCGCGCAGCGACTTCTGCACCGGACGACCGTCCAGCCCCACCATGGTGAGGTTGATCGACGATGAGGTTTCCAGGCTGGTGTGCGCCAACAAGGTGGTGATGAGTTCTTGCTGCTCAACGGTGCGCGTCTTGGGCTCGAACACCAAGCGCACCGGGGCGTCTTTGCTCGACTCGTCACGCACCACATCCAACACCGCCAGCACGGTGGCTTTGAGTTGGGTTTGGTCGGCGCTGAGGGCTTTTTTGCCCGCTTTGACTTTGGGATTGGTCAGCTCTTCAATCTCTTCCAGCACACGCTGGCTGCTCACGCCCGGTGGCAACTCATTGACCACCAGCTGCCATTGACCACGGGCCAAGTCTTCGATGACCCAACGCGCACGTACCTTGAGCGAGCCGCGCCCGGTGCGGTAGGCGTCGGCGATATCGGATGCACTGCTGATGATTTGACCGCCGCCTGGGTAGTCGGGGGCAGGCAATATCTGCAACAGCTCTTCGTCGCTCAGCTTGGGGGATTTGATCAGGGCCACACAGGCATCGGCCACTTCACGCAGGTTGTGGCTTGGAATTTCGGTGGCCATGCCCACGGCAATACCGCTCGCGCCATTGAGCAAGTTAAAAGGCAGGCGCGCGGGCAACTGCTTAGGCTCTTCAGTCGAGCCGTCGTAGTTGGGCTGAAAGTCCACCGTGCCTTCGTCAATCTCGTCCAGCAGCAGCGTGGTGATTTTGGCCAAACGAGCTTCGGTGTAGCGCATGGCGGCAGCGCCGTCGCCATCGCGTGAGCCAAAGTTGCCTTGCCCGTCAATCAGCGGGTAGCGTTGTGCAAAGTCTTGCGCCATACGCACCAGTGCTTCATACGCTGCGCTGTCGCCGTGCGGGTGGTAACGGCCCAGCACATCACCCACCACACGCGCGCACTTGACGGGCTTGGCACCGGTGTTGTTATTGGGGCCACTGAAGCCCAGGCCCATGCGGGACATGGAATACAAAATGCGGCGCTGCACGGGCTTTTGGCCGTCGCACACATCCGGTAAAGCACGGCCTTTGACCACGCTCAGGGCGTACTCAAGGTAAGCACGTTGGGCGTAGTGGCCCAGTGCAATGTCGCCCTCGCTGTCAGCAGCGGGCAGGTCTGGGGTCAACAAATCGGTCATACGTCAATCTCAATCGAATCGCCATGCAGTTCCATCAGCTCGCGGCGGGCGGCAGCTTCGCCTTTGCCCATGAGTTGGGTGATCAAACCTTCGGTCTGCAAAAAGTCCAGCACGCCCAGTTGCACTGGCATCAAACGGCGGGTGTCTGGGTTGAGGGTGGTGTCCCACAGTTGCTCGGCGCTCATTTCGCCCAAGCCCTTGAAGCGGCTGATGCTCCAGGAACCTTCGCGCACGCCGTCTTTGCGCAGCTTGTCCAAAATGGCGGTGAGCTCACCTTCGTCCAAGGCATACACCTTAGAGGCTGGTTTTTTACCTCGCGCGGGCGCATCGACGCGGAACAAGGGGGGGCGCGCCACGTACACATGGCCTGCTTCAATGAGCTTAGGGAAATGACGAAAGAACAGGGTGAGCAGCAGCACTTGAATGTGCGAGCCATCCACATCTGCATCGCTCAAGATACACACCTTGCCGTAGCGCAAGCCGCTCATATCGGGGCTGTCGTTGGGGCCGTGTGGGTCGACCCCGATGGCTACCGAAATGTCGTGAATTTCGTTGTTGGCAAACAAGCGGTCACGCTCGACCTCCCAGGTGTTGAGCACTTTGCCGCGCAGCGGCAGGATGGCCTGGTTTTCTTTGTTGCGGCCCATCTTGGCGCTGCCGCCGGCAGAGTCACCCTCGACCAAAAACACCTCGTTGTGGGCGATGTCCTTGCTTTCGCAATCGGTCAACTTGCCGGGCAACACGGCCACGCCTGAGCCTTTGCGTTTTTCAACTTTTTGCCCCGCTTTTTGGCGGCTTTGCGCGGCTTTGATGGCCAGCTCCGCCAGCTTTTTGCCGTACTCCACGTGCTGGTTAAGCCACAACTCCATGGTGGGACGCACATAGCTCGACACCAAGCGCACCGCATCGCGCGAGTTGAGGCGCTCTTTGATTTGGCCCTGGAACTGCGGGTCCAAGACTTTGGCGCTCAGCACATAGCTGGCACGGGCAAACACGTCTTCAGGCAACAACTTCACGCCTTTGGGCAGCAAGGCATGCAACTCAATGAAGCTCTTGACCGCCGTGAACAAACCATCGCGCAAACCGCTGTCATGCGTGCCGCCCGCGCTGGTGGGAATCAGGTTCACGTAGCTCTCGCGTACAGGCTGGCCATCTTCGGTGAAAGCCACCGCCCAAGCAGCGCCCTCGCCTTCTGCAAAGCTGTCGTGGTTGCTGTCGGCGTAGCCATCGCCCTCGAACATGGGGATCACCAACTCACCGTTGAGCGACTGCATCAGATAGTCGCGCAAGCCACCTTTGTAGAGCCAGTTTTGGGTTTCTTTGCTTTTTTCGTTGGCCAGTGTCACGCTAACACCTGGCATCAACACGGCCTTGCTGCGCAGCAGATGAACCAACTCGTTCATCGGCAGCGCCGAGGATTCAAAGTATTTGGCGTCGGGCCACACGCGCACCGAGGTACCCCATTTGCGATCCCCGGCTGCTTGGGGGCGCAGGGTCAAGGCTTCAATCACGTCGCCCGCAGAAAACACCAAGCGGGCCACTTGGCCTTCGCGGTACGACGTGACTTCCATGCGCTTGGCCAGTGCATTGGTCACGCTCACACCCACGCCGTGCAAGCCACCTGAAAAGCTGTAAGCGCCACCCTGCCCTTTGTCAAACTTGCCACCCGCGTGCAGCCGGGTAAAAACCAGCTCAATGACTGGCGCTTTTTCCTCGGGGTGCATGCCAAAGGGAATGCCGCGACCATCGTCATCGATCGTCACCGAACCGTCGGCGTGCAAGGTCACGCCAATTTTCTTGCCGTGCCCGGCCAGCGCCTCGTCAGCAGCGTTGTCCAGCACTTCTTGGATGATGTGCAGCGGGTTGTCGGTGCGGGTGTACATGCCCGGACGTTGCTTGACGGGTTCGAGTCCTTTGAGAACGCGAATTGAACCTTCGGAGTACTGGGGCGGTGTAGTGGGTTGCTTGGTAGCCATGGGCGGGCATTGTAGGTTTTAGTTAAAGTCGCTCTTTATGACTCATTCATCTACCAAAACCCTGCCCATGTGGCAGGTGCTGATTTGCGGCGCAGCCATCGTGACCCTGTCCATGGGCGTACGCCATGGCTTTGGCTTGTGGTTGCAACCCATCACCCAGGCCCAAGACTGGACGCGTGAAAACTTTGCGTTCGCCATTGCCATCCAAAACCTCACCTGGGGCTTTGCGGGCATCTTCTCAGGCATGTTGGCCGATAGGTTTGGCGCGTTTCGCGTCATCGTGGTGTGTTCGGTGCTGTATGCGCTGGGTTTGGTCGGCATGGCCTACTCTGACACACCGGCCTTGTTCACGGCTTCAGCCGGTGTGTTGATTGGCATTGCCCAAGCCGGCACCACGTACGCGGTGATTTACGGCGTGATTGGCCGCAATGTGAGCGCTGAAAAACGCTCTTGGGCCATGGGGGTTGCGGCAGCGGCGGGCTCGTTTGGTCAGTTTTTGATGGTCCCCACCGAAGGCTTTTTGATCCAAACCTTTGGCTGGCAGCAGGCCTTGGTGATGCTGAGTTTGGCCGCCATCATGGTCATTCCGCTGGCATTTGGTCTGCGCGAACCTGGTTTTGCGGGCGGAGCAGCCCCCAAACGCGACCAAACCATCCTGCACGCCTTGCGCGAAGCGTTTGCTTACCCGAGCTTTCAACTGCTGATGGCGGGTTATTTCGTATGCGGCTTCCAAGTAGTTTTCATTGGTGTGCACATGCCCAGTTACCTGAAAGACAAGGGCTTGTCACCTGAAGTCGCCAGCATGGCGCTGGCACTGATTGGCTTGTTCAACGTGTTTGGCACGTACATCGCAGGCTCTCTGGGGCAGCGTTTGGCCAAACGCAAAATTTTGTCATTCATTTACTTTTCACGAGCCATTGCCATCAGCTTGTTTTTGTTGGCGCCGCTCACGCCGATGAGTGTGTATGTCTTTGCGGCGGCCATGGGCTTGCTGTGGCTCTCAACCGTGCCACCGACCAACGCCGTGGTGGCGCAAATTTTTGGCGTGGCCCACTTGTCCATGTTGAGTGGTTTTGTCTTTTTCAGTCACCAGATCGGCAGCTTCATGGGGGTTTGGCTGGGCGGCTACCTGTATGACAAGACGGGGAGCTACGACATTGTTTGGTACATCTCCATTGCGCTTGGGGTGTTTGCCGCGCTGATCAACTTGCCTGTGCGTGAAAACGCCATTGCGCGCGGGCACAAGGTGGCTGCTGCGTGATGAAGTCTTGGCTGCGTCAATTCTTGGTCGCTGTAGCTTGTGGCGTTGTGCTGCTGGCTGTTTTATCCCTGTACTTGCGCCCAAGCTTTCTGATGGATATGGCCAACCAGGTTTGGGGCTGTTTTTGATATGACGCATCCTCAGTCCACGCATGGCACCGAGCCACCTTCCGCTTGGGTGCAGCACTGGGCTCACTTAATTCTCAAGAACGCCACCATCCTCGACGTCGCCTGTGGCCGGGGCCGACACATGCGTTATTTGGCCGAACGGGGACACGCGGTGACCGGGGTTGACCGTGACGCACAAGCCATCGCTGCCGTTTCAGGCCTTGGAGAAGCCATTCAGGCAGACATTGAAAACGCCGCCTGGCCCTTGGTGGGGCGTCAATTTGGCGCTGTCGTGGTAACCAACTACCTCTGGCGGCCTTTGTGGCCACACATCTTGAGCAGCTTGGCAACTGGCGGTGTGCTGATTTATGAAACTTTTACAGCGGGTAACGAAACCGTCGGCAAACCGTCCCGGTCAGACTTTTTGCTGCAACCCGGCGAACTGCTGTCGCGTTGTGCTGGTTTACGCGTTGTAGCGTATGAAGACGGCTTTTTAAACAGCCCTGAGCGCTTTGTGCAACGCATCGTGGCCGTACAAACTTTGGCAACGCAACGCCTTGTGCAGCGCTTTCACCTAAGCCCGAGCCTGCACTCGCTAGAATGATTGTTTTATCTTGACCGAACCTGCGGACATGACACCCATCACCGGCAGCATCGTGGCTTTGACCACCCCCATGTTAGAAGACGGCAGCGTGGATTACCCCACCCTGCGCAAGCTGATTGACTGGCACATTGCAGAAGGCACCGACTGCATTGGCGTGGTCGGCACCACCGGCGAATCGCCGACTGTCAATGTCGAGGAACATTGCGAAATCATCCGCGTTTCCGTCGAACAAGCTGCCAAACACACCGAGCGTCATGTCCCCATCATGGCGGGCTGTGGCGCCAACTCCACGGCTGAAGCCATCGAATTGGCCAAATTTGCCAAGGGTGTTGGCGCGGATTGCCAGTTGCAAGTGGTGCCCTACTACAACAAGCCGACCCAAGAGGGGCAATACCTGCATTTCAAAGCGATTGCCGAAGCGGTTGATCTGCCTGTGGTGCTCTACAACGTGCCTGGCCGCAGTGTGGCTGATATGGCCCACGACACGGTGCTGCGCTTGACCCAAGTGCCGGGCATCGTCGGCATCAAAGAGGCAACCGGCAACGTTGAGCGCGCTCAATGGCTGATCCGTGACGTACCCAAAGGTTTTGCCGTCTATTCGGGTGACGACCCAACAGCGGTTGCCTTGATGCTGTGTGGTGGCCAAGGCAACATCAGTGTCACAGCAAACGTGGCACCCCGCTGGATGCATGAGCTGTGCATGGCAGCGATTTCCGGTGATGTGAAGCGCGCCATGGAAATTCAATTCAAGCTCATGCCGGTGCACAAGCATTTGTTCGTCGAAGCCAATCCAATTCCCGTCAAATGGGCGATGCACCGCATGGGGCTGAGTGGCCCGACATTGCGTCTACCCATGACGCCGCTGACAACAGCCAACGAACCTGTGGTTGAAGGCGCATTGCGCGCTGCCGGTTTGATCTGATCCTGACTAAGGCCATCTCTGTGATGCATTCATCCTCTTTCATTCGCGCCTGCGTGGCATGTGCTATGACCGTCCTTGTGAGCGCTTGCGGCTCCGTGATGGACAACGACAAGGTCAATTACAAAACAGACGGTGTGGCCAAGATCGTTCCATTGGACATTCCGCCTGATTTGACCCAGTTGACGCGCGACACACGCTATGCAGTGCCTGGTGGCGTGGTCACGGCAAGCGGCATGGCCAGTCGCCCGGCAGCTATGGGCGTGGCCAGCACAGCGGCCAAGGAAGTCAATGATGTACGCATTGAACGTGACGGCAAACAGCGCTGGCTGGTGGTCAATCGCTCTGCCGATGAAGTCTGGCCTATCGTGCATGGCTTCTGGAAAGAAAACGGCTTCGAGTACGTCATTGACCAGCAGCAATTGGGTTTGCTTGAAACCGAATGGGCCGAGAACCGCGCCAAAATTCCGCAAGACTTCATACGTCGAACATTGGGCAAAGTCTTGGATGGTCTGTATTCATCCGGCGAACGTGACAAATTTCGCACGCGTCTAGAGCGCAACAGCAACGGTGGCGTCGACATTTTCATCACACACCGTGGCATGAAAGAAGACTACGCAGACCAGATCAAGAGCACCACCATTTGGCAGCCACGCCCCAGTGACAGCGAATTGGAAGCCGAGTTTTTGACCCGCTTGATGGTGAAGTTAGGCGTATCTGGCAAACAAGCAACGACAGTTGTTGCCAACTCAAACACCGTCACTTCAAACACCAACCTGGTGAGCAACGGCAACGTGCTGACCCTGTCTGATTCGTTTGATGTGACTTGGCGACGCGTGGGTGTGGCACTAGATCGCACAGGCTTCACTGTAGAAGATCGGGACCGCACGCAAGGCACTTACTTTGTCCGTTACGTAGACACCACGACCAAGGAAGAAAAAGGCTTTTTCAGCAATCTCTTCAGTGGCACCAAAGCTGACACGGGACCTTTGAAGTACCGCGTGGTGGTACGCAGCGTCAATGGCAAGTCGGAGGTCAGCGTCCTCAATGCGGCCGGACAAGCTGAAAACTCTCCGATATCCCAACGTATCTTGAAGCTGGTTGCCGACGACTTGCGCTGAAGGCAAACGCAGATAGCTTTGCGCGATGCTGCGCTTCAAAAGCCTGGGCAGTGGTAGCTCGGGCAATGCAACATTGGTGGAGGCAACACAAGGCATCCACACCACACGCCTGCTCATTGATTGCGGTCTACGGCTACGCGACTTAGAGGTACGACTGCAAGAGGCAGGCACCGCGATGGCTGAGCTCGATGCCATATTTATCACGCACGAGCACGGCGACCACATTGGGTGCGCCCGCAGTCTGCTCAAACGTCACCCAATCCCAATTTGGATGAGTCAAGGCTCATGGCTGGCGATTCGAGATCCCCATTGGCAAGCTCTTGAACCCTGGATTCGAATAGCTCGTGACAGCACCACCCTAGAAATCCACAACCTACAACTCACGCCTTTCACAGTGCCACACGATGCCCGTGAGCCGTTGCAGTTGCGTTGCAGCAATGGCGATCGGCAATTGGGTGTGGTCACAGACCTGGGGCATGTCACCACACACGTGGTGCAAGCTCTGCAAAATAGCCATGCACTGGTCCTTGAAACCAACCACGACCCAGAGATGCTGGAACGCTCCAACTACCCCCACTTTCTCAAACAACGTGTTGGGGGCGATTGGGGACATCTGGCCAACGAGGCATCTGCCGACTTATTGCGCCGCATCTCCCACGCGCAACTGACGCGGGTGGTGGCAGCACACCTGAGCGAACGCAACAACACGCCAGAGCTGGCACAACGGTGTTTGAGCGATGCACTGGGTTGCAACCCAGATGACATTGAAGTGGCGACACCCAACACAGGAACACCGTGGTTCACCGTGTGATGGCCCATGAAAAAAGCCACCCAAGGGTGGCTTTTTGAGTCAGCACAGTAAAAAAATTACTTGCTGGCGGCTTCAGAAGCGGGTGCAGCAGGTGCAGATGCGTCAGCAGCAGGAGCCGAGGCCACTTCAGCAGGAGCAGCAGGAGCGGCAGCAGGAGCTTCTTTTTTACCGCAAGCGACGAGAGCAGCAGCAGCCAAGAGGGTCGCCAGCAGGAGCGATTTTTTCATGTCAATTTTCCTTTGATAGGGATGAAAACAATTTCTAGAAATTGCCGCAGTTCACACTGCGACCGAGCTGATGGACTCGAGCCCCTCCAACTCAGCAGGAAATTATAGGGTAAATCCCATGTGATCGACACGCTCTTGTCAGCTTCGTGTCATACGCGGTCTTTTTCAGTAATGGCGTGAAGCCACCCATCGTCACACCAATCCATCAGCAAACCCAAAGCCGCGGCGCTTGCCCCAGCTAAGTCTTGCGCAACCAGTTGCCTATCGTCGGCCAATCGCCGCATCAATACGGCATCCGCTCCTGAAGCACGCCAGCTCTCACCGTTCAAGAAGATGTGGTGCTTGTCGTACATCATGCGACTGCGACGGTCCAAACGAACGCGC
This sequence comes from Limnohabitans sp. JirII-29, assembly GCF_003063395.1. NCBI lineage: Bacteria > Pseudomonadati > Pseudomonadota > Betaproteobacteria > Burkholderiales > Comamonadaceae > Limnohabitans > Limnohabitans sp. JirII-29. Next base: position 328,314 of record NZ_NESB01000003.1, read on the forward strand.
TTGAGTTTGCGTGGTACGGCACTAGCTTCAAACCACACGTTGGCTTTGGGCTCTGTCAGCAACTCACCCAAGGCACGCTCCAACGACAAGGGGTCTTTGAGCGCACGCTGAAGCGCAGTTTTAGCGAACTCGCGCAAGCCCTCTGGAATACAAGCAGGTCGTTGAACTGCAGGCTGGTCGGCATCTTTGTACAAGTCGTCTCCCAAAAATTCGTCAACAGACTCGCTCCCCCGGACCAACAACTCACGTGCCAACTCGCCCATCTGAGGGGCACGAAAACCAATGGAGTAAGTCATGCATTCGCCCTCGGCCACACCATCGTGGGCATATCTCGGTGGCAAATACAGCATGTCCCCGGGGTTGAGCACATACTCATGCTCAGGTTTGAAATGGGCCAGCACCTTGAGCGGCAAGTCGGGGCGTAGGGATAAATCTTTTTGCCGCCCAATACGCCAACGACGCTGACCATGCGCCTGCAACAGAAACACGTCATAGCTGTCAAAGTGGGGCCCAACGCCTCCGCCATCGCTGGCGTAGCTGATCATCACATCATCCAAGCGTGCATCGGGCACGAAACGAAACTTCTGCATCAGATCGGCCACAGCGTCGTCGTGTAAATCCACGCCTTGAACCAACAAGGTCCAGTCACGCTCGCTCAGCTTGGGAATAGCGCGACGCTTGAAAGGGCCGCGCTGCATTTGCCAAGCGCGCCGCCCATTGTTTTCTCCTTGCACCAGGCGGGACTCCACGCCGTCCTGTGCAGCCAGATCGAACAGCTCGGCGCGGCTCAGAAAAGGGGAGAAATTGGGAATGGCTTGACGCACCAGCAAAGGTTTGCGTTGCCAATGGCGCTGCATGAATTCAGCGGGTGTCAAGCCGCCAAGTAGGGTTAAAGGGTGTTTCACATTCATCGTGCGACAATTTTGCCCTATGGAAATTACCCAACACTGCGTGGTCGGCTTGACCTGGACCTTGAAAGACACCTTGGGCGAGGTGCTCGACGAATTGGACGAGCCCGTTGAGTTTTTGCTCGGCGGTGACGATTTGCTGCACAAAATCGAAGAGGCGCTGCAAGGTCACAGCGTGGGTGCGCTGATTGACTTACATCTTGAGCCTGAAGAGGCATTTGGTGACTATGACGAAGAACGCGTGTTTTTAGAAGACCGCGCGCGTTTCCCGAAAGAGCTAGAAGAAGGCCACACGATTGAAGGTCACGCCCTGCCCGATGGCTGCAACCCCGACGCACCGCGCGATTTGCTCTACACCGTGACCGACATTTATCCTGAGCATGTGGTGCTTGACGGCAACCATCCACTGGCGGGCATTGCCATTCGCATTCACCTCGAAGTGAAGTCCGTGCGCGAAGCCTCTGACGAAGAAAAAGACCGTGGCACAGCTGGCACTGGTTTTTTCAAAATCGAACCGCAGGCGCCAGGCAGCAACCTGCTGCATTGATTTAATTTTTACCGGTGGACCCGTAACCACCTTCGCCGCGCTCACTGGGTGCGGCGAACTCATGGACCACGTTGAATTGCGCCTGCACCACCGGCACGATCACCAACTGCGCCAATCGCTCCATGGGCTCCAGCGTGAAAGCCACATCGCTGCGATTCCAGGCACTGACCATCAATTGGCCTTGGTAGTCGCTGTCGATGAGCCCCACCAAATTGCCCAACACAATGCCGTGCTTGTGACCTAGACCTGAGCGCGGCAAGATCAAAGCGGCATATGCGGGGTCTGCCAAATGGATCGCGATGCCTGTAGGCACCAGTTGCCAGGCGTTGGGCACCAGTGTCAACGGCGCATCCAAGCAGGCCCGCAAATCCAGTCCGGCACTGCCAGGTGTGGCGTATTGGGGCAATTGGTCTGCCATGCGGGGATCCAGAATTTTGACGTCGAGTTTCATAGGTTCAAGTTCAAAGTGAAGCGCGGCCTTGCCGCATAAAAAAAGATTCAGGTTCTGCGACGCGCAATCTCTGACACCAATTGACGGGCCAAACTGAGTTTGCTGGCATGAGGCAATTCTTGACTGCCCTGCGCGTCGACCAACAGCAAGGCGTTGTCATCCAGGCCAAACGTGGCCGGACCAATATTGCCCACCAACAGAGGCACACCTTTGCGCGCGCGCTTGGCCGTGGCATGCGCCAACAAGTCGTGGCTCTCTGCCGCAAAACCCACGCAAAACAGCGCTCCGTTTTGCGCGCGCTCAGACTGTGCAACAGAGGCCAAGATATCGGGGTTCTCGGTGAACTGCAGTTGCGGCAATTGCCCCGATCCATCTTTTTTGATTTTTTGCGTCGCCACGTTAATCAATCGCCAATCGGCCACTGCAGCCGTTGCCACAAACACCGTGGCCTGATCCACATGCTGCGCAACAGCTGCTTGCATGTCCAAAGCCGATCGCACATCGACACGTCGCACGCCACGTGGTGTGGCCTGATGAACAGGGCCAGCGACCAGCGTGACCTCAGCCCCCGCTTCGCGGGCGGCACGTGCAATCGCAAAGCCCATCTTGCCGCTCGACAAATTGGTGATGCCGCGAACCGGATCGATGGCTTCGAACGTGGGCCCTGCCGTGACCAGCACATGCTGTCCTTGCAACACCTTGGGTTGAAAAAACGCCACCAAATCTTCTAATATTTCCTCGGGCTCCAACATGCGTCCGTCACCGGTTTCACCGCACGCCTGCTCACCCTGCCCGACATCCAACACATGCGCGCCATCGGCTCGCAACTGCGTCACATTGCGTTGTGTGGCGGGGTGTTGCCACATCTCACGGTTCATGGCGGGTGCCAATATCAAGGGGACACTTTGAATAGGTCGCGCCAAGCACATCAAACTGAGTAAATCATCGGCCCGCCCGTGCAGCAACTTGGCCATGAAATCGGCGCTGGCAGGTGCCACCACAATGGCATCGGCCTCCCGACTCAAATTGATGTGCGCCATGTTGTTGGGCTCACGCCCGTCCCATTGCGACACATACACGGGACGGTTGCTCAAGGCCTGTAGCGTAACCGGCGTGATGAACTGTGCCGCAGCCTCGGTCATCACCACCTGAACGCTGGCGCCCGCCTTGATCAACGCACGACACAGCTCCGCCGCTTTGTAGCAGGCAATGCCGCCACTCAGGCCCAACACAATATGTTTGTTTGACAGATCAGACATGGGTCGCAATGTAGCAGAGCGCCTATAATTTCTATTTCCACCTACCGGGAGATTCAACTCCCGATCTGGCATGACCCAATTTGTCTTCGTCACCGGCGGTGTAGTGTCTTCCCTGGGCAAGGGAATCGCTTCCGCCTCTCTCGCCGCGATCCTTGAATCACGCGGCCTCTCCGTCACCCTCATCAAGCTCGACCCCTACATCAACGTAGACCCAGGCACCATGTCGCCGTTTCAGCACGGCGAAGTGTTTGTGACCGACGATGGCGCTGAAACCGACCTGGATTTAGGTCACTACGAGCGTTTCATCACGACACGCATGAAGAAGGCCAACAACTTCACGACGGGTCAAATTTACAAGAGCGTGCTCGAAAAAGAGCGCCGTGGTGACTACTTGGGCAAGACCGTACAGGTCATCCCGCACATCACCAACGAAATCCAAGATTTCATCAAACGCGGCGCAGGTTTTGAAACACCTGAAGCGGTGGATGTGGCCATTGTCGAAATCGGTGGCACGGTGGGCGACATCGAGTCGTTGCCCTTCCTCGAAGCCGCACGTCAAATGAGCCTCAAGCTGGGCGCGCACAACACAGCCTTTGTTCACTTGAGCTATGTGCCATGGATTGCTGCCGCAGGCGAACTCAAAACCAAACCCACCCAACACACCGCACAAAAGCTGCGTGAAATTGGCATCCAAGCCGACTGTCTGTTGTGCCGTGCCGATCGCCCCATTCCCGAGGACGAGCGCGCCAAGATCAGCTTGTTCTCCAACGTGCCCGAGTGGGGTGTGATCTCCATGTGGGACGTGGACACCATCTACAAAGTCCCACGCATGCTGCACGAGCAAGGACTGGATCGTCTGATTTGCGACAAGCTGCGCATCAGCGCCCAGCCAGCCAACCTCAAGCGTTGGGACGACTTGGTTCATGAAGTCGAACACCCTGCCAAGGACGTCACCATTGCCATGGTGGGCAAGTACGTGGACTTGTCTGACAGCTACAAATCGCTCAATGAAGCCCTGCGTCACGCTGGCATGAAAAACCATGCACGTGTGAAGATTGAATACATCGACTCCGAAACCATCACCCCCGACAACGTGTCGCAACTGGCCAAGTTCGACGGTGTGTTGGTGCCAGGCGGTTTTGGTGTGCGCGGCGTTGAAGGCAAAATTTCCGCAGCACAGTTCGCCCGTGAACACAAAGTCCCATACCTCGGTATTTGCTTGGGCATGCAAGTCGCCACCATCGAATACGCACGCCACGTCGCGGGGCTCAAAGACGCCAACAGCACTGAGTTCGAGCCCAACAGCCCCTACCCCGTGATCGCCTTGATCAACGAGTGGAAAGACGCCGATGGCAGCATCCAAACCCGCGACAGCAACTCCGACCTCGGAGGCACCATGCGCCTGGGCGCACAAAGCTCAGACGTGGCCAAGGGCACGCTCGCCCACCAAATCTACGGGGACGTGGTGACTGAGCGTCATCGCCATCGCTATGAAGCCAACGTGAATTACCTCGACACCTTGCGCCAGGCAGGGTTGGTGATTTCCGCCTTGACCCAGCGCGAACAATTAACAGAAATCGTGGAGTTGCCTCAAACAGTTCACCCTTGGTACATGGGCGTGCAATTCCACCCTGAATTCAAATCCACTCCTTGGGACGGCCACCCCCTGTTCAACGCTTATGTGAAAGCGGCTCTTGAACACAAGGCCAATGCCTGAGCACTTCAAACACAGGACACGCCATGAAACTTTGCGGATTTGACGTCGGTCTGAACCAGCCCTTCTTTCTGATTGCAGGCACCTGCTCCATCGAAGGCTTGGAGATGTCGCTCGATGTCGCAGGTCAACTCAAAGAAATTTGTTCGACCCTGGGTATTCCCCTGATCTACAAAGGTTCCTTTGACAAAGCCAACCGTTCCTCGGGCAACACCAAGCGTGGCCTAGGCATGGATGCAGGCTTGAAAATCCTCGACGAAGTACGCCGTCAAATTCAAGTGCCCATCCTCACCGATGTGCATGAAACGTCGCAAGTCAGCGCTGTCGCCAGCGTGGTGGATGTGTTGCAAACGCCTGCTTTTTTGTGTCGGCAGACCGATTTCATCCGTGCCGTGGCGCAATCGGGTAAGCCCGTCAACATCAAGAAGGGCCAGTTTTTAGCCCCTTGGGATATGAAAAACGTCATCGACAAAGCGCGTGACGCCGCGCGAGAAGCCGGCTTGCCAGAAGATAACTTTTTGGCCTGCGAACGCGGCGTGAGCTTTGGCTACAACAACCTGGTGGCCGACATGACCAGCTTGGCAGAGATGCGCAAGTCTGGCGCGCCTGTGGTGTTTGATGTGACCCATTCGGTGCAAAAACCAGGGGGTCAAGGCACCAGCAGTGGTGGCGCTCGTGACATGGTGCCGGTACTGGCGCGCGCAGGCGTTGCGGCTGGCGTCGCCGGTCTTTTCATGGAAACACACCCCTGCCCGAACGAGGCCTGGTCTGATGGCCCCAACGCCGTGCCGTTGAAACACATGAAGGCCTTGCTGGAGACGTTGGTGGACTTGGATCGTGTGACCAAGAAGCACCCATTCCTAGAAAACAATTTCGGTATTTGATTCTGATTTTTAACTTCAAGCTTTGAGAGAAAACCCATGAGCGCTATCGTTGACATCGTTGGTCGTGAAATTTTGGACAGCCGCGGCAACCCCACCGTGGAATGTGATGTGTTGTTGGAGTCCGGCACCATGGGTCGTGCAGCGGTACCGTCAGGTGCATCGACCGGCAGCCGCGAAGCCATTGAGCTGCGCGATGGCGACAAGAGCCGCTACCTAGGCAAAGGTGTGCTCAAAGCTGTGGAGCACATCAACACCGAAATCTCCGAAGCCGTGCTGGGTTTGGACGCCTCTGAGCAAGCCTTCCTCGACAAAACTTTGATCGACCTCGACGGCACCGAAAACAAAAGCCGCTTGGGCGCGAACGCCATGCTGGCGGTGTCCATGGCCGTGGCACGCGCTGCTGCTGAAGAGTCTGGTCTGCCCCTTTATCGCTACTTTGGCGGCATGAATGGTTGCCAATTGCCCGTACCCATGATGAACGTCATCAACGGCGGCGCACACGCCAACAACAACCTGGACTTGCAAGAGTTCATGATCATTCCCGTGGGCGCTCCCAACTTCCGCGAAGCCGTTCGCTACGGCGCAGAAGTGTTTCACGCACTCAAGAAAATCATCCACGACAAAGGCATGAGCATTGCAGTGGGCGACGAAGGCGGCTTTGCCCCGAACGTGCCCAGCCACGAAGCAGCCATCCAAATGATCTTGGACGCCATTGCAGCTGCGGGCTACACCGCCGGTGAGCAAATTGCCATTGGCTTGGACTGCGCCGCCAGCGAGTTCTACAAAGACGGCAAATACCACCTCGAAGGTGAAGGTCTGCAGCTCACCGCTGAGCAATGGACCGACATGCTGGCCACTTGGGTCGACAAATACCCCATCATCAGCATCGAAGATGGCATGCATGAAGGCGACTGGGACGGCTGGAAACTGTTGACTGAACGTCTGGGTAAAAAAGTGCAATTGGTGGGCGACGACCTGTTTGTCACCAACACCAAGATCTTGCAAGAAGGCATCAACAAACACATCGCCAACTCCATCCTGATCAAGATCAATCAAATTGGCACCCTGACCGAAACATTCGCAGCCATCGAAATGGCCAAGCGTGCAGGCTACACAGCGGTCATCAGCCACCGCTCGGGCGAGACCGAAGACAGCACCATCGCCGATATCGCTGTGGGCTTGAACGCGGGACAAATCAAAACCGGCTCGATGAGCCGTTCAGACCGCATGGCCAAGTACAACCAGCTGCTGCGCATCGAAGAAGACTTGGGTGACATTGCCCAGTACCCAGGTCGCGCCGCGTTCTACAACCTGCGTTAAACGGTCACACGCGTGCTACGCCCCCTCCACCTGGTTCTGATTGCCTTGCTGTTGGTACTGCAAGGCCAGATGTGGTTTGGACGTGGCAGCGTGCCCGATGTCATGCGTTTGCGCCAGCAACTGGCCGAACAAAAACAAAACAATGCAGCCGCCCAATTGGCCAATGACCGGTTGGGCGCTGAGCTGCACGACCTCAAAGATGGCCTCGAGATGGTCGAAGAGCGCGCACGCACAGAAATCGGCATGGTCAAGCCGAATGAAATTTTTGTGCAGATCGCGAAGTAACTGAGTTCTCCAGGGCATGCAGATCGCCTTGCTCGGTGCGCCACGCACCGGAAAAACCCAACTGGCTCAAGCATTGACACGCCATCTGCAGCCACAGCACGTGGAAGTGTTCGACGCGCCAGATATCACGCAACGCCCGCTGGCGCATGCATTCGACGTCACTTTGTTGTGTGGCTTGGATTTGCCAGACCCTGCTGCGACAGGGCATAAGCGCACAGCGGTTGAACGCGAAGCCATTGACCAACGCATTCGCCACCAACTCGACACCGCGCAGATCGCCTACCAAGTGGTCTATGGCGTGGGTGCCGAGCGGCTGGAGAACGCTTTGTTTTGCATTGCACGCCAAGCGCCTGGGTGGGCTGCCACACCACAGCGCCCGCAAACCCTGAACCGTTGGTCCGGTCCCTGCGAGCGTTGCGCTGATGGGGACTGCGAGCACCGGCTGTTCATGGACTTGCTGAGCAACAAATCTCGCTGATGCGGTCTCAGTGCAACGACGAAGGGCCTGGCACTTGTTGTTCTGTGCTGGTGAAAATTTGCGCTGCATCCACCGGGTCATAGCGGTATTGCTGGCCACAAAAATCACAGCCCACCTCAATGTCGCCGCGCTCGGCCAAGATACTCTCCGCCTCGGCCACGCCCAGGCTGCGAATCATCTGACTCACGCGCTCACGGTTGCATGAGCAAGCAAAACGCGGGGTTTGAGGCTCAAAACGCACCACGGGCTCTTCCCAGAAGAGGCGCCGCAAGATGGTGTCTGCGTCCAAGGTCAACAACTCCTCGCGCTTCAAACTGGCGGCCAAAATAGCGATTCGGTTGTAGTCTTCGTTGCGACCAATCTCATCTTCATCGGCAGCGGTGGAGCGGGCGGACAAGTTGCCCTCGCCCATGACAGGCAAGCGCTGGATCAACAAACCTGCCGCAGTTTTGTCATCGGCTGCCAGCACCAAGGTGGTGTCGAGCTGCTCACTTTGCAGCATGTAATGCTCAAGCACCTGGTTGAACTGCATGAGTTTTTCGCGTTGATCCCCAAACAACGGAACCACACCTTGATAAGGCTGTTGTCCAGGCAACTTGTCTTTCGGATCCAGGGTAATGGCGCAACGCCCCTCGTTGTTCTGGTTCACCATATCGGGCAAGCTGCTGGCGTCCCCAATGTCACCGACCACTTTGGCGGTGGCACGCAAGCTCAAATCGGGCTGCACTTCAACCACGGCCAGCTTCAAGGGACCATCGCCAAAAATTTGCATCACCAAAGCGCCATTGAATTTGATATTGGCTTGCATCAGCACAGCGGCAGCGGTCATCTCACCGAGCAAGTGGCGCACGGGCTCAGGATAGGCGCCGGTCTCGACATTGGCAGCGCGGCGCTTGAGCACCTCTTGCCAGACATCGGTGAGTTGCACCAACATGCCTCGCACGGGCAAGCCATCAAACAAAAATTTATGGAGCTGAGTCATCAAGCGATTTTCTTCAGTCCCAGCTTATGGCGCTGGGCATTGTCAATGTAGTGCTGCGCACTGCGGCGCAGTCCTGCGATTTGCTCAGGGGTGAGCTGGCGGACCACCTTGGCGGGGCTGCCCAAGATCATCGATCCATCAGGAAATTCTTTGCCCTCGGTCACCAACGAGCCAGCACCCACCAAACAGTTTTTGCCAATCTTGGCGCCGTTGAGCACGATGGCCCCGATGCCAATCAGCGATTCATCGCCAATCGTGCACCCATGCAACTGCACCATGTGGCCCACCGTCACATGCTTGCCCAAGGTCAAAGGCATGCCCACATCGGCATGCAGCACACTGCCGTCTTGCACATTGCTGCCTTCACCGATGGTGATCTTGTCCGAGTCGCCGCGCACCACGCTGCTGTACCAGACGCTGCTGTGCGCGCCCATCTCGACGTCACCCATCACTTGTGCGTTGTCGGCCACCCAGGCCGAGTCAGCCACGTGAGGCTTGAGCGCATCCAATTCATAAACAGCCATGACACATCCTTTGCATGTTTGGGTAATTTCTACAATTGTAGGGATGCAACTCAGATCCCATGCCCTCCAAGCCCTTTGTTTGGCACACCCACGTGACAAAGTGGATGCCGTTCAGAGCTTGTGGAAAAAGTCCCCCAGCTGGGTGCTTGACCCAACGCAGTGCATCGCATTGCCCCCCGAAGAGCTTCTACCAGGGCGTCCCGCGGCACCGCGCTTGGTGCCTCCTAAGCAGGTGGTCACACGTTCGCCCTTTACCCCTCAAGGATTGGCAGGTTTGATCCATGCCGTGTGTCACATTGAGTTCAACGCCATCAACCTTGCATTGGATGCCGTATGGCGCTTCGACAACATGCCCGAGAACTTCTACACCGACTGGATGCAGGTGGCCTTTGAGGAGTCACAACACTTTGAGCTGCTTCACACCTTGCTGCAAAGTTTGGGTTACCAGTATGGGGACTTTGATGCGCACGATGGCTTGTGGCAGATGTGCGAGAAAACAGCGGCCGATGTGTTGGCCCGCATGGCCTTGGTACCTCGTACGCTTGAGGCACGCGGGCTCGACGCCACACCCCTGATTCAAAGTAAGCTACGCAAAGCCAACAGTCCTGGCGCTTTGCGTGCGGTGGAGGTTCTGGACGTGATCTTGCGCGACGAAGTCGGACATGTGGCGATTGGCAACCACTGGTACCGCTGGTTGTGCGCACAACGCGGACTAGACCCTGTCACGCTGTATGGCGAATTGGTGCTGCGCTACGAAGCACCTCGGCTCAAACCACCGTTCAATACCGAAGCTCGTAAAAAAGCGGGCTTTACCGATACCGAACTGAATGACCTGTTGGGGTGAACACACCCAACGTCAGCCACGCGGGTGGTGTGCCGCATGCAAGGTTTTGAGGCGCTCGCGCGCAATGTGCGTGTAGATGGTGGTGGTGGAAATGTCGGCATGGCCGAGTAACAGCTGCACGGCACGCAAATCAGCACCGTGGTTGAGCAAATGGGTCGCAAACGCGTGGCGCAGGGTGTGCGGCGACAACGGCACTTGCACGCCGGCCAACACGGCATAGCGTTTGATCAGTTGCCAAAACATGACCCGCGTCATGGCCTCGCCTGCATGCTGGCCACGCACCGTGACAAACAAAGCATCGGTCTGGTGCAGCTTAAGCAAAGCTGGCCGCGCTTGTGTCAAGTAACGTTGCAGCCATTCGCGGGCCACTTCACCAAACGGTACCAAGCGCTCTTTGCTGCCTTTGCCCATGACACGCAACACGCCTTCGTTGAGCCCGACATGCAAGGTTTTGAGCCCTACCAACTCGCTCACACGCAAGCCACTGGCATAGAGCAACTCCATCATGGTCCGGTCACGCACACCCAATGGCGTGTTCACATCGGGTGCGTTGAGCAAACTCTCGACATGGGCTTCGCTCAAACTCTTGGGCACGCGCAGCGGCTGCTTGGCCGCCAGCAGCTTGAGTGTGGGGTCGACCGTCACCAAGCGCTCACGCAAAGCCCAACGGTAAAAGCGCTTGAGCACCGTGAGGCGACGGTTGGCACTGGTAGCTTTGGTCTGGCTGTGGCGTGCCGCAAAGTAATCGTGTAAGTCTGCCTCTTGAGCAGCCAGCAAAGACCTGCTGCGCTCGCTCAACCAATGCGACAGGGCATTTAAATCACGTCGATAAGCGGCCAGAGAATTGGCCGCTAAGCCGTCCTCCAGCCAGAGGGCATCGATGAAGGTGTCGATCTGCGAATCTACAGCGGCCACAACCGCCCTCCCAACGGAGAAACGCCCAAGTTAATCGAGCGAGAGCTTTTGCTCAATCACCACGCGCTTGTAGACCTCATATTCAGCCTTCATCTGGGCCGCAAATTGCTCAGGCGTATTGGCCACGATCAACGAACCCGTGTCTTCGATGCGCTTGCGCACAGCGGGGTCTTCCAAGGCCTTCTTCACACCGGCGCTGACTTTGTCCACGATGTCTTTGGGCAAACCTTTAGGTCCATAAATACCGTAATAAGCCATGCGGTTGACCGGCTCCAAGCCCACTTCTTTGAACGTGGGTACGTTCGGTAATACAGCCAAACGCTGAGGGGCAGCCACCACGATGGGCACCAAACGGTTGTCTTTGATGAAAGGCAAGGCCGAAGGCAAGTTGTCAAAAATCATCGGCACTTGACCCGCCACGGTGTCGTTGAGCGCCGGGCCTGCACCGCGGTAAGGAATGTGGGTGATGAAGGTGTTGCTGAGGTTTTTATACAACTCCATTTGCAAATGCCCAATGCCACCCGTGCCCGACGATGAGTACGAGTACTTGCCGGGCGAGCGTTTGACTTCGGCAATAAACCCCTTGTAGTCTTTGGCAGGAAAACTCGGGTGCACCGCAATGATGTTGGGCGTGGCCGCAATGTTGATGATGGCCGTGAAATCGGTCAATGCGTTGTAAGGGATCTTGGTGTTGATGGCGGGGTTGGCCGCCGTGGTCGACACAGTCGCCAGACCCAACGAGTAACCATCTGGAGGCGCCTTGGCCGTTTCGTTGGCCCCCACCACGCCGCCGCCGCCTGCTTTGTTGATCACCACCACCGTTTGGCCCAAAGCTTTGCCCAAAGGCTCAGCAATGACACGGGCAATGATGTCGGTGGTACCACCAGGCGCAAATGGCACCTGCAACTGAATAGGTCGGCTGGGATACGCCTGTGCCATCACAGCAGACGCTGCGAAACCAAGTAAGAGCCCGAACCCATGACGCTTGTGCATATCTGTACTCCTTGAGCAATACCAAAACATAGCCCTGATCGTATCCGCAACTGCGCCTGACACCGACCTGCAAGCGGTTATTCTTGGCGGGTGAATTACGCTCAACTGCTCTTCCCCGATTTCTCATTGATTCTTTGCGGTTACCTGGTCTGCCGCTACACCGCACTCAACCGCACCGTCTGGGAGCAGGTCGAGAGCTTGGTGTACTTTTTTCTATTTCCAGTCTTGTTGTTTCACTCCATCGTGCGCAGCCCGTTGGACTTGAATGCCGCCTCTCACCTGATCATGGCGGGTCTGACCTTGGGTGTCGGCAGCATCGGTTTGTCTTATGCCCTGCCTTGGCTGCCGCTGATTGGACGACACATGGACACACGGCTGCATGCGGCCAGTGCTCAGGTGGGCTTTCGCTTCAACTCGTTTGTGGCGCTGGCTTTGGCCGACCGCATTGCGGGGCCTCAAGGCTTGCTGTTGATTGCGGTGTTGATTGGCGTCTGTGTGCCCCTCTTCAACATTGGAGCAATCTGGCCCATGGCCAGGCACGGGCAGCGGGGCTTTGTGCGCGAGCTGTCACGTAACCCGCTCGTCATCGCCACCGCCTCAGGGCTGCTTGCCAACGTCGTGGGCTTGCACATCCCCAGTTGGACCGAACCCACCTTGCAACGCATTGGCGCGGCCTCACTGGCCTTGGGACTGATGGCCGCAGGTGCGGGCATGCAATTCGCCACGCTGGCACAAGCCAAGACCTTAGGCCTCGCATTACTCGCGATTCGTCACTTGCTGACGCCGCTCATGGCATGGGGCTTAGCGAACTGGTTTGCGCTCGACGCCACCCAAACCAGTGTGTTGCTGGCCTTTTCAGCACTGCCCACGGCATCCAGTTGCTATGTGCTGGCAACGCGCATGGGCTACAACGGGGCCTTTGTGGCTGGACTGGTGACGCTTTCCACCCTGTTGGGCATGTTCAGCCTACCGTTTGCCTTGGGAGTGTTGCGCTGAAACTGCTGTCTTTTGTGGCACAATATCGCGTTTTGCGGAAAGTGCGTTGAAATAGGTTGACGTGGCTACCGCAGCTGACAAGGAAGATCATGAAAGAAGGCATTCACCCCAACTACCGCGAAGTTTGCTTCGTGGACATGTCCAACGGTTTCAAGTTTGTGACCCGTTCGTGCGCCAACACCAAAGAAATGGTGAAGATGGACGATGGCCGCGAGCTGCCCTTGTTCAAACTGGATACCACCAGCGAATCACATCCCTTCTACACAGGTACACAGAAATCTGTGGACAACATGGGTGGTCGCGTGGAACGTTTCCGCAACAAGTACGGCAAAACTGCCGCCAAGTAAGCCACTCGCTCACTTCCAAGAAGGCAGCCCGACAAGGTGCTGCCTTTTTTTATGACCGAAACCACCCCCGCCATCGTCGCCCAACACGCCGTTCGCCGCTTGCCACGCGTGGCCATGTGGCTGTTTTGCCTGGCGTTTGTAGTGCCGGGCTTGTTTGGTCGCGAGCCGTGGAAAGGCAACGAAATCACGGCCTTTGGCCAAATGCTGGCTTTGGTCGATCGCCCCAGCAGTTGGCTCACCCCCATGCTGTGGGGTCAGGCTCCGGATCTGGATGCCTTGCTGCCCTATTGGCTCGGCGCATGGGCCATCCAAATGGCCCCGCATGGCATGTCCGCAGCACTGGCTGTGCGCATTCCTTTCGCCATGCTGCTGGGCTTGACCATGGCCGCCACTTGGCACGGCGCCTACTACCTGGCGCTCAGTCCACAAGCCCAACCTGTGGCTTTTGCCTTCGGGGGTGAAGCCCAACCCAAAGATTACGCCCGCACCATGGCCGACGGGGCTTTGCTGGCCTTGATCGCCTGTCTTGGCCTGGCGCAGTTGTCACACGAAGCCAGCCCTATCTTGGCGCAACTGGCTTTTGTCAGTTGTGCGTTTTATGGTGTGGCAGCCCTGCCCTACCACCCGCGTTACAGCTTGGTTGCCCTGGGACTGGGCCTGTCAGGTCTCTCCTTGAGTGGCGCGCCCAGCTTTGCTGTGCTGATGGCCGCGGGCAGCGGCCTGTTGTGCTTGCTGGATCTGGAAAGCACATCGGCCACAACAGGACGCCGTCATGCCTTGTGGCTGGTGGGCATGGGCCTGGCCGTGGCATGCATTGCCAGTGCTTTGGACGTCTGGCAATGGCGTCTGCAAACCCCGCACAACAACTGGTCTGAGTGGCGCAGTGTGTTGCGCTTGTTGGCCTGGTTCACCTGGCCTGTCTGGCCACTGGCCTTGTGGACACTGTGGCGTTGGCGTAGCCATTGGACGTCGTTGCACTGGAGCCGCCATGTGGTGCTGCCTATGTGGTTTGCCGCCCTGACCGTGGTGACCGCACTGTTCACGCCTTCTGCGGACCGCACGCTGCTGCTGGCACTCCCCCCTCTGGCCACCCTGGCCGCGTTTGCCTTGCCTACCCTGCGACGCAGCATGAGCGCATTCATTGACTGGTTCACCCTGCTGTTCTTCTCAGGTTGCGCCTTGGTCATTTGGGTGGTGTGGATTGCCATGCAAACCGGTTGGCCAACGCAACCTGCGGCCAACGTGGCACGCCTGGCACCTGGTTTTGTGCCAAGCTTTGGTGTGCTTGCCTGCGTGGTGGCTGTCATGGCCACCCTGGCCTGGGCCTGGCTGGTGCTGTGGCGGGTTGGCAAACACCGCCATGCCTTGTGGAAAAGCGTGGTGTTGCCAGCCGGCGGTGCGGCCTTGTGCTGGCTGCTGCTGATGACCTTGTGGTTGCCCTTGCTTGACTTTGCCCGCAGCTACAAACCCTGGGTGGCACAAATTCAAACCGTGATGGCGCGCGTCAGCAGCACGGCACCGAACTGTCTGATGGCCTACGGGCTGGATGCGGGTCAAATGACGGCCTTTCGCTACCACGGTGGCTTTGAGATCAAACCCCTAGATAGCAGCTCACGCCCACAACACGCCAGTTGCGAGTGGCTGCTGGTCGACAACGATTTGCGCCCTGGCTTATCCCAGGTGGTCAAGCTCAGCGAGTGGACGCGCATTCAAACCATACGTCGTCCGTCTGACAACGACGAAGACGTGATCTTGTTCCATCGCCAACCATGAGTCGCAGCGAAGGAGCCACCATCGTGCGTCACGCCAGCACGGTGCTGGTGGGGCAATTGGCTGTCATGGCGTTTGGCATCACCGACACCCTGGTGGCCGGACGTTTTGCCGACACCGCCTTGGCGGCTTTGTCAGTGGGCTCGGCCACCTACATCACGGTACACATCTCATTGATGGGCATGTTGCAAGCCTTGCTGCCGGTGTGGGCTGAATTACACGGCGCAGGCCGTCAAACGGCGGTCGGACAGTCTGTGCGGCAGGCGCTTTACCTGTGCGCGTTCACCATGGTAATTGGCATGGTGGCTTTGTTTTTTCCTGGACCGTTGCTCAACTGGACCCAGGTGCCCGCAGCGCTGCAAGCCGAAGTGCGCGAGTACCTGGCCATCGTGGCCGTGGGTTTGCCCGCTTCCCTGCTGTTTCGCATGTACGGCACCCTGAACCAAAGCCTGGGCAAACCCAAGTTGGTGACCTGGGTGCAGGTGGGCGCATTGGCCGTGAAAGTGCCACTCTCCATCGTGTTGGTGCTGGGCATACCTGGCTGGTTCGACCCCATGGGCTTGGCGGGTTGTGCCTGGGCCACCCTGGCGGTCAATTACCTGATGCTGGGCTTGGCCCTGTGGTTGCTCAAAACGCAAGACTTCTACCGCCCGTATCGCATCTGGTCACGCCTAGAACGCCCCGACTGGGCACAACTCAAGCGCTTTGTTCAACTGGGCCTGCCCAGTGGCTTGGCGATTGGGGTGGAAGTGACCTCGTTCACCTTGATGTCGTTGTTCATTTCTCGCCTGGGTGTGGTGGCCACCGCCAGCCACCAAATTGTCAGCAACATGGCCGCCGTGCTCTACATGGTGCCGCTGGCGTTGTCGATTGCCAGCAGCGCACGCGTGAGCTACTGGTTGGGTGCGGGAGACACCCAACGCGCACGCCGCGCCCTGCGCACAGGCCTGGTGTGGGTGGTTGGCATGGCGTGTTTGTTGGCCACCCTGATGGGCTGGCAACGGGACGGCATTGCGGCTCTTTACACGGTGTCCCCACAAGTCGCCACACTGGCCAGCACCCTGCTGCTGTGGGTCGCGCTGTACCACTTGGCCGATGCCTTGCAGGTGTTTTGTGTGTTCACCTTACGCAGCTATGGCATCACCGTACTGCCCCTGCTCACCTACACCTTGCTGCTATGGGGACTGGGCTTGGCGGGCGGTTATGCCGTGGCCTACGGCCAGATAGATAGCAGTGAACTGTCCTGGTTGGTGCCTGAGTCACCCATTGCGTTTTGGCAAACCAGCAGCGTCGCCTTATGTCTGACGGCTGCGGTGCTGTTGAGTGTGTTGTGGCGTGCTGCTTACCAAACCCGCACGCAACGCTGATGGTGCGCTCTTAAGCCGCGTGCTGACGCCAACGTACTGGCGGCAAAGTCAAGGTAAAGCATGACCCTTGGCCCTGCACACTTTGAATTGACAAATGGCCACCGTGACGCTGCATCACGTGTTTGACAATGGCCAGCCCCAAACCCGTGCCCCCCGATTCGCGTGAACGGCTGCGGTCAACACGGTAAAAGCGCTCGGTCAGGCGTGGCACATGTTCGGCCGCAATTCCAGGGCCTGTGTCTTGAACTGCGAAGCGTAAGCTTCCGTCGGGCAATACCTGCGCCTTGACGTCAATGTGTCCCCCGGCTGGCGTGTAACGTACTGCGTTGCTCACCAGGTTAGACAACGCGCTTTGCAGCTCACGTGGCTCGCCCAGCAAAACGGCATCCGACAAACTGGGATCTGCCGAGAACGTCAAACTTTGGGGCATGCCGTGTGCGTCCAGCAAAGACGACAACGCTTGCGCTTCTTGCTGGCAAAAGCGCAGCAGTTGGGACACGCTCAGGTTAGATTGGTAGCCCGGGTTCGGACTGCCTTCCAAGCGTGACAGGGTGAGCAGGTCTTCCACCAAGCTCTGCATGCGATGCGCTTGTGTTGCCATCAAGGCGAGATAACGCTGCTGCTCGTGTGCACTCAAGGGTAGCGTTTGCAAAGTCTCCACAAAGCCCGACAACACCGTGAGTGGCGTACGGATTTCGTGTGACACATTGGCCACGAAATCGCGGCGCATGGCTTCGGCCTGCTCAAGTGCGGTGACATCGCGTGTGATCAGGAGTTGTTTACCCTCACCATACCGGTGACGCTGCACAAAAATGCGCACGGGATGCCCCTCGCGATCATCTCGCCCGGCGATGACCACCGGTTCGCCGGGCTCAGGAGTGCTCATGTACGCCATGAACACCGGGTCGCGCACCAAATTACCAATGCGCTGCATCAAATCACGCTCAGTGTTGATGCCCAATTGCGCAGCCGCTGTTTGGTTGCACCACTCGATTTGGGTTTGGTCATCCAACAGCATCACGCCA
The DNA here is from genome assembly GCF_003063395.1 of Limnohabitans sp. JirII-29. NCBI lineage: Bacteria > Pseudomonadati > Pseudomonadota > Betaproteobacteria > Burkholderiales > Comamonadaceae > Limnohabitans > Limnohabitans sp. JirII-29. Next base: position 345,923 of record NZ_NESB01000003.1, read on the forward strand.
TTGGGTGAGGCCTGAATGGCCAACAAAAAGTCTTTCAATCGTTGTTCGCTGGCCAGCAAAGCACGTTCACGCTCGCGCAGCAAGCGGCGGGTACGGTCCACTACTTCGCCCCATAAACCAATGGTTTGCGGAGCTCGGTCTAAGTCACCCTGACGCAACCACGACACCACACGCAAGCCACGCAAAGCATCGAGCAGCCACCACAACAATCCGGCCAGCAAGGCCCCACTGAGCAAAGAGGCCCATGCGGTAAGCACCGTTTTGGCGCCACCCCAGAAATAACCCAGGGCTGCGCCGAAAGAAAGCAGAAAAAGAAGACTGAAAAAACGCCAGAACACGTGACCCTTCAGAGACCTATCAGGTCTTGGCTGTGATTCGGTATCCTACGCCACGCACCGTTTCCACCATGGCACCGGCCTCACCCAAAGCCTCACGCAAGCGCTTGACGTGCACGTCGACCGTGCGTTCTTCAATGAACACATGGTCCCCCCACACGCGATCGAGCAACTGGCTGCGGCTATGTACACGCTCGGCATGGTGCATCAAATAATTGAGCAGCTTGAATTCAGTCGGCCCTAGCTTGATGGACTGATCCTGATAACTCACACGGTGCGTGGAACCATCGAGTTGCAGCAAACCGACCTTGACCACATCGCTGGCTTGTTCGGGTGCACGCCGACGCAAAACCGCACGGATGCGTGCCAACAGCTCCTGGGTCGAGAACGGCTTGGTGATGTAGTCATCTGCGCCAGCGTCCAAGCCCGCCACCTTGTCAGGCTCATCGCCACGCGCTGTCAGCATCAAAATTGGAATGGTCTTGGTGCGTGGGTCTGCACGCCAGCGACGCGCCAACACCAAACCACTGTGGCCAGGCAGCATCCAATCCAGCAAGATGACGTCGGGCAACACCTCATCGATTTCTTTTTGGGCAGCCTCACCATCGGACGCCAGCACAGCCAGCATGCCCTGGTGGCGCAAATTGACTGCAATCAATTCGGCAATGGCCGACTCATCTTCCACCACCAACACTCGGGCCATTTTCATGTCAGATCAGTCCTGCTCAACCCATGGACGATTCAACATCGGCCAATGGTGTGTGGCGCACATCTTCGCCTTTGACGATGTAAATGATGAACTCTGCAATGTTCTTGGCATGGTCGCCAATCCGCTCAATGGCTTTGGCAATGAACAACAAATCCAAGCTGGCGGAGATGGTGCGCGGGTCTTCCATCATGTAGGTGATGAGCTTGCGAACAAAGCCATCGAACTCTTGGTCAATCTGATCGTCTTCACGCAAGATGCTGACCGCAGCAGGCACATCCAAACGGGCAAAAGCATCCAGTGCTTTGCGCAGCAAGCCCGACGCCAGCTCTGCACACATGCGCAAATCGGTCGAAGGCAAGGTGCGGGGAGTACCCCCATCGATGATGGACTTGACCATGCGTGCAATCTTCGAAGCCTCATCACCCACACGCTCCAGGTTAGCAGTGGTTTTTGACATGGCCATCAGCAAACGCAAATCGCGCGCAGTAGGCTGCCTGCGACCAATGATGGATGAGATGTCGCGGTCGATTTCAACTTCCAGTGCATTGACACGTGCTTCTTGATGCAACACATCTTCAGCCACCTCGGCACTGAAATGTGACAAGGCATGGATGGCTTGTCGAATTTGCGACTCAACCAATCCGCCCATCTCCATGACGCGAGAAGACAGGTTGTTGAGGTCGTTGTCGAACTGGGAGGACAGGTGTTTATCAGGCATGGTGCATCTCTTCCAAAAAGCATTAGCCGAATCGGCCAGTGATGTAGTCTTCGGTCTCTTGGCGCTTGGGTTTGAAGAAAATTTGTTCGGTCTGACCAAATTCCACCAAGTCCCCCAGGTACATGTACGCCGTGTTGTCACTGCAACGCGCCGCTTGTTGCATGTTGTGCGTCACGATGACCACGGTGTAGTCACGCTTGAGTTCAATGATCAACTCTTCTACTTTGGCGGTTGAAATCGGGTCCAGGGCAGAGCAAGGCTCATCCAACAACAACACTTCAGGCTTGATGGCAATACCACGTGCAATGCACAAACGCTGTTGCTGACCACCCGAGAGACCCGAGCCGCTTTGTTGCAACTTGTCTTTGACTTCGGTCCACAAGGCCGCTTTGCGCAACGCCCATTCCACGCGGTCATCCATGTCGCTGGCATTGAGGTTTTCAAACAGCTTCACACCAAAGGCGATGTTGTTGTAGATCGACATCGGAAACGGGGTGGGCTTTTGAAACACCATGCCGACTTTGGCACGGATCAAGGCCACGTCTTGCTTGGAAGTGAGCAGGTTCTCACCATCGAGTTCAATCACGCCTTCGGCACGCTGCTCGGGATAGAGCTCAAACATGCGGTTGAAGGTGCGCAACAATGTGGACTTGCCACACCCCGAAGGACCGATGAAAGCGGTGACCTGGTTTTCGGGAATTTCAAGGTTGATGTTTTTGAGCGCGTGGAATTTGCCGTAATAAAAATTCAGGTCTTTGACTGAAATTTTGGCTTTGGTCGCAACTGCGGTATCCATGGTTCGCCTTTGGAAGATTAGTCTTTTTGACGCGTGAGCACACGCGCCAAAATATTGAGGCCCAACACCGCCACGGTGATGAGAAACACGCCAGCCCAAGCCAGCTCTTGCCAGTTTTGGTAAGGGCTCATGGCAAATTTAAAAATCGTCACGGGCAAACTGGCCATAGGTTCAGACAAACTGGAGGTCCAGAACTGGTTGCTCAGTGCTGTGAACAACAAGGGCGCCGTCTCTCCTGAAATACGCGCCACAGCCAACAAAATACCTGTAACGACCCCTGCACGCGCAGCCCGCAAGGTGATGCTGGAGATCACTTTCCACTTCGGAGCACCCAAGGCGTAAGCCGCCTCACGCAAACCGGAGGGCACCAACTGCAACATGTTTTCGGTGGTGCGAATCACCACCGGAATCACAATCAGCGCCAAGGCCACCACACCGGCCCAACCCGAAAAAGACTTGAAGCGTGCCACCACCAGGGTGTAGACAAACAGGCCAATCACAATCGATGGCGCTGACAGCAAGATGTCGTTCACAAAACGGGTGACGCTTGCGAGCAGGCTCTTGGGTGAATATTCAGCCAAGTAAATGCCAGCCATGATGCCGATGGGCGTGCCCACGAAGGTGGCCAATGTCACCATTAAGAACGAACCGTAAATGGCATTGGCAATGCCGCCCACATCGTTAGGGGCTGGCGTGGACTCGGTGAGTGCCACCCAAGTCAAACCGCCCACACCCAAACGAATGGTTTCCCACAAAATCCAGACCAACCAGACCAGGCCAAACGCCATCGCCGACATGGACAAAAACAAGGCCACGCGGTTGACACGCTGACGCGCTGCAAATTTAGCCAAACGGGGATCGCTCATGACTTGGTCCCTTCGCTGCGCTGCATGCGAGCCAACAATACTTTTGACAGCGCCAACACCACGAAGGTGATGAAGAACAACACCAGTCCCAAGTAAATCAAAGACGCTTGGTGCAGCCCTTCTGAAGCTTCCGCAAATTCATTGGCCAAAGCCGAGGTGATGCTGTTGGCGGCTTCAAACACACTGAGAGAGTTGAGTTGGTTCATGTTGCCAATCACAAAAGTCACGGCCATCGTCTCGCCCAATGCACGACCCAACCCCAACATGATGCCGCCGATGACACCCGCTTTGGTGTAGGGCAACACCACGGTGGACACCACTTCCCAAGTGGTCGCCCCCAAGCCGTAGGCGGACTCTTTCAACAAAGGAGGCGTGACTTCAAACACATCGCGCATGACCGATGCGATGAACGGAATGATCATGATGGCCAAAATAATGCCGGCCGACAAAATACCAATACCCACAGGCGGCCCGGAAACCATGGCCCCTAGGTAGGGCACACCCGTCAGCAGCTTTTGCAAGGGCACTTGCACATAGGTCGACAAAATGGGACCAAACACCAACAGGCCCCACATGCCATAGACGATAGAGGGAATGGCCGCCAGCAACTCAATGGCAGTCCCCAGAGGACGTTTGAGCCAGGCGGGCGACAGCTCAGTCAAAAACAAGGCAATGCCAAAACTGACCGGCACCGCAATCAACAACGCGATGAACGAGGTGGTCAGCGTGCCATAAATCATGACCAAACCGCCGTAGTCGTTCTTCACGGGGTCCCACACAGTGCGGGTCAAAAAGCCCAGGCCATAAGCATGAATGGCAGGCCAAGCACCCACCACCAAGGACAACAAAATACCAAACAACAACGCCAAGGTCAGACATGCCGCAGCAAGTGCCGCCCAGCCAAACAAACGGTCAATCAAGGACCCCATGCGCAAACTGGGAGGTAAAGGTGGTGGATTCATGTCTCGCTCATCACGTCGTGAAAAGGGGCCGCCGGAAACAGCAGGCCCACGGTCTGAGAGTGTATGACTCGTCACGTCTGGGGCCTTGGTTTCAAGATGAATAAATTTAGAACGCGACCGACTTGCCCGAAGCGTCTTTGATTTGGCTCCACGACTTACGGATGACGTCTTTCACCTTGTCGGGCATGGGCACATAGTCCAGATCGTCGGCAATCTTGTCACCGTTTTTATAACCCCAGTCGAAGAACTTGAGCGCTGCAGAGCCGTTGTCAGGCTTGTCTTGCACTTTGTGCATCAAGATGAAAGTGGCGCCAGTAATGGGCCATGCATCTTTGCCCACTTGGTTCGTCAAGATTTGGTAGAAGCTCTTGGACCAGTCGGCACCGGCAGCAGCCGCCTTGAAGGCTGAGTCGTCAGGCGAGACAAAGTTGCCAGAAGCATTTTTGACTTGCGCAAAAACCATTTTGTTTTGCTTCACATAAGCGTATTCCACGTAGCCAATGGAGTTGGGCAAGCGGCTCACAAACGCTGCCACGCCTTCGTTTCCTTTGCCACCTGCACCTGTGGGCCAGTTCACAGCTGTACCGTCACCGACTTTGGCTTTCCAATCGGCATTGACCTTGCTCAGGTAGTTGGTGAACAAGAAGGTGGTGCCGGAACCGTCAGAGCGACGCACTGGAGCAATCGTCTCATCGGGCAATTTGACGTTAGGGTTCAAGGCCTTGATGGCAGCGTCGCTCCACTTGGTGATCTTGCCCAGGTAAATATCACCCAGCACCTCGCCCGTTAGCTTCAACTGACCAGGAGTCAGACCGGCGATGTTGACGACAGGCACCACACCACCAATGACAGTGGGGAATTGCATTTGGTTTTTCTGAGCCAGCTCTTCATCTTTCAAGGGCATGTCCGACGCGCCAAAGTCCACCGTCTTGGCATCGATTTGCTTGATGCCAGCACCTGAACCCACCGATTGGTAGTTGACCTTGTGGCCCGTGACTTTGTTGTACTCAGCCGCCCATTTGCTGTAGATAGGCGCAGGAAAACTGGCGCCAGCGCCCGTGATGTCTTGCGCCGAAGCGGTGACACCGCCAAAAGCCAGAGCGGTGATGGCCAGCAGTGATTGAATGACGTTTGATTTCATGGAGTTTCCTTGTAGGTCATGAAGAGATGTGTGTACTGTATGAACACTTTGTGACAGCTTCGTGACGAAAACCCTAGCTTGCGCGTTCAAGCACTCAATTACGATGCCCCACAGAGAAACGCCACATGGTCTGCGGTGTGAAGTTGATCACTGGGTCATAAGCAATGCGGGTGAAGAAGTGCGCAAAGTCATACGTCACACTCAGGCCCGTGCGGTGCACCATGCGGTCTTCGACCAGACCACTTTTGAACAACACATCGAGCGTCAAGCGCTGATCATCAGGCATGGGGGTTCGATATAGCAAGTGCAGATGCTGTTGATCTGGGTTTTGGCGGTTGTCTCGCACCACTTGTAGAGACACCGATTGCAAGGACGACCAACGGTAGCCCACAGAGGCCATCCAGGCATCGTTGGGGTCAAAGTTGAGGTTGACATACGGGTGAAGGTTGGTACGCCCCAAGCCAACCCCCGCAAACAATGTATCGCCCGTTTCAACCGACAAACTGCCACCCCAAAAACCACCTGAAGCGGTTTGCACCGAAGGCATGATGCGCCAGTGCGAGGCCTCGAAGCTTTTGTCCCACCCCATGCGAGGTTGAGACACTTGCTGCTCGGGTGAACGGTACCAAGCCCCCCAGATATTGCCTAGCTGCGACGTTTGCCGGACATTGATGTCCAACCCATGGCTGTTGGACAGCCCCCCGCCAGATAAGGCGTACACACCGGTGGTGAACTTGTACGAAGGCTCCTCAGCCTGTGCGCTGCTGCAACCCAGCGCACACCACAGTACCAAGCCAGCGCATCGCTTGATCATGCTCAGACAAGCAAGGTGTCGGCAATACGCTGTGCGCAGCGCTGGGCTTGGTCTGCATCTTGTGCTTCCACCATCACGCGCACCAGAGGCTCGGTGCCACTGGCGCGAATCAACACACGCCCGCTCTGGCCCAACTCGGCGCGAACTTTCTCGGTTTCTTCTTGCATGCGGGTGTTGGCCTGCCATTCTTGGCCTGGACGCAAGCGCACATTGACCAGCGTTTGCGGGAACAAGGTGACATCTTTGAGCAAATCAGCCATGGTGCGGCCACTGCGCACGCAAGTTTGCAGCACCTGCAAAGCGCTGACCAAGCCATCACCCGTGGTGTGCTTGTCCAACGCCAGCAAATGCCCGGAGCCCTCGCCCCCCAAGATCCAATGGTGTTTTTCAAGCTCTTCCAACACATAACGGTCGCCGACCTTGGCACGCACAAATTGCACACCACGGCGGGTCAAGGCCACTTCAACGGCCATGTTGGTCATGAGTGTGCCCACCACGCCAGGTAACACCTCGTCTCTGGCCAAGCGGTCATCGGCCATGAGATACAACAACTCGTCACCGTTGTACAAGCGACCTTGGTCATCCACGATTTGCAGACGGTCGGCGTCGCCATCCAGAGCCACACCGAAGTCAGCATGGTTGGCTTTGACCGCGCGTACCAACGCCTCGGGGTGGGTAGCCCCCACTTCGTGGTTGATGTTGAGGCCATCGGGGCTACAACCAATCGCCACCACCTCTGCGCCGAGCTCATGGAACACCTTGGGCGCGATGTGATAGGCCGCACCGTGCGCGGCATCGACCACGACTTTGAGGCCTTTGAGGGTCAAGTCATGCGCAAAGGTGCTTTTGCAAAACTCGATGTAACGACCTGCCGCATCGTCCAGACGGCGAGTTTTACCCAGATTCGCGGAATCCACCCAGACGGGGGCTTCTTCTAACGCGGTCTCCACGGCTTGTTCCCACGCGTCGCTGAGTTTGGTGCCTTGGGCACTGAAGAACTTGATGCCGTTGTCAGCAAAAGGGTTGTGACTGGCACTGATGACCACGCCCAAGCTCGCACGCTGCGCGCGTGTGAGATAGGCCACACCCGGCGTAGGCAAAGGGCCCAGCAGCACCACATGAACACCCGCAGAGTTAAAGCCTGACTCCAGGGCAGACTCCAGCATATAGCCTGAAATGCGGGTGTCTTTGCCAATCAACACCGTGGGGTTGGCCTCGGTTTGTTTGAGCACACGGCCTACGGCATGAGCCAAACGCAACACAAAGTCAGGCGTGATGGGGGCTTGCCCCACGGTGCCACGAATGCCATCGGTGCCAAAGTATTGACGTGTCATATTTTTTGTTTTTTGAGGAATGATGGAGAGATTGTCTCAAAGAGTGGCGGACTGCCAGACCTTCAAGGCGTGGACAGTTTGCGCAACGTCATGCACACGCACAATGCGTGCGCCTCGCTCAACCGCCAACAGCGCAGCCGCCACACTGGGCACTAAGCGCTCGTGCACCTCACAGCCAGTCACAGCACCGAGCGAGGACTTGCGCGACCACCCCACCAGCAAGGGATAACCCAAAGCAAGCAACTCGGCTTGGCCAGACAGCAATTCAAAATTCTGTGCCACTGTTTTGCCAAACCCTACCCCCGGATCAAGCGTGATGCGCTCACGGGATACGCCCAAAGCATGTAGTTGTTGCGCCTGTTCGTTCAAAAACTCACGGACAACAGGCAAGGCCAAGCCTTCCATCGGACGCAATTGCATGGTGCGTGGTTCACCCGCCATGTGCATCAGACACACACCACAACTCGGGTGTGCTGCCAGCACAGCCTGTGCACCCGGTTGGCGCAAAGCCCAGATGTCGTTCACGATGTCAACCCCCGCATCCAACACAGCTTGCATGGCCTGTGGTTTGTAGGTATCCACCGACAGCGGCACCTGCCACTGCAAAGCCTCTCGCACCACGGGAAGCACGCGCGCCAATTCCTCCTCCAACGACACCGCAGGCGCTCCAGGACGGGTTGACTCCCCGCCAATGTCCAGCATATCGGCCCCTTCTTTGAGCAATTGCTCGGCATGCGCCAAGGCGGCTTGTGTGGTGGGGTGCTGGCCACCGTCTGAAAAGGAGTCTGGTGTGACGTTGACGATGCCCATCACTTGGGGGCGGCTCAGGTCAATGCGAAAGCGTGTGGTTTGCCAAAACATAAAGCGTCCATGAAAAACGGGGCTTGCGCCCCGTTGGTTGATGTCATCCACTGACCGAACTCCATCACGCAGCCGATGGGGCTGGATCAGGTTGAACAGCCGGCGTGCCACCACTGCCACCACCCGACGAAGGGGTGCGAGGCGTCCAGTCTTTGGGAGGACGTGGCTCACGGCCAGCCATGATGTCATCGAGCTGCTCGGTGTCAATGGTTTCCCATTCCAGCAGCGCTTTGGCCATGGCGTGCATTTTGTCGGCGTTCTCTTCAATCAGGCCGCGCGCCAACGCATATTGCGCGTCAATGATGCTGCGCACTTCCATGTCCACTTTTTGCATGGTGGCTTCGGACATGTTGGTGGTCTTGGTGACCGAGCGGCCCAAGAACACTTCGCCTTCGTTTTCGGCGTACACCATGGGTCCTAATGCCTGGGTCATGCCGTAGCGCATCACCATGTCACGGGCGATTGAGGTGGCACGTTCAAAGTCGTTGCTCGCACCGGTGGTCATTTGGTGCATGAACACTTCTTCTGCAATACGGCCACCAAAGAGCATGCTGATTTGGTTCAACATGTATTCGCGGTCGTAGCTGTAGCGGTCTTGTGCCGGCAGGCTCATGGTCACACCCAAGGCGCGGCCACGGGGAATGATGGTCACTTTATGCACAGGGTCGCACTTGGGCAAGAGCTTGCCAATCAAGGCATGACCAGACTCGTGATACGCCGTGTTGCGACGCTCCTCTTCCGGCATGACCATGCTCTTGCGCTCAGGCCCCATCAAGATTTTGTCTTTGGCTTTTTCAAAGTCGACCATCTCGACCACACGGGCGTTGCGACGCGCGGCCATCAAGGCGGCTTCGTTACACAGGTTGGCCAAGTCAGCACCGCTCATGCCGGGTGTACCGCGCGCGATCACGCTGGCGTTGACATCTTGGCCCAAAGGCACTTTGCGCATGTGAACGTTCAAAATTTGTTCGCGGCCACGGATGTCGGGCAGTGTCACGTAGACCTGGCGGTCAAAGCGGCCCGGACGCAGCAAGGCAGCATCCAAAATATCGGGGCGGTTGGTGGCCGCGACCACGATCACGCCGAGGTTGGTTTCGAAACCATCCATCTCCACCAGCATTTGGTTCAGGGTTTGTTCGCGTTCGTCATTGCCGCCACCCAAACCCGCGCCACGTTGGCGACCTACTGCGTCGATCTCATCGATGAAGATGATGCAAGGTGCATTTTTCTTGGCGTTCTCAAACATGTCGCGCACACGGGCTGCACCGACACCAACGAACATTTCCACAAAGTCCGAGCCTGAAATGCTGAAGAACGGCACCTTGGCTTCGCCAGCAATGCCTTTGGCCAACAAGGTTTTACCTGTACCTGGAGGCCCGACCAGCAGCAAGCCACGAGGGATACGTCCACCGAGCTTTTGGAATTTTTGCGGGTCTTTGAGGAAGTCGACCACTTCTTTGACTTCTTCTTTGGCCTCATCGCAACCAGCCACATCAGCAAAGGTCACGGTGTTGTTGTTCTCGTCGAGCATGCGCGCTTTGCTTTTGCCAAAGCTGAAGGCCCCGCCTTTACCGCCGCCTTGCATTTGACGCATGAAGTACACCCACACGCCAATCAACAGCAACATAGGGCCCCAACTGACCAACAAGGTCATGAGCAAAGAGCCTTCTTCGCGCGGTTTGACATCGAACTTGACACCATTGGCAATCAAGTCGCCCACCAAACCACGGTCCAGGTAAGTAGCGGTGGTGCGGATTTTTCGTTCGTCGTTGGTGACAGCGACGATTTCGGTGCCCCCTTGACCTTCTTGAATGGTGGCGGTCTTGATGCGCTTAGCTCGAACTTCTTCAAGGAAGTCCGAATAGCCCATGTAGCCAGAGCCAGCGCCGGGACGTGTTTCAAATTGTTTGAACACGGTGAACAGCACCAAGGCGATCACCAACCAAACAGCGACTTTTGAGAACCATTGATTGTTCAATGTGGGCTCCGAATAGAAAGAGAGTACGGGTCGTACTTAGATGCGCCCCATTTTAGGCCTTTCAAGCCATCAACCCGCGTTATTTGCAGGAATCAGCCATCCCGGCGTCAAGGGTTTGCCACATGGCGATGTTTCAGGCCGATACCAACCAAAAAGGTTTCACTTGATTTATCACGGCTGGCTTTGGGTTTGATCGGTTTGACCACGTGAAAAGTGTCCTTGAACAACTTGGTGAGTGGGCCGTAGCTACTGCCATGAAAGAGTTTGACCACCAAGGCGCCTTCGTCTTTCATATGGTGTTGTGCGAAATCGACCGCCAACTCCACCAGATGGGTAATACGGGCCGCGTCTGCTGACTCGATGCCGGACAAATTGGGGGCCATGTCAGACACCACCACATCGGCCAGACGACCTTGTAAGGCCTGCTCGAGCTGAACCAACATCTCAGGCTCGCGAAAGTCACCGTTCAAAAATTGAACGCCTTCTACAGGCTCCATCGGCAAAATATCCAACGCGATGATGGTGCCATTCAAGGTGCCAACCGCAGCCCCTTCGGGTGATAAGCGACGTCGCACATATTGACTCCAGGCACCAGGCGTGGAACCCAGATCAACCACCAGATGGCCCGGCTTGATCAAGCCCAGTTGCTCGTCAATTTCTTTCAGCTTGAACGCAGCACGCGCGCGGTAGCCGTCCTTCTTCGCCATCTTGACGTAAGGGTCGTTGACATGGTCGTTGAGCCATGACTTGTTGACCTTTTTGCTTTTAGTTTTAACTTTCAATTCATACCTTTGAACGAGCGGGGATAATACCCCCATGCCCGCAATTCAACTCACCCCTGCACAACGCAAAATCCACCGCTCAGAAGCCCACCATCTCGACCCCGTCGTGATGATCGGCAATGATGGTTTAACGCCTGCCGTCCTCAAAGAAGCCGAGATGGCGCTCAGCGCCCACGGCCTGATCAAAATTCGCGTCTTGGGCGATGACCGCGCCGCGCGCGAAGAGATGTTTGCCGCCTTGGCAGACCAACTCAATGCAGCACCGATTCAACACATTGGCAAGTTGCTGGTTCTGTGGCGCCCACAACCTGAAAAAGTCCGCGAAGTGGACGAAGATCGTTTGCCAGGCCCACGCGATGTCAAAGTGCTCAAGTACAGCAAACGTGGTGGCCAACGCCCCGAAGTCAAGATGTTGCGCGTATTGGGCAACCAACGACTGACCTCTGGCGGTCAAGTCAAACGCGCCAAGCCGAAGAAAACATCGGTCAAAAAGCGTACGCTGGGCTAATCGGCCCGCACTCAGGCCAGCTCAAGCAGCTGGCGATTGAGTGTCCCAGAGCACTTTCGCAGCACACAAACACTGCGCCAAATACAAAGCACTGCCCAGGTTGTGCCAAAGTTTCAAGTTGTCACGCGCCACGATGTGTGGTGCCACCGCAAACTCCAACAGCAAAGCCAGCAACACCCCGCCCAACACCCAAGGTGAGGGGGACTGTGTCAGCCCTTTTGCACGGGCTTGCCGCTGCGCCGACAGCACCAGCAACATGCCACATGCGAGAGACAGCCAGGTTTGCGCTGCAAACAGCTTGGCCGCCATAAGGCCGGCCATGGCTGGCGTGTCCAAATGCACAAACAACAAGGGCACCACCAGAAAGCCGATGGTCGTCATGCTGCCCCACCACAGCGCTGCCAAATAAATTTGCAACCGCGCCACGGGATGATCAGCGGTAAGCCACCGCGACGATTTCGTAACGTTTGATACCGCCAGGCGCCTGAACTTCAGCCACGTCGCCCTCCTCCTTGCCAATCAAGGCGCGGGCAATCGGGCTGCTGATATTGATCAGACCGAGCTTCAGATCGGCTTCGTCTTCACCCACGATTTGATACGTCACGGCGTCGCCTGAGTCTTCGTCTTCCAAATCAACCGTGGCCCCAAACACCACACGACCACCCGCATCGACGGCAGCTGGATCAATGATTTGAGCGGCAGACAGCTTGCCTTCAATTTCTTGAATGCGTCCTTCGATGAAACCTTGACGGTCCTTGGCTGCGTCGTACTCAGCGTTTTCGCTCAAGTCGCCTTGAGCGCGTGCCTCAGCAATCGCATTGATGACTGAAGGACGCTCCACAGTTTTGAGTTTGTGCAGCTCTTCTTTGAGCTTTTCGGCACCGCGCTTGGTGATAGGAATGGTGGTCATAAGCTTGTGTTCTTTAAGCAGTCAACTGAGCGTGCATCTCTTGCACAGAAATGACATCGAGTTGGTCCATGTACTTCATCCCCTCCACCGCCGCTTCAGCACCTGCGATGGTGGTGAAGGTGGTGACACGGTTGAGCAAGGCAGAGGTGCGAATGTGACGCGAGTCCGCAATCGCGTTGCGGCGCTCTTCGACGGTGTTGATCACCAAGGCGATCTCATTGTTCTTGATCATGTCCACGATGTGCGGACGACCTTCGGTCACCTTGTTCACCGTGGCACAGGCGACACCCGCTGTGGTGATGGCCAAAGCAGTACCTTTGGTGGCGATCAACTCAAAACCTTGGGCGACCAGTTGACGAGCCACCTCAATGGCTCGCACCTTGTCGTTGTTTTTGACCGAAATGAACACTTTGCCCGTGGATGAGCCGTCGGCTTGGTGTGGGCGGGGCAACTTGGTGCCAGCGCCCAATTGGCTTTTGACAAAAGCTTCGCCAAAGGTTTTGCCAACCCCCATCACTTCACCCGTGGACTTCATCTCAGGGCCCAGGATGGTGTCGACGCCAGGGAACTTGACGAACGGGAACACCGCCTCTTTGACGCTGAAATAAGGTGGCGTCACTTCATGAAGAATGCCTTGCGAGGCCAGTGTCTGACCGGCCATGCAACGCGCAGCCACTTTGGCCAGCTGAATGCCTGTGGCCTTGGACACGTAGGGCACCGTGCGTGAAGCGCGTGGATTGACTTCCAACACATAGATCACGTCTTTGCCATCCACATGCTGAATGGCGAACTGAACGTTCATCAAGCCCACCACGTTCAAGGCACCGGCCATGGCGGCAGATTGACGCTTGAGTTCGTTCACGGTCTCTGCAGACAGCGAGTACGGTGGCAACGAGCAAGCCGAGTCACCACTGTGCACGCCAGCTTGTTCGATGTGCTCCATCACGCCACCGATGAATGTTTTGCCTTCTGGATCACGTAGGCAGTCCACATCACACTCAATGGCATCGTTCAAAAAGCGATCTAACAACACCGGTGAATCGTGGCTCACTTTGACGGCTTCGCGCATGTAGCGCTCCAAGTCGCGTTGCTCGTGCACGATCTCCATGGCGCGTCCACCCAGCACATAACTGGGACGCACCACCAGGGGATAGCCCAAGGCAGCCGCTTTTTCCAAAGCTTCGGGTTCGGTGCGTGCGGTGGCGTTGGGCGGTTGACGCAGCCCCAGCTCTTGCAACAGGTGCTGGAAGCGCTCGCGGTCTTCGGCTGCGTCGATCATGTCTGGGCTGGTGCCAATGATGGGCACGCCTGCCGCCTCAAGACCCAGGGCCAGTTTCAAGGGGGTTTGGCCACCGTACTGAACAATCACACCGGTAGGCTTTTCTTTGTCCACAATCTCCAACACGTCTTCCAGTGTCAAAGGCTCGAAATACAGACGGTCCGACGTGTCGTAGTCGGTCGACACCGTTTCTGGGTTGCAGTTGACCATGATGGTTTCGTAGCCGTCTTCGCGCATGGCGAGTGCGGCATGGACGCAGCAATAATCAAACTCAATGCCTTGACCAATGCGGTTGGGGCCTCCGCCCAACACCATGATCTTCTTGTTCTGTGTCGGCTCAGCCTCGCACTCGCCGTCTCCGTTGCCTTCGTAGCTGGAGTACATGTAGGCGGTATCGGTGGAGAACTCTGCGGCGCAGGTGTCCACGCGTTTGTAGACAGGGCGCACATTCAAGGCATGACGCTTGGCGCGCACCACATGCTCAGTGGTTTTGAGCAGCTTGGCCAAACGACGGTCGGAAAAGCCTTTTTTCTTCAAGGCGCGCAACTCGTCAGCGGTGATGGCATCCAGCGTCGTGGTTTCGAGTTCCAACTCAATTTTCACGATCTCTTCGATTTGCACCAAGAACCAGCGGTCAATTTTGGTCAACTCAAACACCTCGTCGACGCTCAGGCCCTGGGCGAACGCGTCGCCAACATACCAAATGCGCTCAGGGCCGGGCTCACCCAGCTCTTTTTCAAGCACTTCGCGGTCTTGGGTCTTTTCGTTCATCCCGTCCACGCCAACCTCCAAGCCGCGCAGGGCTTTTTGGAACGACTCTTGGAAGGTACGGCCCATGGCCATGACTTCGCCCACCGATTTCATCTGGGTGGTCAAGCGGCTGTCGGCTGTGGGAAATTTTTCAAAGGCAAAACGTGGGATTTTGGTGACCACGTAGTCAATGCTGGGCTCAAAGCTCGCGGGCGTAGCACCACCGGTGATTTCGTTGCGCAACTCATCAAGCGTGTAACCCACGGCCAACTTGGCCGCTACCTTGGCAATCGGAAAGCCCGTGGCCTTGGACGCCAAAGCAGATGAACGCGACACGCGCGGGTTCATCTCAATCACCACCATGCGACCATCTTTGGGATTGATGGAGAACTGCACGTTCGAGCCCCCCGTGTCCACACCAATTTCACGCAACACAGCCAACGAGGCGTTGCGCATGATTTGGTATTCCTTGTCGGTCAAGGTTTGGGCCGGAGCCACGGTGATCGAGTCACCGGTGTGCACCCCCATGGGATCCAAGTTCTCGATCGAGCAAATGATGATGCAGTTGTCCGCTTTGTCGCGCACCACTTCCATCTCGTACTCTTTCCACCCCAGCAGCGACTCTTCAATCAACAACTCATTGGTAGGCGAAGCTTCCAGGCCACGCTTGCAGATGACCTCGAACTCTTCCGGGTTGTAGGCAATGCCACCACCGGTGCCACCCAAGGTGAAGCTGGGACGAATCACGGTAGGAAAGCCCACCTGGCGTTGCACATCCCAAGCTTCTTCCATGCTGTGGGCAATGCCAGAACGTGCTGAGCCCAGACCAATTTTGGTCATGGCATCTTTGAACTTCAAGCGGTCTTCCGCTTTGTCAATCGCCTCGGGTGTGGCACCGATCAATTCCACTTTGTATTTATCAAGCACCCCGTGGTGCCACAAATCCAAAGCGCAGTTCAAAGCGGTCTGCCCACCCATGGTGGGCAAGATAGCGTCTGGACGCTCTTTGGCAATGATTTTTTCAACCGTTTGCCAGGTGATGGGCTCGATGTACGTGACGTCTGCCGTGGCGGGGTCGGTCATGATCGTGGCGGGATTGCTGTTGATCAAAATGACTTTGTATCCCTCTTCACGCAAGGCTTTGCAAGCCTGCACACCAGAGTAGTCAAATTCACACGCCTGCCCAATGATGATGGGGCCAGCGCCAATGATGAGGATGCTTTTTAGGTCGGTGCGCTTAGGCATTTATTTTTTCTCCATCAAGTTGATGAAGCGGTCGAAAAGATAGGTGATGTCATGAGGACCAGGCGATGCCTCGGGGTGTCCCTGAAAACAAAACGCGGGTTTGTCTGTGCGGGCCAAGCCCTGCAAGGTGCCGTCAAACAAGGACACGTGGGTGGCTCGTAAATTGGCAGGCAATGTTTTTTCATCCACCGCAAAACCGTGGTTTTGGCTGGTGATCGACACGCGGCCACTGTCAAGGTCTTTGACCGGGTGGTTGGCACCGTGGTGTCCAAATTTCATCTTGAAGGTTTTGGCACCGCTGGCCAAGGCCATGATTTGATGACCCAAACAGATACCAAAAGTCGGGATACCTGTTTCAATCAACTCGGCCGTAGCGGCAATGGCGTAGTCGCACGGCTGCGGGTCGCCGGGACCGTTGGACAAAAAGATCCCATCCGGCTGGTGTTTGAGCACTTCGGCTGCCGAAGTTTTGGCGGGCACCACGGTCACTTTGCAACCGCGCTCGGCCAACATACGCAAGATATTTTTCTTGACGCCAAAGTCGTACGCCACGACGTGAAACTTAGGCGTGGTTTGTTCGCCATAACCCTTGCCCAGCGCCCATTCGGTTTGCGTCCAGGCATAGGGCGCGGTCACGGTGACTTGTTGTGCCAAATCGAGACCGGCCATGCTGGGTGCCCCTTGGGCGGCGGCAATGGCTTGTTCTTTCAGCGCTTGGCTGACTTGCTGACCTGGCGCCAGGGCCAAGATCGCACCGTTTTGCGCCCCTTTGGTACGCAAGATGCGTGTCAATTGACGGGTATCGATATTGGCAATCGCCACCGTGCCACTCTCGGTCAGATAAGCCGACAAGGTTTGATGTGATCGAAAGTTGCTGGCCACCAAAGGAAGGTCTTTGATGATCAGGCCAGCAGCATGGACTTTGTCAGCTTCGATGTCTTCCACGTTGACGCCATAGTTGCCAATGTGCGGGTACGTCAAGGTGACGATCTGCTGGCAATAGCTGGGGTCGGTCAGAATTTCTTGGTAGCCGGTGAGCGATGTATTGAACACCACCTCGCCTACGGTGGAGCCAGAGGCTCCAATCGAATTGCCGATAAAGACCGTGCCGTCTGCAAGCGCCAAGATGGCGGGCGGGAAGGTTCCCTGAAGAGACAAAAGCACTGGGTTCTCCGGAGTAGTTCGGGTACGCCTCAGCGCTTACAAGAGAACGGGTCTCTTTTTGGCTGCTTGTTCGAGGAATGGGCCTTGGTTGAGCTGGGGCGTACAGGTTGATGCGGGAAAGCCTCTCATTATATCCGAGGCACTCGTTTACCCTTGCGTCACGTCACACGACAAGTGGCACTGGCGTGCAAACAAATCGCGGCAGCAGCGGCCACATTCAATGACTCTTCGCCACCGGGTTGCGCAATACGCACCGACAATGCCGCATGGTCGGCGAGCTGAGGTGAAACGCCCTGCCCCTCATGCCCCATCAGCCAGGCGCACGGCATGGGCAATGCCTGCTGAGCGAGCAACTGGTGCAGGAATGGGCCTTGGTGCGAACTGGTGGCCACCCAAGGCATGTCCAGTGCGTCCAACGCCGAAGGCTCCAGGCCCTCCACCAAATGCAAACCAAAATGCGCGCCCATGCCAGCGCGTAAGACTTTGGGAGACCACAGGGCAGCAGCACCTTTGATGGCCAACACCTGGCCAAAACCAAAGGCGGACGCGCTGCGCAAAATTGAGCCAACGTTGCCCGCGTCTTGCACCCGATCCAGCACCACGGTGGGGGTGTGACGCAAGATGTCGGGTGCCACTGGCACCGTCATCACAAACCCCATCCGCGCGGGGGATTCGAGTCCACTCACCTCGGCAAACAGGGCATCGGGCAACACCGTGTTGCGGGGGGCAGCCTCGGTCCAGTCGCGCGGAGCGATGTCCCATTGCGATTGTGCAAACACGGCATGCTCAGGCCGAACACCACGTGCCAACGCCGCACGACACAGGTGGTCGCCTTCCAACCAAACACGACCGAGTTTGCGATAGGCCGTGCTGTCTTGCGACAGGCGACGCAGCTCTTTGACCAAGGGGTTGTCACGCGAAGTAATCACGTTCATCGCAGCACCTCGGCAACGGGTGAAAAACTGTGACGATGCCAGGGCGTTGCCCCATGGGTACGCAAAGCCTGCAAATGTGCTTCGGTGCCGTATCCCTTGTGACGGTCAAAGCCGTACTCTGGGTATTGAGCATGCAATTGCAGACACCAGCGGTCACGGTGTACCTTGGCCAAGATAGATGCCGCAGAAATGGCGGGTACCTTGCTATCGCCTTTGACAATGGCTTCGGCCAACACATCGAGGACAGGTAGACGGTTGCCATCCACCAACACTTTGTGCGGCTTGAGGCGCAACCCTTCTACCGCCCGACGCATCGCGAGAAGGGTGGCATTCAAAATATTCAGACTGTCAATTTCCTCCACCGAGGCCTCAGCAATCGAACAGCACAGAGCTTTGGCACGGATCTCGTCATACAAACGCTCGCGCTTCAAGGCCGTGAGTTTTTTGGAGTCCGCCAAGCCGACGATCGGGTTCAGGTCATCTAAGATGACGGCAGCGGCCACGACGGGCCCAGCCAAAGGACCTCGCCCAGCCTCATCCACGCCGGCAATCAGACCCGGGGCATCCCAGACCAGCGAAGCCTGTTCAGCGCGCAAGAATTTTTTGGATCGCATGGGCAGCCAATGCAGGGGTGTCACAGCGCAAACTGTCATGCAGTGCGGCAAAACGTTGTTGAACGGCGGTCATGGCGGCGGGTTGTGCCAGCCACTGCAATACTTCATGCGCCATGGCGTCCGGGGTGGCAGCGTCTTGCAACAACTCAGGCACCACAAACTCCTGGCACAAGATATTGGGCAGACCCACCCAGGGTTGGAGTTTTTTGCGACGCATGATTTGCCAACTGATCCAGTTCATGTTGTAAGCGATGACCATCGGACGTTTGAAAAGCGCGGCTTCCAGCGTGGCGGTACCACTGGCAATCAGTGTCACATCGCAAGCGGCCAGAGCAGTGTGCGATTGTCCGGTCAACACCGTCAGCCCAGGCACGCCACCTACCTCGCGAACCAGCGCATCGATGCGGGCACGTAACGCAGACATGGCGGGCAAGACAAAGATCAGCCCAGGCTGTTGCTGGGC
Organism: Limnohabitans sp. JirII-29; assembly: GCF_003063395.1. NCBI lineage: Bacteria > Pseudomonadati > Pseudomonadota > Betaproteobacteria > Burkholderiales > Comamonadaceae > Limnohabitans > Limnohabitans sp. JirII-29. The sequence continues at coordinate 365,087 of NZ_NESB01000003.1, forward strand.
CATGCGCTGCGCCGCTTGTAAAAAACGACGTGCCAAATATTCAATTTCAGAATGTCGACTGCCAGGCAATAACGCAACCACAGTCGCGTCTTGTGGCAAGCCCAGTGCAACACGTGCCGCAGCACGGTCAACATGTTCAGGAATCGTTTGTGCCAGTGGATGCCCCACGTAGGTGGCAGCAATGCCGTGCGCTTCGAGCAAGGCTTTTTCAAACGGAAAGATGCACAGCACATGGTCTACGCTGCGTCGAATTTTGTCGACTCTGTCAGCACGCCAAGCCCAAATAGAAGGACACACAAAATGCACTGTCGGAATGCCGCTCGCCTTCAGATCATGCTCTAAGTCAAGATTGAAGTCTGGCGCATCCACACCAATGAAGGCGCTGGGTGGTTGGGCCAACAAACGCGCTTTGAGCTGCTGACGAATACCCACAATTTCACGGTAGTGCCGCAGCACTTCCACATAGCCACGCACAGCTAATTTTTCGTAGGGCCACCAAGCTTCAAACCCTTGCTGCGCCATGCGCGGCCCCCCAATGCCGGTGCTTCGCATCTCGGGCCATGTTTGGTGCATTCCCTGCAGCAACAGGCCTGCGAGCAAATCACCCGAGGCCTCGCCAGCGACAAGCGAGAAGGTCACAAGTGCCGACATAGGCTCAGCGCACGATGCCACGTTGTGGCGAGGTCTGGTTCAAGAAGTCGAGCATCATCTGCACATCGGGTGCAGATTCAGGTTTGGATTGCACCAGCGCTGCGATGCGCTCTTTGGCTTTGTCGAGCGTCAAGTCTTCACGGTACAAGGCCTTGTGCATGGCCTTGACTGCGCTGATACGCTCAGGGGAAAAGCCGCGACGACGCAGCCCTTCGTAATTCATGGAGCGCGCCTCTGCCGGCTGCCCTTGGCACATCACAAAAGGTGGCAAATCTGCAAACAGCAACGAATGCATGGCCGTGAAACTGTGAGCGCCAATACGTACAAACTGATGCACAACGGTAAACCCACCCAAGATCACCCAATCACCCACGTGCACGTGGCCAGCCAATTGCGCACTGTTGGCAAAGATGGTGTGATTGCCCACCACACAATCGTGCGCCAAATGCACATAGGCCATGATCCAGTTGTCATCGCCCACACGCGTCACGCTCGTGTCGCCGGGAGAACCGATGTTGAAGGTACAAAACTCGCGGATGGTGTTGCGGTCACCGATCACCAATTCGCAGGGCTCACCTGCGTATTTCTTATCTTGCGGGATCGCGCCCAAAGAGTTGAATTGAAAAATACGGTTGTCGCGTCCAATGGTGGTGTGACCTTCGATCACACAATGGGCACCGACCGTAGTACCCGCCCCCATACGCACATGGGGGCCAATGATGGTGTATGGCCCCACTTGCACCGAGCTGTCGAGTTCGGCTTGGGGGTCAACAATCGCCGTGGGATGGATGAAGCTCATCGTCGCGGGGCATGGGTCAAGCAATGGTGCGCATGGTGCACATCAACTCGGCTTCGGTGGCGATTTCATCCCCCACTTTGGCTCGGGCTTTGAATTTGAAAATGCCAGCTTTCATGCGGTCCAGTTCAACTTCCAAAATCAGCTGGTCGCCTGGCTCAACTGGACGTTTGAAACGCGCACCATCGATGCCAGCGAAGTAGTACACCGTTTTGTCATCTGGGGTCACGCCCACGGCATCAAATGCCAGCAAAGCGGCTGCTTGGGCCAAGGCCTCCAGCATCAACACACCCGGCATCACAGGGCGATGCGGAAAGTGACCGGTGAAATACGGTTCGTTGATTGAGACATTTTTGAGCGCCTTGATGCGTTTACCTTTTTCGATCTCCAACACGCGGTCAACCAGCAAGATGGGATAGCGGTGCGGCAATTGCTTCAGGATTTGATGGATGTCCATGCTCATTTTTTTTGACTTTCTAAAGCTGATTCAAGAGATTTGATGCGGTCACGCAAACGGTGCAGTTGACGCAAGGTGGCAGCATTTTTTTCCCACGAGGCATTGTCGTCGATGGGAAACACGCCGCTGTACTGTCCAGGCTGACGAATTGAACGCATCACGACCGATGCAGCAGAAATATGCACACCATCGGCCAACTCCAAATGCCCCAACACCACGGCTCCACCACCGACCGTGCAGTGAGCGCCGATGCGTGCGCTACCTGCCACGCCTGCGCAACCAGCCATGGCCGTGTGTGCGCCAATGTGAACGTTATGGCCTATTTGCACCAAGTTATCGAGCTTCACACCATCTTCAATCACGGTGTCATCTAGAGCGCCACGGTCAATGCAGGTATTGGCACCGATCTCGACATCGTTGCCAATGTGCACTGCACCGAGTTGTTCAATTTTTTCCCAGCGCCCTTCAAACAGCGCAAAACCGAACCCATCTGCACCGATGACAACACCAGCATGCACGATGCAGCGTTGACCCAAGACGCAATCTTCACCCACAGTCACACCAGACTTGAGCCAAGTGTGCGCACCAATACGTGCACCGCGTTCAATCACACACAAAGGACCAATGCGTGCGCTGGCGTCAACGTGTGCAGAGGGATGAATCACGGCGCTTGGATGAACCATCGGCTCATCGTGCTGCTGATGCTGAGCACGCCACAACTGCGTCAAACGTGCAAAGTAGTGGTAGGGGTTGTCGGTCACGATGCAGGCACCACGTGCTTGCGCCAGTGTCGCCATCATGGGCGACACAATCACGCAAGCTGCCTGAGACGTCGTGAGTTGAGATTGGTATTTGGGATTACTTAGAAAACTCAAGGCATCGGCATGCGCAGTGTCAAGCGGTGCGAGTTTTTGAATCCATTGCTCGGGGTTTCCATGCAACTGGCCCCCAAGACTTTCAACGATTTGGCCGAGACGCAGTGCCACGGCAGATTACTTGGTCGAATTGATGACCTTGAGCACTTTGTCAGTGATGTCGTGCTTAGGGCTGATGTAGACCGCCTCTTGCAAAACGAGGTCGTATTTTTCGGCTTCAGCCACTTGCTTGATCACGCGGTTGGTGCGCTCAAGAACCAGTTGGAACTCTTCGTTTTTGCGCGCATTGAGTTCTTCTTGAAATTCACGACGCTTGCGTTGAAAGTCGCGGTCTTGCTCGCCCAATTGCTTTTGTCGGCTCAAGCGCTGTGACTCTGACAAAGTGGGGGCTTCACGCTCGAATTTTTCAACCGCAGATTTCAATGCAGCACCCGCATCATTGAGTTCTTTGTCGCGCTTGGAAAACTCTTGCTCCAATTTTTGCTGTGCCTGCTTGGCTGTGTTGGCTTCTTTGAAAATACGGTCTGTATTGATAAAGCCAATACGAATTTCGTCAGCATAGGCAGTCAAGCTGACCACGCCCACCATCAACGCCAAAGAAAGTTGGCTAAAAAACTTTTTCATCAGAAAGATGTCCCGATTTGGAATTGCAATCTTTGAATTCTATCGCCAGTGAAGGTTCTGGCGGGTAAGGCCCAGGCAAAGCGCAGAGGGCCCATGGGAGAGACCCAACTCAGCCCCACGCCATATGAACTACGAAGTTGGTTCAACTGAACTTTGTCGAACTCACCAAACACGTTACCCATGTCATAGAAGCCATAGAGCCTCAGACTTCTGTCGTTACCCGCACCTGGGAATGGCATCAAAAACTCACTGTTGAGGGTGATTTTTTTGGTACCACCCGACACAATGCCGTAGACGTCACGAGGGCCCAGGGTGCCTTGCTCAAAGCCACGCACGGAGCCTAAACCACCCGAGAAGTAGTTCTTGAAAACTGGGAAGCTTTGCCCTTGCAAGCCTTTACCAACGCCTAAATCGGCATTGAATGCAAATGTGTATTGCTTGCTGAGTGCGAAGTACTGTTGGTATTGACCACCGATCTTGGCGTAGCGCGTGTCGCCTGCTGCCCCCACTTCGGTGTTGGCTCGAATCAACTTACCCGTCGATGGATTCAGGTAACTGTCACGACCATCTCTCGCCCAGCCCAAAGTCACAGGCACAGTTTTGGTGGTGTACCCGTGGTTGTATGCGTACACCAGCCAAGAGGCTGGCAAATTGGTGCCGGGAATAATTTCGGTCTGTTCGAGCGATGTACCTACGAAAACGCGGTCCAGCTCACTGAATGGAACGCCAAAACGGATGCCAAGGCCAGAAGTCACAAGTCGGTAATCTCCGCCCTGCTCCACGTAAGGTTTGCTCGACCGATGGTAGTAATCAAAGGTGCGCGACACACCGTCTTGGGTGAAGTACGGATCGGTTGTACTGATCACGTAGTACTGGTTGTACTTGCTGGTGCTGACTTGGAGTCCTAAGTTTTGGCCCGAACCAAAAACGTTTTCCTGCTGAATGCCAAAAGAAAAGGTGACCTTTTCAGCACTCGAAAACCCAGCGCCCAGTGTGAGCATGCCTGTGGGCTTTTCCGTCACATTGACATTCAAGTCCACCTGATCTTGTGAAGCGGCAACTTCTTGGGTATCTATATCAACCTCTTTGAAGTAGCCCAAGCGATTGATGCGGTCGCGTGACAAGCGGATGCGCTCGCCGTCATACCAAGATGACTCCATCTGGCGGAACTCACGGCGCACAATTTCATCTCGGGTTCGGTTATTCCCCAGAATGTTGATACGCCTCACATAGGCACGACGTGACGGATCTGCCACCAAGACCAGCTTGACGCGATTGGTCGCTCGGTCAATCTCAGGTCGCACATCGGTGCGGGCAAACGCAAACCCGAAGTTGCCAAAGTATTCATTGAAGGCTTTGGTGGTTTTGGCGACATCGTCTGCGTTGTAGGGTTGACCTGCTTTGATTTCAATCAACGACTTGAAGTCGTCATCTTTACCCAGGTAATACCCCTCCAGAGCCACCTCAGACACCACGAAACGGTCACCCTCTGTGATGCTGATGGTGATGCTGATGTCTTGCTTGTTAGGTGAAATGGCCACTTGCGTGGAATCAATTCGAAACTCCAAATAACCGCGAGACATGTACCAAGCACGCAAAGTTTCCAGGTCAGCATTCAGTTTGGCACGCGAATAGCGATCTGACTTGGTGTACCAGCTCAGCCAGTTGCCCGTACTTTGGTCAAACTGATCAAGCAGTGTGGATTCACTGAAGGTTTTGCTACCAACGACTCGGATTTCTTTGATTTTGGCCAGATCGCCTTCCACGACGGTGAAAGACAAATTGACCCGGTTACGGTCGCTCGGCGTCACGGTGGTGATCACCTCAGCACCGTACAGACTGCGGCTGACGTACTGACGCTTGAGTTCTTGCTCTGCACGATCAGCCAACGCTTTGTCGAAAGGCCGTCCTTCGGCCAAGCCGATGTCGCGCAAAGCTTTACGCAATATGTCTTTGTCAAACTCTTTTGTGCCAATGAACTCCACCGCAGCGATGTTCGGACGCTCTTCCACAATCAGCACCAACACATCACCCGTGACTTCAATGCGAACGTCCTTGAAGAGCCCCAGTGCGAACAAACTGCGAATGGCAGCAGCGCCCTTGTCGTCGGTGTAATCATCCCCAACGCGGAAAGGAATAGATGCAAAGATCGTCCCAGGCTCCACACGCTGTAAGCCCTCGACACGGATGTCACGAACTGTGAAAGGATCGACGGCCCAAGCATTGAAAGCCAGCGCAGTGCCCGCCAACAAAGCAGCAGCATAGGACAGCGGAGCGCGGGTAAAACTGATAGGTTGCTTGTTCATGAAGAGAAAACTTCAGGGTCTGGGTGAATGATGAAGGAGCTTAACTGAGCCAGCCCAGACGGACCAAATCATTGAAGAGAGAAAAAAACATGAGTGCCACTAACATCAACAAACCCAAGCGTTGTAAAACGTCGAGCCAATGTGCTGCGGGGGGACGGCCGGTCAAGGCCTCATAAAGATAATACAACAGGTGCCCCCCGTCGAGGACGGGCAAAGGCATCAGATTGAGCACCCCAAGACTGATGCTGATCAAGGCCAAATACGACAAATACGCAGACAAGCCGATACTGGCTGAGCGTCCCGCGTAATCAGCCATTGACAAAGGCCCACTCAGATTATCGAGTGAAGCACTGCCAACGACCATGCGCCCCACCATGTCCAACGTCAGTCCGATCACTTCCGACGTGCGTACAAATGCACGGCTTACGCCATCGATGAACCCAGCTTGCACCCAAACACGCGCGGGTGGCTCGCCCACATACGCACCGATACGCCCGACATAGCGGTCCTTGTCCCACACGCGCTCAGGCGTGACCTCTACCATCAGCTCACCTTGGTGAGGTCGTCGAATCGCCCATACTTGAAGAGGCACAGGGCCACGCTCGCCAGCGGCACGCACCCATGCGCGCAGCATGGCAGCGTCTTCCATGCGGTGTCCATCAATGTGCAACACCACATCGCCGCGTTGCAAACCGGCACGCTGCGCTGCACTCCCCTCCTGTACGTTACCGATAACAGCAGGGCTCCAGAGCTGTCCTAGCCCATAGACAGACAAGCCTGATAGATCTTGCGCGTTCTCGGCTATCGAAGCAGGAGCCAGCAATGACACGGTATGAATGCGATGGTTGTGTGCTGACTCAACTTCCAACACCAATGGCTCATGGAGGGTGTCTTCTTGCAGGGCCCACCAACGCAAGGCCTCCATAGATTCGACCTCGTGCAAGGTCGCTTCAGACAAACCGACACGCAGTACCAAATCGCCACCGCGCAAACCCACGGACTCGGCCACAGAACCCAAGGCAGGCGACGCCAGTAGCGGTTTTGACTCATACTGCCCTAACCAAAAAGTCGCGGCATACAACACCACCGCGAGCAACAGGTTGGCCAAGGGTCCTGCTGAGACGATGGCTGCACGTCGCCATAAGCTCTGACGGTTCAGGGCCATGGAGACATCACCGGGAGCAACGACTTCCTCGTTTTCATCCAACATCTTGACGTAGCCGCCCAAGGGAATGAGACAAATCATGAACTCGGTACTCTGTCCAGGGAAAGGACGGCGAGCGCGCCATCTCAGCAAGGGTCGACCAAAACCCACAGAAAACGTGAGCACTTTGACCCCGCAGGCCACAGCCATTCTGTAATGCCCCCATTCATGTACGGCAACCAACAAACCCAAAGTGCCGAGAAAGACCAACACGGTCATGGCAATGCAAATTTTTGAACGAGCGTTTCAGCTGTGACGCGAGCTTGTGCATCGAGCGCTAATAAATCCATCAAGTCGTGTGGTGGCGAAGGCTGTAATTGATCGATACAGGCCACATTAAGATGATGGATTTGGTCAAATCGGATGCGACGATCCAAGAATGCAGCCACAGCAACCTCATTGGCCGCATTCAAAATTGCAGTGGTGCCTGAGGGACCACGCAAGGCGTCCCACGCCAAGCGCAAACCAGCGAACCGCTCGGGATGGCCATGGTCGTTCAATGCCTCAAACGTCATCGCTGACAGCGTGTGGAAATCCAGCGCTTGAGCCCCCGAAGCAATGCGCTCAGGCCAACTCAAACCATAAGCGATAGGACCTCGCATATCCGGAGTCCCCAACTGCGCAACCACCGAAGCGTCGCGGTATTGCACCATCGAATGAATAACGCTTTGCGGATGTATCACGACATCAATCCGCTCTGGCGGCAAACCAAACAAATAACGCGCCTCAATGACCTCCAAGGCTTTGTTCATCATCGTGGCTGAATCCACTGAAATCTTTCGCCCCATGACCCAATTGGGATGAGCGCAAGCTTCCTCAGGCGTGACGTCTTTAAGGGTCTTCACATCGCGGGTGCGAAACGGGCCACCCGACGCCGTCAAAATGATTTTTTCGACGCGTGAATCCCAGGTGTGCGGGTCTTCAGGCAAGGACTGAAAAATTGCCGAGTGCTCGCTGTCGATAGGTAGCAAGGTGGCACCACCACGTTTCACCGCTGACAAAAAGACGTCCCCGCCTACCACCAACGCCTCTTTATTGGCCAGCAACAAACGCTTACCGCTTCGTGCTGCGGCCAAACAAGGCGCCAAGCCTGCAGCGCCAACAATGGCCGCCATCACAGCATCAACCTCGGGATGTGAGGCCACGTCTTCAAGTGCTTGCGCACCGGTACGCACCTGCACATCCAAGCCTTGCGCGTGCACTTTGTCTTGGAGTGAGCGTGCGGCCTGCGCGTGCGCCATCACGACAACCTGGGGTTTGAATTGCACGCACTGTTGCAGCATCAAGTCCACTTGAGAGGCACCCGTTAAAGCAAAGACTTGGAATCGATCTGGGTGACGTGCGACCACGTCCAGAGTATTGGTGCCAATGGAGCCCGTTGAGCCCAATACGGTGAGCTTTTGCGGCTTGAGTCGGTCCAATGCGTTCATCACAGTGACTGCATTAGCATGAGGGCAATCGGCAAGGTAGGCAGCAGGGCGTCCACACGGTCCAACACCCCTCCGTGTCCAGGCAATAACTGGCTGCTGTCTTTCATACCGGCACTGCGCTTGACCAAAGACTCCACCAAATCCCCCACCACGCTCATTGCCACCAAAAATAAAGTGGCTAACAACAAGAATGGCCAGCCGCGCGCTTGTAAGCGCGTGAACAAACTCTGGCTATCCATGGGGTATTGGGTATCGAGCCAGATCCAAACCAAGGCCATCAGAAGCACCCCGGCCATCCCACCCCACACACCCTCCCAACTTTTACCGGGACTGATGTGGATCGCCAACTTACGACGACCAAAGGCACGCCCAAAAAAGTAAGCAGCTATATCGGCCATCCAAACAATCAGCAGCAAAGACAGCAAAAAGTTGGTACCCATAACCTTCGCTTGGTACAGGGCAAGCCAAGTCGCCCACAAGGCCAACAAACCAACGATCAAACGCAACATACGCGGAATGCGAGGCCATGCCTCAACCCCGCCACGAATCAACGCTGCGCCCCCCAACACCCACAAACCACCAGCAATCGGCCAGACCCAGGCCGGGGGGTGGTAAGCCCAATGCGCTGCCCAAGTCAAAAAGCAAGCGAACAAACAAACCGCGGCGCATCGCAATGCACCGCGCATGCCCAAACCATTCAAACGGCCCCACTCCCAAGCACCAGCAGCAATCAACACCAAGGTGAAGGTGGCAAGCGGTTCCGCCGTGGAAGCCAGAAGTGCTGGCAACAAAAGCGCCAACAACACAAGTGCCGTGATGATGCGTTGCTTGAGCATGGGGTGCTTAGACCGCCATGATTTCTTGTTCTTTGCTGGCGATCACTTTGTCAATGTCAGCAATGTGTTTGTCGGTCACTTTTTGGATGTCTGCTTCCGCACGTTTTTGATCGTCTTCTGATGCCAATTTATCTTTGACCAATTTCTTGACTGACTCATTGGCGTCGCGACGCAGGTTACGTACCGCAACTTTGGCGTTTTCGCCTTCAGAGCGAACCACCTTGGTCAACTCTTTGCGACGCTCTTCAGACATCGGTGGCATGGGCACGCGAATGAGTTCACCCATTGATGAGGGATTCAAACCTAGGTCGCTGTCGCGAATGGCTTTTTCAATCTTGGCAGACATGCTTTTCTCCCAAGGCTGAACACTGATAGTGCGTGCATCGAGCAAGGACACGTTGGCCACTTGACTGATTGGCACCATCGAACCGTAGTAATCCACTTGCACGGCATCCAGCAAAGCTGGACTGGCGCGGCCTGTACGGATTTTTGTCAGGCTGTTGCTGAAAGACGCAATGGACTGATCCATCTTGGTTTCGATATTTTTCTTGATGTCAGCAATCGTCATGTGTTCCTCCTGAATCTAGGCGTGAAAAGTCTCAAAAACCGTGGGCTCAAGCGTGCACAAGCGTGCCTTCATCCTCACCCAAGACCACGCGTTTGAGCGCACCATTTTTAAAAATTGAAAAGACTTTCACTGGTAATTTTTGATCGCGACACAACGCAAATGCCGTGGCATCCATGATGCCAAGGTTTTGGCTGATGGCATCGTCAAAACTCAGCTCGCTGTAGCGAGTTGCTGTCGGGTCTTTTTTGGGATCAGCGGTATACACACCATCCACTTTAGTAGCCTTGAGCACCATTTCAGCCCCAATTTCAGCGCCACGCAAAGCTGCTGCTGTGTCAGTGGTGAAAAATGGGTTACCTGTACCCGCCGCAAAAATAACAACTTTACCTTCCTCAAGGTATTGCAGCGCTTTGGGACGTACGTAAGGCTCGACCACTTGGTCAATGGCAATCGCAGACATAACCCGTGCCGTCAAACCAGCCTTGTTCATGGTGTCTGCCAAAGCCAATGAATTCATCACCGTGGCCAACATACCCATGTAATCTGCCGTTGCACGGTCCATACCGACGGCACCACCGGCAACACCGCGAAAGATGTTGCCGCCACCAATCACGATGGCGACCTCAACCCCGAGACGAATGACCTCAGACACTTCATCCACGATGCGCACAATCGTGGCCCGGTTGATACCAAATGCATCGTCCCCCATCAAAGCTTCGCCGGACAGCTTGAGCAAAATACGCTTGTGGGCTGGCTGGACTGATGTCATGAGAAAACTCCTTGGTCTATCTTGATGGGGGTGCGAGGTTGACGTCAAAAGGGGAGCCGATGCTCCCCTTTTTGTGATTAGACCGACTGCTTGGCCGCGGCGACTTGAGCCGCCACTTCGGCAGCAAAGTCGTCTACCTTTTTCTCAATGCCCTCGCCCACCACATACAAAGTAAATGCTTTGACGTTGGTGTTCGCAGCTTTGAGCATTTGCTCAACGGTTTGCTTGTCGTTTTTGACGAAAGGCTGATTGAACAAAGACACCTCTTTGAGGTATTTCTGCACAGAGCCTTCAATCATTTTGCTGGCGATGTCAGCTGGCTTGCCAGATTCCGCAGCTTTGGCTGTGGCGACTGAGCGCTCTTTCTCAATCAACTCAGCAGGCACATCGGCACTGGTCAAAGCCACTGGTTTCATCGCAGCCACATGCATGGCAACGTCTTTGGCAGCAGTCATGTCACCATCAAACTCCACAACCACACCAATGCGTGTGCCGTGCAGGTAAGAAGCCACTTGAGCACCTTCGAAACGCTTGAAACGACGGAAGCTCATGTTCTCGCCGATCTTGCCAATCAAGCCCTTGCGCACATCTTCTAGCGTAGGGCCAAAACCATCTTGGCTGTAAGACAAAGCACCCAAGGCCTCTAAAGAGGCGGGGTTGTGCTCAACAATCAACTTGGCTGCTGCTTGGGCCAACGCCAAGAAGCTGTCATTTTTAGTCACAAAGTCTGTTTCGCAATTCACTTCAAGCAACGAACCCTTGTTGCCGTCAATGAAGCTGGCGATCACGCCTTCTGCAGTGATACGACTTGCGGCCTTGCCTGCTTTGCTGCCAAGTTTGACGCGCAGCAGTTCTTCAGCTTTGGCCATGTCACCATCGGCTTCAGTCAAGGCCTTTTTGCACTCCATCATGGGGGCATCTGTTTTGGCGCGTAGTTCAGCGACCATGCTTGCAGTAATAGCTGCCATATGTTTCTCCGTCTTCAGTTCAATTCAATCAGGGTGTGAAAAAGGGGCTGCACGAGCCCCTTCTCAAAGTTGGGGAGTCGCTTACGCAGCGACTTCAACGAATTCGTCACCAGCTTCGGCAACCGCCTTGACCACGTCATTGACAGCGTTGGCACGACCTTCAAGGATCGCGTCAGCGATACCGCGGGCGTACAAGGTCACGGCTTTGGAAGAGTCATCGTTACCTGGAATCACATAATCGATGCCTTCAGGCGAGTGGTTAGAGTCCACCACACCAATCAAAGGAATCCCAAGCTTTTTGGCTTCTGCGATCGCAATTTTGTGATAGCCCACGTCGATGACAAAAATGGCGTCCGGCAAAGTTGCCATATCTTGAATACCACCGATATCCTTTTCGAGCTTCTCGATCTCGCGCTTGAACATCAGCTGTTCTTTTTTCGACAGCGCGTCCAAACCGGCTTCTTGCTGCGTTTTCATGTCTTTCAAACGCTTGATAGAGGTTTTGACAGTTTTGAAGTTGGTCAACATACCACCCAACCAACGTTGGTCGACAAAGGGAACACCAGCACGTTGCGCTTCAGCAGCAACGATTTCGCGCGACTGACGCTTGGTACCCACCATCAAAATGGTGCCACGGTTGGCAGCCAGTTGCTTGACGAACTTGGCTGCATCTTGAAACATCGGAAGCGATTTTTCAAGGTTGATAATGTGAATTTTGTTGCGATGACCAAAAATGAATGGCGCCATTTTGGGGTTCCAGAAGCGGGTTTGGTGACCAAAGTGGACGCCAGCTTCGAGCATTTCGCGCATAGTGACTGACATGTGATTACTCCAAAGGTTGAGTCTAAAATTCAGCCCGTCATCGCCGCTAATTTTCATTTGAAAATCTTTGGCAACACCTTGAGTGGGCTGATTTGCGAGTGATGTTTTAACAAGTCTCCCCAACAAGGAGACACTTACAAAACCCAATGATTCTAGCACAGCAAGCCCCCCAGCACTCCCAGGTACGACCACGCATCGCGAGGCATAGTGCATGAAAGTCGCAGTGATTGGGGCTGGTGTTATAGGGGTGACAACAGCGTACGAACTGGCGGCCCAGGGCCATGATGTCAGCGTCTATGAACGCAGCAGTTCATCAGCCGAAGGCTGCAGCTTTGCCAATGCAGGCGTTATTTCTCCGGGGTATGTAACACCGTGGGCAAAACCAGGGATGACCCTGCATATCTTGAAACATTTGTGGAGGGCTCACAGCCCCGTCCGCTTGTCGCACCCGAGCTGGGACGAAGTCAAGTGGCTGTGGCGATGGTGGCGTGCCTGTGACGAGGACACCTTTATCCAAAATCGAGCGCGTTTATTACGCCTATCAACCTACAGCCATCAAAGGCTGCAGCGCTTGACGGAGCGTCTTCACATAGAGCACGACCGAACACTAGGTTATATGGTGTTGTTGCGCGGCGAACAGGAGCACCAAATGGTGCAACCGTCGCTAAAAATCATGCGTGACGCAGGCTTGAGCTTTAAAACCTTGAGCGCATCAGAAGCACGCAGCGTTGAACCAGCGTTGAACCCCGACACGGCCCTGGCCTATGCCTTGCATTTTCCCAACGATGAAGTAGGGAACTGCCGCCAATTCACCTTGCTGCTGAAAAATATTGCGGAATCTAAGGGTGTGAAATTTCATTTCAATGCAAGCGTACAAGCGCTTTCTCCCAGTGAGCCGCGTCGAATCCGAATCGGCACAGCAGATCCAGGCATCGTGTTCGATGAGGTTGTGGTGTGCGCCGGTTTGGGCAGCGCGCGTCTTTTGGCACCTGTGGGCCTGCATATTCCATTGGCAGCTGTTCACGGTTATTCTGTGAGTGCATCTGTGCGCGAACCGCTGGATGCCCCTCGCAGCGGCGTCATGGATGAACGCTATAAAGTTGCGATTTCAAGACTTGGACAGAGAGTGCGCGTTTCAGGAAGTGCGGAAATTGGTGGAAATGCTCGCCAGCACCACGCAGCCAGCGTCAAGACGCTCTATCGGGTGCTGGACGACTGGTTTCCCGGCGCAGCGCGCACACAAGACAGTGTGCAAGTATGGAAAGGTTCTCGTCCCATGCTGCCTGATGGACCACCTGTCATAGGACCTAGTGGTATTCCTGGTATTTGGTTGAATTTAGGCCACGGATCCAGCGGTTGGGCACTGTCGTGTGGCAGCGCAAAGGCACTGGCAGACAGCATGTCAGGACTGACGCCAGAAATTGACCTTGAAGGTCTTGGCATTGAGCGATTGAAGCCGCAGAGATGACACGTCCTACAGTGACTGTTTGCCCCCTCACGGCGTATCAAGCATGGCCGCTGTATGACACATTGAGCACGCAACACATTGAGGCCGAACTCAAGACGGCTTTACCTGAGCACACCTTGATGGAACGCGCAGGTCTTGCGACAGCACAATTGGCATTGGCCATTGCCCCGCACGCACAAAGAATTTGGATCGCTTGCGGCCCAGGCAACAACGGCGGCGATGGGCTTGAAGCTGCGATTCGCCTCCAGCATTGGGGCAAACAAGTGGTGGTCACTTGGCTAGGAAACAAGCAAAACACGCCAAGTGACGCCCAAAGAGCCGGACAGCGAGCTATCAAAGCAGGCATAACTTTTGCAGAAGATCCACCAGAAACTTTTGATTTGGCCATAGACGCCTTGCTGGGATTAGGTGTGAACAGAGCGCCGGATGGCACCATCGCCAATTGGCTCCATACCATGCAAACCAGCAATGTCCCCGTTTTGTGTATAGATCTGCCCACCGGCTTGTGCGCAGACACGGGGGAATGGCTTCGCAGCGACAACACACATCAAAGCACATCACCACGTCATACCTTGAGCTTACTCACCCTCAAACCGGGTCTTTTCACGGCCGACGGGCGAGACGCCGCAGGCCAAGTTTGGTTTGACGATTTGGTATCCACTCCAACTGACAAAACAGTTCATTCAACACCGCCTGTTGCGTACCTTCAAGTCTCAGTCCACCCGAGCACACAGCGCCCACACAACAGCCATAAAGGCAGTTTCGGGGAACTCATCGTGATGGGTGGAGCATCTGGCATGACAGGTGCGGCCGTGTTGGCAGGCGTGGCGGCACTGCATGGAGGTGCTGGTCGCGTGTATTTGGGCTTGCTGGATGCAGCCTCACGATCCAGCGTGACAGCTCAGCATCCGGCCTTGATGGTTCGCGCGGTGGACACGCTGGAACCAAAAACAGCATGTGTCGTTTGTGGCTGCGGCGCAGGAGATGACGTACGCGCCATCTTGCCAAAGGTGTTGAGCACAGCCGCACAATTGGTGTTGGACGCAGATGCATTGAATGCCATTGCGAGCGATGCATCGCTCTTGCAACTAGTGAGGAATCGAACACAAAACAGGCGTCCCACCGTGCTCACGCCACATCCACTGGAGGCCGCCCGATTGCTCAAATGCAGCACGCGCGACATACAAAACAACCGCCTGCATTCCGCTCAGCAACTCGCAGAGTTGACCGGTGCTGTCGTCGTTCTCAAAGGCTCCGGCACAGTGATTGCCTGCTCAGGGATGACGCCTGTGATCAACCACACAGGGAGTGCTTTACTAGCGACAGCAGGAACGGGCGACGTCCTTGCCGGTTTCATTGGGGCCAAAATGGCACAAGGACAAAGCGCGTTTGAAGCTGCTTGCCATGGCGCACATGCACACGGGCTGATCGCAGACACTTGGCCAACAACAGGCCCAGCGTTGGATGCTGCCTTATTGGCAGCATCCATTCGCTAACCGATCAACGGGGTCTCCGACTCTTACTCTTCACCCCACCGGACTTTTTGACACTGGGTTTACCCGACTTATCATTTGTCTTTGTGAACGCTTTTTTGACAGCGGCCTTGAAGTTTTGCATCGGAGATTTGGTCGTCTCTTTGGGTGAACGTGGCAACACATCCTCGCTGTCACGGACCAAACGAAAGTCAATTTTTCGACCGTCTAAATCCACGCGACTGACCTGAATCCGAACTCGTGAGCCAATGGCATAACGAATGCCAGTTCGTTCGCCACGCAACTCTTGTCGGGCTTCATCAAAGCGGAAGTACTCGCCTCCCAGTTCGGTGATGTGGACCAAGCCCTCTACATACATCGCATCCAAGGTCACAAATAAGCCAAAGCCTGTAGCCGCAGTGACCACCCCACCGTACTCTTCTCCCAAATGTTCACGCATGTATTTGCACTTGAGCCAAGCCTCTACATCGCGACTGGCCTCGTCTGCGCGACGCTCATTGGCACTGCAATGCAGGCCCGCAGCTTCCCATGCCTGCTGATCGGGTGTCGGTTTGGTTTTTAGCTCCAGCTTTTGTGACGGTTCCCGGACACGCGTTGCCAAGCGACGTGCCAGTTTGGCATGTGCTTCACCCGGCGTGGGCAACACCGGCAATTGGTAACGGCGCTTGAGCAAAATAGCCTTGATCACACGGTGCACAAGCAAGTCGGGGTAGCGCCGAATAGGACTGGTGAAGTGGGTGTAGGCCTCAAAGGCCAAACCAAAGTGACCGCTGTTAATCGGGGTGTAAATCGCTTGCTGCATTGAACGCAACAGCATCGAATGAATTTGCTGCGCATCAGGACGCTCTTTGGTCGCTTCTGCAATCGCCTGAAACTCTCCAGGCTTGGGGTTATCGGTGATCGTCAACCCCACACCCGTCGCCTTCAAGTAATTGCGAAGGATGTCTTTTTTCTCAGGTGTTGGCCCTTCGTGAACTCGAAATAAACCTGGGTGCTTGCTTTGCAAAATGAAGTCTGCACTGCACACATTGGCAGCCAACATCGCTTCTTCAATTAACTTATGGGCGTCGTTACGTATACGAGGAATAATTTTTTCAATACGACCACTGTCATCGCACACAATTTGTGTTTCGGTGGTTTCAAAATCTACGGCACCACGGACACGGCGTGATTTCAGCAAAGCACCGTAGACATCGTGCAAGTTGATCAGATCTGGCACACGTTCTTTGCGCTTGGCAGCCTCTGGCCCGCGTGTGTTAGCCAAAATAGCCGCCACTTCGGTGTAGGTAAAACGTGCATGGCTATGCATGACCGCCGGATAGAACTGATAGGCATGGATCTCACCGCTAGCCGTGATCAACATGTCACACACCATGCACAAGCGCTCAACGTCGGGGTTGAGTGAGCACAAGCCATTTGATAGTTTCTCAGGCAACATCGGAATGACCCGACGTGGGAAGTACACACTGGTGGCGCGGTCATAAGCGTCAATATCAATCGCACTGCCCGTCTCCACATAGTGGCTCACATCGGCAATAGCCACCAACAGACGCCAGCCTTTGCCACGGCCCACTTTGGCAGGCTCGCAATACACAGCATCGTCAAAGTCACGCGCATCTTCGCCATCGATCGTGACCAAAGCCACATCGGTCAAATCAACGCGATCTTTTTTATCTTGAGGACGTACCTTGTCAGGCAACCCGCGGGCCAAAGCCAAGCAAGCTTCAGAGAATTCGTGCGGTACGCCGTATTTACGAACCGCGATTTCGATCTCCATGCCTGGGTCATCAACTTCGCCCAAAACTTCTTTGATGCGACCTACGGGCTGTCCATACAAGCTCGGAGGCTCGGTCAACTCGACCACGACAACCTGCCCCGTGCTCGCGCGACCGGTCGCCCCTTTGGGAATCAACACATCTTGACCATAGCGCTTGTCCTCAGGCGCAACTAACCATACGCCGCTTTCTTGAAGTAGGCGGCCAATGATCGGCTGATTCGAACGCTCCATGATTTCGACCACGCGTCCTTCTGGACGCCCTTTTTTATCGAAACGTACCACGCGTGCTTTGACACGATCGCGATGCAGCACAGCACGCATTTCATTTGGAGGCAGATAAATATCTGCCGCTCCATCATCGCGCTGCACAAAGCCATGACCATCACGGTGACCGAAGACGGTGCCTTCAAACTCTTCCAGCAATCCGCTGGTTGTTGATAAATTTTTGATACAATGCCTTTCTTTCCTGAAATGCCCAGGTGGCGGAATTGGTAGACGCACTAGTTTCAGGTACTAGCGAGTAACATCGTGGGGGTTCGAGTCCCTTCCTGGGCACCAATATAAGTTAAATGAAAGCCACCTTCACGGTGGCTTTTGTGTTTTTGCTCTTCAAACAGGCAACGCAACAAGATCATGCCCGTCAGTGGCCACCACACGTGCACGTGTGAATTCACCAACTCGCAAAACTTTGCTGATTTTTTCAGATGGCAACAGCTTGACCACACCATCAATTTCAGGCGCATCTGCGTAGCTGCGCCCCACGCCACCTTTGCGTCCATTACCCGGTGCCTCATCTACCAAAACTTGCAAAGTAGAACCTATGCGACGCTTGAGCTTCTGGATGGACACCTCTTCTGCCACTGCCATGAAACGCGCTTGGCGCGCCTCACGAACCTCTTGAGGCAACATGCCCGGTAATTCGTTGGCTGTTGCGCCATCTACCGGGCTATAAGCAAAGCAACCGGCGCGATCGATTTCGGCTTCACGGACAAAATCTAACAAATGTTCAAACTCAGCCTCTGTTTCACCAGGAAAGCCTGCAATGAATGTGCTGCGAATCACGATCTGAGGACACAACTCTCGCCAACGAGCAATACGCTCTAGGTTCCTCTCACCACTTGCAGGTCTTTTCATGCGTTTCAAGACGTCCGGATGGCTGTGCTGAAACGGCACGTCTAAATAGGGCAACACATGTCCAGTCGCCATCAAGGGAATGATGTCATCCACGCTGGGATATGGGTACACATAATGCAAACGAATCCACGCACCATAGCTTTGCGCCAGCTGTGCCAAGGTCTGCGCCAACTCCAAGGTCCGCGTTTTGATCGGCTGTCCATCCCAAAAACCTGTGCGGTATTTGACGTCAACGCCGTACGCCGATGTGTCTTGGCTGATCACCAGCAACTCTTTGACACCTCCTTCAAACAAAGCACGCGCTTCTTTGAGCACATCACCGATGGGGCGACTCACCAAGTCTCCGCGCATTGAAGGGATGATGCAAAACGTACAGCGATGGTTACAGCCTTCACTGATTTTCAAATATGCGTAATGCTTGGGCGTGAGCTTGATACCTGCTTCACCAAAAGCTTGGGGCACCAAATCCAGAAAAGGATCATGTGGCTTAGGCAAATGTGCATGCACCGCATCCATCACCTCTTGCGTGGCATGGGGGCCAGTGACAGCCAACACGCGCGGATGAATTTGCTGAACCAGATTGGCTCCACCTTCACCGCTTCTCGCACCCAAACATCCCGTGACAATGACTTTGCCATTTTCAGCCAAGGCCTCGCCAATCGTGTCGAGACTTTCTTTGACAGCGTCATCAATGAATCCACAGGTATTCACAATGACCAAATCAGCACCGGCAAAGGTTTTCGATGTTTGGTATCCCTCAGCACTGAGCTGAGTCAAGATCAATTCGGAATCTGTCAATGCTTTGGGACAGCCCAAGCTGACAAAACCCACTTTTGGTGTCGTCACGTCATTCATCAGCGTTTCAGCCTCATCACATCCATCATCTGCTCGGTTTGTTTCTTAAATTGTTGCTGCATCTGTTCTTGCATTTCTGTCAGAACTTGCGTTGATTGGTCGACATATCGCCCCACCAAGCCCTGCATCATGGGAAGGGGCGCCAAATCCTTGGATGTTCCAGCCAACTGAGCTTGAAAATCCATGAAGGTCTGCACGTTCTTTTCCAGATACGACCCCATGAATCCTTGCATGGCGTGGCCATAAAAGCGAATGATGTTGGCCAACATGGGCTCCGTCAAAATCGGAGAACCATCAGACTCTTCTTCCAGAATGATTTGCAGCAAGATGCTACGGGTCAGATCTGCCCCAGTCTTGGCATCGCGCACCACAAAAGGTGTGTTTTCCATGACCAAGCGCTTGATGTCACCCAACGCAACATAGCTGGACGAAGATGTGTCGTAAAGCCGACGATTGGGGTATTTTTTGATGATGCGTCTGTCGTCTTCAGCAGGGCGCATGTAATTTTTGCTGCTCATGAGTCAGCTCCCGTTGTAAACAAAAGCCCGTCACTGCTCTGACAGTGCCGGGCTGGACGGGTAACAATTGGTAGGCGCGATTGGACTCGAACCAACGACCCCCACCATGTCAAGGTGGTGCTCTAACCAGCTGAGCTACGCGCCTAATTGTTCGAAGCCATGAGTATAGCAGACTCAGCGACGACGGGCAGAACGTACACCAGAAACATCGCGCACAGCCGTCAAAACTTTCTGCAAACGTCCCGAGTCACTGACCTCGACCGTGAATGTCATCAAAGCCAACTCTTTGATCGATTGTGTTTGGACGCCGATCACGTTCATTTTCTCTTTGGAAAAAACCTCCGATATGTCACGCAGCAAACCTTGACGATCAAACGCTTCGATATACACATCCACAGGGTAGATCTGATCTTGGGCCTGCTTTGATTTACCCCAGTCGACCTCAATCACACGCTCAACATTACGCAGCGCCATTTGGCGAAAGTTACCGCAATCAGCACGGTGAATGCTGACACCTTTGCCACGCGTCACAAACCCCCGTATATCGTCAGGTGGCGCTGGCTTGCAGCACTTTGCCAATTGGGTCAACAAAGAATCAATGCCGACAACCAACACGCCGCCTTTGGGATTTTGTTCCGTATGGCGCGACTTCTTTAACAGCACGTAGTCATCTGGCGCCAAGCTGGGTTCCGGTGGATTCAGCAGCGTCTCAATGTTACGCAAAGAAAATTCATCTTTACCCACAACCTCAAATAGAGCATCCGAGGATTTGAAGCCAAGTTGAGACGCAAGGTCATCCAGCTTGATGGCCGTCTTTCCCTCACGTTGCAACAACTTCTCAACGGCCTCTCGACCCTTTGCGACAGTCTCTTGCATCGCTTGTGCGTTGAACCATGCCCGTACTTTTGAACGCGCTCTTGGACTCGCAAGAAACCCCAATTCGGTATTCAGCCAGTCCCGCGAAGGCCCGCCTTCTTTCACAGCAGTGACCTCAACAGTTTGACCATTTTTCAACACGGTATGAAGGGGCACCATCGCGCCATCCACACGAGCACCGCGGCAGCGGTGACCTAAATTCGTGTGTAACGCATAGGCAAAGTCAATGGACGTTGCACCTTGCGGCAACTCCACCACAGCAGCATCAGGCGTCAAAACATAAATGCGATCACTCAGAGCATCGGTCTTGGTGGACGGTGCCGCAGAACCATTCTGGGATGCAGATACCAACTCTCGCTCCCAGGCCAGCAATTGACGCAAGACAGCAATCTTGGCGTCATAAGCACCTGAAGCAGATACCCCGGCATACCCGCGTGCTCCGGCTTCTTTGTACGCCCAATGTGCAGCAACGCCCTGCTCTGCATGTTCGTGCATTGCACGAGTTCTTATTTGCACTTCGATGGGTCGTCCTTGTGCATCGCGCACGACCGTATGCAAAGACTGGTACCCATTCGACTTAGGACGCGCAATGTAATCGTCAAACTCTTCAACGATAGGAGTGAAATGTGTATGAACCCAACTCAATACGGCGTAGCAATCTGGCACGGAGGGCACAATCACACGCAATGCGCGCACATCAAACACACGCTCAAAACCCAACGACTTGCCACGCATTTTTTTGACAATGCTGTAAATGTGCTTGGGCCGTCCTTGAACACTTGCCTCAATCCCTTGCTCTTTCAATGCACTGGAGAGTTGTTGCTGCAACTCAACCATGTACTTTTCTCGCTCAGCACGTTTCTCATCCAACCAACGCGCGACTTCACGGTATGTCTCAGGCTCAAGAAATCTCAGGGATAAGTCCTCGATTTCCCATTTGATTTGCCAAATACCCAAACGATTGGCAAGAGGGGCAAAAACATGCAACGACTCATGAGCCAAACCATGAGGCACACTTTTCTTGCTGGCTGCGTAATAGCGTAAGGTTTGTAAACGCGAAGCTAAACGTAAAAGGACAACACGCAGGTCCCGGGAAAATGCCAAGAGCATTTTTCGCACATTCTCGGTTTGCAAGTTCGCAGCAGGTTTGTCAGAGGCAACAACACGTGCCTGTCGTTGCACACGGATCAAACGTACAGTCTCTAAAGCAAGCTCGGCATAACTGGGGCCAAACGCCTTGGAGATCACATCTTCAGGTTTGTTGAGAAACTCTGTCGCATAAACCAAATAGCAGGCTGCTTGCATGGCTTCTGACCCACCAATTTGACCCAGAATAGTGGCCACACCATCTGCATGCTGCAAAACATCTTCGCCGGTATCCAGGCTCGCGCCACTGAACAAAGGTTCGACGAATGCTCGCGCACGCGCCAGTGCATCCGGCTGATCAGGCAAGTCCTGCAACGTCGCATTCAGCATCAAGGGCTGTGGGGAGATGGCTGAAGTTTGTTTCATAAAAGCGAAAAATGCATTCAGTTAACTGACAACTGAAAACTCCATAATGTCAAACGATTCTCATCGTAATTCATATGGAGTTTTTCATGGCTGAACGCACGCTTTCAGGTAAAACAGCATTGGTCACCGGTTCCACCAGCGGTATAGGCTTAGGCATTGCCAAGTGCTTGGCAAAACAAGGCGCCAATATTGTGCTGAATGGATTTGGTGACTACCAAGCCCCCAAAGCCGAGGTGGAGGCTTTGGGCGTCCAAGTTCGCTACCACGGTGCAGACATGAGCAAGGCGTCAGAAATTCAGGCCATGATGCAGTTCGCCAGCGAGTCCTTTGGTGGTGTAGACATCTTGGTCAATAACGCAGGAATTCAACACGTGGCAGCTGTTGAGAATTTCCCAGTCGAACGCTGGGATGCCATCATTGCCATCAACCTAAGTAGTGCGTTTCATACCTCACGGTTGGCATTGCCGTACATGCAACAAAAAAATTGGGGCCGCATCCTCAATGTGGCATCCGTACATGGCTTGGTCGGCTCCGCACAGAAGTCGGCCTATGTCGCCGCCAAACACGGCATCGTGGGACTCACAAAAGTGACCGCCCTGGAAAACGCCACCTCAGGCATCACATGCAATGCCATTTGTCCTGGCTGGGTGCTGACACCTTTGGTCCAAAAACAAGTCGACGCCAAAGCCCACGAACTGTCACTCTCCAACGAAGAGGCAACCAAACTATTGTTGGGAGAAAAGGAGCCGTCCATGCAGTTCACGACACCAGAAGAGTTGGGTGAACTGGCTGTCTTTTTGTGCTCAACAGCCGCCAACAACGTTCGCGGCGTAGCTTGGAACATGGATGGTGGCTGGACCGCACAATAAATCTAGCCATAGACAACACCAAGCATCGAAGTAATTCTTTAGGTGTAACTTACTATGTTTTTTAACTTAGAATTAGTTCATTCATCGGATTACCTTTTAGGCTTGAGTCATGACAAAAAGCAACAGAAAAGTACCGGGAACGTTTGCAGACCGCCTCCGTGAGGCTTTGAAAGATGCAGGCGTTCGTGTCTCAGCAACCATCGTCGCCAGCGAATTCAATTTGCGTTATTGGGGGGATGGCATTTCATCCCATGCCGCGCGCAATTGGCTGATGGGCGTATCCATTCCCAAACAAGACAAACTATTGGTGTTGTCGAGATGGCTGAAGGTATCTCCAGAAGGCCTACTATTTGGCACCCCCCCAGTAGGCACCAACAACGCTGCCGGCAAAGAAGAAGCCATGAACTTGGTTGACCAGCAGTTGATCGCCAGTTACTTTGCCCTTCAACCCGAGCACCGCCGGGTCATTCGTGAAGTCGTTGACGGATTGGCGGCCTTGAGCGCAAAAGATCAGTAAATCAAAGTCAGCGCACGGGCTTCGATGCTCTGCCCCAAACCAACGGGGCCCATTTTTTCAGCTGTTTTTGCTTTCACATTGACCTGATCGACTTCGATCGCTAAGGCTTGTGCAATCCGCAAGCACATCGCTGGTATGTACGTGGCCAACTTAGGTGCCTGGGCAATCACCGTGCTGTCCACGTTGCCTATACGCCAGCCAGCCTCGCGTACCCGGGCCCCTGCCTGTTGCAACAAACCCCAAGAATCGGCACCTTTAAAGCGTGCGTCTGTATCAGGGAAATGGCGCCCAATATCTCCAAGGGCAGCGGCACCTAGCAAGGCATCTGTGATGGCGTGCATCAACACATCGGCGTCTGAGTGCCCAAGTAATCCATGCGTGTGTTGAATTTGCACGCCTCCAATCGTGAGTGGACGACCTTCGACCAACGCATGGACATCCCAACCTTCACCAACACGAAATCTAGGTGTTGTCATCGTTTCATCTCTTTTCCAATCGCAACATAAAAACGGCATGCGCCAAAGCAAAATCCTCTGGATAAGTCACTTTGAAATTTTGGGCACTTGCCGCAACCAGTCGAGGCGCAAAACCTGCAGCCTCCATGGCGCTGGACTCATCCGTCACGTCATGACCGGCATGCGTTAGCGCAGCCCACAGCTCGCCCTTGCGAAACATTTGCGGCGTTTGAGCAAGCCATTTGCTGTCACGCGCAATGGTGCTGCTCACACGGCCACGAAACTCTTGCTTGAGCGTATCAGCCACCGGATGTGCCAACAATCCACCCACAGCATCGCCTTGGCAGGCGTCGATCAGGGCATTGATTTGTTCTGGTGTCACCAAACAGCGCGCGGCATCGTGGACCAGTACCCAGTCTGTCTCTTGCGCGCCTAGTGCAGAAAGTTCACGTAAACCGGCCATCACACTGGCGGCACGGCTAGCCCCACCCACATGGGCCACCGTGAACAAAGGTTGAGGATCGGCTGCCATCACCTCCTCCATGTGGGAGTCATCGGGTGCCACAACCAACAACCCTCGCGTAAGGCGTAACACAGCCGCAAAAGCCCTGAGCGTATGCATCACCATCGGCAAACCAGCAATCTCTTGGTACTGTTTGGGACGCGATGTGCCTGCACGGCTACCTGAGCCTGCACACGGAATCAAAGCGAAGAAGCGGGCAGAGGAATGGGGCATGAGGGTTATAGAGGGATAAATGCGGATCTTCATCCGGTCCACCATTCTAGAATTGCGGCAATGCATCTGCCCTCTTTGAGTCCCGGCAAGCGATTTGCCATGCCCCGCCCTGTTGGTTCTGCGGACGCTTTGCTGTTGGCACAACTCAGCGCACGCGAAAAAACCAACCAACAACGGGTTGCCATCATCACCGCGAACGCGACCGATGCGCAACGTCTACAAGACGAAATGGCCTTCTTTGCGCCTGATCTTCGTTGCGTGCTGTTCCCCGATTGGGAAACCTTGCCCTATGACAGCTTTTCACCGCATCAAGACCTGATCAGCGAGCGCCTGGCAACTTTGTGGCGCATCTCCCAAGGCGAAGCCGATGTGGTGTTGATTCCAGCCACCACCGCCCTCTACCGTTTGGCGCCACCCGCCTTCTTAGCCGGCTATACCTTTCACTTCAAAGTCCGCCAAGCTTTAGACGAAGCCAAGCTCAAAGCACAACTCACGCTTGCAGGCTACAGCCATGTGACCCAAGTGGTGAGTCCGGGCGAATATGCTGTACGCGGGGGCTTGATTGACCTCTTCCCCATGGGCTCTCTGGTGCCTTATCGCGTCGATCTGTTTGACAACGAGATCGACTCCATCAGAACCTTTGACCCTGATACCCAACGCAGCCTGTATCCCGTTGCAGAAGTGCGCTTACTGCCCGGCCGTGAATTTCCCATGGACGACACAGCACGCACGCAATTCAGAAGCCGCTGGCGAGAGCTGCTAGAGGGTGACCCCACCAAAAGCCGGATCTACAAAGACATTGGCAATGGCGTGGCGACTGCGGGTATTGAGTACTACCTGCCCTTGTTTTTTGAAGAAACCGCCACCGTATTTGATTACCTGGGCACCCACGCCACCGTGGTGTTGCACGGTGATTTGGAGCCCGTCATTCAGCAGTTTTGGCAAGACACCCAAGACCGCTACCGATTGGTGCAAGGCGACCCTGAACGACCCGCACTGCCGCCCATCAACTTATTCCTCAATGCTGAGCAGTTTTATGCGGCAGCCAACGTCTACGCCCAGTTCTCGCTGCGGCCGCAGGTCACCGACGTTCCAGACAATGCCTTTGTCCAAACACTGCCAGACCTGACCGTCGTGCGTGGTGCGGCAGAGCCCTTGCAGCGATTGCAACATCACGCCAAGCACACCACCCAACGCTTGCTGGTGCTGGCCGAGAGCGATGGCCGGCGTGAAAGCCTGCTGGACTTCTTGCGCGCGTCCCAGTTCAGCCCGCCTGCCTTTGACTCACTGGCTGAATTCCAAGCCAGCGACGAAAAAATTGGCATTGCTACATCGGCTCTGCAAGTCGGCTTCAGTTGGACCGAAGCAGGCATCGACCTGATCACTGAGACCGAGTTGTTTGCCGCAGGGGCCACCACACGTCGGCGTAAAAAACAAGAACAAATCAGCGACGTCGAGTCACTCATCAAAGACTTGTCTGAGCTCAACCTCGGAGATCCGGTGGTACACAACGCCCACGGCATTGGTCGCTACCGTGGTTTGGTCAACATGGACTTGGGCGAAAAGAACCCGGATGGCACGCCTGCCCTGCAAGAATTCTTGCATCTGGAATACGCCGACCAGGCCGTGCTCTACGTGCCGGTGAGCCAATTGCATTTGATTGGACGCTACACCGGCGTCAGCGCCGACGAGGCCCCGTTGCACAAACTGGGCTCGGCGCAGTGGGACAAAGCCAAACGCCGCGCCGCCGAGCAAGTGCGCGATGCAGCCGCAGAATTGCTCAACATTTACGCCCGTCGCGCAGCGCGGCAAGGCCACCCCTTCCGTTACTCGCCACAAGACTACGAAACCTTCGCCAACGACTTTGGTTTTGAAGAAACGGCAGACCAACGCGCCGCCATCCACGCCGTCATACAAGACATGATCAGCCCACGCCCCATGGACCGCCTCGTCTGCGGTGATGTGGGATTTGGCAAAACCGAAGTCGCCTTGCGCGCGGCCTTTGTGGCGGTCACGGGCGGCAAGCAAGTCGCCTTGCTGGCCCCCACCACCTTGTTGGCTGAGCAGCACTACCAAACGCTCACCGACCGCTTCAGCAAATGGCCGGTCAAGATTGCCGAGATGAGCCGTTTTCGTTCGACCAAAGAAATCACAGCTGCGGCCAAAGGTTTGGCCGAAGGACAAGTCGACATCGTGGTGGGCACCCACAAACTATTGAGCGAATCGGTCAAATTCAAAAACCTGGGTCTGCTCATCATCGATGAAGAACACCGTTTTGGCGTGCGTCACAAAGAAGCCATGAAAGCCATGCGCGCCGAAGTGGATGTGCTCACCTTAACTGCCACGCCGATTCCCAGGACCTTGGGCATGGCGCTCGAAGGCCTGCGTGACTTGAGCGTCATTGCCACCGCACCTCAACGCCGACTGGCCATCAAAACCTTTGTACGCAACGAGGGCAATGGCGTCATCCGCGAAGCCGTGATGCGCGAACTCAAACGTGGTGGCCAGTGCTACTTTTTGCACAACGAAGTCGACACCATCGAAAACCGCCGTGCGCGCCTGGAAGAACTCTTACCTGAAGCGCGCATTGCCGTGGCGCACGGCCAGATGCCAGAGCGTGAGCTAGAGCGCGTCATGCGCGACTTCGTGGCCCAGCGCTTCAACGTGCTGTTGTGCTCCACCATCATTGAGACCGGCATTGATGTGCCAAGCGCCAACACCATCATCATGAGCCGTGCCGACAAATTTGGCTTGGCCCAACTGCACCAACTGCGCGGGCGCGTCGGACGCAGCCACCACCAAGCCTATGCGTACCTGATGGTGCCAGACACCCAAGGGCTGACCAAGCAAGCCGCCCAACGCTTGGATGCGATTCAGCAAATGGAAGAATTGGGCTCAGGCTTTTACCTCGCCATGCACGACCTCGAAATTCGAGGCGCCGGCGAAGTGTTGGGCGAAAACCAAAGCGGCAATATGCTGGAAGTTGGCTTTCAGCTCTACAACGAAATGCTCAACGAAGCCGTGCGTGCGCTCAAAAATGGTGAAGAGCCAGACTTGCTCAGCCCTTTGAGCGCCACCACCGACATCAATCTGCACGCCCCAGCCTTGTTGCCTGACGACTATTGCGGCGACGTGCACCTGCGTTTGTCCTTCTATAAAAAATTGGCCACGGCCAAAACCTCCGACCAAATCGACGCCTTGCTGGAAGAAATTGTGGATCGTTTCGGCAAACTGCCGACACAAGCCCAGACCTTGATCGACGTGCACCGCTTGCGCGTGCTGGCGCGTAGCTACGGGGTCACCAAAGTCGATGCGGCACCTGGCGTGATCCACATCAGCTTCAAAGCCAACCCACCCTTTGACGCCATGCGCATCATCGAGTTGGTACAAAAAAACAAGCACATCAAACTTGCTGGCAATGACCGCTTGCGTATTGAACGTGATCTGCCTGAGCCCAAGGCAAGGGCACACATGGTGCGTGATGTCTTGCGCTCACTGGGCACACCCACAGCGGCTGCACCGCCCGCCCCTGCAACCACCGTGCACTGAAGCCTGATGGGACTCGAACTTGCACTGACCCTGCTGGCACTGGGCGCATCGCTTTGGATGCGGCCTTGGCGCATGCTGGCTGCGGGCTCCGCATTACTCACCCCGATGCTGGCCAGCGTCGTACTTCTGCCCTGGCTGTGGGCCTTGCCCAACTTGCACCACATGCCGCTGCAACTTCATTGGTCGGGGGCACCGCTGGTCACGTTGATGCTTGGCTGGCCCCTGGCTGTATTGACCTTAACCGCCATTGGGGCGATCACCACCGTGATTTCCAGCACCAGTGCAGAAGCCGCCTTGGGTTTGGTGGTATGGCAAGGCCTGGTCCCGGCCACCTTCACCTTGCTGCTAGGCGCCGCACTGCGGCGATGGGTCAGTCACCATCCGTTTGTTTACGTGTTGGGACGTGGTTTTTTAGGTGCTGTGCTGTGCATTTTTTTATCCAGTGTGCTGGCTCAATCCCTGGGACATGAAGTGCCCTACGTCAGCAGCAGCTTGTCCATGATTGGACTGTGGCTCATGGCCTGGGGTGACGCGTTCATCACTGGCATGGTCTGCGCCATCTTCCTCGCCTATCGCCCGCAATGGTTGGCCACTTGGTCAGACCAGATGTACCTCAAGGTTTAACTTTTACCCTGCCAACACATGTCTTACGAATTCGCCCCCGATTTGGTTCTCCAAGGTTTCACCCCGCCATTGCGCTTGCAGGACTTCAAGCTCATTGCGTTCGACATGGACTCGACCCTCATCAACATCGAATGCATTGATGAAGTCGCCGATGCAGCCGGCCGCAAAGCCGAAGTAGCCGCCATCACCGAAGCCGCCATGCGCGGCGAAATTACAGACTTCAAAGAAAGCCTGCGTCGCCGCGTCACCCTGCTCAAAGGGGTTCCTCAACAGGCCCTGGGGGAGGTGTACGAAAAGCGTCTGCGTGTGAACGCTGGTGCCAAAACATTGATCGACACCTGCAAAGCACACGGAATGAAAGTGCTGTTGGTCAGCGGCGGCTTCACCTTTTTTGCAGAGCGTGTGTGCGGCTTGCTGAACATCGACTACTCGCGCAGCAACGTGCTCGAAATCATCGACGGTCACCTCACGGGTCGCATGATTGATCAACCCTGGGGTGACATCTGTGACGGCGCTGAGAAACGCAAGATGATGTTGGAGACCTGCGCTCAGCTGGGCATCAGCCCCCAACAAGCCATCGCCATGGGCGACGGTGCCAATGATCTGTTGATGATGGGCGCAGCCGGTTTGTCCGTGGCCTACCACGCCAAGCCCAGAGTACGAGAGCAAGCCATGGTGGCCATCAATGCCGGTGGCTTGGACCGCTTGCTTGAGGTATTGAAGGCTTAAGCCATTGCCCGCAGACAGCCACCGGTGATCAACGCAAGGCTTGGTAAATCGTTTGTGCCAGCTCGGCCGAGATGCCATCCACCGACATCAAGTCTTGCACGCTGGCATCGGCCACGCCACGCGCGCCACCAAACCGTTGCAATAACTTGGCGCGTTTCTTAGGGCCAATCCCTGCAATTTCCTCCAGCTTGCTGCCTCCCACACGCACCTTGGCACGTGCAGCGCGCATGCCCGTGATGGCAAAGCGGTGCGCCTCATCGCGCACCTGGGCCACCAGCATCAAGGCCGCCGAGTCACGGCCCAAATACACCTTTTCACGGCCATCGGCAAACACCAACTCTTCCAGGCCCACCTTGCGGCCTTCGCCTTTTTCCACCCCCACGATGCGCGACAAGTCCAAACCCAGCGACTCAAACACCTCGCGCGCCATCGACACCTGGCCTTTGCCGCCATCGATCAGCACCAAGTCAGGCAACTTGCCCTCACCTGCACGCACCGCCTCGGCCAATTTGCTGTAACGACGCGTCAGCACTTGGCGCATGGCCGCGTAATCGTCTCCTGGCGTGATGCCCTCAATGTTGTATCGGCGGTATTCGCTGCTTTGCATCTTGTGGTGATGAAACACCACACATGACGCCTGGGTGGATTCACCCGCCGTGTGCGAAACATCAAAACACTCCATGCGAAAGCTGTCGATGTCTTCGGGGGCCAAATCCAGCGCGTCCACCAAGGCACGCGTGCGTGCCTGTTGCGACCCTTCCTCGGCCAGCAACCGCGCCAATTGAATGTCGGCATTTTGTTGCGCCATCTCCAGCCACACGCGACGCTGCTCACGTGGGTTATGCACCGCCGCTATCTTGACCCCCGTCTGCTCAATCAACGCATGGATCAGCTCCTTGTCGACCGCATGGCTGGTGATCAGCGCGGGAGGCACCGGCACCTCCAGGTAATGCTGACTCAAGAACGCCTCTAACACCTCCACTGGCTCGGCATCGTCCACATGCACCGGAAAATAAGGCCGGTCGCCCAAGTGCCGACCGCCACGCACCATCGCCAAGTTCACGCAGGCCTTGCCGCCCTGCACCTTGACGGCCAGGATGTCCACATCCTGATCGCCCACCGTGTCCATCGCTTGGCTGTGCAGCACCTTGGACAAGGCGCTCATTTGATTGCGCAACTCAGCCGCTTGCTCAAACTCCAGCCGCTCGGCATGTGCCATCATGCGCTGCTCAATCGAGGTCATCACCTCTTGCGTCTGACCTCGCAGCAAACGCATGGCACTGTCCACATCGCGTTGGTAGTCGGCCACAGAAATATGTCCCACGCACGGCGCCGAGCAACGTTTGATTTGAAACAGCAAACAGGGTCGGGTGCGGTTGCTGAACACGGTGTCCTCACAGGTGCGCAGACGAAATACTTTTTGTAGCAACTGAATCGCTTCACGCACCGCCCACACGCTGGGGTAAGGCCCGAAGTAGTCGTGCCGTTTATCCACCGCCCCGCGGTAATACACCACGCGCGGCACTTGCGTCGCGCTCGGCGTGGCAGCGCCCGCCGCTGCCACGTCATCCTTTGCCTTGACGGACAAGGAACGTGTGAGTTTGAGATAGGGGTAACTCTTGTCATCACGAAACAAGATGTTGTACTTGGGCTTGAGTGACTTGATCAGGTTGTTTTCAAGCAGCAACGCCTCTGCTTCTGAGCGCACCACCGTGGTCTCCAGACGCACAATCTTGCTCACCATGTGCCCGATGCGGGTGCCGCCATGGTCTTTTTGAAAATAACTCGCCACCCGCTTCTTCAGGCTGATGGCCTTGCCCACATACAACACTTGATCTTGCGAATCGAAGTAGCGGTACACGCCTGGCAACGCAGGCAGGGCCGCCACTTGTTGCAACAACTCAGGCGAATGGCGGGAAACGGGTTCTTCTTGCATCCCCGTATTGTGGACAATCCCCTGCGTGAAACAAACCACATGGACTTGGGATATTTTTTGCCGCGTCATCGACAACCACGGTGACTTGGGTGTGTGCTGGCGGCTGTGCGCCGATCTCGCTGCGCGCGGCCATCACGTGCGCCTGTGGGTCGACGATGCGTCGGCCCTGTCCTGGATGGCCCCCTCTGGCTGCGCTGGCGTTGAAGTCCATCCCTGGGCCGCAGCCGAACAGACCACCGAGGTCGGTCATGTGGTCATTGAAGCCTTTGGCTGTCATTTGCCCGAAGCGGTCGAATGCGCCATTGCCAAACAGCCGCGCACGGTATGGGTCAACCTCGAATACCTCAGCGCCGAAGACTATGTCCGCCGCTCTCACGGCTTGCCGTCCCCCGTGATGCAAGGCCCCGCGCGCGGTGCCACCAAATGGTTTTTTTACCCTGGTTTTACAGCCGATACAGGGGGATTGCTGCGCGAGCCTGATTTGGACTCACGGCAGCAAAAATTTGACACACACGCCTGGCGTACGGTCCGACGTGGACAGCACCCCTTACACGTGCAAGAACGCTGGATGTCGCTGTTTTGCTATGAACCCCATGGCTTGCCGGCGCTGCTGCATGCCCTGAGCTGCGCCCCCCAGCCTACGTACTTGTGCGTCACAGCGGGTCGTGCACAAGCGGCGGCTGCGCAGGCCTGCCAAACGCTGGCTTGGCCGACACAAGGCACAGGACATTTGCACATCATCCCCTTGCCTTACATGGGTCAGACCGAATTTGACCAGTTGCTCTGGGCCTGTGACCTGAACTTTGTGCGAGGTGAAGACTCTCTGGTTCGCGCCCTTTGGGCAGGCAAGCCCTTGGTTTGGCACATCTACCCACAAGATGATTTGGCCCACCACGACAAACTGCGTGCTTTCTACCAAAGAACAAACATGCCACACAGCCTGCGCCAAGTTCATGAGGTCTGGAACCACGTAACCCCATTAGCCCCCCTCAACTGGCCCAGCGCGCTGCCCCCCGATTGGTTGACTTGGAGCCAAGCGTGTCGCGATCAATTGCGAAAACAAACCGATTTATGTACCCAGTTGATCGGCTGGGTATCGCAGCGTCGGAGGCGACTTTGAAACCCGCTAAAATAAGAGGCTTAGTTCGCCCTGCTCAGCTTGAGTTGCTTGTGGGCCCTATTTCACTCATCAACCCTACACACTATGAAAACCGCTCAAGAAATCCGCGCTGGCAACGTCATCATGCACGGCAAAGACCCCATGGTTGTCCTGCGCACCGAATACCAACGTGGCGGCCGTGGCTCATCCACCGTTCGCATGAAGCTCAAGAGCCTGATCGCCAACTTCGGCACCGAAGTCGTGTTCAGGGCCGACGACAAGATGGACCAAGTCATCTTGGACAAAAAAGAGTGCACTTACACCTACTTCGCTGATCCCATGTATGTCTGCATGGACACCGAGTTCAACCAGTACGAAGTCGAAGCCAGCAACATGGGCGACGCCCTGAACTACCTCGAAGACGGCATGTCACTCGAAGTGGTGTTCTACGACGAAAAAGCTATTTCCGTTGAACTGCCCACCACCGTGGTGCGTGAGATCACCTGGACAGAGCCTGCCGTCAAAGGCGACACTTCTGGCAAGGTGCTCAAGCCTGCCAAGATCTCCACGGGCTTTGAAATCGGTGTGCCAATCTTTGTGGCGCAAGGCGACAAGGTCGAAATCGATACCCGCACGGGCGAATACCGCAAACGCGTCTAAACCTATCGTGTGTTCTTTGAGAAAGGCTCCTTCGGGAGCCTTTTTCACGTCGGCATGCCGGTAACATGTGTGCATGGATGGAATGCTTGACCCTCACGACAGACGCTTGGCCGAGGCCTGGGAAATTCTCAAGGCGCAACACGAAGGTGCCGATGCGCTGGTCCCCGAATCGAACCGACTGGCCTTTGCCGACCCCGAGTTTTTGCTGCGCCGAGAGACGCGTGGCATTCGCTTTCAACTCGAAATGCTCAAGCCAGACCTGGCACAGCAGGCCTTGGGCATCGAGCACACGGTGGTGGTGTTTGGCAGTGCCCGATTCCGCAGCGCAGAAGTCGCAGCCCAGCAATTGACCTTGGCACAACAAGAAGGTTCGCCCGAGGCCTTGGCACGCGCCCACACCTTGGTGCGCAATGCCCATTTCTATGAACAAGCGCGTGCGCTGGGTAAAACCATCACTCAACACACCTTGACGCAAACCAATGGCAACAAGATGTTCATCTGCACGGGCGGTGGTCCAGGCATCATGGAGGCTGCCAACCGTGGTGCCCATGAAGCGGGCGGCATCAGCGTGGGGCTCAACATCGCCCTGCCCCATGAGCAAACGCCCAACCCCTACATCACGCCGGGCTTGAGCTTCAAGTTCCATTACTTTGCTTTGCGCAAAATGCATTTCATGATGCGCGCCAAAGCCTTGGTGGCCTTTCCAGGTGGTTTCGGCACATTGGACGAGCTGTTTGAAACGCTCACGCTGATTCAATGCAAAAAAGCCAAGCCTGTGCCAATTGTGTTGTTCGGCACGGACTACTGGAAGCGCCTGTTCAACCCACAGGTGTTGGTCGAAGAAGGCGCAGTATCCGCCGAAGATTTGGATCTGTTCAAGTACGTCGACAGCGTGGAGGACGCATGGCACGTCATCCGTGCTTTTTACCAATTCTGAGCAGATAAGCGCTGCGTGACCCCAGCCCCACCACGGCTGAAACACACCAGAAAACGCCGCCAATACCCACCACAGCCCCTGCGGCACCAAACACAATGGGCATGACCACACTGGATGCGTTGATGCCCATCAAACGCAAGCCAATCGCTTCACCATGGCGCGACTCGGGTGTGATTTGGTGCAAGGTGCTCATCACCATGGGTTGCACCGAACCCAACGAAAAACCCAACAGAACCGAACAACAGCCCATGCTCAAGGCGGTGTTCATGAACGGGTACAGCGCCAAGAATACCGACGTGATCAACATTGCCCCGGTCAGCACCTGCCACTCGTGCAGGCGAGCGACTAAAAATGGCAAGCCAATGCGAATCAACGCAGCAGCAATCGCAAAGGCTCCCAAGATCGAGCCAATGGCCGACGCACTCAAACCCCGCTCGTGCCCCATGATCGGCACCACAAAGGTATGCACGTCCCAGCAAGCCGACAAAAACCAGTTCACCAACATCAGGCGGCGAAACATGGGGGCATTCAACAAGTCCCAGGCTCTGTTTTTTTCATGTCCTTCGGGCTTGACGAAAGTGGGCAATTCACGGGTTTGACGCACCCAGGCCCAAGTCAACAGGGGCAACACAGCCATCGCGCCATACGCCCATTGAAACCCAGCATGGTCAATCAACAAACCCGCAGTGAAAGGACCAATAAAGTTAGAAATGGCGGGGCCAATGGCCAGCCAACTGAAGGCCTGCTTGAGTTGAGTCAGGTCTTGTGCCGCTCGCCCAACGTGACGCTGCAAGGCGATAACCGCAGCGCCCGTCGCACCGCCCGTCAACAGCGCACTCACGCACAGGACAGGAAATATGGGCCAGATCGCAGCGATGCCCGCGCCCACAAAAGAGGTCAACACACTCCACATCACAGGTCGTTTCAAGCCATGCCGATCGGCATAGCGCCCTGCTGGCAAGGCCAAGAAAACTTGGGTCAGGGCAAACAAGGCCAGCAACACCCCCACGGCAGCCTCGCTTTGTCCGCTGCGCAAGGCCATCAAAGGGGCCGCCATGCGCATGCCTGTCATGCAAGCATGCAAACAAACCTGTCCAGCAATCAACTTGGCGAGTTCGCGTTTCACGCAGCGTCCGTATCGTCTGGCTCGTCCAACCTGGGCAGCAGCGCTTGTGCTTCACCCTCAGGCAAGGCCTCGACATTTTTCAGCGCACGGCGCATTTGTCGGCTACGGGTATCGGCACGGTCCAAGGTATCGGCAGCCTTTTGCACTTGCTCGCGCACCTTCTCCACCCAATCGCCATAGCGTTCGAATTCGGTTTTGACCGCCCCCAAAACCTTCCACACTTCCGAGGCTTGCTGTTCCAAAGCCAAGGTGCGAAAGCCCATGTGCAAGCTGTTGAGCATGGCCAACAAGGTCGTGGGGCCCGCCAACGTGACACGGTAATCGCGCTGCAAACTGTCCATCAAGCCCGGGCGGCGCAGCACCTCGGCGTACAGACCTTCGACGGGTAAAAACAAAATGGCGAAATCAGTGGTGTGCGGTGGCGCCAAATAACTCTCGGCAATGCTTTTGGCTTCGCCACGGATACGCGCTTCCAAGGCCTTTGCCGCAAGCTCGGCCGCCACGGCATCGGCGCGGTCATGAGCGTCCAGCAGGCGTTCGTAATCATCGCGTGGGAACTTGGCATCAATCGGCAACCACACCGGCTCCCCGTCATGGCCACCTCGACCTGGAAAGCGAATCGCAAAATCCACCCGCTGGTTGCTGCGAGGCTTGGTTTCGACTTGCTTGGCGTATTGCTCCACCGTGAGCACCTGTTCTAACAAGGCCTCTAGTTGCACCTCGCCAAACATGCCGCGCGTTTTGACGTTGGTCAGCACGCGCTGCAAACTGCCCACACCGTCGGCCAACTTTTGCATTTGGCCCAAACCGTTGTGCACCTGTTCCAGACGCTCAGCCACTTGTTTGAAGCTCTCGGACAAGCGCTTTTCCAGTGTGGTCTGCAACTTCTCGTCCACGGTGCGACGCATTTCGTCCAACTTTTCGGCGTTGCTGCGTTGCAGCTGTTGCAGTTGCTGGTTCAAGGTGTCGCTGATGGACTTTTGCATCAAGGTCAATTGCTGCACTTGGCTTTGCTGAAACGTGGCCAAGCTTTGGGTCAACTCTTGGCGTCCACCCCGTGATGACTCACTGATGTCATGACGCAACTCGCGCTCCATACGCTCCAGTTTGTCTTGCATGTTCTGCAAACTGAGCACCCATGCAGTCTGAGCATCCGAGCTACTCGACCCCGAACGTCGCAACAAAACCAGCAACAACACAGCGTTCAAGACGCCAAGCGCCAGTCCCCATCCAAGCTCAAAATTCATGACAGCGTGTTCAAGGGCGTCAAGGCCTTGCCTTGTGTGAAGTAAGAGATCAGATTGTCTGCAGCCAAGTTCGCCATCGCGAAGCGGGTTTGAATCGAGGAGCTGGCGATGTGCGGTGTCAACACCACATTGGGCACCGTCAACAAATCAGGATGCACCTTGGGTTCGCCTTCAAACACATCCAGACCAGCCGCTGCAATTTGACGCTCACGCAAAGCCACGGCCAAGGCCGCATCATCCACAATGCCGCCACGCGCAATATTCACCAGGGTGGCTGTGGGCTTCATCTGCGCCAGTTCTGCCGCACCAATGGTGTGGTGCGAAGCCGCCGAATAAGGCACCACCAACACCACATGGTCAGCCGTGCGCAGCAACTCTTCCTTGCTCACATAGGTGGCTTTGCATTCCGTCTCTAGCTCTGACGACAGGCGTGAACGGTTGTGATAGATGACCTTCATGCCAAAGCCATGTGCACCCCGGCGTGCAATGGCTTGACCAATGCGACCCATGCCCAAAATACCCATCGTGCTGCCATGCACCTCAGCACCAGCAAACATGTCATAACGCCATTGTTTCCATTCACCACGGCGCAAATAATGTTCGCTCTCGGTCATGCGACGTGCAGTGGCCATCAGCAACGCGAACCCGAAATCGGCTGTGGTCTCGGTCAACACATCAGGCGTGTTAGAGGCCAATACGCCACGCGCGGTCATGGTGGGCACGTCAAAGTTGTTGAATCCCACCGCCATGTTGGCGCACATCTTGAGGTTGGGGCAAGCAGACAGCACCTCGGCATCCACGGGGTCAGAGCCGGTGGTGAAAGCACCCGCGTGTTGTGCCAACGCTGCCGTCCAAGTCGCCTTGGTCCATGGATGGTCTGCTTGGTTGTCGGTCACGTCAAAGTGGTCTGACAGACGCTGTATGACGCTTTCAAAAATAGGACGGGCGACGATGATTTTGGGTTTCATAAACAGCTTTCAATTAATGAGTGAGTGTGTATTGAGCGATGTAGAACACAGCGCCAGAAAAGTAACCGAGCAAAGCAAGCGCACTGATTTTTTTGACGTACCAAACAAAATCTATTTTCTCCAGCCCCATTGCAGCGACACCTGCCGCGGAGCCAATGATCAGAATAGACCCGCCAGTGCCTGCGCAATAGGCCAAGAACTCCCATAAGAAGCTATCTGCGGGGTATTGCGTCAGGCTGTACATGCCCATCGACGCTGCGACCAATGGCACGTTGTCCACAATGGCACTCACCACGCCAATGATCATCACGATCACATCTTGGCGTCCTACTGTTTCATCAAGCCAGGTTGCCAAACTCGACAGAACATGTGTGTGCTCTAAAACAGCAACCGACAACAAAATCCCGACAAAGAAAACAATCGATGACATGTCGATGCGCGTGAGCGCGTGGGTGAGCGACAAATTTGCCTTGTCCTCATCGTCCTTTTTACGGTGCACCAAATCACCGACCAGCCACAAAACACCCAGGCCAAACAACACCCCCATGAATGGCGGTAAATGTGTCCATGTTTTAAACGCAGGCACGGCCACCAAAATCCCTAAGCCCAAAAAGAACATCAGGTTTCGCTCAAACGCCGTGGTGACGTACGAGGACTGGTCGGCCTGAGAAGCTGCGGGTGCAACAACCGGTTGACCTTTGAGCCAAAAACCCGTCACCAACAAAGGCACCAGCAAATTCACCAGTGACGGCAAAAACAACCCTTTGATGATTTCCAACGCAGTGATTTGCCCACCAATCCACAACATGGTTGTCGTCACATCACCAATGGGTGACCAAGCACCACCAGCATTGGCTGCAATCACAATGATGCCGGCAAAGAACAACCGATCCTCACGTTGGTCAAGCAACTTCTTCATCAAAGAGACCATCACAATGGTCGTGGTCAAGTTGTCCAAAATTGCGCTGAGGAAAAAAGACACAAAACCAACCAACCACATCAAAGCAGAAAGCTGGGTGGTTTTGATTCGCGATGTGATGACTTCAAAACCATTGTGTGCGTCAACCACTTCAACGATGGCCATCGCGCCCATCAGGAAAAACACAATTTGAGCCGCACTGATGAGCGACTCGTTCAAGTGCTCTCCCACCTTGTGTGCATCGCCAGTGCTGACCGCATAAATCGTCCACAACAAACCCGCACCAACCAAGGCTGAGGCTGATTTGTTGATCTTGAGAGGGTGCTCAAACGCAATCGCGGCATAAGCCAGCACAAAAATAACAACCAGTGCAGTCAACATACGTGTTTGTTTTAGACCGGCTGCGCAATGTCAAACACCTGGCGTAAATAAGCCAAGTATTTTTCATCCTCACACATGTTTTTCGAAGGGGTATCCGACAATTTGGCCACCGGCTGACCGTTGCACTTGACCATCTTGATGACAATTTGTAACGGCTCGTAACCCAGGTCGTTGGTCAAGTTGGTGCCAATACCAAACGCCAACTGACAACGACCTCGAAACTGCTGGTACAGCGCAATGATGCGCTCCACCGTCAGACCATCGCTGAAGATCAAGGTCTTGGTCATGGGGTCTACCCGGTTGTTTCGGTAGTGCGCAATCATGCGTTCGCCCCAAGTGAACGGATCGCCACTGTCGTGGCGGGCGCCATCGAACAACTTGCAAAAGTACATGTCGAAATCGCGCAGGAATGGCTCAATGCCGTACACATCGCTGAGCGCAATGCCCAAGTCGCCGCGGTACTCACGGGCCCAAGTTTCAAAACCAAACACCTGACTGTCACGCAACCGTGGCCCCAACGCTTGGCAGGCTTGCAAATACTCATGGGCCATCGTGCCCAAGGGCGTGAGGTTGAGCTTCATGGCAAACAGGGCGTTGCTGGTACCTGCCAGCTGACCTTGCGGCCCGGTCCCCAACTTGGCACTGAGCACTCGCAACAACTCTTCGTGCCAGGCCTTCGAAAAACGTCGCCGTGTTCCGTAGTCGGCGATCTTCAAATCACTCAAACGCTCCGCGTGCAAGGCTTCAATTTTTTGATCCAGGCGTTTGCGTCCCTCCAAAAAGTCAGGCACTTTCTGGGTGTTGCGAAAGTACACTTCGTTGACGATGGCCAGCACAGGAATTTCAAACAAGATGGTGTGTAGCCATGGGCCCTGGATGCTGATGTCAATCTCCCCATTGGGTAGGGCGGTGACTTGGATGTACTTTTCGTTCAGGCGAAACAGTCCCAAAAAATCGACAAAGTCGCTCTTGATAAAGCGCAAGGTGCGTAACCAAGCCAGCTCGGCATCTTGAAAATGCAAGCTGCACAACGAGCGAATTTCGTCTCGAATTTCCTGCACATACGGGGCCAGTTGTACGCCGGGGTTGCGACACTTGAACTTGTAAGAGACCTGCGCGCTGGGGAACTGATGCAACACCGCTTGCATCATGGTGAACTTGTACAAATCGGTGTCAAGCAGGCTCGTGATGATCATGACGTTCAATCCACCCAACGTGTAAATTCTTCTACCGGCACTCGCGGCGTGACCAAGGTGTTGACCTTGTCACTCTCATCGGCCCACCCCAAGGACATGCCACAGACCATGCGCTCTCCTTCGCCTGCACCGATGTGCGGCAAGATGATGCTGTGAAACGCATTCCAAGCTGCCTGCGGGCAGGTGTGCAAACCACGTGCACGTGCCGCCACCATGATGTTTTGCAAAAACATACCGAAGTCCAACAACGAGCCGCGCCCCATCACCGGGTCCATCGTGAACATCAAGCCAACAGGCGCATCAAAGAAGCGGAAATTGCGCTGCTGCTGTTGGTGCATCTTGTCTTTGTCGGCCTTGCCAATCCCCAACAAGCCATACAAGCTCCACCCGTTTTCACGGCGGCGGTCAATGTAGGGGCTGACCCACTGCGTCGGGTAGTAGTCGTACTGCTCTTGGTAATCCTTGGCCAACTCGGGGTTGGTGCGCATGGCCTCATGGGCCGCGCACACCTTGTCCACCAAGCTGTCGCGACTGGACCCTTGCAACACATACACCTTCCAAGGCTGGGTGTTGGTGCCAGATGGCGCGCGGCTAGCCACCTGCAACACCTCGGCAATTAACTCGCGGGGCAGAGGCTGCTGAGTAAAGGCACGCACCGACATGCGCGAGGTGATGGCATGGTCGACGGCAGCCACATCGTGAGAAGTTGACGTTGCATTCATACAAGTTGCTCCAAAACTGTTTTTAAATTCATCGGTAAAGCTGTCACAGGACGCCGCGTTTCTTTGCTCACATACACATGCACAAAGTGGCCACGTGCTGCACACAAGTCTTCCCCTTGGGCAAACAAGCCCACTTCGTAACGCACGCTAGACGCCCCCATGCGTGCGACCCGAATGCCCGCCTCCACCACCTGCGGAAAAGCCAGTGGCGCAAAGTAGTTGCACTGGGTTTCGACCACCAAGCCAATCGTCTCGCCTTGATGAATATCCAACGCACCTTGCTCTATGAGATGCGCATTCACCGCCGTGTCAAACCAGCTGTAGTACACAACGTTGTTGACATGCCCATACACATCGTTGTCCATCCAGCGTGTGTCAATGCGCCGAAAGGCCTTGAACGCGCTGCGCGGCTCAGGCTGAATGCGAACTTGGGAGGTGTGTGTCATCTGGGCAGATTTTG
This sequence comes from Limnohabitans sp. JirII-29, assembly GCF_003063395.1. Lineage (NCBI taxonomy): Bacteria > Pseudomonadati > Pseudomonadota > Betaproteobacteria > Burkholderiales > Comamonadaceae > Limnohabitans > Limnohabitans sp. JirII-29. The sequence continues at coordinate 406,156 of NZ_NESB01000003.1, forward strand.
CCAGCCCCGCCAGTACGCTTGGGCGACACGGTAGGTATTGACTTGCACCTGAACTGTGTCTTCGATGGCGTTGCCATAACCGCCCGCCATGGCAAAGGCCAAGGGCACACGGCGTTGAAACGCCCAGTCAAAGACACGTCGATCACGCGCTTCCAAACCATCAAAACTCAACTTCAAACGGCCCAGCCTGTCACCTTCGTGTGGATCGGCACCGGCGAGGTAAATCACCAACCCTGGATCAAACTGCGTCTCCAGCGTACTCATGGCTTGATCCAAAGCCTCCAGGTAAGCGTCGTCACCGCAGCCATCGGGCAACTCCACATCCAAGTTGCTCATCTCTTTGGCGAACGGAAAATTGCGTGCGCCATGCAGAGACAGCGTGAACACATGGGGGTCATTGGCAAAAATATGCGCCGTGCCATTGCCCTGGTGCACATCCAAATCAATGATCGCCACCTTCAACGGCTGCACATGCTGGCGTGCCCATTCAGCTTGCATCAAGCGCGCGGCCACAGCGGCGTCGTTGAACACACAAAAACCACTGCCACGCTCAGCATAGGCATGGTGTGTGCCCCCTGCCAAATTGGCCGCAACCCCTTCTGCGCCGAACAAACAGGCACGTGCGGCCATCACGGTGGCGCCGGCCGAGCGACGCGAGCGTTCCACCATCGCAGGTGTCCAGGGAAATCCAATCTCGCGCTGTGCAGCGTCGCTGAGGGTGCCTGCAATCACCGACTGGATATAAGCCGGGGAATGCACCAACGCCAACTCCCCATTGCTGGCGGGTTCAGCTGGGTTCAACACAATGTCTGGCAACTCCACGGCCAAGCGCTCACGCAGCAACGCGTACTTGGCCATTGGGAAGCGGTGGCCGGGTGGCAAGGGCAACACAAACTGGTCGGAATAAAAAGCACGCATCAAAAGCCTGACACCAACAAAGATGGCCGCCATTGTGGCCAATCTCCACGCCTATCAAGATTTAGAACGTCACCTCTAAACATGTCAAAGTGACTTGCAAAACCCAGGGATAACCCTAAACTTCAACCCATGCTGCACTGCAACATATTTCCAACCTCAACCCTCTGGAGTCACCCCATGCTGAATGCTGAACAAGTCATCGCCACCAACAAAGCTAACCTGAACAACCTGTTCAGCCTGACCAACCAAGCCTTCGCTGGCGTGGAAAAACTGGTTGAACTCAACCTGACCGCTGCTCGCGCCGCCATGTCTGAATCTGCTGACCACGCCAAGGCTGTGTTGAGCGTGAAAGACGCGCAAGAGCTGTTGGCCCTGCAAGCCGGTTTGATCCAGCCCTTGGCTGAAAAATCTGCTGCTTACAGCCGCCACATTTATGACATCGCCTCCAGCACAAGCGCTGACCTGAGCAAGGCCATTGAAGCCAAAGCCACAGAAAGTCAACAAGCTGTGTTGGGTTACATCGACGCTGCTTTGAAAAACGCACCTGCTGGCTCTGAGTCAGCCGTGGCCTTCTTCAAGCAAGCCGTGACCGCCAGCAACAACGCTGTGGAATCGGTTCAAAAAGCTGTCAAACAAGCCACTGACCTGGCTGAAACCAATCTGCAAGCCGTCACCGACACGGCTGTGAAAGCCACGAAAACCGCTACCAAAAAGCGTTAATTCGTCAACGATTGTCTCCTCGGATTCTTTCGTCACCATCGGGTGCAGGAATCCCTTCAAGGGCTCGCCGCAAGGCGGGCCCCTTTTTTATGGCATGGCCAATGCGGCACGCAGTTTGGGCAGCGCCTGCAACATGGCAGCTCGTCCAGCTTCAATCGAACGCCTGCGGGCGCTGAATTCGGCGCTGCCCACATTGGCCAAAGCGGGGCGCACCACCAAATCGGCCTCACGCAGTTCAAAGGCATTGATGCTCTTGCCCATGATGGTGAAGGTCTGTAACAAGATTTGAAAAATATCGCCGGTTTTGCCGCTTTCTGGCGCACTTGAAATATCCACGGCCAAGACATACTCGGCCCCCATCTGGCGCGCATAACGCACCGGCACGGGTGATACCAAACCACCATCGACGTACTCGCGGGTACCGATGCGCACCGGCTCAAACACCGACGGCACCGAGCTCGACGCACGCACCGCAGTGCCCACGTCGCCACGCTGAAACAACACCCCCTGCCCCGAGTGCAGATCGGTCGCCACGATGCCCAGCGGCATTTTGAAATCTTCAATCCGTCGCCCACCGGTTTGGGCGTTGACATAGCGCGCCAGTGCATCGCCGCGCATCATGCCGCGGCCAAGCAAGGGCACGGTCCAGTCGGTGATGGTCGCCTCCTCCATCGTCTCGGCCACCGTCTGCATCTGTGCGCCCGTTTTGCCGCTCGCATACAAAGCAGCCACCACACTGCCCGCCGACGTCCCCACCACCAAATCAGCCTTGATGCCCGCCTCTTCCAACACTTGCAACACCCCCACATGGGCAAACCCTCGTGCAGCGCCCCCACCCAATGCCAACCCCAAGCGCGGAGGACGTTTGGGCGCTGGTGCCTCCACCGACGGAGCACTGGCTCCGCCCTGAGAGTCCCCCACCGGCGCCACGGGTCCAGAGGTGGTGCAAGCCGCTAGAGCCAACACGCACAGCGCGCACATGCTGCGGCGCAAAGCAGGGAAAAGTGCGTGGGAAAAAGTAAACAAAGAAGCCATCAAACGTTTCAGTTGCATGCAAAGAGTGGCCGATTGTCCCGGATGCCGCACTTGGCTGATAATTGACGTTAACGTAAACGTCAATCATCAAACATCAACCCTTTAAGCAGGAGATCACTCATGGACATCAACGGCAAAGTATTCATCGTCACAGGCGGCGCCTCGGGCCTGGGCGAAGGCACAGCACGCGCTTTGGCGGCACGTGGCGGCAAAGTGGTCATCGCCGACATGCAAAGCGACAAGGGAGAAGCCGTGGCCCAAGACATAGGTGGTGCGTTTGTCAAATGCGATGTCAGCAGTGAAGCCGACGGCCAGGCCGTGGTGGCCAAAGCCGTGTCCATGGGCAAGCTGATGGGCCTGGTCAACTGCGCAGGCATTGCACCTGCGGAGAAAACCGTGGGCAAAAACGGCGCGCACAGTTTGAGCGTCTACACAAAAACCATCATGGTCAACTTGGTGGGCAGCTTCAACATGATTCGTTTAGCCGCCGAGGCCATGTGCCACAACGAGCCCGAAGCCACTGGGGAGCGCGGTGTGTTGATCTCCACCGCCTCGGTCGCTGCCTATGACGGGCAAATTGGCCAAGCGGCTTACAGCGCGTCCAAGGGCGGCGTGGTCGGGATGACCTTGCCCATCGCACGCGACCTGGCCCGCAACGGCATTCGCAACATGACCATCGCACCCGGCATCTTTGGCACCCCCATGTTGTTTGGCATGCCCCAGGAAGTACAAGACGCGCTGGCAGCTGGCGTGCCCTTCCCTTCGCGCCTGGGCACTCCTCAGGACTACGCCAAACTGGCGCTGCATATTTTTGAAAACGACATGCTCAACGGGGAAGTGATCCGTTTGGACGGCGCCATCCGCTTGGCACCGAAGTAACGTCAACAAGTCCATGCAAAGGGTGGAGCCTAAAATCAGGCTTCACCCTTTTTTCACATGGCCATTCCACAATCCTTCATCCAAGAACTTCTCGCACGCGTTGACGTGGTCGAGGTGGTCGGCCGCTATGTGCAGCTGAAAAAGGGCGGCGCCAACTTCATGGGTTTGTGCCCCTTCCACGGCGAGAAATCGCCCTCTTTCTCGGTCAGTCCAGCCAAACAGTTCTTCCACTGCTTTGGCTGTGGCAAAAACGGCAACGCGATTGGCTTCTTGATGGAGCACGCCGGCATGAACTTTGTCGAAGCCGTCAAAGACCTGGCCCAAGGCGTGGGTCTGCAAGTGCCCGAAGAAGACATTTCGCCCCAAGACCGCGAGCGCGCCGCCCAACAGCGCGAGAAACAAGCCACGCTCACCGACGTGCTGGAAAAGGCGGGCGAAGCCTATCGCAAGCACCTCAAGTCGTCGCCCAAAGCCGTGGAATACCTCAAAGGGCGCGGCCTGAGCGGCGAAATCGCCAAACAATTTGGCCTCGGCTATGCCCCCGAAGGCTGGCGCAGCTTGGCCAGTGTGTTCCCCGATTACCAAGACCCGCTGCTGGCCGAAAGTGGCCTAGTCATCGTGAACCAAGAAGACGGCCAAGACGAGAAACGTTATGACCGTTTCCGGGATCGCGTGATGTTCCCGATTCGCAACGTCAAAGGTGAATGCATTGGTTTTGGCGGTCGAGTGCTGGGCGAAGGCACCCCCAAGTACCTCAACTCGCCCGAAACCCCCGTGTTCAGCAAAGGCCGCGAACTCTACGGCCTGTTTGAAGCCCGTCATGCCTTACGCGATGCAGGCTATGTGTTGGTGACCGAAGGCTACATGGACGTGGTGGCCCTGGCCCAGCTGGGCTTTCCCAATGCCGTGGCCACACTGGGCACCGCGTGTACCGCGGACCATGTGCAAAAACTCTTTCGCTTCACCGATGCGGTGGTCTTCAGCTTTGATGGCGACAGTGCCGGACGGCGTGCCGCACGCAAAGCCCTGGACGGCGCCCTGCCCTACGCCAGCGACGTGCGCAGTGTGAAGTTTTTGTTCCTGCCGGCAGAGCACGACCCCGACAGCTACATCCGCGAATTCGGCAAAGAGGGCTTTGCCCACTGCGTGACCGAAGCCATGCCGCTGAGCCGCTTTTTGATTGAGGTGGCACGCGAAGGCTGCGACCTGCACACGGCGGAGGGCCGCGCCCACATGGCCAGCAATGCCAAGCCCCTGTGGATGGCGCTGCCTGAGGGCGCACTCAAACGACAGTTGCTGGGCGAAATTGCCAGCTTGGCCGACCTGGGTACCCACGAGCTGCAAGAGCTTTGGCTGCCAACCCCAGTGGCTGCACCCGCTGCACGCTCTGGTAGCTTTCAAAAATCCAAAGACTACCGCCCGCGCGAACGCGCTCCGCAAAGCTGGAGGCGCAGCAACACACGTCAAATTCCAGCGGGTCGCGCTGACCACGCGGCACGGGTGTTGCTGTCCGACATGTCCATCTGGGAAGACCTCTCCAGCGAAGACCACAACCTGCTGTGCGACCTCGCTCCGCCCCATGGCCCCTTGTTTGCGTGGCTCGACCACCAACACCATGAACACGGCAGCCAACCCTGGGGAGCCTTGCGCGAAGGCTTGCGCGGGCACGAGTCTGAAGACTTGGCCGTGCGAGTCATGGCCACCGCCTTCACCCCTGTGCTTGATGAAGATGGCAACTTGCCCAAAGATGCCCCCACGCCCGAAGCTTTGGCCCATGAAGCGCAGATGGAACTGCGCGGCATGCTCAACCGCATGCTGATTGAGAGCCTCAAAGCGCAAGAAACCGAAGCAATTGCAGCCGCCAAAGACGATCCGACCGCCCTACAGCGCTACCGCAGCCTGCAAATGCGTCGCCGCCAACTCGAATCAGCGCAACTCGCCTCACAAGAAACTTAAGAGACAAAGCGCCTGTTGGCGCGGCATCCCCCCGCTCGTTGGGTATAATCCAACTTTCTCGGCAAGAGCGACAGCAACACCTCCGGACCGGCCAAACGTGACACACAGCGCACGACTCGCCAAATTACCGCAAGGACTGCATACCAAATGTTCGCCCATCCCCCTTGCCTTTGAAACCCACTGCCCCCATTTTTTACCTGCACCGGGTTGCGTGGTGCTGTGTATTTGTTTCTTTGATGTCTAGGAGTTTCCATGCCCGCTGACCACAAGTCCAAGAAGCCTGCCCCCAAAGTGGCCAAAACGGTAGCCAAACCAGCAGCCAAAACGACAGCCAAACCTGTCGTCAAAACTGCGGCGAAACCTGCCGTCAAAGCCGCCGCCAAGGCAGTTACCCAGAGCACCACAAAACCCGTTGCGAAATCTGCTGCCAAAACAGCAACTCAGCCTGCCACGAAAGCCAAACCAGTGCCCGCATCCAAAGCCAAAGCTGACGCCAAACCCGTCGTCGTCAAATCCATCCCCAAAGCACCCAAGGCCAAAGTCGAAGAACCGAAAAAGAAAGCAGCTGCCGTAGAAGGCAAAGCACCCAAAGCTGCCGCCAAAAAAACAGGCAAAGCCAAAGCCGGTAAGTCTGTGCTCGACGAAGACATGAGCGACATCGAGGCTGACCTCGAAGTCGAAGAAGTGGCAACGACCGAAAAGGTCAAACCCCTGCGCATGAAAATCAGCAAGGCCAAAGAACGCGCCTTGATGAAAGAGTTTGGTCTTGACGAGACCGTGCTGTCTGAAGAAGACATGCAAAAACGCCGTCAGCGCCTGAAAACCCTGATCAAGCTGGGCAAAACACGCGGCTACCTGACCCATGGCGAAATCTCCGACCACTTGCCCGACAAGTTGGTCGATGCCGAAACCCTGGAAGTTGTGATCTCCATGTTGAACGACATGGGCGTGGCGGTGTACGAACACACCCCTGACGCAGAAACCCTGCTGCTCAACAACAACACCCCCACCGCAGCCACCGAAGAAGAAGCCGAAGAAGAAGCCGAAGCCGCCCTGTCCACCGTGGACAGCGAATTCGGGCGCACCACCGATCCCGTGCGCATGTACATGCGCGAAATGGGCACGGTGGAGTTGTTGACGCGCGAAGGCGAAATTGAAATTGCCAAGCGCATCGAAGGCGGCTTGATGGACATGATGCAAGCCATCAGCGGTTCACCAGCCACCATCGCAGCCATTTTGGAAATGGCCAACGACATCCGTGAAAACAAGGTGGTGATCTCCACCGTGGTGGACGGCTTCAACAACCTCAACGAAGCCGACGACTATGTGGCCGAAGAAGACTTTGACGAGTTCGATGAAGCCGACGACGACGATGGCAAAGGCGGCTCCAAAGCCCTGACCAAGAAGCTTGAAGAACTCAAGAACCAAGCCTTGGAACACTTTGACCGCATGTCCTCGCTGTTTGAAAAACTGCGCAAGATCTACGACAAAGAAGGCTATGGCACACCCGCCTACGAAAAAGCACAAACGGCCCTGACCTTGGAGCTGATGACCATCCGCTTCACCGCCAAGACCATTGAAAAACTGTGCGAAATGGTGCGTGGCCAAGTCGACGAAGTGCGTAAAAAAGAACGCGAACTGCGCCGCATCATCGTGGACAAATGTGGCATGCCACAAGCCACCTTCGTCAAAGACTTCCCACCCAACCTGCTCAACTTGAAGTGGGTCGAAAAACAAGCCGCTGCGGGCAAGCCTTGGTCAGCCACCATGGGCCGCAACATTCCACCGATTCAAGAACTGCAACAAAAATTGATGGACTTGCAGTCGCGCGTGGTCGTGCCCCTGGAACGACTGAAAGACATCAACAAACGCATGAACGAAGGCGAGCGTAACTCGCGCAACGCCAAGAAAGAAATGATCGAGGCCAACTTGCGCCTCGTGATCTCGATCGCCAAAAAGTACACCAACCGTGGCTTGCAGTTCCTCGACTTGATCCAAGAAGGCAACATCGGCTTGATGAAGGCCGTCGACAAGTTTGAATACCGCCGTGGTTACAAGTTCTCCACCTACGCCACTTGGTGGATCCGTCAGGCCATCACCCGTTCCATTGCTGACCAGGCGCGCACCATCCGCATCCCGGTCCACATGATCGAGACCATCAACAAGATGAACCGCATCAGCCGCCAACACTTGCAAGAGTTTGGCTTTGAGCCTGATGCCAGCGTCTTGGCTGAGAAGATGGAAATTCCAGAAGACAAGATCCGCAAGATCATGAAGATCGCCAAAGAGCCGATCTCGATGGAAACCCCCATCGGCGACGATGACGACAGCCACTTGGGCGACTTCATCGAAGACAGCGTCAACACCGCCCCCATCGAAGCCGCCATGCAAGCGGGCTTGCGCGATGTGGTCAAAGACATCTTGGACGGCCTCACCCCACGCGAAGCCAAAGTGCTGCGCATGCGTTTCGGCATCGAGATGACCAGCGACCACACGCTGGAAGAAGTGGGCAAGCAGTTTGACGTCACGCGCGAACGCATCCGTCAAATCGAAGCCAAGGCTTTGCGCAAACTCAAGCACCCCAGCCGCAGCGACAAACTGCGCAGCTTCATCGACACCATCTAAGCCTGAGCCTCCCAACCATGCGTTGGGACCCCACATAACCCCCGTAAGCGGCTAACGTTTGCGGGGGGGTTTCATGCGTTCAGCGCATCACACCGCCTGCAACGCCAACACACCCGTCGCCGTGTTGGAAATTGGAATGTGATAGTTCTGATGCACCGTCGATACGGTTTGCCCCAAGGCACCGCGCATGGCCAACCAGTTCAACAGCTCAATGCCTTGGGTGCCGGCCTTCTCCACCAACTCGTGGATGCTGAACTGTGTGGCCCACTCAGGGTTGTTCTGCAAGCTTTGCATGAACTCCAAATCAAAGGCTTTGTTGATGTGACCGGCACGCTCACCATCGAGCTGATGGCTCAAGCCACCGGTGCCCACCACCACCACATTCAAATCGCTGTCCCAACTGCGAATGGCGTCCCCCACGGTTTGGCCGAGTTTGTAGCAGCGCTTTGCCGAAGGCAGTGGGAACTGCACGGTGTTGATGCAAATCGGCACCGTCAGCACCGGGCACACATCGTCTGGCCAAAACAACTTCAAAGGCAGCGTGAAGGCGTGATCCACCAGCATTTCCTGGCAGGTCACCACATCAAACTCTTTCTCAACCAATTGGTTGATGATGTGCCATGACAAGTCAGGCGCACCTTTGAACGGTGGCAAGGTGGGAATGCCCCAGCCTTCATCGGCGTTGTTGTATTGCGCCGCTGCTCCCACCGCAAACGTGGGCATTTTGTCGAGGAAAAAGTTCAACCCATGGTCGTTGTAAAACACCACCGCCACATCGGGCTTGGCTTTGCCCAACCATTCACGGATAGGGGGGAAACCATCAAAGAATGGTTTCCAGTACGGGTCTTGCTGCAAGCCCTTGGCAATCGCGCTGCCAATGGAAGGAATGTGTGAAGTGGCGAGACCGCCAACGATGTGTGCCATGGTGTGTGCTCCTACGTGTTATTGGTTGGCCGCTGCACGCAGCTTGGCTTTGAATTCTTCTTTGCTCATGCCGGTTTGTGCCGCGCCCAGGTCTTGCACATCCAGCCCCAAGATGCCGGCAAATTTGGCCAAGTAGTACACATTGCCACCCGCAGCAATCAAGCCCAGCACATTGCGTGTGCGAATGGCATCGGCTTGTTGCGCATTCAAGCCGTAGTGGCGCATGTAGGCCTCTTCGTCGGCCTTGAAGGCATGGCGGTTGTCCGCGCTGTTGAATGAAAAACACATCTTGTTGAGTGCATAGCCTTTTTGGGCTTGCTCGCCGTCAAACAAGGTGGTGCCTGGAATGGGGGCAAGGGGGGTGCTCATGTCGTCTCCTCAAACAACGCAGTGGTGCGATAGGTTGAAGTGTGGCGAGGTTCACTCATAAAATAAACAGCGTAAAGCTCATCTATTTCATGAAAAAATTCGATCATTTAGATTTGGATGGCCATTTGCTCAAGCTCTTGAGCACCGTCATCGAACAAGGCTCGGTCACCCGCGCCGCCAGCACGCTGGGCGTCACGCAGTCGGCTGTCAGCCATCAGCTCGACCGCTTGCGCGCCATCCTGGGCGATGCCCTGTTTGTCAAATCGGGACGCGGCATTGTGCCCACGGCGCGCGCCGAAGCCTTGGCGCAGCAAGCCCAAGGGCTGCTGACGCAAATGCAAGGCTTCGTCCATGCGGGGGGCTTTGTGCCCGCCCGGTTGCGGCAATGCTTCACCATCGCCGCCAACGACATGCAACGCGACTTGCTGCTGCCTGGCCTCTTGAACCGCCTACGCGCCCAGGCTCCAGAGGTCACGTTGCGGGTACTGGCTTCGGATATTCCCAGCGCCGACATGTTGCGTGACGAAGAGTGCCAACTGGTCATCAGCCCGCGCCCCCCTGACGCCACCGACATCAAACACAAACGCTTGTTCAGCGACAACTACCGCGTGTTTTATGACCCTCAGGTCCGCAAAGCGCCACGCTCGCTCAAAGCCTATGAAGCCGCTGAGCACGTCAGCGTGGTCTACCAACCCAAACGGGCGTTGGACATTGACGATTTGCTGCTCAAACGCGGCGTGCAACGCCACTTTGCCGTGACCTTGAGCAGTTTTGCGGGCATTGCGGCGTTCGTGCGCGGCACTGACCGCTTGACCACCCTGCCCGGTCTGCTGCGCGAAGGTTTGTTGCATGGCCTGGCCGATGCGCCTGCCCCGTTTGAGACGCCTGCCATGCCGATGTACGCCATTTGGCACTTGAGGCACCACAACGACCCTGTACATACCTGGTTGCGCGAGCAACTTTTTGCAACACCCAATGCAAAGACATAAAAAAAGCGCCAGCTCCAAAGAGGTGGCGCTTGCTGCAATCAACGCGCGGTCTTGATTAGAAAGCGCTCAAGGCGGCATTCAAGGTCGCGCTGGGTCGCATGATCTCGGAGACCTTCTTGGCATCCAAGATGTAGTAGCCACCGATGTCCACAGGCTTGCCTTGCACCGCTTGCAACTCGGCCAGAATCTTCTGCTCGTTGTCAGTCAAGGTCTTGGCCAAGCTTGCGAACTTGGCTTGCAACTCTTGGTCTTCGGTCTGTGCCGCCAACTCTTGGGCCCAGTACATGGCCAAGTAGAACTGGCTGCCACGGTTGTCGAGCTGCCCCGTTTTGGGCGATGGGTTTTTGCTGTTGTCCAGCAGTTTGCCCGTGGCGGCATCCAAGGCTTTGGCCAAAATTTTGGCTTTGTCATTGTTGGTTTTGATGCCCAACTCTTCCAAGCTGGCAGCCAAAGCCAAGAACTCACCCAGCGAGTCCCAACGCAGGTGGTTTTCTTCCACCAGCTGTTTGACGTGCTTGGGCGCAGAACCACCAGCACCAGTTTCGTACATGCCACCACCGGCCATCAAAGGCACGATCGACAACATCTTGGCGCTGGTGCCCAGCTCCATGATGGGGAACAAGTCGGTCAGGTAGTCGCGCAAGATGTTGCCGGTCACCGAGATGGTGTCCATGCCGCGCACCACACGCTCCAGCGTGTAGCGCATGGCGCGCACTTGCGACATGTGCTGAATGTCCAAGCCCGTGGTGTCGTGGTCCTTCAGGTACAACTCAACCTTCTTGATCAACTCGGCTTCGTGTGGACGGTAGGGGTCGAGCCAGAACACAGCCGGCATGCCCGAGTTGCGCGCACGCGTGACGGCCAGTTTGACCCAGTCGCGAATCGGTGCGTCCTTGACCTGGCACATGCGCCAGATGTCGCCCTCTTCCACGTTTTGTGTCAGCAGAACTTCACCTGTGGCGATGTCCACGATGCGGGCTTCACCTGCTTCAGGCACTTCAAAGGTTTTGTCGTGCGAGCCGTACTCTTCAGCTTGTTGGGCCATCAAGCCCACGTTGGGCACAGTGCCCATGGTGGTGGGGTCAAAGTTGCCGTTGGTCTTGCAGAAGTTGATGATCTCTTGGTAGATACGGGCAAAGGTCGACTCAGGAATGACCGCCTTGGTGTCCTTGGGTTTGCCGTTGGCGTCCCACATCTTGCCGCCGATGCGGATCATGGCTGGCATCGACGCGTCTACGATCACATCGTTGGGTGCGTGCAGGTTAGAAATGCCTTTGGCCGAATCGACCATGGCCAACTCAGGGCGGTGCTCGTGGCAAGCGTGCAGATCACGGATGACCTCTTCACGCTTGGTGGTGGGCAAGCTCTCCAGTTTTTCGTAGAGGTTGACCAAGCCGTTGTTGACGTTCACACCCAGCTCGTCAAACAACTGGCCGTGTTTGGCAAAAGCGTCTTTGTAGAAAATCTTCACCGCGTGACCGAACACGATGGGGTGCGACACCTTCATCATGGTGGCCTTGACGTGCAAGGACAGCATCACGCCGGTCTTGCGTGCGTCTTCCATCTGCTCTTCATAGAAGTCGCACAAAGCCTTTTTGCTCATGTACATGCTGTCGATGATCTCGCCTGCCAGCAACGACACCTTGGGCTTGAGCACAATGGTTTTGCCGCTCTGGGTCACCAGGTCCATCTTCACATCACGAGCTTTGTCGAGGGTCATCGACTTTTCACCGTGGTAGAAGTCACCGTGCTTCATGTGCGCCACGTGGGTACGCGAAGCCATGCTCCACTCGCCCATGCTGTGGGGGTTCTTGCGGGCAAAGTTTTTCACGGCCAGCGGTGCACGGCGGTCCGAGTTGCCTTCACGCAGCACAGGGTTCACAGCACTGCCCAGGCACTTGGAGTAGCGCGCACGAATGGCTTTGTCGGCATCGGTCTTGGGATCTTCAGGGAAGTTGGGCAGGTGGTAGCCCTTGCCTTGCAACTCTTTGATCACCGCAATCAACTGGGGCACCGAAGCGCTGATGTTGGGCAACTTGATGATGTTGGTGTCGGGCAGCAAGGTCAAACGGCCCAGCTCGGCCAAGTTGTCAGGCACTTTTTGCGCTTCGGTCAAAAACTCTGGGAACTCGCCCAACACGCGGGCCGCCACCGAAATGTCGCTCTCAGCCACTTCAATGCCAGCAGGTGCAGCAAAGGTGCGAACGATGGGTAAAAACGAGTAAGTGGCCAACAAGGGCGCTTCGTCGGTCAGGGTGTAAATAATTTTGGATTTGTCAGCAGCCATGGTGTCTTTGTTACGTTGGTTGACGGGTCAAGAAGTGAGATTCACAACCCCTGATCTTAAGCGACGCACCTGCAAGGCTGCTGAAAGAAAAGTCACGTCATTGACCTTGGTTCAATCGGCGTGAAATCGGTGTGAAACAGCCTCCCGCAAATAGGCAATTTGCGCTAAATTTCGGGCTTGTCAGGCGATCTGCTGCTCATTCACTTTTGAACTGACCATGCCACAAACAGCCTTCACACCCCCCCAAAGCCCCCAGGTACGCGACCTTTTTGTGCGGCTTCTGGCACGTGCAGATATCGCGCTCAATGGCACCCGTCCCTGGGACATGCAGGTACACCATGAAGACACCTACCACCGCGTGCTGCGCTCGGGCAGTCTGGGTTTGGGAGAAAGCTACATGGATGGGTGGTGGGATTGCGAACGCATTGATGAGTTGATGCACCGGATCTTGCGCGCCAAGCTAGACCAGCAAGTCCGCCCACCGGGACTGCTGTTGGCGGCACTCAAAGCCCGGGTGATGAATCGCCAATCGGTGCCACGCGCCTGGCAAGTGGGCCAAGAGCACTATGACCTTGGCAACGATTTGTTTCAGGCCATGCTGGACCCCTACATGGTCTACAGCTGTGGCTATTGGGCCAACAGCCACAACTTGGCACAAGCGCAAGAAGCCAAACTGGAATTGATCTGTCAAAAGCTGCAACTGCAACCGGGCATGCGTCTGCTGGACATTGGCTGCGGCTGGGGCAGCCTGATGCGCTATGCCGCGCAACACCATGGCGTGTCATGTGTGGGCCTGACGGTGTCGCGTGAACAAGCCGCTTGGGGACAAACACAAAAAGCGCATTTACCCATTCGGTTTGAACTCACCGACTACCGCTTGTTCAACCCCCAGGGACTTGAAAAGTTCGACCGGGTGGCCTCTGTCGGCATGTTTGAGCATGTGGGCCCAAAGAACTACCCGGCCTATTTCCAGGCCGTGCAACGGTCCTTGCACGAGCAAGGCCTGTTCCTGCTGCACACCATTGGTCAAAACACGCCGGCCTTGAGCCTAGACCCGTGGATCGAACGCTATATTTTTCCAAACGGTGCATTGCCTGCCATCAGTGAACTGAGCCAGCATTGCGAAAGCCTCTTCGTGGTGGAAGACTTGCACAACTTCGGCACCGACTATGACCACACCTTGATGGCTTGGCTGGCACGTTTTGACGCCGCATGGCCAGAGCTGAAATCACGCTACCCGGAGCGCTTTCAGCGCATGTGGCGTTATTACCTGATGGCCTGTGCCGGGGCCTTTCGTGCTCGCGACATGCAGTTGTGGCAATGGGTGCTGTCACCCAAAACCAAAACAGGGGGTTATCGACGCCCCCTGCTTTGACGAGACTCAGAGCGTCGCAAACTCTTCGGTATCCACTTCCGTCATGTTTTGCGCGTTGTAGCGCAATCCTTTGACCGTCTGGGTGTTGATCAAGGCTTCCACGCGCTGCATCTGCTCTGGCGTGAGCACCACAGCCGCCGCTGCCATGTTGTCTTCCAGATGGCGAATATTTTGTGTGCCGGGGATCGGGATCAACGTGCTGTCTTTGTGCAACAACCACGCCAGTGCCAATTGCGCAGGCGTGCATCCCAACTCGCGTGCCAAGGCTTGGTACGCGTCCAGCAGCGCCACATTGGCAGCATAGGTTTCAGGCACAAAACGCGGCATGGCACGGCGAATGTCGTTGGCCGCCAAACCACCCACATCGCGCAAGTCACCGCATAAGAATCCGCGCGCCACCGGACTGAAAGCCACAAACGTGGCGCCTAGCTCGTGACATGTTTGCAACACTGCAATTTCAGGATTGCGTGTCCACAGCGAATACTCGGTTTGCACCGCCGCGATGGGGTGCACCGCGTGCGCTTTGCGCAGCGTGGTGGCTGACACCTCGCTCAAACCAATGCTGCGCACCTTGCCCGCACGCACCAAGTCGCTCAAGGCACCCACGCTGTCTTCAATCGGCACCTTCTTGTCCCAACGGTGCAAGTAGTACAGATCAATCACATCGGTGTCCAAACGGCGCAAACTGTCTTCGCAGTTTTGACGGATGGTTTCAGGGCGCCCATCAATCACACGCTTCACGCCATCGGGGAACGTGACACCCGCCATGCCGCCTTTGCTGCACAGCGTGATCTGCTGGCGGTACGGCTTGAGCACCTTGCCCACCAGCGTTTCATTGGCCCCAAAACCATACAGGGCTGCCGTGTCAAACAGTGTGCAGCCCAAGTCCAATGCCCGATGCAACAGCGCCGTCGCCACCTCAGGTGCAGGTGGCGCACCGTAGGCGTGGCTCAGGTTCATACAGCCCAGGCCGATGGCTGATACAGAGAAAGGCCCAATCTGGCGTTGTTGCATAGCGGTCTTGTGGTGTGGGGTTAAGCGTTCAGTTGCAGCTCAAGGTCGTGCAGCACCTTGTAGCAAGGCAGCACTTGGGCCACGCTGCTGTTGGGCTCACGGCCTTCTTGGATGGCAGAGAAGAACTCGCGGTCTTGCAACTCAATGCCGTTCATCGACACCGCCACTTTGGACACGTCGATTTGCTCTTCCTTGCCGGTGTACAAGTCGTCGTAACGGGCCAGGTAAGTGCCGGTGTCGCCGATGTAGCGGAAGTAAGTGCCCAAAGGACCATCGTTGTTGAACGACAAACTCAGCGTACAAATGGCGCCATTGGCGGCCTTGAGCTGAATGCTCATGTCCATCGCAATGCCCAAGGTGGGGTGAATCGGGCCTTGCACCGCATTGGCTTTGACAATCGGGCTGCCTGCTTGGTAGGCAAACAAATCCACCGTGTGGGCCGCGTGGTGCCACAGCAAGTGGTCGGTCCAGCTGCGGGCCTGACCCAAGGCATTCATGTTGGTGCGGCGGAAGAAATACGTCTGCACATCCATTTGCTGGATGTTGAATTCACCGGCCTTGATTTTGTGGTGCACCCACTGGTGGCTGGGGTTGAAGCGGCGGGTGTGGCCACACATGGCCACCAAGCCTTTTTCTTGGGCCACGCGCACCACCTCGTCAGCATCTTTCCAGCTGTCGGCCAAGGGAATTTCCACTTGCACGTGCTTGCCCGCTTTCAAACAAGCCAAGCTTTGTGCGGCGTGCATTTGGGTGGGCGTGCACAAAATCACAGCGTCCACTTCGGGCAAGGCCAAGCTATCGGCCAAATCGGTCGTCACATGGCCAATGCCGTATTTGCTAGCCACTTCTTTGGTTTTATCCAGCTCGCGACCGATCAACGACACCACTTCCACGCCATCGATGTTTTGAATGCCGTCCAAATGTTTGATGCCAAATGCACCTGCGCCCGCCAGGGCGACTTTGATGGTTTTGCTCATGCGTTTTTCTCCGGAGTTTTATTGGTTTTCAAGAATCGCGTGCCCCACCGCCGTGTTGGAGGCGGGCACATGGTAGAAGCGGTGCTTCAATTTAGGCGCGGGGCCAGTGACTTTGCCGTCTTGGATGTCAGACATCGCGCCACGCGCAATCAACCACATCACCAACTCAATGCCTTCGCTGCCTGCTTCGCGCACGTAGTCGATGTGTGGAATGGCCGCAGCAGCCAAAGGATCGGCAATCAACTTGTCCAAGAACATCTTGTCAAACTCTTTGTTGATCAAGCCTGCGCGTGGGCCTTGCAACTGGTGGCTCATGCCGCCTGTGCCCCAGATCTGCACGTTCAAATCTTCGTCGTAGCTTTCCACTGCTTTGCGGATGGCTTGGCCCAGGTTGAAGCAACGCTGGCCGCTGGGCACGGGGTACTGCACCACGTTGACTGCAAACGGAATCACCGGGCAAGGCCACGCGCCTTGGAGGGGGTCTTGCTCGCCACACATCAAAGACAGGGGCACGGTCAAGCCATGGTCCACATCCATCTTGTTGACGATGGTCAAGTCAAAGTCTTGCTGAATCACCGACTGGGCAATGTGCCCGGCCAAATCAGGATGGCCTTGCACCACCGGCACAGGGCGCGGGCCCCAGCCCTCGTCGGCCGGTTGGTATTGGGCCGCCGTGCCAATGGCAAAGGTGGGAATCATCTCCAGACTGAAGGCCGTGGCATGGTCGTTGAAGACCAAAAAGATCACGTCGGGCTTGTTGCCCTTGAGCCACTGCTTGGAGTATTCGTAACCCTTGAACACAGGCTGCCAATACGGCTCTTGGGTCTTGCCCAAGTCGAGCGCGGCGCCAATGGCGGGCACGTGAGAGGTGTAAACAGATGCGGTAATTTTTGCCATGTCAGTCTTTCTTCTTTCCTGCGGCGCCTTGGGGCTGGTTCTGCGCTTGTGCGTCACCGTCTTCGCCCACCACGCGGTTGCCGTTGGCCGAACGTCCGCCTGCGACCATCATGTGGCGGTATTCCTCTTCGGTCATGCCCGTCATGGAGCCGGCCATTTGCTGGAAGCTCTTGCCATCGGTGGCACCAATCTTGGCCAGGAAATAAATGTTGCCACCGGTGCTGATGCACCAGTTCAAGTCACGCGCCAAGACCGCCAGCTTTTGCTCCTCGGTCATGTCCCATTCGTCGAGGTAGGCACGCTCGTTGGCTTTGAAGCGCGTGCGGTTCTCAGCCTTCATCAGCGACATGCAAAACTGGTTGAGCCAGTAGCCTTTGCGCGATTGCTCGGCATCAAAAATCGTCGTGCCTGGCACGTCCAGGTAAGGTTTGTCGAGTGCCATTTATGCCACCTCTTCAGGCCAGTACAGGCGCATGGGGTTGTCCACCAACAGTTGTTGTTGTTGGGCTGCTGTGGGTGCAATGTGCGGAATGAAATCAACCAACAAGCCGTCATCGGGCATGTGGTCTTTCAGGTTGGGGTGTGGCCAATCGGTGCCCCAGATCACGCGGTCTGGGAAAGTGTCCACGATGCGCTTGGCAAACGGCACCACGTCTTGGTAAGCGTTTTGTTCGCCGTGCAAGGCCTTAGGGCCCGCCACCGACAAGCGCTCAGGGCATGTCACTTTGCACCACACGTTTTGGTGCTCGCGCATGAACTTCACAAACAACTCGAACTCAGGGCCATCCACCGGCTTGCTCACATCAGGGCGGCCCATGTGGTCCACCACCACGGTGGTGGGCAAAGCCGTGAAGAAGTCCCACAACTCAGGCAGGTCTACCGCTTCAAAATAAATCACCACATGCCAGCCCCATTTGGCAATGCGACCGGCAATTTCCAGCAACTCGTCTTTGGGCGTGAAGTCCACCAAACGCTTCACAAAGTTGAAACGCACACCACGCACACCGGCGTCGTGCATGGCTTGCAACTCGGCGTCGCTCACACTGCGCTTGACCGTGGCCACGCCACGCGCTTTGCCACCCGAGCTGACCAACGCATCCACCATGGCGCGGTTGTCGGCGCCGTGACACGTGGCTTGCACCACCACATTGCGTGCAAAGCCCAGGTGGTCACGCAGTGCATACAACTGCTGCTTGGACGCATCGCACGGCGTGTACTTGCGCTCAGGCGCGTAGGGAAACTCGGCACCGGGTCCAAACACATGGCAATGGGCATCTACCGCGCCTGCGGGCAATTTGAAGGTGGGTTGGCTAGGGCCGTTGTACCAGTCGAGCCAGCCGGGGGTTTTTTGAAATTCCATCTCAGTTCTCTTTCGTATCAATCGTTCAATCGCTATGCAGGTGCTCAATCGGGTTGGATGTTGGCTTCTTTCACCAGCTTGGTGTAGCGCTGACGCTCAGAGCGAATCAGGTTGCCAAACATCTCGGCGCTGCCGGGCACCACTTCGCCGCCCACCGCGCTCATGCGCTCGCGCACTTCTTTGGTTTGCAGCGCTTTTTGCACTTCGTCGTGCAGCTTGGCCACGATGGGCTTGGGCGTGGCGATGGGGGCGACCAAGCCGTACCACACCGAAGCTTCAAAGCCAGGAAAGCCCGACTCGGCAATGGTGGGCACATCCGGAAAAATTGGGCTGCGGTTGGGGCTGAGCACAGCCAACACCTTGAGCTTGCCGCTCTTGGCATGCGGCAACACCTCAAGGGCATTGACCGCCACCAGGGGGATTTGTCCACCGATGGTGTCGGTGATGGCGGGCGATCCGCCCCGGTAAGGCACGTGCTGCAAGTCAATGCCTGCGGCGCGTGCAAACAACTCAATCGCCATGTGGGGTGTGGAGCCATTGCCGGGCGAGCCAAAGGCAATGCTGTTGGGCTTGCCCTTGGCGGCCTCGATGAGTTGCTTCACAGTGGCGTAGGGCACATTCGGATTGGCGGCAATCACCACCGGCACACGGCCAATCAAAGACACGGGCACCAAGTCGCGCTCGGCATCAAAGGGCATGGGCTGGTACAGCGCCATGTTGGCGGCCAAGGCGTTGGCCGCCATCATCAAGGTGTAGCCATCGGGCTCGGCACCGATCACCGACTTGACCGCAATGTTGGTGCCCGCGCCGGGTTTGTTTTCTACCAACACGGGCTGACCCATGCTGCTGGACAAACTCTGCCCGATGGTGCGTGCCACCACATCCACCGCGCCGCCTGCGGCATAACCCACCACCACTTTGATGGGTTTGCTCGGATAGGCCTGCGCCAAGACTTGGCCTGCCACCAGGCACATGCACAGCCGTGCCATCCAACGTGTGAGCAATTTCATGGGTCTTCCTTGTAAGCGGTTATGGGTTGTGAGCCAAGCCGCGCAAACCTGCGCGCTCGGACATGCGTTTCACATCGCCCTCGCGCACACGCGCTTGGGCAAAGTCGTTCAAATAGGCCCGGCCAGCCTCGCGGCCCTTCGGAATCGCAATGGCCAAATTCTCCAAACCCCAGCGGTCTTTGAGAACCTGCGAGCCAGGCACTTGTTCAGACAGTTCAAACAAGATGCCTTTGTTGGTGGCAAAAGCATCCAACTCGCCGCGCTGCAACATTGGCTGCGCCACATCCAACGAAGCCACGGGCACCAAGCGCGCCATCTTCAAGCGCTGGCCCAACACGCCTTGCGACGAGCTGCCTTGGCTCACGCCCAGACGCACACCGGCACGGTCCACATCGGCGAAGCTTTGGATGCGGCTGTTGGCAGGCACCAGCACGCCAAGCTCCAACTGAATCAAGGGCGGTGTGAAGTCCACGTCCTTGGCACGCGACGCGGTGGCGTTGGTGAACGTCATGTCCACCTCGGCCCGCTTGAGTCCTTCAATCACCTCTGCAACGCGTGGGTAGCTCACCACCTGCACGGGCACACCCAGTGCCAAGCCCAAGGCGTGGCCGAGTTCAAACGCCACACCATTCGAAGTGCCTGTGCGTGCGTCACGCACCCACGAGGTGGGACTGCCCAAGTACACCCCCACGCGCAACACGCCTGTGGGTGCCAGCGCCTGCTGGACCTCGGGCGCGACCTGCGACAGCGCAGGCGCGGGCACAGAGGAGCCGCCCATCTCCCAGGTGCGCACGCACCCAGCCAAACCCAGCAAGGCTGCCAGCAGCCAAGGTCCTAACGTGCGGTGCAGTGTGCGCATGGGAGAGTCCGATCAGTCGATGTATTTCAAACCAGCCGCAGCCAGCGGTTCGCGCATTTTGTACATGTCCAAGCCCAACACGCCTGAGGCCAACTTGGCGCGTTTTTCGCCTTCGTTGGCTTCACGCGCTTGTGCCGTAGCCAGTGTTTTGGCAGCCAACGCTTGGGGCACGCACACCACGCCATCGTCGTCGGCCACGATCACGTCACCAGGGTGCACGATCATGCCGGCACACACCACGGGGATATTGACCGAGCCGATGGTGGCCTTGATGGTGCCTTTGCTGCTGATGGCTTTGCTCCATGCGGGAAAGCCCATCTTGGTGAGCTCTTTCACATCACGCACCCCTGCGTCGATGATCAAGGCACGTGCACCACGGGCCATGAACGAGGTGGCCAACAGGTCACCAAAGTAACCGTCGGTGCACTCGGCCGTGATGGCCGCCACCACAATGTCGCCAGGCTGAATTTGCTCAGCCACCACATGCATCATCCAGTTGTCGCCGGGGTGCAGCAACACCGTCACTGCCGTGCCCGACACCTGCGCGCCGGGATAGATGGGGCGCATATAAGGCTTCATCAAGCCCACACGGCCCATGGCTTCGTGCACCGTGGCAGAGCCCAAAGCGGCCAAGCTGTCGGTGGTGGCGCGGTCAGCGCGGGTGATGTTGCGGTAAACAACGCCGAGTTCGTACATGTGGTTTTCTCCTGAAAAAATTTGGGCTCAAACAATCGGGTTCTGACCCCAATTCAATGAATCAACGGCCTTGCGACTTGAGCTTGGTGTCCAAGCGCGAGAACACGCGACGTGCGTTGCCCTCGTACACCTGGTGACGTTCTTCGGCGCTCAGGTTGGCAGTGGCCTCGATGTAGCGCTTGGTGTCGTCAAAGGGGTGGCCGGTTTCAGGGTCGATGCCACGTACCGCGCCAATCATTTCAGAGGCAAACATGATGTTCTTGACCGGGATCACTTTGGTCAACAAGTCAATGCCTGGCTGGTGGTACACGCAGGTGTCGAAATAAATGTTGTTGAGCAGGTGCTCGGACAACAAAGGCTTTTTCAGCTCTTGCGCCAAGCCACGGAAACGGCCCCAGTGGTAAGGCACAGCGCCGCCGCCATGGGGAATCAAGAACTTCAAGGTGGGGAAGTCTTTGAACAAGTCACTGGTCAAACACTGCATGAAGGCGGTGGTGTCCGCGTTCAGGTAGTGCGCGCCGGTGGTGTGGAAACAGCTGTTGCAGCTGGTGGAGACGTGAATCATGGCGGGAATGTCGTACTCCACCATCTTCTCGTAAATGGGGTACCACGACTTGTCGCTCAACGGGGGCGAGGTCCAGTGGCCGCCCGACGGATCGGGGTTGAGGTTGATGCCCACATTGCCGTACTGCTCCACACACTTGACCAATTCTGGAATGCAGGTGGCGGGGTCCACACCAGGCGACTGGGGCAGCATGGCCGCAGGCACAAAGTTGTCGGGAAAGAGCTGCGAGACGCGATAGCACAGCTCGTTACAAATGGCCGCCCAGGTGGACGACACCTGGAAGTCACCAATGTGGTGGGCCATGAAACTGGCGCGTGGGCTGAAGATGGTGATGTCTGAGCCACGCTCTTTCATCTTGGCGAGCTGGTTGGTCTCAATCGTCTCGCGCAGTTCGTCGTCGCTGATCTTGAGCTCCGAGACTTTGGGCATGGACGCGGGATCTTTGATACCGGCGATTTGGCGGTTGCGCCAGTCTTCAAGCGCCTTGGGCGCGGTGGTGTAGTGACCGTGTACGTCGATGATGAGAGACATAAAAAACCTTCAGGGCTAAAAGTTTGGAGATGAGAAAAAAATCAGAGCCAGTCCATACCCTGGCGACGCTTGACGTCTTCCACGTCAGCCGAAGCCAAGAACTTCAAAAATGCCTGCACCGCCTGAACACGCGCTGCATCATGGGCCATCACTTGCGCAATGCCCGACGAAAAAATGGTGATGTAAGCCACCTCGGGCGGCAGCGTGCCCAGCACCTCAATGCCGGGCAAGGCGATCAGTTCGCTGAGTTGCTGAAAGCCTAAGGCCACCTCGCCGCGCGCCACCAAAGTGCCCACGGGTGTGCCAGGAGGCGGCACCACCATGCGCGGTGTCACCTGCTCGGCAATGCCCCAACGCGCCAGCAATTGGTTCAGGTAAACACCGCTTGGTCCGGTGGAGAACCCTAGGCTGGGGCTGGCCAGCACAGCGGCTTTGAGCGCCGCTTCTGTGCCGATGTCGGGATGGGCTGCGCCCGCTTGTACCGCCATCGCCACGGGCGAACGCACCCAGTCGCTGCGGCTGTCGGCCAACACATGGCCCGAGGCGATCAAGCGGTCAATCGCGTCCGAGGCCAGCAGCACCACATCAAAGGCTTCGCCTGCTTGCACGCGCTTGGCCGCATCCACGCCGCCCACCGATTCGATCTGCACGGCCACGCCGGTTTCAGCTTGGTAGACCTGGGTCAAATCGGCCAAGATGGCCTTGGTGGCCATGGAAGAAATACCACGCAGCACGAGGGGAGAGGTCGAGGTTTGCATGGGCTGGATTCTAGAGACCTCCCCCTGCTTCAGGTGCCATGTCAGGGGTTTTGGGGAGAACTAGCTGATATAACGAATTTAAATAACAGACAATTGGTTATTCACTTTCAAAAAGCCATGGAACTCAAGCAAATCGAATCCTTTGTCCGGGTCGCCGAGCTAGGCAGCTTCACCAAAGCCGCCATTGCGTTGGGCATGCCACAACCCCTGCTGAGCCGCCATGTGCGCCAGCTGGAAGTGGAATTGCGACAAAACCTGCTGCTGCGCAACGGCCGCGGCGTCACCGTGACCGAAGCTGGCTTGGTGATGCTGGAGCACGGGCGCGGCATCTTGCACCAAGTGAGCGTGGCACAAGAAGAACTGGCCTCGGTGCGCGGTGCCCTCACGGGGCGCGTGTCCATCGGGTTGCCGCCCAGCCTGTCCAAGCTGATCACGGTGCCGCTGACCTTTTCGTTTCGCGACCAGTTGCCGCAGTCACAGCTGTCGCTGACCGAAGGGTTTTCGGTGCCCATGCTCGAGAGCCTGCGAGCGGGCCGCCTGGACATGGCCGTGCTCTACAACCCGCCGCCCTCGCCTGATTTAGAGATGACGGTGCTGCACGAAGATGCCTTGATTTTGATTGCCGGCAAAAAAGCCAAGCTGGCGGGTGCTGCACTGCAACCCAAGGTGGCCTTGTCAGCGCTGTTTGATTTGCCGCTGATCTTGCCCAGCCGACCCAACGCGTTTCGTTTGCTGATCGACACCGAAATGCAGCGCCTCAACCGCAAGCCCCACATCGTGCTGGAGATCGATGGTTTGAATGCGATTTTGGAATTGGTCAAAGAAGGCCTGGGCTATGCCGTGCTGCCCGCCTACACCCTGAGCAACTTTGCCAAGCCCAAAGACTTCAGCACCCACCGCATCGAGCGGCCGCGGCTGCTGAGTCAACTCATGCTGGTGTGGTCGGCGCGTCGCCCCATGACGTCAACCCACAAAGCCGCGCAGCGTGTGACGCAAGAGGTGGTGGGCCAAGCCTTGTTGGCTCACACACTCTGAGACCTCAACACGCAAATTCAGTGCGCGCCGCCCGCATCAGGTGCCAAGGCTGCACCATGGCGGGCGGGCCGCCGGGTGAGCCAGATGAAGCCAATCAAGGCGATGAACAAACCCGCTGACGCCAAGAAAATATCGTCTGCGGCGCGCGTGAATGCCTGCTGATCGATCAAGCGGTTGACCTGCGCCATGGCCTGTTCGCTGCTCAGGCCTGCAGACTTCAAGCCTTCCAGCGTGGCCAGGTACACCCCATTGGCCTGATTCAACGGTTCGGTCAGGTGGGCGTGGTGCAAGGCGGCACGACTCTCCCACAGCGTGGTGGCAATCGAAGTGCCCATGGCACCGGCGGTGATGCGCACAAAGTTGCTCAAGCCCGCTGCCGCAGGAATGCGCTCTGGCGACAAGCCCGACAAGGTGAGCGTGGTCAGGGGAATGAAGAAGAACGCCATGGCCGCGCCCTGCATCAAGGTGGGCCACAAGATGTGGGCAAAGTCGGTTTGCGTGTTGAAGTGCGAGCGCAACACCAGCACGAGGGAAAACACAATGAAGGCTCCGGTGGCCATCCAGCGTGGGTCCCAAGCGTTCACTTTCTTGCCCACCAGCGGCGTGAAGAAGATGGCCAAAATGCCCACCGGTGCCAGTGCCATGCCGGCCGAGGTGGCGGTATAGCCCATCCACTGCTGCAACCACAAAGGCAGCAGCACCACGTTGCCAAAGAACAGCCCATAGGCAATCGACAAGGCCAGCGCGCCAAACGCAAAGTTGCGGCCTTTGAACAAACGCAGGTCCACCACCGGGTGTTCGTCGGTCAGCTCCCAGACCACAAAAATGGCAAAGCCAATCAAGGCCACCAGCCCCAGCACCACGATCTCGGTGGAGGCAAACCAGTCCAGCTCTTTGCCCTTGTCGAGCATCAACTGCAAGGCGCCTACCCACAGCACCAGCAAGGTCAGGCCCACACTGTCGATGGGCAGCTTGCGCGTGGGCGTTTCACGCTTGCGGTAAATGCCCCAGGTCAGCGCCGCCGAGGCCAGGCCCACCGGCACGTTGATGTAAAAAATCCAGGGCCACGACACGTTGTCGGTGATCCAGCCCCCGAGCAAGGGGCCCACCACCGGCGCCACCAGCGTGGTCACGCCCCACAAGGCCAGGGCCGTGCCGGCCTTGGCCGCCGGGTAACTTGAGAGCAGCAACGTTTGCGAGAGCGGAATCATGGGCCCGGCCACCAAGCCTTGCAGCACGCGAAACACCACCAGCCACTCCAGCGAAGGGGCAAAGCCACACAGCCAACTGGTCAACACAAACAGCAAGATGCTCATGGTGATCAAACGCACCGCGCCAAAGCGTTGTGTGAGCCAGCCTGTGAGCGGCACCGAAATGGCATTGGCCACCCCAAAGCTGGTGATGACCCAAGTGCCCTGCCCCGGACTCACCCCCAAATCGCCCGAGATGGCCGGAATGGACACATTGGCAATGGATGAGTCGAGCACGTTCATGAACGTGGCCAACGACAAAGACAGCGTGCCCAGCAGCAGCATCAAGCCATGCAGTGGCTCGGGCCTGGCAGGGGCTGAGGGCGGTGCAGTGGGTGCGGCGTCAGCGGCAGGTGTGTCGCTCATGGTTTGGCGCTGTGCGTCCCCAGGTTGGCGGCAATGGTGCGTTGCACCTCGGCATCGGCGGCGGCTTGCAGTGTGTCGTAGATGGCGGTCGATGACACCGCGCCCTCACGGCGGGTGTCGGCCAGGTTTTTACCGCTTTGGTCCGCGGTGTCCACCGTCACATCCATCGACAAGCCCACCCGCAACGGATGCTGGGCCAACTCCTGGGGGTCCAACACAATGCGCACCGGCACACGCTGCACCACCTTGATCCAATTGCCCGTGGCGTTTTGTGCGGGTAGCAGTGAGAAAGCCGAGCCCGTGCCCGCGCCCAAACCCGCCACCTTGCCGTGGAACGTCACCTTGTGGCCATACACATCGGCTTCCAGCTCGGCGCTTTGGCCGATGTGCAGCTCGTTGAGCTGGCTCTCTTTGAAATTGGCGTCGACCCACAACTGGTTCAAAGCCACCAAGGTCATCAAGGGCGCGCCTGCTGACACACGCTGGCCCACTTGCACGCTGCGCTTGGCAATGTGCCCATCGATGGGTGCCAACAGGTTCACGCGCTGCAGGGCCAAGTAGGCCTCACGCATCTTGGCGGCGGCACGCGCCACGCTGGGGTGGCTCTCGATGCGGGTGCCTTCGGTTTGCGTTTGACCGGCATTGAATTGCTCTTTGGCCGCGTCGAGTGCCGCCTGCGCCACGTTGAGGCCGCTCTTGGCCGCACTCAGTTGGGCGCTGATGTGCTGAAACTCTTCTTGACTCACGGCACCACTGGGCACCAGCGGTGCACGGCGGTTCACATCGTCTTGGGTGCGCTGCACATCGGTTTGGGCGCGTTGCACATCGGCCTCGCGCAGCTTGACCTGCGCGGCCAAAGCCCCCGTGTTGGCAAACAAGGCGCGGGCCTCGCGCACGGTCTGCGCCAACTGGGCCTGGGCTTGCTCCAGCGCCACGCGGGCGTCCGACGCGTCGAGCTTGACCAGCACCTGGCCTGCACGCACAAAGTCGGTTTCATCGGCCTGGATGGCCACCACCGTGCCGGTGATTTGCGGCGTGATTTGCAACACATGGCCCATCACATAGGCGTTGTCGGTGCTGACATGGTGTCGGCCCGACACCCAGTGCCAGCCCCCCCACACCAAAGCTGCGACACCGATCGTCGCTGCAATGGCTTGCAAGCCTCGGCGACGTGCGTTGGCTTTTTCATTGGCAGACAGTTGGCTCATGCGATTTCTTTCAATTTTTTTGTTCTTGTGGCGACTCGCGCCAACCGCCGCCCAAGGCTTTCATCATCACCACCTGGTTGTCCAGGGCACGGGCCTGAACCTCGGTGAACGCACGTTGTTGCGCCAGCAATTGGCTTTGCGCATTCAGCACCACGCCCTGATTGACCAAGCCTGCGGCAAAGCGCGCACGGTAGGTGGCGAATGCCGCTTGGGCAGACACCAGGGCCTGCTGTTGGTCGCGCAATTGCACGCGCAAAGACAGGCTGCTGCTGATGGCGTCACTGGCTTCTTTCACCGCATCCAGCAAGGTGGCGTTGTAGCTGGCAATGGCCACGTCCAAGTCGCCCTCGCGGCCACGCAGTTGGGCGCGCAAACGTCCGGCATCGAACAAGGGCAAGCGCAAAGCCGGGCTGATGCCCACTTGGCGGCTGCCGTTGTCAAACAAGTTGTCCAAACCAATGGCGTTGACGCCCACGAAAGCGCCCAAATTCACGTTCGGGTAGAACTGGGTTTTGGCCACCGCCACGTCTTGCGTGGCCGCCTCCACGCGCCAGCGCGCCGCCACCACATCGGCTCGTCGACCCAGCAAATCGGCCCCCAAGTTCAAAGGCAAGGCCTCCAGTTGCAAGGCACTGAGTTGCGGCGTCAAACCGTCATAAGCCTGTGGGCCCTGCCCGCTCAAAGCTGCCAGCTGGTGGCGCAGCAAAGCCATCTGTTCGTCCAGCGCCTGCACCTGGGTGCGCGCTTCCAACACCCCGACGTCTGACTGGTGCAACTCCAACTGGTTGTCAATGCCCGCCGCCACACGCATTTGCGTGACGCCTTGCAATTGGCTGCGCTGCGTGAGCGTGGCTTGCGCCAACGCGTGCTGTGCCACCACACGCGCCAAGGCGATGTAGCTGCGACTCACCTGCGAGGCCAAGGTCACCGCAGCAGCAGCTGCATCGGCACGGGCGGCTTGCACCTGCCCCAAGGCCGACGCCAATTCGGCCGTGTGTTGGCCAAACAGATCCGGCGTCCAGCCCAGCCCCAACTGCACGTTGCCCGTGTTGTACACACCGCCTGCAATCGGCTTGGGGTAGAGGCCGTTCTCGGTGAAGCGCTGGCGCGACAGGTCTACTGCGGCCGAGGTTTGTGGCAGGCCGTTGGCGCGGCTCACATCGGCCATGGCCAGCATGCGCTCCAGGCGCGCACGCGCCACCACCAAGGTGGGCTGCCCTTGTAGGGCTTGGGTCACGATCTGGTTCAACACCGGGTCCCCCATGGCGCGCCACCAATCGGCGGCCACCTCTGGCGTGGCAGTGTCTTTGAGCCCCAAGGTTTGAACAGCGGTGGGGATTGCCGCTTGTCGCTCAGGGCCAGAGCTGGCACACGCCGTCAACACCCCCACCAGCAGCGCGCCACAGGCCAGACGGCCGCGCGCAGAAAAAAGCCAAGACATCACCAGCTGTCGTCGCCACCGCCAGAGGCATCGCTGCCGCTGTCGTCCCAACCACTGCCAGATCCCGCATCAAAGCTGCCCAAGTCGGGGCGTGAAGGTGCATCAAATGGCACATAGCCGCCGTTGTTGTCCACCACCGGCGCGCTGGTGCTGCTGTGGTGGTCACCTTCCAAGGCTTTGGACAAGGCATAACCTGCGGCCACACCGGCCAAGCCCCCCACCACAGCGCCGGTCATGGTGGAGCCACCACTGGGCGTTTGTGCGGGGTAGCCCTGGGGGGCGTAGCCTGGCTGGTTGGGCGTGAACTGCGCGCCAAAGCCACGTGCGGGCTGAGGTTGCATGGGCGCGGGCATGGGGCTACCCGCAGGTGGGTTGTTGGCCACAAAACGGCGTGCCAACCAGGCCACGACCACCACCAGCGCAATGGCAATCCAGATGTAGCTCAGCGGCGAGCTGCCAGAGGCCGCAGGGGCTTGTGGCGCAGGCGCGGCTTGCACCATAGCGGTGGACGGCGTGCTGTGCGTCACGGCGGGCGTGGCCGCTGCACTGACTTTGTCGAACACGGCGTTGAACTGGGCATCGCTGCCGGCAAACTTCAACGACGGGTCGATGGTTTTGGCCTGCTTGAGCTCCGTCAGGGCTTCGGGGTAGCGCGCTTCGCGCGCCAGCACTTGGCCCAGCTCGTAGTGCGCTTTGGCACTTTGGGGCTTTTCTTGGATCACTTCGCGCAGCATCGACTCGGCTTGCGCCATGTGGCCTTCGCGAACCGCAGTTTCAATGTCTTTGGGGGTGGGCAGTGCCAAAGCCAAGGCCGAGACGGCCAACAACAGGCCTGCCACCAGGGGTTTGAACAAGGTACGAACAGTCAGGAACATGGATAGACCCTCTCAAAATCAACACAGCCTCAGGCTGCAAGGAGGTCTATTGTGGGGCTTGCTCGTGAATACTAAGTAAAGACCCTAGGACACCCCTCAGGTCTTGAGGTCGAAGCGCTGTTCCCATGCCTCCACATCGGGCAAACCCAACACGTCGTTGTACTCGCGTGAAAATTTGTTGTTGATGTGCAAAACGTTGGGCACGCGCCGGGAAACGCTCAGTTAGCTCAAAGAGATACCAGAGGAGATGGCGGGATGGGTCAATGACGTTAAAATGCATGAAATTTCAATGAGAAATCTTTCGTGCCAGCAACCACTTCACTGCCCACCGCATCCCTGCGGGGTGCCACTGCGCACCTAGCAGATGAGCTGAAAGCCGGTCATGTCTATCGGCGTGAGGATCTCGCTCGCCTAAGCAATGCGGTAGATCGGCATCTGCGTGAGCTGGTCTCCATGGGCAAACTTCAAAAGCTGGCTCAGGGGCTTTACCACGCCCCCAAGCAGTCGAACTTTGGCCCTCTCCCCCCAGCCGACGATCAGGTTGTGAAGGGGTTTCTGCGGGACAAGGAATTCCTGGTGTTTTCGCCCTCTTCTTATAACGCTGTGGGCCTAGGCACCACGCAGCTCTACAACCGGACGTTGGTCTACAACCACAAGCGCCACGGCGTCTTCCGTCTCGGAAATCGGCAGTTCGATTTCCGGGTGAAGCCCCGTTTTCCGAAGAAGCTGTCTCGCGAGTTCCTCTACGTGGACTTGCTCAACAACTTGGAAGAACTGGCCGAAGACCGTGATGTGGTGCTCAGCCAGGCTCGCAGCAAACTACCCTCCTTCGATATGGATCGGCTGCTAGAGGCCATAGAAAGCTACGGCAACATGGTCACGCGCAAACGGTTCCGGGAATGGATCAATGGCTGAGTTTCTTCACGAGCGACGCGACTTCGACCAATTGCTCGCGGTTGTCGCCAACGGTCGAGGCCTTGACCCCATGTTGGTCGAGAAGGATTACTGGATCATGCACGGGCTATGGGGCATACAGGCACAGGGTTTTGTGTTCGAGCTCAAGGGCGGTACATCCCTGTCCAAAGGCTTCGGGGTGATCCATCGGTTCTCCGAAGACATCGACATCCGTATCGAGCCTCCGGCCGACATGGATGTGAAAATCGGCCGCAACCAGGACAAGCCCGCTCACATTGCCTCACGGCTGGCTTATTACGACGAACTGGCCAAGCGCATCAGCATCCCAGGCATCGACAGTGTGGAGCGGGACACCTTTTTCGATGACGAAAAAATGCGCAGCGCAGGCATTCGCCTGTCTTACTCACCTCGTACAGCCGGGCTGTCGGGGGTGAAGGACGGCATCCTGCTGGAGCTGGGGTTTGACGACACAGCTCCCAATCGAGCGGTCACGATCTCCTCATGGGCCTTGGATTTCGCCCTGGGCAAAGGCGTACAGGTGTTCGACAACCGTGCGGTGAACGTCCTGTGCTACGCGCCGACACACACCTTTGTCGAGAAGCTCCAAACCATTTCGACCAAGTACCGGCGTCTGGCCGAGGCCAAAGAGTTTCCAGCCAACTTCCTACGGCACTACTACGACGTGTACTGCCTGCTCGGTCTACAGGAAGTGCAGGAATTCATGAAAACGCCTGCTTACCAGGAGAGAAAACAACAGCGCTTTCGGACAGGCGATGAATTGGTGATCTCCAAGAATTCAGCATTTACTTTGAGCGATCCAAAGCAACGGGCGCTTTTTACTCGGGAATACAGCAAGTCTTCCACGCTCTATTACCAGGGACAGCCTGATTTTGATCAGCTACTTGCCAGAATTGGCGAACACCTGAATTCCATGTGATGCACCAAGATCATGAATTGATGACACGCCCTCGCCAAAGCCTATAAGGTGCCCCTCAGGTCTTGAGGTCGAAGCGCTGTTCCCATGCCTCCACATCGGGCAAACCCAACACGTCGGTGTACTCGCGTGAAGACAGCATGCGTGGGCGCACTTGGGCGGTGCTGCCGTCGTGCTTGAGATGCCCCAGGGCTTCGCGCATGGCAAAACCCACGGCGTTGCGAATCATGCCGGGGTAAATCGCCACGCCAATGCCGTGGGTGTGCAGCTGGTCTGAGGTCACCTCGGCCAGTGCGCCACCGGCGTCGATGTTGACCACACAGGGCACCGGCACCACATCGGCGATGCGGCGAATGTCAGCCAAGATGCCCGCGTGGCCTTTGAGTTCCACAAACACCGCCCCCGCGCCAACCTGCGCAAAGGCCTGGGCACGCCGGATGGCTTCGTCTAGCCCCATCGAGGCCGCGCTGTCGGTGCGGCCAATCACCATGAAGTCGGGGTCGTTGCGCGCCGCCACAGCAGCGGCAATTTTGGCCACCGCCTCGTCAAAAGGCAGCACTGTGCGCGCGCCGGGCAACTGGGCGCAGCGCTTGGGCGAGCATTGGTCTTCGATGTGAATGGCGGCCACGCCTGCGGCCTCGAACTCAGCCACCGTGCGCTGCAAGGCCACGATGCCACCGTAGCCAGTGTCGGCGTCACAAATCAGCGGCAAGTCCATGCAAGCGGCCACGTTGCGGGCATGGTTGGCAATCTGCGTCAAATCAATCAGCCCCACATCGGGACGACCCAACAAACAGGCCGACACGCCGTTGCCCGTCATGTACGCGGCTTCGAACCCGGCTTGTGCGACCAAGCGTGCGCCGTAGCCGTCGTAAATGCCAGGCGCCACCAAGGCGCGCTGCTTGACCGTGGCCAAACGCTGTTGCAAGGCTTGGCGAATGCGCGAGACGCGGCCCGGGGCGCGAGAGGTGGTGGTCATGCGGTGACTTCCCAGTTGGGGTATTTCTTCAAGAACGGAATCAGCCCGCCCTCGCGCAAGATGGCCAGGATGGCCTCGGGCAAGGCCCTGAAACTGCGCGTGATGGGTGGCTGGCTGGCGTCGGAGGGGGTCACCGTGAAGGTGTGGGTTTGCAGGTCCAAACGCGCTGACGCGCCGTTGGGCAAACCGGCGGTGTCGCACTCCAGCACCAACAGCCCGTTGTTGATGGCGTTGCGGAAAAACTGACGCCCGAACGACGGCGCCACGATGGCCGCCACGCCCATGCGGCGCAAGATGTGCACCGCCTGCTCACGCGAGGAGTTGATGCCAAAGTGCGTGCCCGCCACGATGATGTCGCCCGACTTGAAACGCTGCACAAAACTCGGATCGACGGCTTCAAAGGCGTGGGCCGCGATGTAGGCCTCGTCTTTGCCGGGCAGGTATTTGCCCGAGCAGTTGAGGTCGGTGTTGACGTCGTCGCCCAACACCCAGGCGGTGGCTTCCATCAAATGCTCAGACATGGCTGGCCTCCCATTGCCCACCTTCAACCGTGCGCGGGTCGGTGATGCGCCCGGTCAGGGCAGACGCGGCCACCGTGGCTGCGGAGCCGAGCCAAATCTCGGCCTCGTGGTTGCCCAGACGGCCTTGGAAATTGCGGTTGGCGGTGGAGATCACCACCTCGCGGTCGCCTGGAATCAAATGGTTGGTGATGCCCACGCAGGTGCCGCAGCCTGCGGCTTCCACCGAGGCACCGGCTTCGGTCAAGGTCTCAATCAGTCCCTCACGCAAAGCCGCCAAATAAATTTGCCGCGAAGCCGGGGTGATGATCATGCGCACGCCCGAGGCCAAACGACGGCCTTTCAAAATCGCGGCGGCTTGGCGCATGTCGTCCAAGCGGCCGTTGGTGCAGGTGCCAATCAGCGCGAAGTTGATCTTTTGGCCAATCACCTCGTGAGCAGCCACCACATCGTCCACCGCATGCTTGCGCGCGACTTGGGGCGCGAGTTGCGAAGCGTCGATGTCCAGCCGATCGGCATACACCGCATCGGCATCGGCAAACACAGGCTGAGGTGGACGCGCACCATGTGCCGCCAGCCAAGCGAAGGTTTTGTCATCGGCTTCGAGCAGCGCAGCCTTGGCGCCGAGTTCGGCGGCGTGGTTGGCCAGGGTCATGCGGTCGTCGATTTCCATGGCGTTCACGGCTGAGCCCACGTACTCGATGGCACGGTAGTTCAAGCCTTCCGCGCCAAAGCGACCCAGCATGTACAGCGTCAGGTCTTTGGCCCAGACACCGGGTTGCAAACGTCCGTTGAGGGTGACGCGCACCGACTCGGGCACACGCAGCCACACCTTGCCGGTGGCCATGACGGCGCTCACGTCGGTGCCTTCGATGCCGGTGCCAAACGCGTTGAACGCGCCATAGGTGACCGAGTGGGTGTCGGTGCCCACCACCAAGTCACCACAGGTCAGGTGGCCGCCTTCAGGCAGCACCTGGTGGCAAATGCCGTCGCCAATGTCGTAGAGCTGGCTGCCGTGTTCTTTGGCAAAACGGCGCATCGCACTGTGGCCTTGTGCCGCCTCTACCGTGGGCGGGGGCGAGTAATGGTCGAGCACCCACGCGGTCTTGGACGCAAAGGGCAACTTGGCGTCCATCTTCTCGACCATGCGAATGGCGTTGGGTGCACGCGCGTCGTGCACCATCGCGTAATCCACGTTGGCCACGACGATGTCGCCCGCGTGTACCTGGGTCTGGCCCGAACGTTGAGCCAGTATTTTTTCAGCCATGGTGGCGCTCATGTCAATCTCCGCTAATGCCTGCTTTGCGCACAATTGCGCCCCACTTGTCGCTCTCTGCGCGCATGTAGCGCGCGGTGTCTTCGGGCGAGGTGGGTGTGGGGGCCAAGCCCAGTTTGCGCAGCTGCGCGGCTATCTGGGGGTCGCTGAGGGTCATGGTGATCACCTCGTTCAAACGCTTCACAACCTCGGGGGGGGTGCGCAGAGGTGCGGTGAAGGCGTACCAGTTGACAGCCTCAAAGCCGGGGTAGCCCAACTCGGCGATGGTGGGCACGTTGGGCAACACCTCCATGCGCTTGGCGCTGGTCACGGCCAGTGGACGCAGCTTGCCGTTTTGGATGAACTGCATGGCATCGGTCGGGCTGGAGAAGATGGAGGGCAGCACGCCGCCCAACAAGTCGTTCATGGCGGGCGCGCCACCCCGGTAGGCCACGTGCTGGTTGTTGAGGTTGGCAGTGGCTTTGAACAACTCACCCGCCAAGTGCCCTGCACTGCCAATGCCCGAAGAGCCAAACGACGCACGTGAACGCTCGGCCTTACCCTGGCGCACATAGTCGTCCAGGCTGCGGATGTCGCTGTTGGCGTTGACCACCAAGACGTTGGGAAACACGATGGCCATGCTCAAGGCCTGCATGTCGGTGACGGGGTTGTAGCTGAGCTTGTTGATGTGCTGGTTCACCGCCAGCGAGCCAATGGTGCCCAGCATGATGGTGTAGCCGTCTGCGGGAGCTTTGACCAATTGCTCAGAGGCGATGTTGCCACCCGCGCCGGGTCGGTTTTCGATCACCACCGATTGCTTGAGCAACTCGCCCATGCGCGGTGCCATGATGCGCGCCACGGTGTCCGAGCTGCCGCCCGGCGCAAAGCCAATCAGCAACTTGACGGGCCGTGTGGGAAAAGGCTCAGCGGCTGACGCAACCGAGGCCCCCAAAAAAGAAGCGGCACCCAAAAGTGCCGCTAACAACTGTCGTATGTTCATGTGTTCTCACTCTGGCTAATCGACTCTCGCACCCGAATCTTTGACGATGCGCGACCAGCGCTGCAAGTCGTCGCGCACGATGATAGCGAGTTGCTCTGCGCTGCCTTTGAAAGGCTCGCACCCCAGAGTCGCCAACTTGTCTTGGGTTTCCTTGGCGTCCAGGGCTTTGGCCACCTCGTCTTGAATTTGCGCCAAGATGTGCTTGGGCGTGCCAGCGGGTGCAAACATGCCGTACCACGGGGTGGCACCAAAGCCTTTGACGGTCTCGCCAATGGTGGGCACATCGGGCAGTGCGGCCAAGCGCTTTTCGTTCACCACCCCCAAGACCTTGAGCTTGCCCGAGCGGATGAAGGCAATCGAGGACGGCATGCTTTGCACCGACAGCGGCACTTGCCCACCCACCACATCGGTCGCTGCCATGGCCGCGCCTTTGTAGGGAATGTGCTGCAACTGAATGCCCGTGGCCTTTTGCAGCATCTCGCCAATCAGGTGGTTCAAGGTGCCATTGCCCGCCGAGGCAATGGCCAGCGGATCCGACTTGGACTTGGCCAACGCAATCAGCTCGGCCACGGTGTTGGCAGGCAACGCCGGGTTGGCCACCAGCACGTAACCGGCCTTGGCCAACGGGGCCACCGGATCAAAGTCTTTCACCGGGTCAAAGCCGGTGCGCTGGTAGAGAAACGGGTTGATGACCTGCGCACTGTCGGCATTGACCAGCAAGGTGTAGCCATCGTTCTTGGCCTTGGCCACCGACGCTGTGCCCACATTGCCACCGGCGCCGGGGCGGTTTTCCACCACCACGGGCTGACCCCATTGCTCGCTGAGCTTTTGCGCCAGCACGCGGGCAATGGCGTCGTTGGCGCCGCCTGCGGTTTGCGGCACCACCAAGGTCACGGTTTTGGACGGGAACTTGTCTTGCGCCTGTGCGCCGCTGCACAGCGCTAAGCCCAGACAAGTCACCCACCAAGTGCGACGAAGCATCGGCGTGAACATGGTGTGCAACCCGCTCAGGTGGTCAAGGCCTGCTTGACGCGTGCGGGTGCCAGCGGGTAGCGGCGAATGCGTACACCCGTGGCGTCAAACACCGCATTCGCAATGGCAGCGGGGAAACACACGATGGCGGGCTCACCGGCACCGCCAATGGGTTTGTCGGGGCGATTGAGCAAGACGATCTCGACTTGACCCGGAATGTCGTCCAAGTTGGCGATGCGGTAGCTGTTCCAGTCCACGCTGTTGACGCGCTGAGGATCGAAATGGACTTCTTCATACAACGAGCGGCTGATGCCCTGCATGATTTGCCCTTCCATCGCCGCACGCACACCAATCGGGTTGACGATCAGGCCGCAGTCGTTGGCGATCACCAGCTTCTTGACCCAGATGCGTCCCGTGTCGCGGTGCACTTCGACCTCACAGGCCACGGCCGCATACGACTGGTAACCCGCGTGCAAGGCCATGCCACGACCGGTCATCACCTTGGCCGTCGACTTGCCGCGTGCTTTGGTGCGCGGTGCCCAGCCCAGTTTTTCAGCCGCCGCTTTCACCACGTCGGCCTCACGCGGGTCTTGCATGTGCTTCATGCGGAATGCCACCGGGTCCATGCCGGTGGCGTGCGCCACTTCGTCGATGAAGCACTCTTGGCCAAAGTGGGTTTGCATTTCTTGCGGCGCACGCATGTGGGCGGTGCGCATGGGCGAGGCTTGTTCCAAGTACGGAGGAATGGTTTCCCACCAGTGCACATGGTTGTTGAACTTGTAGCTTTCTTCAGGCACGTTGAAGTTGTAGGCGGTCCACTTCTTGTGGCCGGTTTGCATGCCGACCAAGGTGTGCTCAGGACTCTCGGCGTTGAACTTGACGTCCCAGCCGTTGAAGCCCTTGGCCTTGAGCAACCAGCCCGTCACGTTGTTGGCCTCATCGAGGCCCGCTTTCATGGTGATCACCGCAGCGGGAGCTTTGGGGTCCCAGGCGATGCCCTCGGCACGCGACCATTGCATGCGCACGGGACGGCCAAACTCTTTGGACAGCAGCGCGGCTTCATAAGGGGCCTCATCGGCATCGCTGCGGCCATACGAGCCCGCGCCGTGCATCCACTTCACCTGCACATTGGCTTCGGGCAGGCCCAAGAACTTGGCAATGCCTTCACGCAAGTAGTGGGGCTTTTGCACATCGGCCCAAATTTGTACTTGGTCACCCTTGACATCGACCACGCCGCACGACGGCGAGATGCGCGCATGCGACTGGAACGAACACTCGTACTCGGCCTCGATCACGCGCTTGGACGAGGCGAGCGCCGTCAAGGTGGGCTTGGCGTCGTAGGCTTTTTTACCGCCAAAAATGGGGATGGCGTTGGACGCGGTCACAGGTGCCGAGCGGATGTGCTCAAACACCGTGCCTTCGCCCCCACCCAACGGGCCTTGTACGTCAGACCAAGTGACCTTGAGTTGGCGCGATGCACGCACCGCATTCCACTCGGTCTCGGCCAACACGGCCACAAAGCCGCCTTTGACAAAGTGCTTGGCACCGGGAATGTCGGCAATCGACGCCGCATCGACCGATAGCGGCATGGCCCCAGCCACAGGCGGGCGCACGGCACGCGCATGCAACAGGTTGTCAGGACGGATGTGCGCGGTGTAGTGCTCTTTGGCGCCCACCTTGTCGGCAATGTCTTTGCGCTTGATGCCTTGGCCCACGATCTTGTACTGCGACACATCTTTGGGTTTGGCCATGCCCTGGGCATTCATGCCGTTGCCGATGGCGTTGTTCCACTTCAACGAAGCCCCAAAGTCTTTGCCACCAATCAAGTCGGCATAGCTCACGCTTTGTGCCGTATTGGCTTTGACGAACACGCGGCCGTTCTCGGTGGCCAGCTCGCTGGCGGCCACGCCCAAACGGGCCGAGGCGGCTTCGACCAACAAACGACGGGCTTCAGCGGCTGCGTTGCGCAGCGGGTTGGAGCCCATGCGCAAACCGGTGCTGCCGCTGCCGCCGCCTTGGTTGGGGGTGAGGCGGGTGTCGCCCATCACCACGGTGACCGCGTCCATCGACACATCGAGTTCTTCGGCCACGATTTGGGCGATGGCGGTATCGAGGCCCTGGCCGCAATCCATCTTGCCAAAGTTGGCGGTCACGTGGCCATTGGTGGCAATGCGAATCCAGGTGTCAAGTGCGGTGGGTTGCGGGCCAATCACCACTGGCGCAGCGGCTTGCGCGAGGGCATCGCCCACAAAGACAGAACCACTGGCGCCCACAATCAGCGCGCCTTGGGTCTGCATGAATTCACGACGAGAAAGCTTGGGGGTGTTCATGGTGGCTCCTTCAGGCTTTGGCGTTGGGGGTCATGGTGTCGCTGGCGCGTTTGACGGCGCGCATGATGGCAATTTGGGTGCCGCAGCGGCATTGCACATTGGTGAATGCCTGTTTGATTTGGGCCTGGGTGGGCTTGGGCGTTTTCTCCAGCAAGGCCACGCTGTTCATGATCCAGCCGTTCGAGCAGTAGCCGCATTGCGCCGCTTGCTCGTGCACAAAGGCTTCTTGCACCGGATGCAGTTGACCGTTTTTGGCCAAGCCATCGAGCGTGCGAATGGGCTTGCCCACCACCGCGCTGGTGGGGGTGACACACGAGCGCACTGGCTTGCCATCGACCAACACGGTGCAGGTACCGCACTGGGCCAAGCCACAACCAAACTTAGGCCCCTTGAGCTTGAGCTTGTCGGTCAAGGCGTACAGCAGAGGTTCATCGACCTCGGCTTGCACGGTCTGCGGGGTTCCGTCCACATTGAGTGAATAGTTGGGCATGGCGTCTCCTGAAAGGGGAAAAGGTTTCGACAAAAACTGTGAGCATGCTAAAGAAGATCACCCGTGCAGATGTCAGCGTTTTCCCTTTGGCTGTGTACCTTGGTGACAGGGTATTTGCATCGCCCCATTCTTTACAAAGACGACCAATAGCCGTACATTAAGCCACTTCATTCGGAGAAACAGATGACTGCCACAGCCTTAAAAAGTGCACGCATGGAACTCAAAACCACCGCGGATGCCAAAGAACTTCTCAACAAAGCCGCGCTGTTAGACGGCATGGACTTGTCTTCGTTTGTCATGAGTTCTGCCATCGAAAAGGCGCGCAAAGTGTTGCTGGCACATGCAGCCATCACCTTGTCCAAAGAAGGCCAACTCAACTTGGCCCGTTTGGTCATGCAGTCCCCCAAGCCCACCAAAGCCATGAAAGACTTGATGGCCCTGCCCCCTCTGCCGCAGCAGAAAAAATGAACATCGTTTCATCGCTGTTTGACCCAACGGTCAAACACCCAGGACTGAAAGATTTCGACTGCGGCTTGGATGCCATCAACCGTTTTGCCAGACACAACTTGTCCAAGCAAGTGCGCCAAGGTGTATGCGTCGCCTACGCCTTGCTGGACAGCGACGACGCTCAGCGTTTGGTGGGTTTTGTCACGCTGGCCAACCACAGCATCGAACTCTCTCGCTTGAGTGTGCTTGAGCTAGGGTCTATGCCCCGAACCATCCCTTGCACGCGGGTGGTGATGCTCGGTGTGGCCAAGTCTTACCAGCAGCACCGTCTGGGTCAGCAGTTGATCAAGATCGCCTTGCAAGCGGCTCAAGCGAGCGCCGTCAACGTGGGCAGTTTTGGCGTCTACCTGGATGCCGACGCCAACGCTGTGGGCTTTTATCAAAAGCTCGGTTTTGTGTTGCTGCAAGGCAATCAGTCCCCAGATCCATCGCCCATGTTTTTGTCCATGTCGAGCATTGCCTGAAAGCATTGAGGTCGTCCAGTCACCAACGTGTCAGCCTCCAGCCGCATCGCCAGACATGATGCGCGGCAAACCAAGGAGACACGCCATGCTTTGCCTGCAACCCGATTGCACCGACCTCAGTTGCCAAACCCCGTCAGAGAACGCCCAAAGTTATTTCGGGCGACGCCAGTTTTTGCGTGACTTGATTGGCGGCGGCGTGGCTGTCGGCAGCCTGTCCTCCATCAGCGGTTGTGCCAGCCTGCTGGCGCCCAGCGTGAGTGCCGAGACCATCGTGATCAATGGCCGCATGGCCACCCTCAACCCCAAGCAACCGACCGCCTCGGCCTTGGCGGTGGCTGACGGCAAGATCTTGGCCATTGGCACCGAGGACGAGGTGATGCGCCACAAGGGCCCCAACACCCGCGTCATCGACGCCCAAAAACGCACCATCGTGCCGGGTCTGAACGACGCCCACACCCACTTCATCCGCGGCGGCTTGACCTACTCGATGGAAGTGCGCTGGGACGGTTTGTCCTCGCTCAGCCATGGCCTGGAAATTTTGCGCATCCAAGCGCAACGCACACCCTCACCGCATTGGGTGCAGGTGATTGGCGGTTGGACCTGGGCGCAGTTTGCCGAAAAGCGCTTCCCCACATTGGACGAAATCAACGCCGCCACGGGCGATACCCCCGCCATGATCATGCACTTGTACGACCGTGCGTGGATCAACCGCGCAGGCTTGCGCGTGCTGGGCTGGAACAAAGACACACCCAACCCCTTTGGCGGCCAGATCGAGCGCGACGGCGCGGGCAACCCCACCGGTTTGTTGGTCGCCACCATTGGCCTGCCTGCGCTGGTCAACACCTGGTTGAAGATTCCACGCCTGTCGCCCGATGACCAAATTTTGTCCACCCAGCATTTCATGCGCGAGAACAACCGCCTGGGACTGACCAGCGTGATCGACGCCGGCGGTGGTGGCCAAAATTACCCCGACAACTACGCCGCCATTGCCCAGTTGGCACGCGACAAAAAAATGACCATGCGCATTGGCTACGAGCTGTTTGCGCAAGCCGGTGGCAAGGAGATCGACAACTACCAAGCCTGGAGCAAGATGGTTCAAGTGGGCGAAGGCGACGACTACTTCCGCATGCTCGGCGCGGGTGAATACATCGTCTGGGCCGCCGGTGACGTGACCAACTTTGACAAGGCACCGCCCACCATCCCTGCCGTGATGGAGAGCCAGCTCACCGCCGTGGGCAAGTTTTTAGCCGGGCAACGCTGGCCGTTTCGCATGCACGCGAGCTTTGACGCCACGGCGCAGCGCATCTTGGGTGTGCTGGAGCAAGTGCACCGCGAAGTGCCGCTCACCGGCCTGCGCTGGGGCTTGGACCACTGCGAAACGCTGTCGCCCCAAACGCTGGAGCGTGTGGCGGCACTGGGCGGCAGCATCAACATCCAAAACCGCATGTCCTTGGACGGCGAAGCCTTCCTCAAACGCTATGGCCCCCAGGTCTCAGCCAACGCGCCACCGATCCAGCGCATTCGCGAAATGGGCATCCCACTGGCCGCAGGCACCGACGGCAACCGTGCCACCAGCTACAACCCGTGGGTGGGCGTGCACTGGCTGATCACGGGCAAAACACTCGGCGGCGCCAAGCTGCAAGGTGACCACAACCTGCTGGATCGCACCGAAGCCTTGCGCCTGTACACCACGGGCGGCGCCTGGATGTCCAACGAAGAAACCAAAAAAGGCACGCTCGAAGTGGGCAAGTTTGCCGACCTGGTGTTCTTGTCGGGCGACTACTTCAACATGCCGGTGGACGAGATCAAGAACCTCGAATCAGTGCTCACCATGGTGGGTGGCAACGTGGTGTACGGAGCCGGCACTTATGAGAGCTTGGCCCAAGCCGCGCCGCCCATCCGCCAAGACTGGCTGCCGATGAAAGACTATGGCCGCTACTACAAACGTGCTGGCATGGAGGTGCCCACACCCAATCGCATGGCACAAAGCGGCCATCAGCACCCCTTGATCATTGGGGATGCGGGTTCATGGCGGATGGAATGCCCTTGCGCGTTTTGAGCGCGAGGGGTTTTACTCCAACTCAATGCGACGGTCGGCCACCACTTTTTTGAGGTTGCCAATGTCGCGCTCGACGCGCTGACGAAACTCCGCTGGGCTGCTGGCCCGCGGGGTGCCGCCAAAGTCAATCAGCTTTTGGCGCACATCGTCTTGAGCCAAGACCGCACGCAGTTCTTTGTTGACTCGCTCCAGGATGGCGGGCGGTGTGCCCACCGGTGCGGCAATGCCCAACCACGACTCGAACACCACCTGCGGCAAGGTGTCGGCAACCGTGGGCACACCAGGCACCGGGCTGTTGCCGGCAGGCGATGTCACGGCGATGGCGCGCACGCGCTGGTCTTTGAGCAACGAGGCTGTCAGCGTCATGGTGTCGATCATCACATCCACACGTCCTGCCAACAGCTCGGTCAAGGGGCCCGTGCCACCCTTGAACGGCACATGGGTGATTTGCACACCGGCTTCACTGAAGGCCCATTCGGCCACCAAGTGCATGGCGGTGCCCACCCCCACGGAGGAGTAGGTGTATTTGTTGGGCTCGGCCTTGGCGCGTTTGACCAAATCGGCAAACGAAGTGATGGCTGAACCTGGCGCCACAGTCAGCGCCAGCGGATACGTGGTGATGGTGCTGACCCAGGCGAAGTCTTTCACCGGATCAAACGGCAAACTCTTTTTCATGGCGGCACCACTGGCGTGACCACTGGGCAGCAAGATCAAGGTGTAGCCATCTGGCGCTGCGCGCACCAGCATCTCAGACGCGATGTTGCCCCCGGCGCCTGGTTTGTTGTCGACCACCACGTTTTGCCCCAAGCGCTCGCCGAGCGGCTTGGCCACCAAACGCGCCACGATGTCTGAGCCACCACCGGCCGGGAAACCCAGCAGCAGGCGGATGGGCTTGGTGGGGTATGCAGGCTCAGCCGCCAGCACGGGAGCTGCGGCCAGGCCCGCCAACACAACAGCCGACAAGCCACGCACCCAAGGGCGCGCGAACGCAGTGAAGTCAAACAAAGTGGCCATGAGGTGGGTCTCGCGCTGTCTTACAGAACTTGCGTGGCTTGCTCGAACGTCAAGCGTGGGTTGCGATTGAACAACTTGCTGGTGTCCATATAACCCAGGTTGATCAGGTAGTTGGCTTGCCAGCGACCATCGGGGAAGAACTCGGCATTGACCTTGGCGGCATCAAAGCCGCTCATGGCGCCACAGTCCAGGCCCAAGGCACGGGCAGCAATCATGAAATAGGCGCTGCCCAAGGTGCCGTTGCGGGAGGCAGTGCCTGCGGCCAAACCAGCGTTGCCCGCGAACATTTCTTTGGCATCGGGTTTGTTGGGGAACACCACAGGCATGTGCTCGAAGAACTGGGTGTCGTTGGCCACGATCACGGTGACAGGTGCCTGGCTGGTTTTGTCCACGTTGCCGGGAGACAAGGCGGGCAACAAACGAGCCTTGGCTTCGGGGGTGGTCAAGAACACGTAGCGTGTGGGTTGGGTGTTCATCGAGGTGGGGCCCATCTTGGCGATCTCGTACACCTCTTTGAGCAGGCTCAAAGGCACGGGCTTGTCGATGAAGCCGTTGGCGGTGCGTGCGTTGGTGAACAGATGGTCGATGGCGTCTTTGGAAATGGTCATGAAAGCCTCAGAAAAAGAAAAACAAATTTATGCAACAGATGTGCTCACAAAATCCACTTGGTGGCGGGCAATACGCACCGCCCCTAGGGTTTGCTTCACGCGTAAATGCGCGGGGTGGGATGCATACGCATCCAATGACTCTTGCGAATCAAACTCAGTGTAGAGCACCACATCGCAAGCATAGTCGACATGGCTGTGGTCAATGCCCACCTCCACATGCAACAGGCCTGGAATATGCCCCCGCAAGGCCTCAAACTGAGATTGAATCAGCTGGCGGTTGGCTTGCTTTTGCGCAGGCGTG
This sequence comes from Limnohabitans sp. JirII-29, assembly GCF_003063395.1. Classification (NCBI taxonomy): domain Bacteria; kingdom Pseudomonadati; phylum Pseudomonadota; class Betaproteobacteria; order Burkholderiales; family Comamonadaceae; genus Limnohabitans; species Limnohabitans sp. JirII-29. Next base: position 449,421 of record NZ_NESB01000003.1, read on the forward strand.
TCGCCCTGCACGTCCCACATCACGATGTGTTTGATCACAGCGGGTGCCTTTCAATGCGCCGCAGGCGGAAAACCCGCCTTTTGCGGCCACAGGTTGACGAAGGCGTGCACTTCGGTGCGCGCATACAAACCGGCTTTGGTGAAGGGCTCTTGGCTCAACCAGGCATGGGCTGCGTCACGCGAGGCAAAGTCAATTGCCAGCAAACTGCCCAGCATGGTCTGGCCGTCGTCATGCGTCAGCGGCCCGGCAAAAGCGATGTGCTCGGCCACTTGCGCCAAGTAGTCTTTGTGCTCAGGACGCATGCGCGCACGCAACTCGGCGTGGTCGGGCTTGTCGATCAGGATGAAGGTGAAGATCATGAAGGCTCCGGCAACACACCCAGCACTCAGGCGGCCACGGGGTTCAACACAAAGTCGTAATCCACCAACCAGCTGCCATCGGCTTGTTGTGTCCAGTCAGTCACCAAGGACTGGCGCACACCAAACACGGCGTCCGAGTCGAGGTATTGGTCGTCGTTGCGGAACACATGGGTGGTCAAGGTCTCGTAGCCCTCGGCCACGATCATGAAATGCAAGTGCGCGGGACGCCAGGGGTGGCGGTTGGTGGCAATCAGCATCTCGCCCACCGGGCCGTCGTGCGGAATGGGGTAGGACTCGGCGAGGATGGAGCGAAAGTGAAACTCGCCATTTGGGCCCGACTTCAAAATGCCGCGTGCAGACGCGTGCGCGTAATCGGGCAGTTGCACGTCGTACAAGCCATTGGCATCGGCTTGCCACACCTCCATCGTGGCACCCGCAATGGCCTTGCCGTCCAAGCCACGCACGGTGCCACGCACCGAGCAGGGTTGACCGACGGCGCCGTTGCCCACATCGTCGCCGTGTTCGTAGTGCGGCGCATCTTCCACATGAAACGGCCCGACCACTGTGGCTTCGGTGCAGCCGTCTGGCTTGTCGTTGTTCATGGCCACCGTCAGCATGGACAGGCCCAGCGTGTCAGACAACAAGATGAACTCTTGGCGCTTGTCGTCGCACTTGTGGCCGACACGGGTCAAGAAGTCGATGCCCTGCTCCCACTCTTTCTCGGTCAGGCGCACCTCACGCGCAAACGCATGCAGGTGTTGCACCAAGCTGTTGATGATTTCTTTCAGGCGCGGGTCAGGGGTGTTGGCAAAGCGCGCAATCACGGCTTGCGTGATGGTGTCTTGGTTCAAATTACGCATGTCTCAAATCCTTGGGTGATGACGTGTCGGCGACTTTAAGATTTGCGACAGGCGATTGAAAGACCCAAAATAGAAAATCATTGTTCCGGCTAGCGGAAAGATACATGGATCGCCTCAAAGAATTAGAACTGTTTGTCCGCGTGGTCGAAACCGGCAGCCTGAGCAAAGCGGCCTTGGCCCTGGACCTGTCCAATGCGGCTGCCAGCCGTCACCTCGCTTCCCTCGAAGCGCGCTTGGCGGTGCGTTTGGTGGAGCGCAACACCCGACGCCTCTACCCGACGGGTGAAGGCCAGGCGTTTTTCAACCGGGCTCGCGCCATCCTCAACGACTTGGCCGATGCCGAGTCCGAGGTCAACTCGGCCACGCTCGATCCCAGCGGCACGCTGCGCATCAGCGCCTCGTTGTCGTTTGCCATGCAACTCATTGCGCCACGCATTGGCGACTACACCCAGCGCTACCCCAAAGTGAAGGTGCACATCGAGGCCTCGAACCGCTACCTGGATTTGATCGACAACGGCATTGACGTGGCGGTGCGCACGCGTGAGATGGAGCCCGACAGCAACATCACCATCCGCCGCTTGGCCACCACGCGGCGAATTTTGGTGGCCTCGCCCAAATACCTGGCACGCGTGGGCACACCCCAAGACCCCAGCGATTTGTCAGCCCACCAACTGCTGGTGTACCTGCATGCCAACAACCCCAACGAATTGCGTTTCACCCAAGGTGACGCCTCGGTGGTGGTGCCGGCGCCGGGCTTGCTCGAATCCAACGATGGGCAAATCTTGCGCGCTGCGGCGCTAGAGGGCACGGGCATCTTGGTGCAGCCCACCTACATCGTGTTCGAAGACATCGTGGCCGGGCGCTTGGTGCCCATCCTGGACGACTGGGACTTGCCACGCCTGCACATCAACCTGGCCTACCCCAGCCGCAAGCACTTGTCAGCCAAGGTGCGCAGCTTCATCGACTTCATGGTGGAAGAGTTTGAGCGCTACGACTACGAGCGCAAGTGGACGGGGCAGCAGGGGTTTTGAGGTGGCTAACCCGGAATGTCTGCCTCCACCAGTTGCCCCAAGAGCATCAACGACTCTTGCCAACCCAGGTAGCAAGACTCTAAGGGAATGACCTCCGGAATGCCTTCTTGCACCACGCTGAGGTCGGTGCCGCACGACACAGGCTTGAACTCCACCGTCACGGTGAGGGTGCCTGGCAGATGGGGATCGTCGAACGTGTCGGTGTAGCGAATGCGCTGATGCGGCACCAGCTCCAAATATTCGCCGCCAAAGCTGTGGCTGTTGCCCGAACTGAAATTGGTGAACGACATGCGAAACGTGCCACCCACGATGGGTTCGATGTGATGCATCTTGGCCGTGAACCCATGGGGCGGCAGCCATTTGACCAAGGCGTCTGCGTCAAGAAACGCACGGTAGACACGCTCAGGTGGCGCGCGAAGAACTCGGTGAAGTCGCATGGTGTGAGCCATATCACTCCGGCTGAAACCCTGCCGCCTTGATCAAGGGCAACCAACGGTCCAAGTCGCGCCGCAACACGGCCTTGGCGTCATCGCCAATCAGTGCCAAAGGTTTGCCGCCGGCTTTTTCAAAACGTTCCATCACATCGGGCGAGGTGATGACTTTGCGCAGCTCGGTGCGCAAGCGGTTGAGCTCGGCCGCAGGCGTACGCGCAGGCGCGAAGTAACCAAACCACGACTCCAGCTCCAAGGGCGCCACACCGGTTTCACGGATGGTGGGCACCGAAGGGTGCATGGGCAAGCGGGTCGCACTCGACACGGCCAAGGCCTTGAGGCTGACCGAATCCACATGCGTGCGTGCGGTGGAAGCCAAGTCAAAGAACACATCCACACGCCCACCGATCAAATCAGTGTAGGCAGGTTGTGCCCCACGGTAAGGCACATGGGTGAGCTGCACGCCGGCCAAATGCCACAAGGCAGCGGCCAAGATGTGCTGGCCTGAACCATTGCCCGCCGAGGCATAGCTCACTTTGTTGGGGTTGGCTTTGGCATAAGCCACCAATTCGGCCAAGTTGCCAAAAGGCAAGTCTTTGCGCGCCACCAAGGTGTAGCTGTAGGAGACGGCCAAGCCAATCGGCTCAAAGTCTTTCACCGGGTCGTAGCTCAGGTTTTTGTACAAGCCCGCATTGAGCACCAGGTTGGACACCGAACCCATCAACAAGGTGTAACCATCGGCCGGCGCTTTGGCGGCCAAATCGGTGCCCACCAAAGTGCCCGAACCCGTGCGGTTTTCCACCACCACGCCGGGTTTGAACACCTGGCCCAGTTTGTCCGCCAACACGCGGGCCACAAAGTCGAAACCGCCGCCTGGGGGCTGCGGCACGATGACGCGGATCGCGCGGTTGGGGTAAGCGTCTTGGGCCAAGACGCGCAAAGGCAGCGCCCCCGCCAGCAGGCTGCCCAAGAGTTTCAGGTGGGTGCGGCGTGGATGGGCCATGTTCAACGCTCCAGCGGTTTACCAGCCAACCAGTTGGCACCACGACGGTACAGGTCTTGCACGCCCTCGCCTTTGAGCATGGGCATGTCCATCTTCACGGTGTAGCCGATGCGGGTTTGGATGTAGGCCAGGTGACGGTAACCTTCGGGGAAGTTGGCCAAGGCGGCTTGGTCTAACTGCAAGGTGGCCGCTGAGTCCACCGGATCCACGCGGTCTTTTTCATAAATGGGTTGACGGTGCACCAAGCCCCACTGGCCGTTGCGCTCTTCAAAAAAGTCATAGAAGCGCCCGGTACACACCACGTCACACAACACGCCTTCGATCAGGCCGCGCTGCGAAATGGTCATCTTGGTTTGCGCAATGGCGCGGGTGCCTTGCACGTCAATGGAAGAACCGCCCAAGAAGTGCAGAATGCTCACGCCCTTGTTCCAGCCCTCGATGGTGACGCGGATGAACTCTTCAAACGGCCCTTGAAACCAGGTGGCCATCATCACGCCGTCGTCGTGCCAAACGGTGCGAAAACGGTCCCACAAACCGGCGTCGCGCCACACGGCCCAGTTTTCCACCAGTTGGCGAATTCGAAGTTGTTGTTCCATCTCGTGTGTCATAGCCAGTCCTTCCAGTTGAATGGCGCAGACTCTAGAAGCAGACCTGCCCAGCGTCAACGCTTGGGCTGAAAATTAGTTTTGCGCTGGCTGCAAAAGAAACATCGTCCAATCGGTCACAGCGTCAGTTTTGTATCCTTGTTTCAACTTTGTTTTTTCGGAGACAACCCCCCATGACACCCATGCACCTCATCTTGCATCGCCCTGTGTCCGCTGGTCGCCGCATGTTGCTGGCTTTGGCAGGCAGTGTGTGTCTGAGCGTGAGCGCCCAGGCCGACACATTTCCCAGCAAAGCCATCACCATCGTTGTGCCCTTCCCGGCTGGTGGGCCTACCGACGCCAACGCCCGTCTGATTGGCAAAGAACTGTCTCAGGTACTGGGACAACCCGTCGTGATTGACAACCGCGCGGGTGCGGGCGGCACGGTGGGCTCCACCTGGGTGGCGCGCGCCCCAGCGGATGGCTACACCTTGTTGTGGGGCGGGACCAGCAGCTTGGTGGTGGCCCCAGCGCTCTACACCAACCTGAACTATGACTCTATCAAATCGTTCCAACCGATTGGCATGGTGGTGCGCGGCCCCATGATGCTGGCTGGGCGTGCCGGCTTGCCCGCCAAAACCCTGCCCGATCTGCTGGCCTACGCCAAGGCCAACCGCCTGACCTATGCCACCGCAGGCACGGGCTCAATTGGCCATTTGGCCGGTGAACTGTTTCAAGAAATGACGGGCGTGCCTCTGGTGCACGTGCCCTACCGTGGCGGTGCCCCGGCCTTGAACGATTTGCTGGGTGGCCAAGTTGATTTGATTTTCGAAACCGCGCAATTCATGACGCCGCAGATCAAGGCCGGCAAGGTCAACACCTACGCCGTGGCCGGCACCAAGCGCTACCCCGGTTTGCCCGACATTCCCACCATGAGCGAGCTGATGGGCAAAGCCTCGTGGGAAGCCTATTCATGGTTCGGCTTGGTCGCACCGGCCAACACGCCGCCAGCCGTGACCGCTGTGCTGGAAAAGGCCTTGCTCAAAGTGGTGACAGAGCCCAACACACGCGCACAAATCGTGGCGGGGGGCTTAGAGCCCGTCAATTCGAGTGCCGAATTTTTAGCGCAAGCGATTGAGCAAGACCTCACCAAGTGGCGCACCATCGTCACCCGTCGCAACATCAAACCCGAGTGAATTCACCATGCGCATACTGATTGCAGGCGCCGGCATTGGCGGCTTGATGACCGCTTTGGCCCTGGCCCAAAAAGGCTTTGACGTGGCGGTGTTTGAGCAGGCCGCCCAACTGGGCGAAGTTGGCGCTGGGGTACAGATGAGCGCCAATGGCTCTCGCTTGTTCTACGAACTCGGCATTGGCGACGAACTCAGTGCCGTGGCCTGCCACCCCACCGGCAAAGAAATACGCCTGTGGAGCACGGGCCAAACCTGGCAGTTGTTTGACCTGGGCGCCGAGTCGATCGCGCGCTACGGCTACCCCTACCTGATGCTGCACCGCGCCGACATGCACCGCGTGTTGGTCGATGCCCTGAACAAGCTGCGTCCAGGCTGCGTGCACCTGAACCACAAAGTCAAAGACATTCAGCAAGAGGGCCAGACCGTCACCCTGCACTTTGAGCAAGGCGCGTCTGCCGTGGGCGATGTGTTGATCGGTGCCGACGGCGTGCACTCGGTGGTGCGACGCTGCTTGTTTGGCGCCGACCAGCCGGTGTTCACGGGCTGCATGGCCTGGCGCGGCTTGGTTCCTGCGGAGCAGTTGTCGGCCCACCTGCAACGCCCCGTGGGCATCAACTGGGTAGGCCCTGGTCGCCATGTGGTGCACTACCCGGTGCGCCGGGGGGAGTTGGTCAACTTTGTCGGCATTGTCGAGCGCGACGACTGGCAAGAAGAGTCGTGGAACCAACGCGGCACCCAAGCTGAATGCGCGCAAGACTTTGCGGGCTGGCACAGCGATGTGCAAGAAATGATTGCCCACATCGAGACCCCCTACAAATGGGCCTTGATGGGCCGCCCGCCCCTGCCCACTTGGCAGCAAGGTCGCATCAGCCTGTTGGGCGATGCGTGCCATCCCACGCTGCCCTTCTTGGCTCAGGGCGCCATGATGGCCTTGGAAGACGCGATTGTGTTGGCGCGCTGCCTGGAGCGCTATGCCGACCAACCCGAAACCGCGCTTGCGCGATACGAGGCCGTGCGATTGGAACGCACCTCCAACATCGTGGTGGGCTCGACAGAGAATGCCAAACGCTTTCACAATCCCCTGCTGCGCGATGCCGCCGGTGCTCAGACATATGTGAGCAACGAATGGACCACCGACAAGATCAACGCGCGCTACACCTGGCTGTTTGAATACAACGCAGCCACAGTAGCGATTGACCCGATGTGAGTTTTTTAACGACGACAACAGCAGGAGACAACTATGCAGACATTCACTTGGAAACGTATTGCCATCGCCACGGCGGCACTGAGCTTGGCCGCTTGCGCCAACCTTGGCATGCACGACAAGAGCTGGACCGCTTTGTTTGACAAAGACAGCAACCTCAATGGCTACATCGTGGTGGGCGACGCCAACTGGCGCATTCAGGACAGCATGCTGCAAGCCGACCTGATTCAAAAGGTGGGCCCGAGCTACTTGGTCACCAAACAAAGCTTTGCCGACCAAGAAATTTATGCCGAGTTCTGGGTGGACTCACAGACCAACAGCGGCATCTTCATCCGCTGCCAAGACCCGAAAAAAATTGGCGCCGACACCTGCTACGAAATCAACATCTGGGACACCCGGCCTGACCCGTCTTACGGCACCGGCGCGATTGTGGATGTGGCCAAGGTCTCGCCCATGCCCAAAGCCGGCGGTCAGTGGAACACGCTGGAGATCACCGCCAAGGGCAACCGCCTGACCGTCAAACTCAATGGTGTGGTCACAGCCGACGCTACCGACAGCAAGCTCGCCAAAGGCAATTTGGCCTTGCAGTACGGCAGTGGCATTGTGAAATTCCGCAAAGTGCTGACACGCCCGATCTGAGCCCGTGCACACCACGGCCTGTTGAATTCAAAGACTCAACGCGTAGCTGGTGCTTCGTCCTGCGGACTCCGTGCGACGAAGCATGCCACGTTGAAGCAAGTCATTGATGTCTCGCAGCGCGGTGTCTGAAGAGCATTTGCCAATCGCCGCCCATTTCTGGTTGGTGAGCTTGCCATCAAATCCGTCGAGCATGCGATTGAGCACTTTGATCTGTCTTGAATTGAGCGATGTGCCTGACCACTGGCGCCAGAAATTGGCTTTCACCAAGACACGCGACAAGACCAGATCGGCTTCTTGCAGTGCACGCAGCAAGCACGCCAAGAACCAAGACAGCCACTCGGTTGCATCCAGATTGCCCTTCTGCGTTTTTTCGAGCAAGGCGTAGTAGTCCTTGCGCTCTTTTTGAATTTGCGCTGACAGACTGTAAAAGTGTTGTGTGCTTTGGTCGGCACGCGCCAACGCCATGTCGCCAATGGCTCGCGCAATGCGGCCGTTGCCATCGTCAAACGGGTGGAGGGTCACAAACCACAAGTGGGCAAGACCTGCTTTGACCAAAGGGTCCATCTCTTGCACCGCCTCAAACCACCTCAAGAAATCAGCCACTTCAGCGGGCAACACCTGTGCGGGTGGCGCTTCGTAATGCACGCGGCGTCGATGCATGGGTCCAGAGACCACTTGCATCGGGCCATCCGCATCATCACGCCAAGCCGCCACACGAATGGGCGTCATGCCACTTCGCCCCGTTGGAAACAAGGCTGCATGCCAAGCCATCAATCTCTTGGTGGTGAGAGGGGTGGCGTGCAAACTGGTGGCATCCAAGATCATCTCCACCACACCGTCCACATGCCGATCCGCAGGCTTGAGCGCTGCAACATCGATACCGAGTCTTCGCGCAATGGATGAGCGAACGGTGTTGGCGTCCAGATGCTCGCCTTCAATCTCGCTTGTTTTGAGGACGTCCTCGGTCAGGGCTTCGGCATGGGCTTGTGCTTGTGAGCCCATCCCTTGGTCGCGCATACGCCCCATCAAGTGCCCAAGGGTTTGGTGCACTTTAGCCAGCAAAGGCATCAGCGTCTCGGCTTGGTAGTGCCAATGGGGCCAATTTTTGGATTGCCAAACGTACAGGTAATCACCGCTTTTCATGCGGCGATTAGACGCCCGATTCACCGCAAGGTCAACACCGCCAGATTCACACCGCGCAATATTGGTTTTGAATGGCTTCGTCCGCCAACAAGGCTTGCGCACTGCCCTCGTGCACGATCAGGCCTTGGTCCAAGATGTAGGCGCGGTCGGACACCGACAGCGCACGCGCCACGTTTTGCTCCACCAACAAAATAGTGATGCCTTGCGCCTTCATGCGCGCAAACAGCTCAAACATCTCGTCCACCAACACCGGCATGATGCCCTCGGACGGTTCGTCCAACAAAATCATCCGCGGCTCGGCCATCATGGCGCGGGCAATGGCCAACATCTGCTGCTCGCCACCCGACATCGACGTGGCCTCTTGCGACAAACGTTCTTTCAAGCGAGGGAAGGTTTCTGCAATCACCTCGATGCGGGCATCGATGTCCACCTTGCGGCGGCTTGCCAACAAGCCCAGCTGCAAGTTCTCACGCACGGTGAGTGACGGCACGATGCGACGGTCTTCGGGCACATAGGCAAAGCCTGCGTGAAAACGTGCATGGGCAGCTTGGGTCAGCAAGTCTTGGCCTGCAAACACCGCACTACCCGAGCATTTCGTGACCAAGCCCATGAGGGTGCGCAAGGTGGTGGTTTTGCCAGCGCCGTTGCGTCCCATCAGTGTAACGATCTCGCCCGCATGGACTTGGAAGGACACGTCTTGCACCACATGGCTGCGGTCGTACCACGCGTTCAAACCGCGAACGTCCAACAAAGGTGTGTGTGTTGTCATCATCAACCCTGACCTAAATAAACACGACGCACTTCGTCGTTGTTGCGAATGTCGTCTGGTGTGCCCTGGGCCAAAAATTCGCCGTGGTGCAGCACGATCAAACGCTCGCAAATCCCCATCACCAATTTCATCTTGTGCTCCACCAAGATGACGGTGCGTTCCTCGGCCAGTTGAACTATCAAGTCCATCATGGCGGAGGTCTCTTGTGGCGACATGCCAGCCGTGGGCTCGTCCATCAGCAGCAGCTTGGGCGAGGCGGCCAGGGCCATGGCAATTTCCAGTGAGCGCTGTTGACCGTGGGCCAAGTCGGCCACGGTTTTGTCACGCAGCTGAATCAAGCCCACGCGTTCGAGCAAGGCATCGGCTTCGTCAATCGCTTCGCGCAACTGGTGGCGCGGCGTGAGGATGTCAAACCGGCTGTAGCGCATTTGCGCAGCCACCCGCACGTTCTCGTGCACGCTGAGTTGCTTGAACACGTTGGTGATTTGAAAGCTCTTGGCAATGCCGCGTCGGGCGTATTCGTGCGGGGCCAGGCCGGTGATGTTGTGACCCTCAAAGAAGATCTCACCCGTGGTCGGCGTCAGGGCGCCACTGAGCACATTGAAGAAGGTGCTCTTGCCAGCACCGTTGGGGCCAATGATGGCCGTCAACTGGTTGGGGGCAAAAGACACCGACACATCCGACAAGGCCTTGAAGTGACCAAAGTGGCGACTGACGTTGCGCACGTCCAAAAATGCAGGGGCCGTCATGCGTGCGCTCCCTTCAAAACACCGCGCTTGACCAGGGTGTGCATCCAAGTGCCCCAAATGCCGCGCGGGAAAAACAACACCAAGGCCATGAACAAGAGACCCACCACCGCCATCCAATAACGCGTGAGCGTGGTCACTACGTCCTCCAAATACAAGAACACACCGGCACCGACAAACGGGCCAAAGAACGTGCCCATGCCGCCCAGCAAACACATCATCACCGCCTGGCCCGACTGCAAATAATGCAGCGAATCCACCGGCACCACCGACAGATGCAAGGCACGCAAAGAGCCCGCCAAACCACAAATGCCCGCCGAGATGACAAACACCAGCAGCTTGGCGCGGTCCACGTCGTAGCCGCAAGCGGCGGTGCGCTTGTCGTTTTCACGAATCGCCTCGATCACCGAACCAAACGGTGACGCCAGCACACGCGACACCAGCCACAAAGCCAGCGCGACAAAGAACAGCAAGATGTAGTACTTGGACATGGGGTTCAAAAAGTCCAGGTGCACCGGGCCGATGTCGATGGCTTCGGGCTTGATGCCACGAAAGCCGTTTTCACCACCGGTCCACTTCTCGGCCTTGTAAAACGTGTAGTACACGATTTGGCCCAAGGCCAAGGTCACCATCGAAAAGTAAATGCCGCGCGTGCGGATGGCGATGTAGCCCATCACCAAGCCCACCAACAAGGCTGCCAACACCCCCACCACGATGGCTGGCAACCAGTGCAGGTTGAAGAACACCATCGAAATACCGGTGAGGTAGCCCCCAACCCCTAAAAAAGCCGCATGACCGAAAGACAACATGCCGGTGTAACCAAACACCAGGTTAAAGCCCACCGCATACAAACCAAAGATCAAGATGTTCACTGCCAAGGCCTCGTAGGGCATGAGCAGCGGAAACACCAGCAAAAAGGCCAACACAGCGCCCACCCGGTGACGCGCCACAAAGTTGACGCCGTCTTTGAACACATCACTCATCCCAACGCTCCTGCTTTGCCAAAGAAGCCCTGTGGGCGAATCAACAGCACCAAGGCCATCAACACAAAGATCGACAACTCAGCAAACTCCGGCGCAAACAGCGAGGTCAGGCTAAACACCACCCCCACCAGCAGCCCGGCCACCACGGCACCCGGCAGCGAGCCCATGCCCCCCACCACCGTGACCACAAACGATTCGGCCAGCACCGGAATCCCCATCTCAGGATTCACCGCACGTGTGGGTGCGGCCAGCACACCCGACAAACCGGCAATCGCCGTGCCCAAACCAAACACCAAGAACCACACCTTGGCAATGTCCACGCCCAGCACACGCACGATCTCTGAGTCGCGTGAACCAGCGCGGATGATCAAGCCATAGCGCGTTTTCTCTAGGAATAACCACAGCCCCACACTCACCACCGCCGTGGCACCGATCAAAAACAAACGGTAGAGCGGGAAGTGGCCAAAGCCTAAGTTGACCGCGCCACGCAAAGCCGCAGGCGTGGACGAAGGCAAACCTTCAATGCCAAACAGCACACGCGCCACATCGATCAACACATACGACAGACCAAAGGTCAGCAGCAAGGGGTAATCAATGCCGCGCCCGTACAAGGGCCGCACCAAGAAGCGCTCGGCCAACAAACCGATGGCCCCCACCACGAGGGGCGCAATCATCAGCCCGAGCACAAAGCTGCCGGTGAGGCTCAAGAAGTAAACGCCTAAAAAAGCGCCCATCATGAAGAACGCCCCGTGGGCAAAATTCACCACGGTCAACATGCCAAAAATCAGGGACAGGCCGATGGCCAAGAGCGCATACACAGCGCCCAAGGCCACGCCCGTCACCAACTGCAGCATGAACAAATTAAGGGTGATGTCTGTCACGGGACGGGTCTCCTGAGTGGCTTAAGCCTTGTGGCCGAGTTCGGTGCAGCTGCGCAACGTGGATTCGCTGGCCGCGTCGGTGCTGACCACGTTGAACACGTCGTTTTTGTCTTTCATGCCCTTGGATTTGGACTCGACGATGATGACCGACTGCACCGACTGGTGGTCGCACTTGCGGTAGTACTGGTCGCCCTTGTACCAGTTGTATTTCATGCGGCCCATGGCGTCGCTGACCTTGTTGGCGTCGGTGGTCTTGGCATCCAACACGCCTTGCAAGATGCTGCGGATACCGGCGTAGCCCAATGCGCCGTAGTCGGTCGGCACAGCCCCGTTGTAAGCCTTGCGGTACTTGTCGTTGAAGGCCTTGGCCGCTGGCACTTTGTCTTCAATGCCCCAGTAGTACGAAGTGCCGCCCACCACACCATCAAACACCTCGGAACCGCCCGCTTGGCGTGCGGTGAACAACAACACGGGCGTGATGATGCGGGTCTTTTCTTTCAAACCAAAGTCGGTGGCTTGTTTGGTGGCGTTGAGCAAGTCGCGGCCAAAGTTGCACATCACCAAGATGTCGGGGTTGAGCGCCTGAATGCGTGGCAAGAAAGCCGAGAAGTCTGAAGCTCCAATGGGGTGACGGATGTCGGCCAGTGTGGTGGCACCCAGCGATTGACCGGCACGCTCAAAGCCGCGCACCATCTCGTGGCCATAGGCGTAGTCTGCGGTCAGATACACCACGCGCTTGCCGTATTTAGGGAAAGCGTAACGCGCCACAGCACCTGCCGTCATGTGGGGGTTGAGCGCTTCGTGGAAGGTGTAAGGGCTCCAGTCTTTGGCCTCGTTGATGGCGTCCGACTGGCTGATCGAGTTGAAGATCATCTTGCGCTCACGCGTGACCGCATTCATCGACAACTGCGTGGCGGCAGACAAAGAGCCGGCCATGAAGTCGACCTTGTCTTTCTCAATCAATTCCAGCGTGCGGGTGGCCGCTTCACCGGGGTTGAGCTTGTCATCACGCACCAGCAACTCGGCTTTACGGCCATTGAAGCCACCGGCATCGTTGAAGTCTTTGATGGCCAGTTCCGCCGCGCGCACTTGGTCTTGTGCTTCGGTGGAATAGGCACCGGTCAAAGGCACCAAAAAGCCAATTTTGATGGGCGCTGTTTGGGCGCTGGCAATGTTGAACAAAAACGGTGCGCTGCCTGCGGCTGAGGCAGCGGCCCCCAGTTGCAGCAACTGACGGCGGTTAGGAAGCTTGGAATTCGAATGGTCGCTCATGCTTGTCTCCTGTTGTGGTTGAAATGAAATCAATGCTCGGCGTGCTTGGCGCCAGCGTGTTGTTGTGTCGGGGCTGGGGTGGGCCTGAACGCGGTGACATGGCCATAGCGACCCAAGTCAATCGCGGTTTCGGCCACCACCTCGCGGGCGTTGCGCTCGGTGGTGTGTGCATCGCTTCCGGCTGCTTGCGATTGCATGTAGGCACCCAGCCAGCGTGCGCGGTCCACCGCCATCTGGCACTGGGGCAAACGTTGTTGCTCGTACACGCGCAAGGCTTCGGCGGTCGCGCCGTGGCTGCGAATGGCGTCGGCCAGGGCAGCCGCATCTTCGGCCGCTTTGGTCACGCCCATGCCAATGTGTGGACGGCCCACAAACGAGGCGTCGCCCATCAGGGCCACGCGGTCAAACGCAATCTGGGTCGAGGCCAAGTCGTAGATGGGTTGCAAAAACGGCTGCGCGGTTTTTTCAATCATCTCGGCAAACTGCGGTGCCAAGATGCGGCGCGCGTCTTGGCGCATGTCGGACACGTTTTTCCACGACACCTTGTTGGGCGAAATACCGCCCGGGTGGTGCACGCCATCGGCGTCGGTCAGCAAGGCGTCCAGGGCTGGGCCTGCGGGCGCGGGGCGGTACCAGACGAAGTTGTAGGCACGCCGACCTCGGCGGGTGTCGTTGCCAGGACCTGCCACCGGGTAGCCAATGATTTGCTCGCCCACCGGCAAACAAAAACCAAAGGTGTCGAACACCGTGTTCAAGGTCAGGTTGGACAACACCGATTCTTCGCACACGCCGCGCCATGCCACATAGCCCGCATACACCGGTTGAATTTGCGGCGCAAACTGCTGACGCACCGCCGAGCGAATGCCGTCACTGGCCACCACCAAGTCGGCCTCGAACGTGACGCGCTGTTCACCATCGAGGGCATGCACCACCACACGGTCGGCCAACTGCTCCACACGCTCCACCGACACGCCTTGCAAATAGCGCTCGGCAGGCACCAGCCGGTGCAGCAAGTGGTAGAGACGGCTCCACGAGGTGAGCACCTGGGGCATGTCAATTTCAATGCCCACCGACCCGTCGTGGTTGAGCGACATGCGCCCATCGATCGCCACGCCCAAAGATTCGGAGTCGTCCAAGCCCGCACGCTTCAAGCCTTCGGTCAAGGCGTCATGGGTGACGATGCCAGCACCCCGCCCGTCCATCGAGCCGCGCACTTTTTCGAGCACGCGTACATCGTGGCCATCTTTGAGCAACATGTTGGCAGCCATCAGGCCACCGAGCGATCCGCCAACAATCAGTATCCGTGCCATGTGGGTCTGCCTTGGCCTCAGGCTGCCGACGCGGCAGCGAGTTTTTTGTCCAGCGCGTATTTCTCGTGCGTGGGGTAATTGAGTTCGACCACCACACCGCTCGGGTCGTCAAAGAACAACTGGTGCAAATGAATTTCGGGCACCGTGCGTTGACGGGGCACCACCTTCATCTGAGCCAAATGGTCGAGCATTTGCTCCAGCCCATCGGCGAAAAACGCCACATGGTCCACCGCGCCACTGCCGTGCAAGGAGCCGATGTCGCGGTCACCCAGGTAGTTTTTCAAACCCTCGGGGTCGTTCATGTCGATGCCAATCACATGCACCACCGCATTGGCCACATCGGTGTGCGGGCCACGGTACAGCCACAAGCCCGGAAACGGAAACGGTGGGCGCGGCCCCACGGTCAAGCCCAACACATCGACATAAAAGCGCTCGGTGGCGGCCATGTCGGTGGTGCGAATCGAGTAATGGTTCAGGGTCAGTGCCATGTCAAGTCCTCTGAGGTTTGCTGCGTGCGCTCGCACGGGAGTGCGCATTGGAGCGCGTGTTGGTCGACAGGGGTGTCGCCGCTTTGACCCGAGGGGTGTTGGGCTGACCCAACACCTCGCGGCTGGCTTGCAAATAGGCGCGCACTTGGTTGCGTATGACCACACGGTCATACGCAGGCGTATTGCCGTCGTGCACCGTCTGGCTGTAGACCCAGCGACGCAAACCACTGTAAAAAATACTGCCGTGCAAGCCCATCAACAATTCGCGCTCCATCACCGACGCCTGGGCGCGGCTCTTGAACGCGCGGTAGCGTCGGGTTTCACGGATCAGGCGCGGGAACAAGCGTTCACGCAGCAAGTCAAAGAAGCGGTTGGTGATGGTTTGGTCGGTCAAGCCAGAAAAGATCAGGATGCGCACAAAGTCGTGTGTCAACACGGTTTCGGCGTAGTCGATGTAAAACAAAGTGAACTTGTCTTCGGTAGACAAGCTGTCGTCATCCAGCCACTGCTCCCACTCGGGCTTCCAGCGCCCCTCGAACACCTCCAGGTACACACGGTCTACCAAGGCTTGCTTGGTGGGAAAGTAGTGGTACAGCAAGGCATGCGTGACGCCAATGCTTTTGGCCAAATCGCGCATTTGCGCATCAAAACCGTGACGCGCAAAAAACTGGATGGCACCGTCAACGATGTGACGCTCGCGGTCCAGCACCGACATGCGCTTGCGCGCTGTCGCGGGTGCTGCGGGCTTGCCTTTCGGGTTTTTCCTAGGCAAAGACCTATTTACCAATGCGTCAACCATGGCTAGCATTGTTGAACGTTTGGTCAATAACAATCATCGGTGCAAACCCTCAAGCATGGCACCCACGAGACACGGCCACGCATGGCATTGACAGGCCCTACAAACTCACAAGGATCACCATGGAATTGACTGGAGAAGTTCGCATCAACGCGCCCCGAGAGCGCGTGTGGCATGCGCTCAACGATGCACGCACCTTGATGGCTTGCATTCCGGGCTGCGAAGAAGTCGAGATCACCTCGCTCACCGAACGCCATGTGCGCTTGTTGGTCAAAGCCGGTCCGGTGCGGGCCCGCTTCGTCGGGAAAATCACCCTCAGCGATGTGGTGGCAGGCAGCGCCTGCGTGATGAACTTTGAAGGTTCGGGCGGCACCGCCGGCATGGCCACCGGCAAGTCGTCGGTACAACTGCGCGACGACGGCGACGCCACCGTGGTGCACTACACCGCTACCGCCTCGGTGGGTGGCAAGCTCGGGCAAATAGGCGCACGCATGCTCGACGCTGCCTCCAAACAAATGGCCGACCAATTCTTCAAACGCCTCGGCCAAGAATTGGGGGATGGGCAGACCCCGCCTTCATCCACCGCAGGTGCACCGCCCACGCAAGGTGCCGCTGCCGCGCACTCGGCAAGCACCAGCGCTTCTCACGCCAGCCATGTGCACAGCCCATCTGCCGCAGCCCCGCTCCTCAGTGAAGGCACCCGCTTGCTGTGGTTTGCCTGCGGCTGTGCGGCCACCGGGTTTGGCGTCTGGCTGGCCAGCTTGTTTCGCTGAGGCACCGACATGAAATCCCCCGAGTTCGATTACATCAAAGCCCGCTCTCTCGAACAGGCGCTGTCGCTGCTGGCCAGCCACGGTGACGAGGCGCGCATCCTGGCTGGTGGGCAAAGCCTGCTGGCGGCACTCAATATGCGCTTGTCCGAGCCTGCGCTGCTGATTGACATCAGCGGGCTCAACCACTTGCGCGGCATCCAGGTCACGCCCACCGCGTTGCGCATTGGGGCCTTGACCACCCACACCGACATTGAAAACTCAGCCCAAGTGGCCCAGCACGCCCCCCTGCTGAAACTGGCGGTGCCGCACATTGCCCACCGCGCCATCCGCAACGCGGGCACGTTTGGCGGCTCCATCGCCAACGCCGACCCCGCCGCCGAGTGGCCTTGCTGCTTGCTGGCCCTGGACGGCCAGGTGGTGGCCCAGAGCCCACGCGGTGAACGCCGTATCGCGGCATTGGATTTTTTCACCGGTCTCTACACCACCGAATTGGCCGATGACGAGGTGTTGACCGCCTGTGAATTGCCACTGGCACAACGCGACGACTGGTTTGGTTTTCAAGAACTGGCACGCCGCCATGGTGACTACGCGATTGCCGGCTTGGCCATGCACCTGCGCTTTGCAGGCCCCGTGGTGCAAGCGGCCAAGCTCAGTTGGCTGGGTTTGGCCAGCACGCCCTTGCGCAGCCGCAAAACCGAACAGCTGCTGCTTGGCAAACCGCTCGACACCACCACGTTCGAGATGGTCTCGGCCTCGTTGCGCGAAGAGCTCGACCCCCTGGCCGACCTCACCAACACCGGCGCCACCAAGAAACACCTCGCCACTGTGTTGGCGCGCCGCCTGCTGACCCAGGCCCAAGCCACGCGCCAAAGCGTGGCTGCTTGACACCCCCAAAGGCTCACCCATGTCAGACCTTCACACCATCCGACTCCATGTCAACGGCCAGTCGCACAGCTGCGCCATTCCGCCCCGACTGCACCTGATCGATTTGTTGCGCGACGAGCTGGGCCTCAAAGGCTCTCACCTGGGCTGCGAGCACGGCGTGTGCGGCGCCTGCACGGTCGAGGTCGAAGGCCGCATCGTGCGCGGCTGCCTCACACTCGCCGTGCAAGCCGACGGCGCACAAGTGCGCACGGTGGAGGGCCTGTCCGACTTGCCCGACGCGCGCCAGTTGCAACAGGCGTTTGTCAAACACAACGCCTTGCAGTGCGGCTTTTGCACCCCCGGCATGTTGATGGCCGCACGCGAGCTGGTGCAACACAAACCCGACGCCACCCGCGAAGAAGTGCGCGAGTGGATGAGTGGCAACTACTGCCGCTGCACCGGCTACCACGCCATCGTCGACGCCGTCTGCGACGTGCTGGCCCAACGCCACCAGGAGGCTGCCGCATGAGCACCGTGGTCCACACCCAAGACGCGCCCTTGCACGACCTGACGCAAGACCCGCGCTACATCGGCCACAGCCCCGAGCGCCCCAGCGCACGCCGTTTGGTGCAGGGCCAGGGCTGTTACGTCGACGACATCGAACTGCCGCGCATGGCCCATGTGGTGTACTGGCGCAGCCCGGTGGCGCATTGCCGCATCACGCGCATTCAGGGCGACTTTGCGCGCCGCATGCCCGGCGTGCTGCTGGTGGCCGACGGCCCCATGCTGGCCAAAATTTGCAAGCCCTGGGTCGCCACCCTGGGCCACTTGGCCAACATGAAATCGGCCCCGCAATACCCGCTGGCGATGGAACGCGCGCACTGGCAAGGCGAACCGGTGGTGGCCATCGTGGCCGAAACCCGCGCCCAGGCCGAAGACGCGCTGCAATACCTGCAAGTCGAATGGGAGCTGCTGCCTGCGGTGGTCAACATGGAAACCGCCCTCGACCCCAGCACCCCGGTGATTCACCCCGAGCTGGGCGACAACCTGTGCTTCACCCGCAGCTTAGACACCGGCGGCGTGGACGAGGCCTTTGCGCAAGCCGACCAGGTGGTCAACACCACCTTCGAGTTTGGCCGGCACACCGGCGTCACGCTGGAGCCGCGCTGCCAAATTGCCGACTGGCGCACCGCCGAGCAACAGCTCACGGTCTACCACTCGCAACAAGCGCCGCACATGATGCAAGACCTGTACGCGCGTCAATTCAGCATTCCCGAATCGTCGGTGCGCGTGATTTGCAAAGACGTGGGCGGCTCGTTTGGCATCAAGGTGCACGCCTACCCCGACGACTTTGCCACCGTGGCTTTGTCGATGATGCTGGGCCGTCCAGTGAAGTTTGTGGCCGACCGCATGGAGTCATTCACCAGCGACATCCACGCCCGCCACCACCGCATTGACGCCCGCATTGCGGTGCGCAACAACGGCGAAATTCTGGCCTTTGAAATTGACGACCTGACCGGCATTGGCCCGTTCTCGATGTTCCCGCGCACCAGCGCGATCGAGGGCAACCAGGTGGTCAACCTGGTGGGTGGCCCCTACAAACACCAGCACTACCGCGCCAAGTTGAATGTGGTGTTCCAAAACAAAACCCCCACCTGCCAATACCGGGGCGTGGGCCACCCGATTGCCTGCGCCGTCACCGAAGGCCTGGTGGACATGGCGGCACGCGCCATTGCCATGGATCCGCTGGAGATTCGCCGCCGCAACGTCATCCCCGATGACGCCTACCCGTGTTCGGGCATCAGCGGCATCAAGCTCGAAGGCCTGTCGCACCAAGCGTGTCTGGACAAGTTGGAGGGCCTCATGAACTACTCGGCCCTGCGCGCCGAACAAGCTGCGCTGCGCGAACAAGGCATTTACCGTGGCATTGGCATTGCGGCCTTGATTGAGCTGACCAACCCCAGTGCTGCGTTTTATGGTGTGGGCGGTGCCCGCATTGCCTCGCAAGACGGCGCCACCGCGCG
The DNA here is from genome assembly GCF_003063395.1 of Limnohabitans sp. JirII-29. Lineage (NCBI taxonomy): Bacteria > Pseudomonadati > Pseudomonadota > Betaproteobacteria > Burkholderiales > Comamonadaceae > Limnohabitans > Limnohabitans sp. JirII-29. The sequence continues at coordinate 468,774 of NZ_NESB01000003.1, forward strand.
CCTAGACCCCAACGGCGGTGTGACGGTGATGGTGAGCGTGGGTGAACAAGGCCAAGGCAACGACGCCATCTACACCCAAATCGCCGCCGATGCGGTGGGCGTGGACATGGCGCAGGTGCGTGTGGTCACGGGCGACACCGAGGTCACGCCCTATGGCGGCGGCACCTGGGCCTCGCGCGGGGCAGGCATTGGCGGCGAAGCCGTGTTGCTGGCGGGTCAAGCGCTGCGCGCCAACATCTTGAAGGTAGCCGCCGTGATCTTGAAACGCGAGGTGAGCGAGATCGAATTGCACCGTGGCCAAGTGGTGGACGCCCTCACCCGCGAGGTGCTGACGCCACTGACCGAGGTGGGCCGCATTGCCTACTTCCGCTCCGACTTGCTGCCCAACGACTTCACGCCCGAGTTGAGCGTGACGCGCCACTACGCGCAGCGCGACTACCCGTTCATCTTCACCAACGGCATGCAAGCTTCGTACGTGGAGGTCGACCCCGACACCGGCTTTGTCAAGCTGTTGCAGCACTGGGCGGTGGAAGACTGCGGTCGGGTGATCAACCCGCGCCTGGTGGATGAGCAAATTCGCGGTGCCATCGTGCAAGGCATTGGTGGGGCCATGCTGGAAGAGTGCCTCTACGACGACCAAGGCCTCATGCTCAACGCCAACATGGCCGACTACCTGGTGCCCATGTGCTCTGAGATGCCCGACATCCATGTGGCCCACGTGCAGACCCCCACAAAAAGCAGCCAACTCGGTGCCAAAGGTGCAGGCGAAGCCGGCACCGCCGGTGCCCCGGCGGCGGTGATGAACGCGATCAACGATGCACTGGCCCCGTTCAAGGCGCAGGTGGTGTCGCAGCCGTTTACACCGGAGAAGGTGTTGAAGGCGCTGGGCAAGGTGTGAGGCCTCAGGGCTCACGCGGGCCCGCGCGCTTGGGCGCGGGCTTGCTCGCCCGCAGGGGGCGATGTGCAGGCAAGACGTCACAGGCCCGGCGAAACGCTTGCAAGGTTTTTTGCACCAGACCCAAGACCGTGTCAGCGGGGTAATGCCCCAGTTCGCGGGTCCCAAAGGGCACACCGGTGAGCAGCGCCATGCCCTCGCCGACCCACTCAGCGGTGTAAATATGAAAGCGTCCTTGCGACACCGCATCCACCACCTGGGGTGACAGCATCAAGTGGCGACGGTTGCGGCCGGGTATCAACACCCCTTGCTGACCATCAAGCCCCAACAACTCGCAGGTCTGAAAGTAGCCTTCAATTTTTTCGTTGATGCCCCCCACCGGCAGCATCTCGCCGCGCTGGTTCAAGGCGCCGGTCACGGCGATGCCCTGGTGCAGTGGCAGTCCTGACAAGCTTGAGAGCAAGGCATACAACTCGGCACAAGACGCCGAGTCGCCTTCGACCCCGCTGTACTCTTGCTCAAACACCACCGAGGCATTCATGGCCAGAGGGGCCAAGTGCACAAACAGCGCGTTCAAGTAGCTTTGCAAAATCAACACGCCTTTGTCGTGGATGGGGCCTGACATCTCCACCTCACGTTCGATGTTGAGCAAGCCTTCGTGCCCCGCATACGTGCGTGCGGTCACACGCACCGGAAAGCCAAACTCGTAATCGCCCAAATCGATGACGGTCAAGCCATTGAGCTGCGCCACTTTGTGGCCCGTCACGTCCATCAAGCGGTCGCCATCCACAATGCTTTCTTGCAAACGTTGCTCGGGCGAGTTGTGACGGTGCTTGCGCGCTTGTGTGGCGGCATGCACGTCGTGTGCATCCACCAGATGGGCACCCCGCAAACGGGCCACGGCACTGCTCTCGATGACCAGGGCCTCCGACACACCAAAGGTGGCGCTTTGCCGGGTTTGGTCTTCGGCTGCGCGGTGGCTCTCTTCAATCAGCACCGCCACCGCAGCCGCCGTGAAATGCGGCAAGCCCAAACGCTGGCAGGTGTGCGCCACAAAAATAGCAGTGGCATGGCAAGAGCTGGGCGTGGCGGTGAAGCTCTCCACAAAATCGACCTTGCAACGAAAGTGTCTGGCGAATTCGGGGTCGGCTTCTTGCACCGCGTAGTACTCGTCCACCGAGGCAATCAGCACCAGCTTGACGTACACATCCACAGGCTCGGGTTCAAGCGACACCGCCGCAATGGGGGCCAGCATCATGCCGGGCTCTTCGATCTGCAAGCGCCCGCTGCGCAAGAAGCGGCGCAGCTTCTCCCACACGGGCGGATCAGCCAACAAGTCGCGCAAGTGCAGCATCAAAAAACCGCCATGGGCCTTGAGCAAACTGCCCGCGCGGATGCGGGAAAAGTCCGTCACCAGCATGTCGTTGTCGGGCTCGTACTCAATGCCACCAAACAAGGCACGAAACAGCGGGTTGTCTTCCACGATCACGGGGGCGCCCGTGAGGGCATGGTTGTCCACCACCACGTTGACACGCAAATGCGAGAGCACATCCACCAACGCTTCCAGGCGCGTCTCTTCGTCTTCGCTGGGTTGGAACAGCTCGATGTTTTCCAAAATTTCGTGCTGCACCTGCTCTAGATATGCGCCCAGCTTGACGCTGTCTTTGATTTGTTTTCGCAGGCCATTGCGGATGGTTTGCATCTCGCGTTCGAGCATGGGTTTCATGGTCTGCCTGCGCAACGCAGCCAACGCGTCGTTCATCACGCGCTCTTTGGCGCGGGTGGTTTCCAGGAATTTGGTGATTTCTTTCTGCAAGGCTTCTTCGGCACTGTCGATGGCAGCGCGTTGCTCGCGGCTGAGCTTCAAGCTCTTGGCCGGTGTCATGGCCTCGCCCTTGTCGTCTTTCAAGGTAAAGATCATGTTGCCTTGCTCACGCATCAGCCCAAAGTTGCGGGCCTCGGCATACGCACTGAGTTCGCCATAGCTGGCGTCTTCCTGTGCCTTGTACGCGCTGGTGATGCGCTCGCTCTTGACCTTAAAGTCTGGCCCGCTCAACCACTTGGGAATTTCGCTTTGCAGTGTCTTGGCAAACTGCGCCATCAACTGCCGCAGCAAACGGCCTTCGCCTGCCGGCAGGCGCAAGGCACGGGGGTGTTCCGGGGCGTCAAAGTTGTGCAAATAGCACAGGTCAGGGGGCACCGAGCGGTTGGCAGCTTGGGCGTGGAGCATTTGTCGCATCAGTGTGCTGCGGCCACTGCCCACCTCGCCCAAAACAAACAGGTTGTAGCCCGCTTGGTCCATGTTGAGGCCAAAGCGTGCGGCTTGCTCTGCGCGGTCTTGGCCAATCCAGGGCAAGGGCTGACCACTCAGCTCAGCCGTGTCGGCAAAGCCCAGGGCGGGGGCATCGACGCGCAAGCGCAACATGTCACAAGAAAGTCGTTGGTAGGTCATGACAGTGTGTGTGTTGATGGACGGACCTCGCCTGGCAAGGGCGTCAAGCCCTTGTTGGCGCGCTGCACCTGTTGCGACTCATTATGAAGGGATCTGCCGCCTACAGACATGCCGGCAGTCCAGGGTCAGCCAGATGGGCTCAGGCCTGCGCGTGAATCACCCGCAACAAACGATCGGGTGTCATCGGCAAATGGCGCGGGCGCACACCCAGCGCATGCACCACGGCATTGGCAATGGCCGCGCCGACCGGGCCCGCTGCCACTTCGCCCGCGCCCAAGCTGGGTTGTGCAGGGTCATCGACCAGGGTGATGTGGATCTCGGGCACCGCATCAAAATTCAAAATCGGGTAAGCATCCCAGTGGCTGCTGGTGATGCCCTCGGGGCCCCAAGTCACGGCTTCTTTGAGGGTCCAGCTGATGGCTTGCATCACACCGCCTTCGATTTGGTTGAGCAGCCCATCGCGATGCACCACGCGGCCCGCGTCCACCGTGCACCACACCTGTTTCACGCGGATGGATTCATCGACCTCCACCTCCACGGCCACCGCGCAATAGCCTGCACGGTTTTTGTAGCGGCCAAACGCCAGGCCCAAGCCCTGCCCTTCCCCACCCTCGCCGCGTTGCGCCCAACGCGCCGCTGCTGCGGTGGTTCGCAGCACGTGGCTGGCACGGTCATCTTTGGCGTGACGCAGTCTGAACTCGAGGGGGTCCACCTGCGCCATCGCGGCCAACTCGTCCATGAACGACTCAATGGCAAAGGTGTTGGCATAAGCGCCCAGCGAGCGCAAGGCCGACACACGCACCGGCCCGTGTGACACAAAGTGTTGCGTGACCTGTAAGGCCGGCAAGTCGTAATAAGGAATGATGTTGCGCAAGCCGCCGCCCGTGGGCAAGGTGACGTCTTTTTGCTCGGGCCTGGGCACATCGGGCTGCAAAGCCCACGCGGCCAGCAAGTTGATGCCGCTGGACCAACCCGGACGGTTCAAGTGGCTGTGGCTCCAGGTCTGGGCTTGCCAATCGGTGATGCGGCCTTGCGCGTCCAAACCGGCGCTGAGTTCGACCAAGCTGGCCGAGCCAACCGGTGACACACACAACTCGTCTTGCCGCGTCCACTGCACACGCACCGGCACTTGGAGTTGCTGGGCCAAGAAGGCAGCGTCCAGCGCCACGTCGTCTGCGCCGTTGTGGCCATAGCAACCTGCGCCGGGGCTGTGCACCACGTCCAGCGTGTCAACGGCCACGCCCAAGGCGGTGGCCATTTGTTCGCGCAGTTTGAACACGCCCTGCGAATGCGTCCACACCGTCAGCCCGTCTTGACCACTCGCCGTGCGCGAGGGCTCGGCCACGGCACAGGCCAAGCCGATGGAGGCATGGGCAATGTAGGGCTTGGAGTAGCGTTGCGTAAAGCGCTGGGTAGACACCAAAGCTTGGCCTTCATTCACCACCTGCTGCGTGTGTGCGGGCAAGCTGGTCAGCAAGGGCTCGATCTCTTGAAAGGCGGGCAACTCGGGCAACACCCATTTCACCAAAGCACAGGCTTTCTCATGAGCGCGCAGCAGCGCCGCCTCGTCGGGGCCCAGCAAGGCCATGAACTCGCCCTGACAGACCAGTTGCGTCACGCCGTCCAAAGCACGCAAGGCCGCCAAGTCGGGCTGGTGTGCACGCGCCTCGGCATGGGGCCCACGCAACACGCGGGCATGCAACATCTGTGGGCGCACGATGTCATGCACAAAACCTGGGCCGGTGAATTTGTCCCACAGGTCCACACGCACAAAGGCTTCATCGGCGGCTGCCTGCACATGGCCCGGATCTGCCTCGTCTGTGAGCGGCAGGTCGAGCCGCGTGGCGGCATAGTCAAAACTTTGTGCCAAGTCGTGGTAACTCACACGCTGGGCTGTCGCGTCCGCCGAGAACACGCCGTCTGTCAAGGTGAGCGCGCAAGGCAGCACCGACAAATGCGCACTGGCCTGCTGGGCAAACACACGTCGCATCTGCACGCAAGCATGGCGCAAGGCCGAGACACCCACCTCGACCGAGAAACTGCCTGCGGTGTAGCCCTCGTCGGGGCTGTGCGCGGTGTGGCCTGCGAGCAAGCTGGTTTGGTCGGGGCGCAAGCCCAATTCTTGGCAGGCCACTTTGAGCAAGGCGGCAGAAATGCCCTGCCCCAGTTCGACCTTGCCGCTGCGAATTTGAAAATGGCCATCGTCCAATAGGCGCACCCATTGGCCCAACAAAGGCGCGGTTTGAATGCTGGTGGGTAATGGTGTGGTGGACATGGCTTCAACCTTGTGCGTTCAAACGTTGGATGGCCAAGCGCGTGGCGCGCACGATGCGCACATGGGTGCCACAGCGGCACAAATGCCGGTTCAAGGCTTCGGTGATGTCGGCGTCTGTTGGCTTGCGGTTGTGCTGCAACAAGGCGGTGACAGACATGAGCATGCCGTTGATGCAATAGCCACACTGGGCCGCTTGCTCGTCCACAAAGGCTTGCAGCACCACCGCGCCCACCGGGTCTTGCGGCAACGAGGCGGGTGTGCGCACATCACAGCCCTGCACCGACCAATTGGGCGTGTTACACGACTGCTGCGCATGGCCGTCCACGATGACGGTGCATGCGCCACAGTTGCCTGCGCCACAGCCGTAGCGCACGTCTTTGGCGTTGCACGGGTTGCGCAGCAGGTGCACCAGCGCGGTGTTGGCCTCGGCCTGCACGGCAACGGCTTGGCCGTTGAGCTGAAAACTCGCAGTGTTCATGCGCACCCCTTGGCGTTTTAGGCTTTGATCTTCAAGAGCTTCATGGCGTTGAGGCCTTCGATCATGCGGCGCTGTGTGGCGGGCAAGCCTTTGACGCTGGCGATCAGACCCAGTGGATCGTCCATGCCCATGTCGTAGGGATAGTCGGTGCCCAACAGCACATGCTCTGCGCCGTAACGGTCGATCAGGTTTTTCAGCATGCGGGGGTCGAAGGTGATGGTGTCGAAGTAGAACTTCTCCAAATAGCTCGAAGGCTTCTTCTTGATCACGGTGCGCACATCGGGGCGTGCCTGCCATGCGTGGTCCATGCGGGCCCAGTAGTGGGCAATGTAGCCACCGCCGTGGGCGGCAATGAATTTGATTTTGGGGTTGCGTGCCACCACGCCATCCAGAATCAGGTGACTCACGGCCACTGTGGTTTCGAGCGGGTTGCCAATCACGTTGTTGAAGTAGTGGTTGGTCAAGCGCTCGCCCTGGGTGTAGCCCAGGGGGTGCATGAAGATCACGGTGCCCAGTTCGTTGGCTTTGGCGAAGAACTTTTCCAAACCCAAACGTGGGTCGGTCAGATTCATGCCGTTGACGTTGGTACAAATTTCTACGCCGCGCATGCCAAGTTTTTTAACGCAGTACTCCAGCTCTTTGACGGCCAGCTCAGCGTTTTGCAAAGGCACGGTGCCCAGGCCCACAAAACGGTCGGGGTGTTTGGCCACCAACTCGGCAATGCCGTGGTTCACGTCGCGTGCCAGCTCGGCACCGAGTTTGGGCTCGGTGAAATAGAAGTAGTGGTAAGGCGCTGGGCACACGGCCTGGATGTCCACCCCCATGCGGTCCATGTCTTGGATGCGCTCTTCAATGCCCATCAACTTGGGGGCACGGGTTTTCATTTGCTTGACGTTGGTTTGGTTGGTCAACTCGTTGGCAAAAATCACCGTGGGGTCGTACTGCGCCGCGTTGAGGTGGGCGGTTTTTTTGTTCACCTCGGGGTTGAGGTAGTGGCAGTGGATGTCCACCACTTTGGATTTGCCGCGACGGTCTTTGACGATGTGGGCGGTGGCCGATTTGGACTTGACGCCCGTGGTGGCAGCGGCCTTGGTGCTGCTGCTCTTGGCCGCTTTGGCCGTGACGGCCTTGGCCGATTTGGCACTGCTGGCGAGCGAGAAGCCGTGGTCGTGATCGGGGTCACTGCAAGAAGCGGCGCAGGTGTAAAACATGGTGAGTCCTTCAGGGTTTGAAAAAAGTACGGGGTTCAGAACACGCCCAGATGGCGTGTGGCTAATTCAGGGTTGGCGCGCACCGCGTCGTGGGTGCCGGCAAAGGCCACCTCACCGGTGTTGAGTACGACGATGTCGTCGGCCAAGCCCATGGCGAGTTCGAAGTTTTGTTCCACCAAGATGATGGACAAACCTTCTGACTTGAGTTTGGCAATGCCGCGTGACACCTCGGCCACGATGAGAGGCGCCAAGCCCTCCGAGGGCTCGTCGAGCAACAGCACATCGGGGTTGCCCATCAAGGCGCGGCCAATCACCAGCATTTGTTGCTCACCACCCGACAAGGTGCCCGCGCGTTGCTTGTGGCGTGGCAACAGTTGTGGGAACAAGTCATACACACGTTCCAGCGTCCAGGGGTGGGCAATGTCGCGCTTTTGTTCGGCCACGATGAGGTTTTCTTCCACACTCAGGCTGGCAAACACACGCCGGCCTTGTGGCACCAAGCGGATGCCACGTTTGGCAATCGCTTCCGGCGGCAGTGCACCGATGGACTGGCCATTGAGCAGCACCTGGCCACCGGTGCACGGCAACAAACCGGACAAGGTGAGCATGGTGGTGGTTTTGCCAGCGCCGTTGCGGCCGAGCAAGGCCAGCACATGGCCTTTTTTCAAGGTAAACGACACACCATGCAGCACATGGCTGTCGCCGTAGTGGGCATGGACGGCGTCAAGGGTCAACAAATCAGTGGCCAAGGTAGACCTCCCGGGTACGAGGGTGGTTGACCACCGTCTCGCGGTCACCTTCCACAATCAAGCTGCCGTAGTGCAGCACTGCAATTTGTTCGGCAAAGGCCAAGGCCACGTCCATGTCGTGTTCGATCATCACGATGGTGGTGGACTTAGGGAGCGCCGCAATCAGGTCGCGCACGATGATGCGTTCGTCATGTGACAAGCCCGCCAGCGGCTCATCGAGCAACAACAAGCGCGGCGACTGGGCCATGGCTACCGCAATCTCGACCCGGCGTTGTTCACCGTAAGAGATTTCTCCCGCTGCCAAATGCGCGCTCTCTTTCAAGCCCACGGAGGCCAACACGGTTTCGGCTTGGTGGTACAGCGCATCATCAAGCTTCAAAGGTTTGAAAGCTTGGAAACGCCTCGTGCTCACCCCCAACAAAGACAAGGCCACGTTGTGCAGCAAGCTGTCTTTGGAAAACAAGGTGATGATTTGGTAGGTGCGGCTCACCCCCGCGTGGGCACGACGGTGCACAGGCTGGTGGGTGACGTCTTCGCCAAACACTTTGATGGTGCCGGAGTTGGGCTGCAAGTCGCCTGAGATTTGGTTGAACAGCGTGGTCTTGCCAGCCCCATTGGGGCCAATGATCAGACGGCGTTCACCGGGCTTGACCGCGAACGACACGTCTTGCGTGACCTTCACACCGCCAAAGCTTTTGCACAGGTGGCTGACTTCAAGTGCGTAGGTCATGCCTTGCTCCCGCTACCAAAACGTTTCTTCCACACATCCACTGCGGACACCAGGCCCGCGGGCATGAAGATCACGATGAACAAGAAGACCAGACCCAGCAGCATGTTCCAGCGCTCCACATACGCCGAGGCGTAGTTCTTGAGCACCACCACCACCAACGCACCCAGCAGTGGGCCTGCCAGGGTGCCCGAACCCCCAGCGATGACGCACAACAAGGCCTCGGCAGAGACGGTGATGGCCATCACACTGGGGTGGATGTATTTGTGGAAATAGACATACAACAAACCTGCCACCGCCCCCAGAAAACTGGCGATCACAAACGTGGTCCAGCGGATGGCCCAGACGTTGTAGCCCAGCGCGCTCATGCGTCGCGCCTGGTCGCGGGTGCCGCGAATGGAGGCACCAAAGGGCGAACGGATCAACACGCTGATGGCGTAAATACAAGCGCAGGTGATGATCAGCGCAAACCAGTAAAAGTTGTTGCTGATGTCCAGGTCAATGCCAAACGGGTGTGGGCGCGTCAGACCGGACAAGCCGTTGTCACCGTTGGTGACCGACACCCAGCGGTAGCCCAAGCCCCAGACGATTTGCGACAGAGCCAAGGTCAACATCAGAAAACCCAGCCCCGTGGCACGCAATGCGATCCAGCCAAACACCATGCCAATCAAGGTGGTGAGCAGCAAGGCCGCAGGGGCCGTGATGGTGTGGTCCAGTCCCATCTTGATCGACAACCAAGCCGAGATGTAGGCCGACAAGCCCATGTAAGTGGCGTGCCCGAGCGACGTCAACCCGGCGTAGCCCACCAACAAGTTGAGGCTGGACGCAAAGATGACGGCGATGAGAATTTGGCTGCCCAGGTTGACGAAATATTCGCCCGACATCAGCGGCAGCACAGCGAGAAATACGATGCCCAACAGCACCCATAAACGGTTCATGTTGTGACTCTTCCAAAGAGGCCTTGCGGCTTGAAGGCAATGACCACCACCATGGGCAGAAACAAGATGACGTAGGCCAGATCAGGCACCAAGGCAATGCCAAAGGTGTAGATGAAGCCCACGATGAAACTGGCCACAAAGGTGCCCACCAAACTGCCGACACCGCCCAGAATCACGACGATCAAAGCCAGCGGCAACATGTCGGCGTCCAGGCCCGGATAGGCATTAAAGATCGGTCCACCCAAGGCCCCGCCCAGACCTGCCAAGGCAGCCCCCAAGCAAAACACCGTGGTAAACAAACCCGAGGCCGGAATGCCCACGGCGCGCGCCATCGGCATGTCGTCCACCCCTGCGCGAATCATGGCGCCCAAGCGGGTGCGCTCCATCAACAAGTACAGCAGCACGCCCACCACGATGGAGAAGCCCAACACCACCAAGCGGTAGGTGGGGAACCGCAGGTTGAACATTTCCATCGGTGCCTGAAACATCGATGGGGTTTGAATCGGCAACGGGTCACCGCCCCACAGCATCAAACACAGATCGGCCACCACAAACGACAGCCCCAAGGTGGCCAGCACCTGGCCTTGCGCGTTGTTGGTGAGGCGACGCAAGATGAAGCGCTCGATCAAACCGCCGACCACCGCCATGGTGAGCATGGACGCGCAAGCGGCCAACACCAGGCCGTGGCCTTCGCGAATCATCGTGGCAGCGACATAAGCGCCGAGCATGAACAAAGACCCGTGTGTCAGATTGGCAATGCGCATCAAACCGAAGATGAGCGCAAATCCGGAGGACAGCATGAACAGCAGCCCTCCGAATGCCAGACTGTTGAGGGTTTGGATGACCCAAATCTGCATGATGAACCTTGTGGTTTAAGACTCGAGGTTCTTGGCCGGTGGCCAATCGCGCGAGTACACCGGGTTGGCCAAGAACTGCTTGGGGTCGTAGTTCCAGAACTGGCTCACGTTGGGGTAGGTCTTGATCACCGAGTTGACCAAGCGGCCTTCTTTGCGCGCCACTTGGCGGATGTAGACGTCACCCACCACGTTGCCCAAGTCGTCAAACTTGACGTTGCCGCGTGCGGTGGCCACGTTGGTTTTCTTCAAAGCCGCCATCAAGGCGTCGCGGTCGTTGATCTTGCCGCCAATGGCTTTGACGGCCGCTTCCAAGATCGCACCGTTCACATAGGTGGCCGCAGCGTAGTAACCCGGGTCGTAGCTGAACTGCTTGCGGAAAGCCGGGGCAAACTTGGCGTTGATGGCGTTGTCCAACTCGGCGGAGTACCAGCACACGGTTTGAATGCCCAAGGCTTCGTCGCCCATGTTGCGCAGTACGGATTCGTCCAGCGCAGTCATGCCACCCACGATGGTCATTTTGTTGCGCAGACCGTATTCGTTGAACTGGCGCACGAAGCGGAAACCGTTGGAGCCGGCAAAGCCCAAGAAGATGCCATCCACGTCGGTCTTGAGTTGTGCCAAGAAGCTGCCGTAGTCAGGCGCCGTGAGTGGTGGGAACATTTTTTGAACGATCTTGCCGCCGTTTTCTTCGAACACGCGCTGGAAACCTGCGTTCATTTCGTGGCCGTAGGCAATGTCGTCGGCAATCATGGCCATGCGCTTGAACTTCAAGGTTTTGGCGCAATGGTCGGCCATCACATGCGAGCACTGTGACGACGAAGACGTGGCACGCACAAACCAAGGGTTGGGTTTGCGCTGGGTCATGTCGTCAGCGGCAGCCACTGACAAGGTAGGTACTTTTTGCGCCTTGAGGTAGTCGTCAATGGCCAGGGCTTCAAAGGCAGCCAGAGGGCCCATCAGCACATGGATCTTGTTGAGCTCCACCAACTCCTGAACTTTGGACTTGGCATTGGCGGGGACGCCCCCGGTGTCGGCCACGATGAGTTGCACTTTCTGGCCCGCGATCATGTTGTTGCGTTCGGCCAAGTACATGACCAAGGCGCGCTCCATGTCGATGCCGCCAGAAGCCAAAGGCCCGGTTTTGACGGTCAATAAACCGATGCGAATGCCCTCGCCTGCTTGGGCTTGTGCAGCCATGGGCAAGGCCATGGTCATACCGGCGGCTGCCGTGGTTTGTAAAAAGTCGCGTCTTGTCGTCATGCATGTCTCCTGATGTGGATGCTGTGTGAATAAAACAAACTTGGCTCTCACGCTTCCTCTGCGGGAAGTTACTGACTGCGCCCTCGCGGGATGACGGGCAGCAGCAAGTACGGCTGCTCGTCGGCATCGAAATGAAGGGTGGTCTCTCCGCCAAACACACCCGGGGGGCGATCCCGTGGGTCGTTGTGCAAGAAGGGACCACAGCCGAGCAACTCATTTTTGAAGTTGGACAACTTCAACCCGGTTTTCTCGGCATAAATGTAATCACGCCCACGCACCGACAGCGCCAAGCGATGGCCTGCTGGAATGACGATGGAGGTGGGCCACAGCTCCACATCCAGCGTCACCGCTTGACCCGGTGTCAAAGGCTGGGCTTGAGTGTGCGTGTGGTACGGACGGTAGGGGCGCGTCAGCTCAGCATCGAGCGCGCGGTGCGACGCGCGCAACCAACCCTGGGCCACCGGCGTGTGCGGGTCGATGGCCCCGGCAAAGGTGACTTCGCGCAGGTCGGGCGTCAAGACACGCAGCACCAAAAACACATCGGCATCGGCGGTGCTCGACGACATCTTGAGTTGCGCGGCCAGTGGGCCGGTCAACTCCATGTCGAGGCTCAGCGGTGCGGACACAAAACTCAAACCATCGCCCATGGCTTGAAAACTCAAACGCCCCTGCGTGGCTGATGGCTGCTCGGACAAAGATTGGTCATGGGCCGACAAATACATCTTGGTCCACTGCGTCTGCGGCAAGGGCCAGTTGCTGTCGGTGCGTTCCTCAAAGCGATGGGGGTGGCGCACCTGCAAGCGCACCGGGGGCTCTTGGTCCCAGCCATTGGCTTCGCCCTTGAGGAAGTGAGCAAAGAAACGCTTTTGAATCTGAATGCCGTAGTCGGTGTAGAAGTGGGTCCAGTGCTCCAGACCATGCATCTCCAGCCACTTTTGCTTGGACGCGGCACGCATGAAGCTCTCGGAATTGCCACGCAAATGCAAGCCCTGGCCACCCCAGTTACCAGCCGACAAAAACGGCACGGTGATCTTGTCCCATTGGGCCGAGCGTTCGCGGTGGTAGGCGTCGTCTTCGGGGTGCGACAAGATGTCTTGTCCGAACTGGCAGCGGTTGGCGGCCAACTCGCTGTCTGACAGGGTGACATCACCGCACACCCAGGCACCTGTGGCCGGGCTCTTGGGCCCACGCTCGCCGACACCGTATTGCACAGTTTTGACTTGCATGTCGTACCAGTTGTCCCAGAAGGTGGACAAGATGCCGCCGTGGTGCGTCATGTCGCGGTACCAATCGGCGGCACCCTCCCAGATGCACATGGCACTCAGGTACTTGGGTTGACGGCTGGCCACTTGCCACTGGTTGATGCCAAAGTAAGACACGCCCGACAAACCCACTTTGCCGTTGGACCAACCTTGTTGCCCTGCCCACTCGATGCAGGCCACAAAGTCATCGGTTTCGCGCGGTGAGAAATGGTCCACATACCCCGGCGAGCGACCACAGCCACGCGAGTCAACGCGCACACAGACATAACCATCGGGCACCCATTTTTCAGGATCGACGACTTCCCAGTTTTGAAACAGGTTGGACGAACCGTGTGGCACATCGGGGTGATCGCTGACCATTTTTTGCCAGGCGCTGGGGTAGCCTTCTTGAAAGGCCAAGCCCTTGGCATAGGGCCCGTAGCTCAACAGCACCGGGTACTGTCCCGGCGCGATCGGGCGAAACACGTCGGCACGCAAGACCAGACCATCGTCCATCTGAATCGGCACATCCCAATCGATGGTCATGCAGGCGCGAACTTCCGAATAGGTGCTGTCGGTGCGGTGTGTCAAGTGAGCCTCCAACGCAGTCAACGGGATAGGTCAGCGGCCAATGGCGGCGTTGACGCGTGGCATCACCTCGTTGGCAAACAGCTCCATCGAGCGTTTGCCTAAGGCGGGGTCCATCCAATCGTGGCAAGCGTACAAGAGGTTGCCAAAATCGCCCACTTGCTCGCGGAAGGCCAAGATTTGATCCACCACCGAGTTCACGGTACCGGCCAACACCAAGCGGTTGGTCACGTACTCAGGCGTGACCAAGGCGTCGTCCATGTTGGGGTCGGTCTTGAACAAATTGCTGCGACCGCCTTTGAGCATCTTGCGCACCAACTGCTTGAAATAAAAATGGTAGGGACCGCCCTCTTCCAAGCCATAACGCTTGGCGGTGGCTTCGTCGTCGGCCACAAAAATGCTCTTGGCCACGCGCCATTCGCTGGGGCTGGCGACGGCTCCGACGGCTTCACGACCTTCCACATACTTGGGCCAATGGGTCTTGACCCACTCGGGCATCAGGAAGTTGGCGGAGATAGGTTGCCAGCCGCGCTTGGCCATTTCCGTCACACCCTTGGAGAACGGGGCGACGGCGGTGCCCACGATCAGAGGGTGTGGGCGCTGGTAGGGCTTCATGATGAAGCCTTGGCCGATTTCAGGAATCATGGTTTTGCCAACCGACACTTTCCAGAACTCGCCTTCGATGTCGTAGGGCGGCTCCGACTCCCAAATTTTGAGCACCATGTTGATGCTCTCGACAAACATGGCGTTGCGGTCTTTGCCAAAGTTGCCAAACACCTCGGCGTCTGACATCAAGCCCCCAGGGCTGATGCCCATGATGAAGCGGCCCTTGAGCATGTGGTCCATCATCGCGGCTTGCGCGGCAATCGCCGCAGGATGGGCATTGGGCATGTTGATGGTGCCCGTGCCCAACATGATGTTTTTGGTTTCAGCAATCAAGCTGGCCAAAAAAATCATGCTCGACGTGACCGTCTCCGCAGCATCGGTGACGTGCTCGCCCACATAAGCCTCGCTGTAACCGCAACGGTCGGCCAAGATGATGGCTTCGCGGTCCTCTGCCAATGTCTCGGTGATGTTTCGCCCGGGCGGATGCAGCGGCATCATGAACATGCTGTGTTTCAATGTCTTCTCCTTGAATATGTGAAATGGGGTGCTCAGGCCACGCTGCACTCAGCGCCTTGCAAATAACTGCCCTGACAAAACAGCAAGGTAGGCTTGCGCTCATAGGCGTATTGCTCGACCAGGCCTAAAAACAAAATGTGATCGCCCACCACCAAGCGCTCGGTGGTTTTGCACTCCAACGTGGCCACGCAATCGGCAAGCACAGGCACACCACCCAAGCCTGGGGTGTAGTCCACGCCTTCAAATTTGTTGGTCACGGCTGTGCTGGAAAAACGTTTGGACAGGTGTACCTGATCCAGCGACAAGATGTTGATGACAAAGCGTTCGGTTTGATCGAACACATCCAAACTGGGGGAGCCTTTGACCAAGCTCCACAGCACGATGGGCGGGTCCAAAGACACAGAGCTGAAAGAGTTGGCGGTGACCCCCACCAGACGGGTTTGGGCGTTGCCCGAGGTCACGACCGTGACGCCCGTTCCAAAACTTCCAAAGGCATTGCGCAAATCGCGCGGATCGAAAACGAGCTTCTTGGTGTTCATATGATCACTTTAAGGTGATCACATGATCAATAGCATCGGTGCTTTCCCTAGCTGCGCGATTTATTTCGAGGTTTCTTGTCAGGCGTCAAGCCCAAAATTTGCGGCAGTACTACGCGCGCACCCGCCATGAAGTGCGCAATGGTGACGCGGATCATCTCCTCCACATCGTCTTCAATGGGCACATTGAAAATCCAACGCCGCTGGCCAAAGTAAAAAATGCGCGCGTTGATGCTCCAGACCAGCTCAATCTCGGCGGTCTTGAGGGGCAACTCTTTCACCGTTGGCAAATTCAACTCATGACGCAGCTCGGCGGCCACGGGCTCCAAGATGCGGGTGCGCAGCACATCGAGGTATTTTTTGTTGATGCTCTCCCCGCGCAAGCCTGAGAACATGAAGATGCGCACCCAGTCGCGGGTCAGGGCCGCCTTGGAATACTCGATGTACAAGCTCACCAAGCGGTCTTCCAGCGGGATGCTGCGGTCTTGGATGACCGACTCCCAAAACGGGTTCCAGCGCCCGAGGTAGACCTCTTCGTAGACCCGATCAATCAGCGCTTCTTTGTTGGGAAAGTATTTGTAGAGCAGCGATTGGGTCACACCCAAACGCCGCGCCAACTCGCGCGTGTCGCCACTGAAGCCCACCTCGGCAAAAAACTCGACCGCGCCACGCGCGATCTGTTGTTCTCGCTCCTGGCTGCTGAGTCGTTTCTTTTCGGGAGGGGTGTTTTTCGAAGGCATGACCCGCATTGTCCTCAATCGGGAGAGGTCACCGGCTCGATCTTGTGGGACACCGCCGAGGTCATGATGGCTTCGAGTGCCGCCACATTGGCCAGCATCTCGCGGTGTGTCACCGGATAAGGCCGCTCATGGCGAATGGCCGCCGCAAAGGCTTCCAGGTTGGCCAACACCGTGGGGTGAGGCGCCGCAAAACTGGTGACAGGGGCTTGGCCTTGCATGACACGCTTGATGTCCCAGCCGGTGGGGTTTTCTGGATGGGTGCGATCGCGAATTTCAAACCAGCCCTTGGAGCCATAGACCGCAAAGCGGCCTTCAAATGGCGTCGCCAAAATGGCGCTGATCAAGGCATTGGCACCGCCCGGAAAGGCCAGCATCAGTCCCAGCGTGTCGCCGTTTTCAAACTCGGAACCGCGCGTGGCCAAACGGGCCCACACCGCTTCACTGGGGCCCAGAATGGCAATCGCCAAATCCACCAGGTGAATGCCTGTGGCGGTGAGCGGCCCCACCGGTGCGTGCTGGTTGGAGAGGCGCCAGTTGTCTTTGGGCAAGGCAAAGAATTTGTCTTGGCTGAAGTTAGCTTCAATTTGCAAGATGGTGCCAAAAGTGCCGGCCTCAATCTCGCGGCGCAACTCGATCACCGAGGGCTCAAAGCGCCGCTCATGGCCAATGCCCAAGACCCGCTGATGTTGGACGCAACTGTCAATGGCACGTTGCGCGTCTTTCACGGTGAGGCACAAGGGCTTCTCACAGAACACGTGTTTGCCGGCCTTGGCCGCCGCCACAATTTGGTCCGCGTGTTGCTGGTGTGGCGTGCACAGAATGACCGCCTCCATCTCAGCGATTTGCAAAAACTCGTCGAAGCTGGCCAGCACATGGACACCCTTCAACACCGGGTCGGTCGCCATCTGTTGGCGCAACTCGGCACTCACCTCCACCACCGCCACCAACGACATGTGGTTGGAGCTTGCGATTTGTTTGGCAATGGTCTTGCCCCACCAGCCATAACCGACCAGCCCCATGCGGACCGGTTGGCGTGAAGAGGGGGATTGGGTTGAACTTGTCACAGCGGTGTCTCCTGAATTGGGTTCTTGTTTTAGACTCGGCACGAATTTACACCAAATAGGAGATCAAATGACCACCAAAACAAAAACCGCCCCCCGCAAAACCACAAAGCCCAGCGTCACAGCCAGCGCCAAAACCAAGCCGGCTCAGGCGAGCGCCAGCAAGATTGGCTTTCTCGGTTTGGGCATCATGGGCTCGGCCATGTCGGGTAATTTGTTGAAGGCTGGCTTTGCGGTATTTGGCTTTGATCCCAGCGACGCAGCGCGCGCACGGCTCAAAAAAGCAGGCGGCACGCCCTGCACCAGCATGGGCGAGTTGGCGGCCCAGGTGGATGTGATCATTGCATCGCTGCCCCACGCACAAGCCCTGTTCGACGCCGCCCATGCCGTGGCACAGCGCGGCAAAAAAGGGCTGCTGATGGTCGACACCAGCACCTTGGACATTGACGACAAGGTGACGGCGCAAAAGATCTTGGCCAAACAAGGCATCACCCTGCTCGACTGCCCATTGTCCGGCACAGGCGCGCAAGCGGTGCGCAAAGACCTGTCGGTGTACTCCAGCGGTCCCGCCAAAGCGGTGCAACAACTCACGCCCGTGTTTGAAGGTTTTGCCAAAGCCAACTACTACCTGGGTGAGTTTGGCAATGGCATGAAAATGAAGTTGATGGCCAATTTGTTGGTGGCCATCCACAACGTGTCCACGGCGGAAGTGCTGCTGTTTGGCGAGCGCTTTGGCATCTCTCCCGAGGTGGCGGTGAAGGTGCTCGCCGACGGCGCGGGTGGCTCACGCATGCTTGATGTGCGCGGGCCCATGATGGTCAACCAAAGCTGGGACCAAGCCACCATGAAGGTGTCGGTCTGGCAAAAAGACATGAAGCTGATTGGCGCGGCGCTGGCCCAAACGCACACCGCAGCGCCCTTATTTGCAGCCACCATCCCGGTCTACAACGCGGCCATGGGTTTGGGCCATGCCGAGAACGACACCGCAGCTGTGTTCGATGTGCTCTCGCACATGTGCGTGCCCAAGAAGGCGGCCAAAGCAAAACCCAAAGTGAAAGCCAAGGCCAAATAAAGGCCATGCCAGCGGCTTGGCGTGCCAAACGCCAAGCCCGATGCGTCAGGCTGCGGGCGTAACCGCACCCACGGCCGCAAACAAATTGCGAATCACATCGGCCTCGATGTTGCGGGTGATGAACACCAAGCGTGAATCGGTGTCGGCACTGGGCCAACGGTCCAACTCCACAGGGGTGTGAAAGATGTGTTGCACACCCTGCACCACCACCGGCTTGCCATCCACATTGACGATGCCTTTGACACGCAACAAGTCTGGGCCACGCAAGGTGCTGAGCAACTCCAAGGCCGCCGAAAAAGACGCCCACTGGAACGGCTGTTTGAAACGCAAGGACACCGTGCGCACCGAGCGGTCATGGGTGGCCGCTGCCTGCGCCAAGTAACGCCCGCCCTCGGGTGCGTCTGTTGATGCCGAGCCATCGAGCGCCTCGCCTAAAAACCGCAAGGTCTGCTGGCCCGCGCGCGCACTTGCAAGCCCCAAGGCCATCAGGGCGTGCGGTTCAATCTCGCCATTCACCAAGGTGTCGATGCTGGCTCTGGGGTTGAGCGCGCCAATCGCTTCACGCAAAGCTTGCAACGTGGGCGCATCGGCCAGGTCCGACTTGGTGATGAACACCTTATCGGCAATCGCAATCTGTTTGACGGCTTCGGTCTGGTCTTGAATTTGTCCCAGGCCCAGCACGCCGTCGACCAAGGTGATCAGGCCATCGAGCCGGTACTGCGCTTCCAGCAAGGTGTCGCTGGCCAGGGTCTGCACCACCGGCGCCGGGTCGGCCAAGCCTGTGGTCTCGACGATCACGCGGTCAAAGTCAAACACCTCGCCCACACGGCGTTGGGCAAACAAGTCGCGCAGGGTTTCTTGCAGGTCCGTGCGCACCGAACAACAAATGCAGCCGTTGGCCAGCAAGGTGATGTTCTCGGACGACATGGTGACCAGGTCATGGTCAATGCCTATCTCACCCACTTCGTTGATCACCACCGCCACGCGTCGCATGTCGTGGTGCTTGAGCAATTTGGAGATCAGCGTGGTTTTGCCACTGCCCAGAAAGCCCGTGATGAGGGTGACAGGAATTTTTCCTGCCAGCGCGTCGCGTTGCCAAGTCACAGCAGCGGCTTTAGATGTTCATCTCAAGGATGTAGAGGCCACCGGTGAAACGGTCCACGGTGTAGACGATGCGGCGGTCGTCCACGTACACATCGTTCAACTGAATCGCGCCTGCGGGCGACAGCTTGGGCGCGCCTGGCACAAAGTAGGCAATCTCTTGCACTTGGTAAGGGTTGCTGGTGTCGTACACACGCACGCCCGCATTGAAGAACGAACCCACGATGATGGTGTCTGAGCGAAACGAAGTGGGGCCAGGCAAGTTCTCGTGCAAGTTGTGGGCCCCAAAGCGGCCACCGCGTTTGGCAAAGGCCTCAAACGACGGCGCAGGGAACGTGCCAATCGGCACTGGGTTGGCTTCGTTGCGGGCGTCCACCACCCACACCAACTTGGGCCAGTCGGCTCCGTTGTCTTGCACGCATTCGTCGCTCACGATCCACAAGCCACGGTCGAACAAAGGCAAGACGGTGTGGGTGAACCCATTGAAAGGTGGCGAGTGGTTCCACTGCGAGACCACCTTGATGTCTTTCATGTCCGAGATGTCAAGCACCACGGCGCCACCGTCGATGTAGCCCACAAAGGCGCGGTCAGGACGGTCGGGAAACACGTTGGTGTTGTGGGTGCGAAAACCGGTGTCGAATTGCTTGGGCAAGCGTGCGGGCGGAGGTGCCTCATCGCCTTCACGCGTGCCGGGGTACCACCAACGGCCTGCTTCAAAAGGCTTCGTGGGGTCGGAGATATCGACGATGCGGTAGAACTGGTCGTCCAGCGGATTGCGCGGCTGAAAGTCGGGCGCACCCGAGGACATATGGATGTATTTGCCATCGACAAACCACACCGCATGCACGCCGCGTGAGTGTGGGCCCGAGCAGTCAAAGTGCGACAACAAACGTGGCGTTTCAGGAACGCTCACATCAAAAATATCCACGCCAGCAGGCTTGATGCCAACCTCCGAGGCCTGGTAGGCCACCACCAAGGTATTGCCCACCACGTCTAGCGAGTTGGAACGCAGCTTCATGTGCGGCAACTCGGTTTGCACAATCAGCTTCGGTGCTGTCGGGTCGGTGACATCCACGCCCGAGAAGTTTTTAGGTGCTGATTCGTGCGCCAACCACAAGATGCGACGACCGTCAGAAGTGAGCTGCATCGCCATGCCCTCGCCCAATCCACCAAAGCCAGCCAGCTCATGGTGGGCCAACAATTTCATGTTGTGTGACAGGGTTTGATCGGCACGAGAAGCGGGGGATGGTGCGTGAAGCATGGGTTAACACTCTCTGTATTTTTGACAGTTTGCAATATAACTTGAAGGTCGATGTGTATATCGACACGTAAGTGACTGAGTTAAAACAAAAGGAGATGACATGAGTTCGGTGTTGCGATCAGGTTTTAGAAAAAACAGTGCTTGGCTGTTGGCTTTGGTTTTGGGGTGCTTGTCGCCCATGGTTCAAGCACAGAGTTTCCCCAGCAAACCTGTGAAATTGGTGGTGACGTATCCACCTGGTGGTAGCTCAGACTTGATGGCTCGCATCATGGGACAAAAACTCAGCGAGCACTGGGGCCAACCCGTCATCATCGAAAGTCGTCCCGGCGCAGCAGGCTCGATCGGCATGGAATACGCCGCCCGTCAAGCCGCCGATGGCTACACCTTTGTGGTGGGCAACTTAGGCCCAGCGGCAGTGAACCCGCTGATCACCAAAGTGCCCTACAGCATGGAGAAGGACTTCATCCCCGTCTCACTCACTGCCACAGGCCCCAACATCTTGGTAGTACCTGCTGCCTCGCCCTACAAGACATTGGCCGATCTGCTGGCCGATGCAAAGGCCAAACCCGGCGTGTTGAACTTTGGCACCAGCGGTGCCGGCAGCATGGCGCACTTGGGTGGTGAGTTGATCATGCGTCAAGCCGGCGTGAAGATGATTGGCGTGCCCTACAAAGGTGGCGGCTTGGCCGTGAACGACTTGATCGCAGGCCAAATCAACATGATGGTGTCCGACGCTCTGCCCGTGAGCCAACACATCAAGACCGGCCGCTTGCGCGCATTGGCCATCACCAGCGCCAAACGTTCACCCATGAGCCCAGACATCCCCACCTTCGCCGAAGCGGGTCTGCCCGGTTTGGTGGCCGTGAACTGGTGGGGCGTGTACCTGCCCACCGGCACACCCAAAGCGATTGTGGAGAGCTACCACGATGCCTTGGTCAAGATCATGGCCAACGCCGACCTGAAAGACCGCTTTGCCGGTTTGGGTGTGGAGGCACAAGCCAGCACGCAAGACGAATTCAAAGCGTTCTTGGCCGCCGAGCATGCCAAATATTCCAAGCTGATTGCCGACAACAACATCAAAGCCGATTAATTTTTAAAGTGAGTTTTCATTCATGCGCATAGGCATAGCAGGAACCGGCAAGATGGGCAGCGTCATTGCTGCACGCTTGCACACATTGGGCAATTCAGTGACGGTCTGGAACCGCTCGAAAGAGCGGGCCCAAGGCCTGATCGACTCAGGCATTGGCTGGGCGGCAACGCCTGCCGAATTGGCTGCGCAGTGCGACGTGGTGCTGAGCTTGGTGACCAACGAACAAGCCCTGGACGACGTGTACCTGTCGCCCCACGGTTTGCTCAGCGGTGACGTCAAAGGCAAGCTGTTCATTGAGATGAGCACGGTCAAACCCGCCAAGCAACAAGAACTGGCGCAACATGCTGAAGGCTTGCATGCAGCCTACTTGGAGTGCCCTGTCAGTGGCAGCGTGGGCCCTGCCAAAGACGGCAAGTTGATTGGCTTTGTCGGCGGCGACGCCCAACACCTGGAGCGCGCCAAAGCTGTGCTGGAACAACTCTGTCGTCGCATTGAGTTTGTCGGCCCTCACGGCTCAGGGGCCACCATGAAGCTGGCCATCAACCTGCCGCTGATGGTGTACTGGCAAACCTTGAGCGAAGCCTTGTCGCTGATTGAGCCTTTGGGCTTGGACCCACAGCGCGTGATCGAGGTGTTCTCAGAGTCATCGGCCGGACCCAACATGCTCAAGGTGCGCGGCCCCATGATTGCGCAAGCCTTGGCGGGTGAGAAAAACGATGCCGTCACCGTGGACGTGGCTACCATGCGCAAAGACGTGCGCGCCATGTTGGCCCAAGCCCAAGCGCATCAACGCAAGCTGCCGTTGACCGAAGCCACGCTCAAGAGTTTTGATGCCGCCGCAGACAGCGGTCTCAATGCCGCCGACTGCACCAAGTTGTTGGTGTGGTGGCTGCAAACGGGTGGCAAGGCATAAGTAAAGGGTGCTATCAACTCAACCAAGGGGATGTGTAGTTTCCTTGGTTAGTTGGCTGCAAATACGCAAGGTCATTGTTCAGTTTTGACGGTCAAGCAATACAACAGTCATTGACAAAACGCCTAAGTTCATAGCGCAGAGACTTAATTGTTGTTTAACCGCGAGGACCTCGCTTCACAAGGTCTTCATCTGCACCCCGAAGGTACGAGCCGTTTGGACCAAGGTACTTAAAGTTCCATTTCCCATCATTCCACACGACAGTTTCCTTAATCGCCTTAAGTCGATTTTGGAGGTACCCGACCTCCAGCGAACCATCACCGTTAACATGGAATACATAGCCGTCTAGGGAATTAGCTATACGAATCCACTGACCAACAGTAACTTTATTCGGTGACATTTGATCTCCTTAGACTTTTGATCCATCTTCAAGGGCGTCAAGGCTACTCTAGATTCTTGCTGCACATATTCATTTCATCTTCATTGTTATTACTAAGCACCCCAATAACTTTGAACAAGACTCGATACAAGATTAGTACTGTCATCGGCAGGCATCTGGCGGTCGCACCAACCTCAACCACTGTATGGCAAATGGTTTTGGGGTTGCACAGGCGGCCAAGGGGGCGTCAGTCATGATGCAAAAAACTTGTTTTGGCGACACGTCAAAAGGACATGTCGCAATTTTCATGAAATACCGACATGTAATGAAGTCATGTCTTTCTTGGCGACATGAATCGGACAACGTATCGATAAATTTCAATTTAGGGAAAATTAAGACACGGTCCAGCGCACCATAAACGACTTTGGTTGCGGTTAGCGCGGTGCAGGCGCTTATGCAGGGAGACAATAAGCGCATCGCGTCGAGCTGGCCTACAAGGGAGTCTTCCCAAATTTGCAAGTAATAGCCATCATGGGTCGATTGCATTGCAATCGATCTATGCATTTGATGCTCAGTTTTGAATCAGATCAAACAGTCGCAGCGTTCGGCGGAGTGTTGATGTCTGGATGCAAGCGGTGCGCACGGTGTTACTACAAACGGCCACTGATTGCTGCATATTTGCAGCCGCGCCTAATGGAAGATGCCTGGTCTTGACCCTGTAATCCAGTACCGTCGGTATATTCAAGTTACCGATTGTTTTTCCCTGAACACGGTCGGTGGCAAATATCCCAACGCACTGTGCGGGTGATAAGAATTGTAGTCATCGAACCA
>NZ_NESB01000030.1:0-1118 GCF_003063395.1 Limnohabitans sp. JirII-29
ACCACGCGTCTGGCCGCCAATGTCAGTTCTACCGGCAATCAAAGCTATGCAGGTGCCATGACGCTGGGCAGCGATGCCACCTTGTTGGCCAGCGCTGCCAATGCGGTGATTAACACCGGCAGCACAATCAACAGCGACAGCACCGCACGTGCCCTCACCGTCAATGCCTCGGGGGCCAATGGCTCGGCGGTCTTCAGTGGCGCACTGGGCAACACCGCCGCACTGGCCAGCTTGAACACCAGCGCCAGCGCGATTGCCTTGAACGGCAGCACCGTCAACACCACAGGCAACCAGTCCTACACCGGTCTCGTCACCTTGGGCGCAGACACCACCCTCTCGGCCAGCGGTGCCAATGCCGTGATCACCACCAACAACGCCGTCAACAGTGACAGCACCGCACGGGCGCTCACCGTCAACGCCTCTGGGGCCAACGGCTCTGCCGTGGTCAACGCTGCGCTGGGCAACAACAACGCGCTGGCCTCCCTCAACCTGACCGCTGCCAACATCGGCTTGAACGGCAGCAGCGTCAACACCACAGGCAACCAGACCTATGCAGGTGCGGTGACGCTGGGCGCGGACACGGCACTCACCGGCAACAACGTCATCACCACCAGCGGCTCTACCGTGGCAGGTGCGGGCTTCAGCATGAACGTCACAGGCAACGCCAACCTCGGCGGAGATGTGACCAACGTCAGCAGCGTCAACGTCAGCGGCACCACGCGTCTGGCCGCCAACGTCAGCTCTACCGGCAATCAAAGCTATGCAGGTGCCATGACGCTGGGCAGCGATGCCACCGTCTCGGCCAGCGGTACCAACGCCGTGATCACCACCAACGGCCCTGTTGACAGTGACAGCACCGCACGCGCCCTCACCGTCAACGCCTCTGGGGCCAACGGCTCGGCGGTCTTCAATGGCGCATTGGGTAACACCAACGCCCTGACAACACTCAACGTCAGCGCCAGCGCCATTGCTTTGAACGGCAGCAGCGTCAACACCACAGGCAACCAGACCTACTCAGGTGCTGTGACGCTGGGTGCCGACACCGCACTCACCGGCAACAACGTCATCACCACCAGCGGCTCCACCGTGGCAGGTGCGGGCTACAGCATGAACGTCAC
>NZ_NESB01000031.1:0-972 GCF_003063395.1 Limnohabitans sp. JirII-29
AGAGCAATGTCGCTGGCAACAACGGCTATGGTCAGTTCAGTATCGGCGCCGATGGTGCCTGGACCTACACGGCCAACAGCGCGCACAACGAGTTCGTGGGTGGTCAGACCTACACCGACAGCTTCACAGTCGCGACAGCAGACGGCACCAGCCAAGTCATCACCGTCAGCATGACGGGCAGCAACGATGCCGCAGTCATCACAGGAACCAGTACCGCTAGCCTGACAGAAACAAATGCCGCAGCGTCGCTCTCCACAACAGGCAGCTTGAGTGCCTCGGACGTGGACAGCAGCTCGGCCTTCGTTGCCCAGAGCAATGTCGCTGGCAACAACGGTTATGGCCAATTCAGCATCGGTACCGATGGCGCGTGGACGTACACGGCCAACAGTGCGCACAACGAGTTCGTGGGTGGACAGACCTACACCGACAGCTTCACGGTGGCGACGGCGGATGGCACGACACAGGTCATCACGGTGAGCATGACCGGCAGCAACGATGCGGCGGTGATCAACGGCACCAGTACCGCCAGCTTGACGGAAACAAACGCAGCAGCCTCGCTCTCAACTACAGGTACGTTGAGCGCCACCGACGTGGACAGCAGCGCAGCCTTCGTTGCCCAGAGCAATGTGTCGGGCAGCAACGGCTACGGCCAGTTCAGCATCGGCACCAATGGCGCCTGGACGTATACCGCCAACAGCGCGCACAACGAATTTGTGGGTGGTCAGACTTATACCGACAGCTTCACGGTTGCCACCGCAGACGGAACAACGCAGGTCATCACCGTCAGCATGACGGGTTCCAACGATGCAGCAGTGATCATCGGCACCAGCACGGCAAGTCTCACCGAGACCAATGCAGCAGCCTCGCTCTCAACAACCGGCACCCTCAGCGCCACCGACGTGGACAGTAGCGCAGCCTTCGTTGCCCAGACCAATGTGGCGGGTAACAACGGCTATGGTCAATTCAGCATCG
>NZ_NESB01000004.1:0-392279 GCF_003063395.1 Limnohabitans sp. JirII-29
TCAGCGTCGTCTTGCCGTGGTCCACGTGGCCAATCGTGCCCACGTTGACGTGCGGCTTGGTACGTTCAAATTTTCCTTTTGCCATTTCTCGACTCCGAAAAAAATAACTCAATCACAAAAATTCTGGTGCCCTTGGCGGGAATCGGACCCGCGACCTCTCCCTTACCAAGGGAGTGCTCTACCACTGAGCCACAAGGGCAATTTTTGACCGCCAAATCAATCCATTGAAACAAACAGGTGGAGCGGGAGACGGGAATCGAACCCGCGTCATTAGCTTGGAAGGCTAGGGTTCTACCATTGAACTACTCCCGCATCAGAATCAGAAAATCTGACCGTCACAGTTGCAGGCCTACCTGGGCAACACTTGTTGGTTTCGCTGGTGGAGGAGACTGGATTCGAACCAGTGTAGGCGTAAGCCAACAGATTTACAGTCTGCCCCCTTTAGCCACTCGGGCACCCCTCCGGCGAACCGCAAACTATAGCAGAGTTTTGGGCATTTAACGACCCAGCCCTATCAATTTACTCACAACGACCAGTCCAGCGCCTGCCCACGCGCCGCCAACCAGGTCTGTGCCTGCGAAAAATGCCCACACCCTATGAAGGGCTGAGGCGGGCGCAAGGCAGACAGTGGCGACGGGTGGTTGGCTTTGAGCACCAAAGCCTCACGCGACGGGGCAACAGCGTCGCTCAGCCCCAAAAAACTCGGGGCCGTCTGACGTGTTTGCTGCACCAACATATCGGCCTTGGCCTGCGCGTGAGCGCCCCACAACAAATACACACAAGCAGGCACTGTGCGCGCCACCTCTGCCAACAAGGCATCGGTCAACGCCTCCCAGCCACGTTTGGCATGACTGGCGGGCAATCCATCTTCTACCGTCAAGCTGGTGTTGAGCAGCAACACGCCTCGCCGCGCCCACGCCTCCAACGAGCCGCTGGCAGGCATGGGTTGATTCACATCACGCTGCAACTCTTTGAAGATGTTGCGCAATGACGGCGGTGGCTTGACGCCAGACGCGACCGAAAACGACAAACCTTGCGCCTGATAAGGCCCGTGATAAGGGTCTTGCCCCAAGATGACCACCCGCACCTGCGACAAAGGCGTGAGCAACAAAGCCCACAAAGGATGCGCGGGATAGACCACAGCGCCAGACGCAAGTCGCCCACGGACAAAGTCTGCCAAGCCCAGGCCCACAGGGCTACGCCAAAAACTCTGCAACACCGGCTGCCAATCAGGATGAACCGTCCAATCCTGCGGCGCCCATGCGGTCAAACAAGGCGCGTCAGGCGGTGATGCGTCAGAGAACAAATCAGCCACAGCGTCAACCTAGATCAGGCCGCAAACAACTCGGCCAGGGCCTTGCCGGGATCGGCCGCGCGAATGAAGGCCTCGCCAACCAAAAATGCATTCACATGCGCCGCGCGCATGGTTTGCACATCGCTACGCTGCAAGATGCCGCTCTCGGTCACCAGCAAACGGTCCGCAGGCACATCCTTCATGAGCGACAAGGTGGTGTCGAGCGTGACCTCAAAGGTACGCAAATTACGGTTGTTGATGCCAATCAACGGCGTCTTGAGCTTCAAGGCGCGTTGCAGCTCTGGGGCATCATGCACCTCGACCAACACCGCCATGTCCAGGCTGCGGGCAATGGCTTCCAACTCGGCCATTTGCCCGTCGTCCAAACACGCAGCAATCAGCAAAATGCAGTCGGCTCCCATCACCCGTGCTTCGTACACCTGGTAGGGATCGATCATGAAATCTTTGCGCAACACCGGTAAATCACACGATGCACGGGCTTGCTTCAAATAATCCACACTGCCTTGAAAAAATTGCTGATCGGTCAACACCGACAGGCAAGCCGCACCGTGCTCGGCATAACTTTGCGCGATGTCGGCGGCAATGAAATCTTCACGCAACACGCCTTTGGAAGGGCTGGCCTTTTTGATCTCGGCAATCACCGCAGGCAAACCTGCTGTGATCTTGGCACGTAAAGCACCCACAAAATCACGGGTGAGCACACGGCTTTCGGCATCGGCACGCATGGCCTCGAACGACTTGCGCTTCAAGCCCGCCGCAACTTCTTGGCGTTTGACTTCAACAATTTTGTTCAGAATGTCAGACATCTTTTTTTCTTTCTTCAGGCCGCAGCCAATTGATGCACAGCTGTCACCAGCTGGTCGAGCTTGGCCTTGGCCGCGCCAGAATTCAACGCGTCGTTGGCGCGTGCAATGCCGACTTCGATGCTATCGACCACATTGGCCGCATACAAAGCCACGGCACTGTTGAGCACCACAATGTCACGCGCAGGCCCAGCTTGGTTGTCCAGCACCGACAACAACAACGCACGCGATTGCTCAGGCGTGTCCACACGCAAGGCCCGGGTGCTGCTCATGGCAAAACCAAAGTCTTCCGGGTGAATTTCGTATTCATGGATGTGGCCGTTCTTGAGCTCGCCCACCAAGGTGGCGGCCCCCAAAGACACCTCGTCCAAACCGTCTCGGCCGTAGACCACCAAGGCATGCTCAGCACCCAAGCGCTCCAGCGCGCGC
The DNA here is from genome assembly GCF_003063395.1 of Limnohabitans sp. JirII-29. Classification (NCBI taxonomy): domain Bacteria; kingdom Pseudomonadati; phylum Pseudomonadota; class Betaproteobacteria; order Burkholderiales; family Comamonadaceae; genus Limnohabitans; species Limnohabitans sp. JirII-29. The sequence continues at coordinate 2,548 of NZ_NESB01000004.1, forward strand.
ACTTGGATACCCACCAGATCGGGATGGAACACGCCCATCAAAATATTGGGGGCGCCAGCCGGGTTGGTCAGTGGCCCCAAGATGTTAAAGATGGTGCGCACGCCCAACTCTTTGCGCACGGGTGCTACGTTCTTCATCGCGGGATGGTGGTTCGGTGCAAACATGAAACCAATACCCACCTGCGCCAAGCACTGTGCAATTTGCAACGGCTTGAGGTTGATGTTCACCCCCAAGCTCTCCAACACATCGGCACTGCCGCTCTTGCTGCTCACACTGCGTCCGCCGTGCTTGCTGACCTTGGCACCGGCTGCGGCAGCCACGAACATAGAGCACGTCGAAATATTGAAGGTGTGCGAGCCATCGCCGCCGGTGCCCACAATGTCTACCAGGTGCTGCGTATCGGCCACCTCCACTTTGGTAGAGAACTCGCGCATCACCTGCGCCGCCGCCGTGATTTCGCCAATGGTTTCCTTCTTCACGCGCAGGGCGCTCACAAACGCGGCCATCATCACGGGTGACATCTCGCCACCCATGATGAGCCGCATGATGTGCAGCATCTCGTCGTGAAAAATTTCGCGGTGCTCGATCACGCGCTGCAACGCCTCTTGCGGCGTGATGGGATGAATAACGGTGGTCATCGCGACTCCTTACAGAAAATTTTTCAACATGGCATGACCATGTTCGGTGAGGATGGACTCGGGGTGAAACTGCACCCCTTGGATGTCCAACTCGGTGTGGCGCACGCCCATGATTTCACCATCGTCGGTCCACGCCGTGACTTTCAAGCAAGGCGGGCACGAGGCGCGCTCAATGGCCAGCGAGTGGTAACGATTGACCGTGAATTGCGCAGGCAAACCATCAAACACACCCTCTTGTGTGGTGGTGATGACACTGGTCTTGCCGTGCATCAAGGTCTGCGCGCGCACGATCTTGCCGCCAAAGGCCGCACCAATGCTTTGATGTCCCAAGCACACGCCCAAAATGGGCAGCTTGCCGGCAAAGTGTTGAATGGCCGCTACCGAAATTCCTGCCTCAGCGGGTGAGCATGGGCCGGGTGAAATCACCAAGCGATCAGGCTGGCGTGCCGCAATGCCTTCGAGTGTGATGTCGTCGTTGCGAAACACCTCCACGTCAGCACCCAACTCACCAAAATATTGAACGATGTTGAAGGTGAAGCTGTCGTAGTTGTCCACCATGAGAAGTTTGATTTTTTTCATGGTGATCACTCCAAGCCTTCTTCCACCAACTCACTGGCGCGCAACAAGGCGCGCGCTTTGTGTTCGGTCTCTCGCCACTCCAACTCGGGCACCGAATCGGCCACCACACCCGCAGCAGCTTGCACATACAAGGTGTCGTTTTTCACAATGCCCGTGCGAATGGCAATCGCCACATCCATGTCCCCGGCAAAGCTCAAGTAACCGCAAGCACCACCGTAGAGCCCGCGTTTGACAGGCTCCAACTGGTCGATCAACTCCATCGCATGCACTTTGGGCGCACCCGTCAACGTGCCTGCTGGGAAGGTCGCGCGCAACACGTCCATGCTGGTCAAGGGTTTGCCATCCGGCCCCTCACTCAACAAGCCCTCCACATTGCTCACGATGTGCATCACGTGGCTGTAGCGCTCCACCACAAAGGCTTCGGTCACCTTCACACTGCCCACCTTGGCAATACGGCCAATGTCATTGCGTGCGAGGTCGATCAACATCACGTGCTCGGCACGCTCTTTCGGGTCGTTGATCAACTCGACCTCAGCCGCCTTGTCGGCCTCAGGCGTGGCGCCACGAGGACGGGTGCCTGCCAAGGGGCGAATGGTGATTTTTTGCCCTTCGGGGGTGGACTCTTGGCGCACCAAAATCTCAGGCGACGCGCCCACCACATAGGCATCGCCCAGGTTGTAGTAATACATGTAGGGGCTGGGGTTGAGGGAGCGCAAAGCACGGTACAGGGACAGCGGGCTGGCGGTGAACTGTTTGTGAATGCGCTGCCCCACCTGCACCTGCATGAAGTCGCCCGCTGCAATCAACTCTTTGGCGCGCACCACGGCAGCCAGGTAATCGTCTTTGGCAAAACTGCGCTGCGCCGGATGGCTGTCGCACGGAGCGATCGACGGTGCAACAGCAGGCGCTTTCAAGCGTTGCTTTAACTCAGCCAAGCGCGCTTGGGCCTGGGCATAGGCACCCGGCTGCGCCGGGTCGGCATACACAATCAGCGAGAGCTTGCCCGACAAGTTGTCGATGACCGCCAGCTCTTCGGTTTGCAGCAGCAAGATGTCGGGCATGCCCAAATCATCCGGCGGGCACGATTGGGCCAGCTTCTTTTCGATGTGGCGCACCGTGTCGTAGCCAAAGTAACCTGCCAAACCGCCGCAAAAGCGCGGCAAGCCCTCAAGCAAAGCCACCTTGAAACGCTGCTGGTAGGCCGACACAAAGTCGAGCGGGTTGCCGTGGTCGGTTTCCACCACCACGCCATCGGTGACCACCTCGGTCTTGGCCTCAGCGCCAAAGCCACTGGCACGCAACAAGGTACGTGCCGGCAAGCCAATGAAGCTAAAGCGCCCAAAGCGCTCGCCCCCCACCACTGACTCCAGCAAAAAGCTGCGCTCACCCTGCTGCTGCACATGGGCCAGCTTGAGGTACAGCGACAAAGGTGTTTCAAGATCCGCAAACGCTTGCGCCATCAGCGGAATACGGTTGTAGCCCTGCTGGGCCAATTGGTTGAATTCGTTTTCAGTGATCACAGCTTGAGCCTCCACAGCTCAGCCCCGCAGAGGTGGGGCCGTTCATTCAAAAAGTGCTTGCTGGCAAAACTGCCGAGAAGCGCGACGCACGGCGCAAGGCGTGCGAGTTAGATGCGCGCAGAACTCGGCGTACGCCAGGGCCAGGCTCCCCGGTCGTGACAACCTGTGACAGTGCTGCGGTGAATGAACATGTGACTCAGTTTAACAAACGATATACGCCACCAGACGATGCATCGGAGCGCTTAGGCACGGGTCAGCCAATCGCCCACCTGCGCGATCTGGTCCAGGTAGCCATCGGCGTCCACCGCCTCGACGGGCTCGCCGTGGTTGTAGCCATAGCGCACCAACACGACTGGACACCCCGCCGCACGGGCAGCTTGGGCATCGTTGCTGGAGTCACCCACCATCAAGGTGCGTTTGGGCAAGCTGCCCAGTGCCTCACAGGTCTTGAGCAACGGTAAGGGGTCGGGCTTCTTGGCAGCAAAGCTGTCGCCACCAAACACCTGCGTGAGAAACCCGTCCAAGCCTTTGACTGCCAACAGGTTTTGGGCAAATGCCAAGGGCTTGTTGGTCAAGCACGCTAAGGCCCACCCTGCGTCTTGCATCTTCTGCAAACCTTGCACCACGCCTGGGTACACCTCGGCGTATTGACCATTGATGCGTTGGTAATGGTGCTGGTAACGCAGCCACGCAGGTTCGTACAACACGTCCACACTGCGTCCAGCGCACACATTGGAAAGCCCCGTGACCTCGGGCAAAGCGAGTTGGTGCGCCAGCACGGAACGAATCAAATGCTCCGATCCTTTGCCCACCGTGCGCTCGACCAGCGCACGCGTGACCGGCGGCAAATCGAGATCGGCCAAACAGCGGTTGAGCGCCTGCTCAAAGTCCCCCAAGGTGTCGACCATTGTGCCGTCGAGGTCGACGATGGCGGCGTGCAAGCCCGACGCAGACATGCGCATCACCCCAACGCCACACGCATGTCATCAATCACCTGCTTGTAGTCAGGCTTGCCAAAAATCGCACTGCCCGCCACAAAGGTGTCGGCGCCCGCATCGGCCACGCGGCGGATGTTGTCGGCCTTGATGCCACCATCGACTTCTAGACGAATGTCACGGCCACTGGCATCGATGAGCTTGCGCGCTTGTTCGACCTTGCGCAAAGCCGAGTCGATGAAGCTCTGGCCACCAAAGCCCGGGTTGACGCTCATGATCAGAATCAAATCAATCTCATCGATCGTCCAGTCCAGCACGTCCAGAGGTTCGGCGGGGTTGAACACCAAACCGGCCTTCACGCCACGGGCCTTGATGGCCTGCACACTGCGGTGCACGTGCGCGCTGGCATCGGGGTGAAAACTGATCAAATCGGCCCCTGCGTCAGCAAAGGACGCGGCCAGTGCATCGACCGGTGAAATCATCAGGTGCACATCGATCGGCACCGCCACACCGGCAGCGGTTTTGGCATGCGGCTTCAAGGCTTGGCAAATCATGGGCCCAAACGTCAGGTTGGGCACGTAGTGGTTGTCCATCACATCAAAGTGAATCCAGTCGGCTCCTGCGGCGATGACGTTCTTCACTTCTTCGCCCAGCCGCGCAAAGTCGGCCGACAAGATGGAGGGGGCAATGCGAAAAGTGGGGCGTGTGCTGTTCATGGGGGGATTATTTCATCCAAAATCACCGCCATGCCCAGCTACCAATTCAAAGTGGATGTCCATCCGCAATATCTGCCCGAACAGTCCGACCCCGAAGCCGGTGTGTTTGTGTTCGCTTACACCATCACGATCACCAACACAGGCAGCATGGCTGCGCAACTGATCTCGCGCACTTGGAACATCAACGACGCCAACGGCGTGCATGAAAAAGTGCGCGGCTTGGGCGTGGTGGGTCACCAGCCCCTGCTCAAACCCGGCGAGTCGTTTGAGTACACCAGTGGCAGCCACTTGCGCACGCCCACGGGCACCATGCACGGCAGCTACTTCTGCGTGGCCGAAGATGGCGAGAAGTTTGATGTGGACATTCCCATGTTCGTGCTCGACGCATTGAGCGACGACCCCAGCCAACGCCGCATGCACTGAGCCCATGGGTGAATTCGACCTGATTGAACGCTACTTCAAACGCCCGGCACACAAAGCCGTGTTGGGTGTGGGCGACGACTGCGCACTGCTGATGCCGTCACCTGGCATGCAGCTCGCCGTGTCGAGCGACATGCTGGTCGAAGGTCGCCACTTTGTGTCCACGGTCGACCCTGCGCGTCTGGGTCACAAAGCACTGGCCGTCAACCTGAGCGATCTGGCCGCCTGCGGTGCCGAGCCCATGGCCTTCACCTTGGCTTTGTCGTTGCCGCGGGTAGACGAAACGTGGCTGGCGGGTTTCTCCAGCGGCTTGTTGCGTCTGGCTGACGCACACGGCTGTGAGCTGGTGGGGGGCGACACCACCCAGGGCCCCTTGAACATATGCATCACCGTGATGGGCGAAGTGCCCCCCGGTGACGCCCTGCTGCGTCACAACGCCCAAGTGGGTGACGACATTTACATCAGTGGCACCGTGGGCGATGCGCGCTTGGCGCTTGAGGTGTTTCGCGGCACACAGTCGCTGGATGCAGCGAGTCTGGAGCAGGCACGATTGCGCATGGAGCAACCCACACCACGCGTGGCCTTGGGGTTGGCCTTGCGCGCCGTGGCTAACGCCGCCATCGACATCAGCGATGGACTGCTGGGCGACCTGGGCCACATCCTCAAACGCTCAGGCGTGGGCGCACAGATCGACACCCACTGGCTGCAAAGCGCTTCCAGCTTTGGCAACGGTCAAGCAGCGGGCATCACGCCCTTGCTGGCGGCCTTGCCCTGGAACAAGCGCCTGGAGTTTGCCTTGGCGGGCGGCGACGACTACGAGCTGTGCTTCACCGCCCCGGTGAACCAACGCGAGATGGTGCACGCCGCCGCGTGGGAGAGCGACACGCCCGTCACCCGCATTGGTCGTATCACCGAAGCTACTGGCCTGGTGCTGCTCGACCCCCAAGGCCAGCCCATCACGCGCCGCTTTGCGTCGTTCGACCACTTCGCTTAAAGCCCCACAGTGGCCACTCGGCGTTGCTGCTGCGTCAAGCCGCCATAGCCCCAGTCAGTTGCGGGTAGCTCTTGCACGCTGATGTAGCTGGTCGCGTGCATTGTTTGTCCTGCTGCCAAATGCTCGGGCAATAACGCAAACGCTTGGGTGATGAACGCCGCTTTTTCTGCCTCGGTGTTGGTCCCTTGCGTGATGCGGATGTCGAGTTGCACACGTATGTGCTCGTGCGTGTCCCCGCCAACCCACCAATCGTTCGCAGCGATGCGCTCAAACACCACAGAGGTCACGTCCGCGCGTTTGTGCAGCACTTGGGCACTGAGTTGTGTCAGGGCAAGGCTCAAGGCCTGTGCATCTTTGAGCTGCGCATGGGCCGAGAGTTTCAAAGTCAATATGGGCATGTCAAATTTCTTTGGTGGGGTGAAGGGCTTGATGCGCTTGGGCACGCAACTGGCTGTGCCGCGCCAAACGATGCAAGAAACGCATCAAAGACCGCGCAGCTTGGAGGCGCCTGGCATCCAAACCGTCCCACAAAGCGGGTACCGCTTCGCGGCGCAAGGTACGTGCGTGTTGCTTGGCTTGCTCTATCAACACGGCATTGGGTAGGGGCTCATAGCCTGCTGGTGGGTGACGCATCAGAGATCTCCAAAAGTTGTTGGGGTGTGATGACTTTATTTTTTAGCTGCCAAGCGCGAAACACCGCCGTGTGCAAATAGGTGTTGCAGCGGCTGCAACGGCACATCACGGGAGGCGTCTATTACCATGCAGCCATGGCCAATCTCAGCTTTGATGAACTACGACTTTTTGCACGCGTGGCGGCACTGGGGACGCTCTCGGCGGTGGCACGCGAGCGCAACGTGCCGGTGAGTCAAATTTCACGCGGTTTGCAGCGCATCGAAGCCTCGTACAACGCACAACTGATCTTGCGCACCACGCATGGTTTGTCGCTCACGCCCGAGGGTGAAGTGTTGCAAACCTATGCGCAACGCATCTTGAACGAAGTGGATGCTTTGGATGCCGAGTTCGACCACACACGGGCGCGTGTCACAGGCTTGGTGCGGGTCAGCATGAGCACGGTGATTGCACAGCACTTGATGGTCGACAGCCTGCCAACACTCCATGCCACCTACCCAGAGCTGCGTTTTGACTTTCGGGTAGACGATGCACTGGTGGACATGGCACGCGAGGGCATTGACATCGCCATACGCACGGGAGAGCCACAAACCGACACTTTGGTGATGCGCCGACTGGGCGTATTGCACCGGCGGTTGTACGCCAGCCCGGCCTATTTGAAAAAACACGGCATACCCCACAGCGTGGAAGATTTGCGTCTCCACGACTTGATCACCCACAGCAAGCATGACTACCTGAATGTGTGGCCCACACAAAGCGGCACACCCTTTCGAGCCAATGGTCCATTCGGTTCAGACAATGCCGCCACAATGACTTCGATGGCGATTGCGGGATTGGGCATTGCACGCATGCCATCTTTGGTGGCAGACCCTTTGGTTGTGCAAGGCAAGCTGCAAAGCGTTTTGATCGACCAAATCAACGACACGCCCAGCACGGTCAGCGCCTTCATGCTCGCAGGCCGCCACCGACTGCCTAAACTTCGTGCCTGTATTGACCACTGGGCTCAGTGGTTACAAACGACATCCCCCACATGCTGAACCGCCGCTTTTTACTTGATCATCCCGCCCACCTGATTGCACTGGGCTTTGGCGCAGGCCTGAGCCGTTTGGCACCAGGTACCGTGGGCACCTTGTGGGCCTGGGCAGCCTTTTTGATCTTGCAAATTTGGTTGACGCCACTAGAAATGGGCGTGTTGATCGCGGTTTCTTTGCTGGTCGGTTGGTGGGCTTGCACGGTGTGCGCACGTCATATGGGCGTGGCCGATCCGGGCGCGATTGTGTGGGACGAGGTGGTGGCTTTCTGGCTGATTTTGTGGCTGGTCACCCCAACCACCTTTTGGGGTCAGTTCGGCGCTTTTGTGCTGTTTCGGTATTTCGATGCGGCCAAACCCGGCCCTGTGAAGTGGGCCGACAGACTGTTCAAAGGCTTTGGTTGGCGTGGCGGATGGGGCATCCTGTTTGACGACTTGGTGGCCGCGTTTTGCACGCTGTTGGTGATCGCTTTGTGGAGGTTTTGATGGCACACGACAACACATCACACCTGGTCGAACAACTCGCCGATGCCCTGCTGCACCACGGCTGGATGCTGGCCACCGCCGAGAGCTGTACGGGCGGCATGATTGCCGCACGCTGCACCGACTTATCGGGGTCTAGCCAATGGCTGGAGCGCGGCTTTGTGAGTTACTCCAACGAGGCCAAGCACGAGATGCTGGGCGTCGACCCAGCCCTGATTGCCCAGCACGGTGCCGTCAGCGCAGAGGTGGCGCAGGCCATGGCCTTGGGCGCGCTGCGCCACTCGCAAGCCCAGGTGTCGTTGGCGGTGACAGGTGTTGCCGGACCCACTGGTGGGTCGGCAGACAAGCCCGTGGGCACCGTGTGGTTGGCTTGGGCCCTGCCCAGCGACAGTGGACCCACGCTGGGTGCCGACACCGCCTGGGTGAAAACCGAATGCGTGCATTTCAAGGGCGACCGTGCCGCCGTGCGCGAGGCCACGCTGCAACACGCCCTGGCCACCTTGCTGCATTGGCTGCGCCAACACTGACCCACGCAAGCTTTACGGCAGCAGCGCCGGAAAGCTGCGCGCCACCGCCACGCCCAAGCGCGCCATGCGGTTGCGCATGGTGAGCACCGCCTTGTCTTTGCTGATGAGCTGTGCGGCGTGTGCAGCGGCCAGGTCAATGAACTTTTGGTCGTCTGGGTCTTTGCAGACAAACTGTGCCTTGGCCGCAATCGGCATCAGCAGGGCATGCGCGTCGAAGCGGTTCAAGATGTGCTCGGCGGTGATGCCATTGGCGGTCATGCGCGCCACGATGTGGGTGTAGGCCAACACGCGCTCCAACTCATCGCGCATGACCTGCGTGGCCAGCCAACGCACCGTTTTGTCGCCAAGCGCCGCCTGCAACGCAGGCGTGGCCGGGTCTTGGTAGAGCCACAAGTCCAGCACGATGTTGGTGTCGAGCACCACGTGCACGGGCTCGACGTCTTGCGCCTGCGCACTCATGTCTGGGGCGGCTCGCTGCCCTCAGCAGGCTTGTTGCGCATCGAGCCGGCGCGCAAATCGAAGCGGAACATGCGGCACTCGATGGGGCCGTTCCACATGGGCACGCGGCGCGATTCTTTGAAGCGCATGCGCCCAGGCAATTTGAGGTCGGGGGTCAACATCCAGGCGGTCCAACCGGGGTAGTTCTTTTTCCAATGGCTGGCAAGCTGGCTGAAAAAATCGCCCCCGTCTTCGGTTTGTGTGATCTCACGCGCGCCAAAGCGGGGGGTGTCTAGGCGCGCACCGTCGGGCGCTTCGTCGTCCATCACATCTTCATAGGGCGACACGTACTCGGTGGGCGGCGCATAACGGGCACGACGTGCGGCACCCGCAATACCCGCCGCCTCAATGCGTTCGCCGTACGGTGGGTTGACCAACATCACGCCGGGCAGGTCCGACGGCGGCATGCGTTGCAGCGCATCACCGCCGCGCAACTCCACCGCATGGGCCACACCGGCACGCTCGGCATTGCGCTGTGCAAAGTCGACCATGCGAAACGCCACATCGCTGCCAAACACGGGCGCACGCGGTGCGCACTGCTGGCCTCGCGCGTTTTCCAACAGGCCTTGCCAGACGTGTGGCTGAAACGGTACCAGCTTTTCAAAACCAAAGCGACGCATCGAGCCCGGCGCAATGTTGCACGCAATTTGCGCCGCCTCGATGGCGATGGTGCCGCTGCCGCAGCACGGGTCATACAAAGGCACGCCCTGCGCGCACCAGCCGTCGGGGTTGGCGGGTGTGCCATCGCCCTGGCTCCAGCCACTGGCCGCCAACATGGCTGCGGCCAAGGTTTCTTTCAAAGGTGCGTCGCCTTTGTCGGCGCGCCAGCCGCGTTTGAACAAGGGCTCGCCCGAGGTGTCGATGTAGAGGGTGAGCTCGTCGGTGGTCAGGTGGGCGTAGATGCGTGAATCGGGCCAACGGGTGTCCACATCGGGGCGGACACCGCTTTTGTTGCGGAAGCGGTCGGCCACCGCGTCTTTGATTTTGAGCGCGGCAAAGTTCAGGCTCTTGAGGGGGCTGTGCTGCGCGGTGATTTCGATCTTGAAGCTCTGTTTGGGCGTGAACCACAGCTCCCACGCCACGCTGGAGGCCGCGTTGTACAAGTCTTGTTCCGAGCGGTATTGGGTGTACGACAGCTCCACCAACACACGCTGGGCCAAACGGCTGTGCAGGTTGAGCAGCATGGCGTCACGCCACGAGCCGCGCACCATCACGCCGGCGCGAAAAGCACGCAAGTCGTCTGACCCGATGCCGGTGATGCGTTGCACCTCGGTGGCCAGATAAGTTTCAACGCCTGCGGCGCACGGTAAAAAGAGATGGAGTTGATTCATGGTGATCCGTTCAAAGCCAATCCGCCAGCACAAGCCTGACCGGTCAGCCGAGCTAGTGTTTACAGCGCTTTGCGCAACGTGGTCGGCGCAATCCGCAGCGCCTCGCGGTACTTGGCCACGGTGCGACGTGCGCACTCAATGCCTTGCTCTTTGAGCATCTCAGACAGCTGGTTGTCTGACAAGGGTTTTTTGGGGTTTTCGCTGGCCACGAATTGTTTGATGAGCGCGCGCACCGCCGTGCTGGACGCGTTGTTGCCGCTGTCTGTTTCGAGTCCTGAGCCAAAGAAGTACTTCAGCTCAAAGGTGCCAAACGGCGTGCTCATGTACTTGTTGGTGGTGACGCGGCTGATGGTGGACTCGTGCAGCCCCAGCTCTTCGGCAATCTCACGCAGCACCATCGGGCGCATGGCGAGTTCGCCGTGGATGAAAAAGTTTTTCTGTCGCTCGGCAATGGCGTTGCTCACCCGCAAGATGGTGTCAAAGCGCTGTTGGATGTTTTTGATGAACCAGCGCGCCTCTTGCAGGCGTTGCTGCAAGCCCTGGTGCGCCTCGCCCTTGCCGCCCTTCAAGGCGTTGGCATAAATGTCGTGCACCCGCAGACGTGGCATCACATCGGGGTTGAGCATGACGCGAAACTTGGGCGTGACCGATTTGCCAATGCGCGTGACCAGCACATCGGGCACCACCACATGGCGTTCCACGTCGGCAAAACGTCGGCCTGGTTTGGGTTCGAGTCGGGCAATCAGCGGAATAGCGGCCTTGATGTGCGCCTCGCTGTCGCCCAGCGCCAGCATCAAACGCTTGATGTCGCGCTTGGCGAGCAACTCCAGCGGCTGCTGGCACATGCGCAGAGCCACATCGCACACCATTTGCGCTTCTTCGCCCTTGGGTTTCAAAGCCTTGATTTGCAAGCACAGGCATTCGGCCAAATCGCGGGCGCCCACGCCCACAGGCTCCAGGCTTTGCAGCAAATGCAAGGCCACTTGAAAGCGGTGTTCCAACTCTTCCAACTGCTCTTCGTCGTCGCCTGCCAGGCCCTCGGCCAGGCTGCGCAGCGAGTCTTCCAGGTAGCCATCGTCGTTGAGGTTTTCAATCAGGTAACGCAGGGCCGAGCGGTCGGTCTCGCTCAGGCGCAAGGACAAGGCCTGGCGATGCAAATGCGCGGTCAACGATTCTTGGCTGCGGGCCAACTCGGTGGCATCTGCCGCATCGTCGCCGCCGGTGTTGTTGTGCGCGGGGGCGTCGCCGCCCCACTCGGAGTCATCGGCGGAGAACTCCACGCTGCCGTCCCCCTCCCAGCTCTCAGCCACGCCGTCCACGCTGGGTTCTGTGTCGCTGGCGGTGTTGTCGACCGAAATTTCAGACACGGTGTTGTCCATCGCGGCCATCTCGCGCGCTGGCTCTGCATCGTCCGCATGTGCGGGCGTGTCGGCCTGGGCCACGCCAAATTCTTCGCGTGGTGCCTCTTCAAATTCTTTGTCGAGAAACGGGTTCTCGTCGAGCATCTGCTCAATCTCTTGGCTCAACTCCAGCGTGGACAGCTGCAACAGACGGATCGACTGCTGCAGCTGCGGCGTCAGGGCCAGATGCTGGGAGACGCGTAGGGAGAGGCCTTGCTTCATAGGGTAGGTGCGAGGGCCATGGCTACATGCGGAAGTGTTCGCCAAGATAGACGCGACGCACATCGGCGTTCTCGACAATCTCGGTGGGCGTGCCTTGGGCCAGCACACGGCCTTCGCTGATGATGCAGGCGTGGTCGCAAATGCCCAGCGTCTCGCGCACGTTGTGGTCGGTGATCAACACCCCCATGCCACGTGCTTTCAAAAAACCAATGATGCGTTGAATTTCAATCACGGCAATCGGATCGATGCCGGCAAATGGCTCATCGAGCAAGATAAAACGCGGCTGAGTGGCCAAGGCACGGGCAATTTCGACCCGGCGACGCTCGCCACCCGACAAGGCCACGGAGGGCGACATGCGCAAATGCTCGACTCGCAACTCTTGCAGCAAGGCGGTCAGGCGACGGTCGATCTCACCCTCGGTCAGCGGGGCACCGTGGTCATCGCGTTGCAACTCCAGCACCGCGCGCACGTTGTCTTGCACATTGAGCTTGCGAAAAATCGAGGCCTCTTGCGGCAAATAGCTCAAGCCCAAACGCGAACGACTGTGAATCGGCAAATGGGTGATGGGCTGGCCGTCGATGGTGATGCTGCCCGCATCGGCCCGCACCAGGCCCACGATCATGTAAAACGAGGTCGTTTTGCCCGCGCCATTGGGGCCCAACAAGCCCACCACTTCGCCTTTTTTCACGGAGATGGACACATCGTGCACCACCTTGCGGCTGCCGTAGGCTTTTTGCAAATGCAAGGCCTCCAGGCAACTCACCGAAGTATCCGTAAAAGGCGTGGTGGAAAGTGTCTCGGTCACTTGTTGTCCGTCGTTGTGCTGCGCGGCGCCAAGGTGGCACGGACCCGACCTCCGGTGGACTTACCCGTCTCACCGGCCTTTTGGCCGTCGATGGTGAACACGTCCGTGAGGTTGTTGTAGACGATGCGCTTGCCCGTCATTTGGTCGGCCAGCACAGCGCCACGGTAGCGGCGCACTTCGGCTTGGTCGCTCATGATGACTTGGTCGGCGCGTCCGTCGTAGTCAATGCGCAGGCCTTCGCCTTCCATGTACTCATCCAGGCCTTCACGCTTTTGACGGAAAAAAGCGCGCTTGTTGGGCTCGGGCAAGATCAGACCAAATTGGTAACCATCCGCATCCTGACGAATCTCAATGCGCTCACCGCGCATGACCATGGTGCCCTTGGTCAAGACCGCACGGCCTTTGAAGACGCTGATTTGCTTGAGCTCGTCGTGCACCAGGCTGTCAGCCTCGATGTTGAGCGGTTTGTCTTTGTCGGCTTTTTCCGCGTGCGCTGCCGCCGGCAAGACGGCCAAGAGCAAAACCAACGAAAAAGAAGCGAATGAAGTCAAGGCACGAATATTGCTGTTATTTAACGTGGGATTCTAACCACCCACAACACCCGGCCTTGATGCCGTTCAGCGGCTGCGGCGTGCTTCAGCGATCAGGTACTCGGTGACCTGCAACGCACGCTCCATGGTGCCCGTCAAAGAGCCATCGGTGTAGAAGCGTCCCGCAATGCCCAAGGCTGGCACACCTTGTACTTTGAAGGCTTCTTGCAACTGCGTGGCACGGCGGGCTTTGGTGGCCACGCCAAAGCTGTTGAAGGTCTCGGTGAACTTGGCCGCAGGAATGCCGTTTTTGTCGGCCCAAGCCGATAAAGTGGCCAGGGTGTTGAGGTTTTGACGCTCGGTGTGGATGGCATGGAAGAGCTTGCCATGCATGGCATCGACCATGTTCAAGGCTTCAAACACATAGAAGGCACGTTGCTGTGCTTCAAAGTCGTCGCGAAAACGCACCGGCACACGCTTGACCACCACGTCTTTAGGCACCGCTTTGAGCCACGACGCAAAGCGCGGTTCAAACGCGTTGCAGTGGGGGCAGCTGTACCAAAAGAACTCGATCACTTCGATCTTGCCTTCGCCTGCCTCGGTGGGCACGCGCTTGTCCAAGGTCAAGTACTCGATGCCCTCTTCAGGCTTTTTACCCTGGGCATGGGCCACAAACGGTAAGCCAGAAGAAGCCGCGGTCAAAGCAGCCAAAGAAAAATCACGACGTTTCATACGTACCTCAGATCAAAAAAATCAACGTTGTACCCGCACCATCGCGGAATCCAAATGTGCAGCTTCCAGCTTGTTGCGCACGCGCTCAGCGTCGGCCTTGGTGTCCATCGGACCCACGCGCACACGGTAGACGGTGCGCCCGCCCTGGTCGCGTTCGCTCACTTTGGCGTCGAGTCCCAGCAAGCCCAGCTTGGCACGCTGTGCGTCAGCTTCCTCGTTGGTGCGAAATGCGCCCGCTTGCACAAAGTAAATAAAGGGGTCCCCACCCACCACGGCGGGTTTGAATTCTGCGGTTTTGCTCTCGCCAGGCTTGGCTTCAACGGGCTTGGCATCTGCAGTCTTGGCCTTGGCCAAGTCACCCAGCGGGTCAGCACTCTTGGGGTCGACCTTGGTGGCAACATCGGGCTTGTTGGGGGCAGATGTCGGCGCAGGCACAGAAGCCTCGGGCTTGGCATCCACACCATCGCCTTTGTCGGCAGGCTTGGCCGGGTTCTTGCCATACAGCGGGGCGTTGGGGTCCCAGTCTTTGTTCTTCTTCTCTTCCGCAGCGTCTTGGTCGGCGCTGCGGTTTTGGCCTTTGTTCATGAACGGAATCGGCACCTTGGTGACGTACACCGCCACCCCCAGGGCCACGGCCAAGCCCACCACCAAACCGATGATGAAGCCCACCAGGGTTCCGCCGCGTTGCTGTTTCATGTTTGTCATCTCCGAACTCATGCAGCCGATTTACATGCTGCTGGGTGCAGACACACCCAACACCTTCAAGCCATTGTGCAGTACCTGCGCGGTGGCGGCGACCAGCGCTAAGCGTGCTTTTTTAACCGCCTCGTCGTCCACCAAAATGCGCTCGGCGTCGTAGTAGCTGTGGTAGCTGGCGGCCAGATCGCGCAGGTAGAAGGTCACATCATGCGGCGCAAAGTCGTGCGCAGCGGCGCTCAGCATGTCGGGGTACTTGGCCAGCAACAACATGAGGGCTTGGGCTTGTGGACTGTCCAATGCGAACAAGTCCACGTCTTTCAAATTGGCCACCTCGCCGCCATCTTTGTCGGCCCAGGTGCGCAGCACCGAGCAGATGCGCGCGTGGGCGTACTGCACGTAGTACACCGGGTTGTCGTTGTTTTTGGTCACGGCCAAGTCCACGTCAAAGGTGTACTCGGTGTCTGGCTTGCGCGACAGCAAGAAGAAACGCACCGCGTCTGTGCTGGTCCACTCGATCAAGTCGCGCAGCGTCACATAGCTGCCAGCGCGCTTGGAAATTTTGACCTCTTCACCGCCACGCATCACCCGCACCATGGTGTGCAACACGTAGTCAGGGTAGCCCTCGGGAATGCCCAGGCCATCCACCGACGAAGCAGCTTGCAAGCCCGCACGCACGCGGGCAATGGTGCCGTGGTGGTCGGTGCCTTGGATGTTGACCACCTTGGTGAAACCGCGCTCCCACTTGGCCAAGTGGTAGGCCACATCGGGCACAAAGTAGGTGTAGGTGCCGTCGGTCTTGCGCATCACACGGTCTTTGTCGTCGCCGTAGTCGGTGCTCTTGAGCCACAGCGCGCCGTCTTGCTCGTAGGTTTTGCCAGCGGCTTGCAGTTTTTGCACCGCGTTGTCCACGCGGCCACTGGTGTAGAGGCTGCTCTCCAAGTAATAGTTGTCGAACTTAACTTCAAAGGCCTTCAAGTCCAGGTCTTGCTCGTGGCGCAAATAGGCCACCGCAAATTGACGCATGCCATCGAGGTCGTTCACATCACCGCTGCCCGTGAATTCGCGGTCGTCTGAGGTGACCGTTTTCTTGGCCAAAAAGTCAGCCGCGATGTCGGCGATGTAGTCCCCGTTGTAGGCCGGGGCGTTCTCGCCGCTGGGCCACTGCGCGTCCCCGGGCTTGAAGCCCTGCGCACGCAGCTGGGTGCTGGTGGCCAAGGTGTTGATCTGCACACCTGCGTCGTTGTAATAGAACTCGCGGTAAACGTTGAAGCCCTGGGTGGCAAACAGATTGCAAATGGCGTCACCCAAAGCGGCCTGACGACCATGACCCACATGCAGGGGCCCGGTGGGGTTGGCCGAGACAAACTCCACCAACACGCGCTGGCCGTTGCTGGGTTGAAAGCCAAAACGCTCTTGGGCTGCCAACACTTCGCGCACCACCTGCTGCTTGGCAGCAGGCTTGAGGCGGATGTTGATGAAGCCAGGGCCGGCAATCTCAATGTCTTGCACCCACTGCTGGTAAGCGGGTGCAGCCAACAAGGCCTCGCGCAGCTGCTCCCCCAACTGACGGGGGTTGAGCTTGAGGGGCTTGGCCAGTTGCATGGCGGCAGTGATGGCGAAGTCGCCATGGGCTGCCACTTTGGGCGATTCAAAAGCGGCCTTGTTGCCGGAGCCGGGCAACAAACCATCGAGGGCTTGGCTCAAAGCGGCCAGCAATTCTTGTTTGACGAGGAGCATGCGGAGATTTTACGTGGCGGGTCTATTCATCATGCATCTATTCGTAATGCGACCACATACGCAATACACGCACAGTGCGCTCTTGGGTGAACACCTGGTACACCAGGCGGCGCTGGATGTTGATGCGCCGTGAATACGCACCAGCCAAATCACCCACCAATTTTTCATAGCCGTGCGGATTTTGAAATGGGTCAACCGCCAGCAATGCCAACAGCTCTTGAGTCCTCGGCTTCAACCCAGCGGCGGCCAACTTCTTGGCGTCTTTGAGCGCGTGCTTGGCAAAGACAAGCTGCCAAGGTTTCACCAATCCAACTCCTTGGCACTTTTCTTCAACGGCTCGGCCATGCCTTCTTTGATCGACTCGCGCATGCCGGGCACCGACAGCAAGAACAGCGTTTCTTGAATGGCCTGCCAGTCTTCGCTGGACAACAACACCGCATTGCAACGCTTGCCAGCGATGTGGATGGGCTGATGCGACTCGGCTGCTTGATCCATCAAGCGGTAAAGATTGGCGCGAGCCTCGCTGGCGGTGAGGGTGGACATGCTGAACTCCTTTGAATCACTGTCGTACGATTTTACGTACTTTAAAAGATCCTGTCACTGGCATTCCCCCAAACCTATAGACATCAGCTGGGGGCCACGCAGGTGGCACTCAGCCATGCCATGCAGTACCACGACTCTGTCTTTGCACTGTTCATCGAAACCACCAACCGCTTCACCCAAACCCAGAGCACCAGCGGCAATTTCTTGCGTAAAACGGTGACCACCACCACCACCGGTTACGCAAGCCCATCCTTCTACCTGGCCATGCCCTTGAACATGAGCCCATCACGCAACAACATCAATCCTGGCGCCTTCGGTGTGATTTGTGTCACCGGGGCTTCCAGTTGCGACGATGAAGCGCACGTGGTCACAGGCATGATCGCGCTTGAACCACTCAAAGGCGGCAACATCCCGTCCATTGAGCAACAGCTGTACTACAACGTCTCCTCAACGAGCAGCTGGACGACTTTTGCATTTGCCCTGATGACCGCCGCACTCACCTATGGGGCAGTAGGTATGTATGCGGCCGCTGCGAGTGGTACTGCCGCCGCAGGAGGAGCACTTGCGAGCGCTGAAGTTACCGGAGCCGCGATGTCTGCAGCGCAGCAAGCCGCCGTGTTCTACGCAGGTAGCACCCAACTTACTCAAGGAGGGTCACTCGTATCTCCTCAATCCGGCTGGATGGGAAGTGTTGGCTGGGACCCCTCCGGCGTTGGCAATGGCTCTTCAACTGGGGCTACCTGTACAAACCAGCATTGTGCTGGACTGTATGCAGCGATACTTCAAAAGCATGTCAACACAGACGTGCTAGATTCGTCCAGTAGTGGCAATTTATCAGCAACGAACTTAATTATTCAAGGAAACTGCGACATCACATGGACAGTAGCTGCTTGCAGAGCAGCTGGCCTTAATCCGGGTACGGCTCTATACCGGCCAGACAGCTATGTGGAAGCAAAGACTGTGTATTCGATGAAGATGCGGGCCATTGAATGCAAGGCTCAAGGACTCACAGACAAGGCGCTGCGTCAATGCATTTCGCCGCCAATTAGAAGGCCGTGATCCAAGAAGTCCCTGGCAATCAATACTTGCTCAAAAAATCCTTGTATGCAGTTTTGTAGGACCATCCGTTGCATTCCACACCACCTTTTTGTTCGAGAGACATGTGCACCAATCCAGGCCAAAACATCAAACCAGCGACAGTTGCCAACGCGACACCTCCTGCTTTAGTAATTGGGTCATAAGCTGACTGGTTGTCGCTACCAACCCACTTGCAGTTTTCTGTGGGCTCGAGAGCCGAAACTTCAACGAATCGAAAGGGGCTCTGCTTCTCCAAATCAAGTTTAATGATAGCTCCACGTTTGATTTCCAAAGCGACAGGAACGATCTCATTACTTGTGATGACTTCCTTATTTACGACATGACTCACGTAAACAACATTCAATTCATCAAGTCGACCGCAAATCTTCTCTCTCGTATCCTTGTATTTATCACCCCCCAAATTTTTGTCGCAGGTTTCTTTATTTGAGATACCCGGATGCACGGAATTAACCTGGGCATAGATAAATCCTGTGTCTCCGCGTGCTTTCTGATACGCCTCCAACTTCGCCTGGGAAGATGCGCAACCCGTCAAAAAAGAAAGGAGACCAAGCACTGCACCCAACGCAATAAGGTTTAATTTTCGAGTCAAAGTGGCCATGATGCATCTCCTTCAATCACAACGTGCAAGTTGAATTTTGGTTGACCTCATTTTAAATTATTTTGTTTTCAATTCGTAGTATGAGCTTAACAAATTCATACTCAAACGAACATCAACTTTCAACCCAATTCCATGCAATCAAAATATCCACATCGGCAAAAGGTGATGGTTTCCTTCAAAAAGAATTGCGTGACTTAGACAAGGCATATTCTCCTCAATACGAGTAGGTGCACGTCTACCTGTGAGCAAAAATCTGCATATCGCTTCTGGAGCCCCATTACTGCAAACATAGTTTTTTCACGCAGCTCTTGAGAGTTGAGCGAGGGACGCCCAAAACCGGAGTCACCTGGACGCAGGAACTGGGCAAGTATTGGACTTGGAATGCAATTCCGCAAACCACCATAAAAAACGATGCCGCGCTCTCCCTCAATCGTTTCAACACATTTGTCTAGGGTATTGATGTATCGGCTAAACGCATCGGCAATCTCTCGCCGCGAATTCGGAGCATGATCACGAGTAAAAACATCAATGGTTAACCAGTCGATTGACTCGGTAACTGTTCGCTTCTCAAGCTCTCTTGCTAGGCGTGCGTAGTCCGGCTCAAGCTTTTGGAGCTCGGTGACGCAAAGGCCAAAAGTCTCGTTATGGTTCTGCTTTGCGAAAGTGCGGGGCAGTGTTCGCAGCAACACCGGACGATGTAGCCACGCGCCTTGGCCGACCAGACTGGGCCCACCGCAAACGACCCACATTTGCACACTGGTGCGGAAGGCCTGGGCGAGCCGGTAAGCCATGTCGGCAGAAATGCCAGACGCGCCCGTCACCACACGCGAGAGCGTGACGCGGCTGACCCCCAGCTTCACCGCCGCCTCGGTGATGGGGTGATGCCACCCAAATACTCCTTGAGGACTGCGCCAGGGTGAGGCGGCTTGTGCATTTGTGTCATACAAGTAGCCTTGCACCCGATGCTTTTGAAGCCTTTTCGTCAAAGGTCAGGAACGGAAGCGCATCGCCCTTGCGGGCCAGGGACAGGTGCAAATACTCCGCAAAATCGGCGGCACCGTCCTCGAAACTGGAAAGCGCCTGCTCTATCGCTCCCTCCGATTCAAACTGCAGCTCGTAGGTGTCTAGCAACGCCGAGAAGGCGCGGATGACAGTGGCTTTAGAGAATTTGTACCTGGAGCGCAAAACCCATTCGAGTTCGAGCATCACCGTCACCGGCACCCACAAACTTTCAGACTTACGGATGTGGTGCTCAAAGACTTTTGCGACCGCCATCGACTGGCGCTCATCGTCCTTGACGATGTACCGCACCAGAATGTTGGTATCGAGCGAAGCAGCAACGCTCACGGGCGCATATCCTCAACTGCAACCCGCTTACTCTTGGCCGGAGTGAGCAGGCCCTTCAAGTCCCGGACAGACTTGTTTTTGACCCGAACAAACAGCCTTCCGTCTGCCAGTACGTGCCAAACCAGGCGTGTGCCCGGCACGCCGCCGATACTCTGCCGGATGTCAGCCGGAACAGTCGTCTGGCCTTTTGCTGTGATCGTTGATTCTGTCATGGTATCACCTTACTTTTTCATAATTGTAATGTCGCGGGGTCGTGGTTTGCAATGACTTGAGCAGACTCCATGTAAGTCACAGTGCATCCGCGAACATCTGACTGAGGACGGCAGGCGCAAGGTCAACATACCGCTGGCTGCACTCGATGCTGGAATGGCCGAGCAGCTGGGCCACGGCATCAATGTCGGCGGTGCTGGCCAGCACCTTGCCCGCAAAGGTGCGCCGCCCGGAGTGACTGGAGCCCCCGGCCAGGCCTGCCCGCCGGTACAACCTGGTCACATGGCTTTGCAGGCTGTCGCAGGCCTTGTAATCCCGGTGCTCACCAGTCTCAAGGACGCGTCGTTTGGTGTTCTGGCTCATGCCTGTACCGCGCCCGCTGAAAATCAATGGCTGGTGGGGCAGAAGTCCTCGGTATTGGCCGCTGTCCATGTCCGTACCAATCTCCCGCTCGATCCGGTGCACCAGGTAGGCCTGCAAGGCATCTACCAGGGGCATGGCAGCCCATATCACTTATCCGTTTTTTTATCAAAGGCCGATTTGTTGCCACTCAACATTCTTGAGGTTTCGCAACGATTGAATTTTTCACGTATGCCACACCCAACGCTCTTCATTTTTTCTTCTATGGTTCGCGCTTGCTCACAGCGCTTCCTACCCTCGTCGACATAGGCCTGCCTTTCCTTGGAAAGCAGCTCGGGGCATTCAGGAATAGCCCCATCCAAGGGGTCCTTGGAGCATGCGGACATGAGCAACACAAACAGTGCAACGACGATGACTTTCATAACTTCTCCTTCGGTGAGTTGGTGGTTTAAATATCAAGAGGGCAGGGCAAGGCAGGCATCACGCCTTCACCTGCATTCCAAATCCAGGCAGGCAGCTCACTCGCTTCAACCATTTGTTGAAGGGCTACCTGAAATTCATCGGTTGCGTTTGGATGAATGATGTACAAGGCGGTGGGCACAGGGAGCGTGTCATTGGCCACCAAGCAAGCCAAAGGACGCGTGCTTGGCAGGTTGTAGCGCAACCCCTTGACAAATCTTCGCTGAGATTGAGTCATCGCGTCAATCACCTCCTTCTCATACGTGGAGTCGAATGGAATCCAGTTTTCTGTCGTCGCCATCAAGGCCAACTTCACTCGGCACTCCTGGTCAACTTCTCATTTAAGTGAAAGCTAGCAATAAGGGACGCGTGTGTGCTTTGAGTCAAGATTTCTGTATTTATTTTTGGCATGATGTGTACCCATGCGCCAGCCCCAAGCCCCCCACCCCTCTGACCGTTTTCAATACACCCCCACCCTCACATGCGTGATGCCGGCCTACAACGAAGGCCAAAACCTCGGCACCTTGGTGCCGCAAGTGCTGTCGGCGCTGCAAGCGCTGAGTTCACAGGTGGAGATCGTGTTAATCAACGACGGCAGCCGTGACAACACCGCCCAGGTGATCGAAGCCTTGTGCGCCCAACACCACGAGGTGGTGGGCATCAACCTGTCGCGCAACTTCGGCAAAGAAGCCGCGCTCACTGCGGGCATCGACGCCGCACGCGGTGAGGTGGTGGTGTTGATGGACTCCGACGGTCAGCACCCGGTGTCGCTGGTGGCCGACATGCTGCAACGCTGGCGCGAAGGCTCAGACGTGGTGTACGCCATTCGCCGCACGCGCGACGACCAGTCGGCCCTGCACGCCGGTCTGACGGGCATGTTTTACAAGCTCATCAACATGGGCAATCGGGTGAAGATTCCGCCCCACGCTGGCGACTTTCGGTTGATGGACCGCCAGGTGGTGGACGCGCTCAAGGCCCTGCCCGAACGCAACCGGTTCATGAAGGGCTTGTACGCCTGGGTGGGATTTGCCAGCACCGCCATCGACTATGAACCGCTGCCGCGCGCAGCCGGCGAAAGCAGCTTTGGTTTGAGAGGCTCGTTTGCGTTGGCGCTCACCGGTGTGCTGGCGTTTTCGATCGCGCCGCTGCGCGCCTTGACCATGCTGGGCTTGCTGCTCGCCACCATTGCGATGGGTTATGGCGCTTGGGTGGTGGCCGAGTATTTCTGGTGGGGCATCAACGTGCCCGGCTATGCCACCTTGGTGGTGGGGCTGATGTTCTTCAGCGGCATTCAGTTGCTGTCCATTGGCATCTTGGCAGAGTATGTGGGCCGCATCTACGAAGAGGTGAAGCAACGCCCCATGTACTTGGTGCAGCAGCGCTGGGGGGCCGGTTTGGCACTGACCCCGGCCAAAGCGCCAGCAGCGCCTGACTTACCCGTCGACGAAGAAGTGGCCGTTTGAGCCCGTCATGAGCAGCTTGCGCACGGGCTTTTGGTTTGTGGTGGTGGGTGCCGGTGCGGCCTTCACACACATGGCCGTGTTTGCACTGGTCGAGCCATCGTTGTGGCCCGAGGTGGCCAATGCCGTGGGGTTTGTGGTGGCGTTCGGCGTGAGCTTTGCCGGGCACCGCTGGCTGAGTTTTCAAGACGCGGGCACCTCGCTGTGGCAAAGCTTGCGCCGTTTTGCCATCACTGCACTGGCAGGGTTTGCTGCCAACGAAGTGATCTTTGTGGTGTTGCTGCGCGGCTTGGGGCTGCCGTCGTTCTTAGCGCTGTTCTTGGCGCTGGTGTTGGCATCGGCCCAAACCTTTGTGCTCAGTCGCCTGTGGGCGTTCCGACGCCGCAGCTGAAGCCCCCGCCGTGCTGCGGTACAGCGACCACGCCTGCCCACCCAGCACCCGCTCAAAACCACTGTGTCGCTGCAAATTCAAACTGGCTGACCCATTGGGCGCCAGCACCCAGGCACCGGCTTGTTGTTGCAAGGTGTCCAAGCGGCTCAGTGGCTGCAAGGCGCGCGCGGCTTGGGCGTCAAAGTCGGCCCCTTCAAACAACTCGCGACGCCAGTTGTCCCCGGCAGTGCGACGTTCGGTGTCCCAGTCTTGCAGCACTTCGATCGGCTGCTGGAGTTGGGCATAAAACGGCAAGTCGTACGGGTACTCGTCCAACACAGCCACCACATCGCCCGCCACGATCTCACAGCCCAGCACAGCGGCCACGTCGGCGCTGCTGTGGCGCAAGGTGTAGCGCCCCGCCACGATGTTGGCCGTCAAGGCCAGCACCAACGCCAACCCCACCAACCCGGCAAACAAGCGCCCGCCCCAGGCACGAGGTGCCAGGTGTTGCTGCCACCACACGGCTGCCAACACGGCAAGTGACGGGATGACAGGCAAGGCATACCCAATGAGCTTGGAATTGGGGATTGAGAAGAAACCCAAAATGGCCAACACCCAAATCCAGCACAGCGTCACCCAGGGGCTTGGCACCGAAGCATCTGAAGCCGCAGGTGACGCAGCCATCGGCTGACTCGGCCAGCGCTGCTGCACAGCGGCACGCACACGTTGCCAGCCGTCCGCCAAGGCAAAGAACACCCAAGGAAACAGCAACACCACCACGGCCACGCCATAGAACCACCAAGGGCGCGCGTTGTTGAACGTGGTGGCGGTGTAGCGGCCAAACTGGTGCTTGCCAAACATGTAGGCCAGCATGTCGGGGTGCTCGCGCGCGGCCAACACAAACCAAGGCAGCGCCACGGCCACCAACAACAGCACGCCACTGACCCAAGGCAGCGCCCACACCTTGCGCCATTGCCAGGTCCACAGCACCCACAAGGTGAGCACAAACCCGGGCAACAGCAAACCGATCAGGCCCTTGCTCAACACCCCCAACGCACAGGCCACAAAGCCTGCACGTGCCCAATGGGCGTGCACGCCACCGGGGTGCAGCATGGCGCGCGCAAAGCACCAAATGGCCACGCTCATCCAGGTGGCCACCACCATGTCGTGGTTCACATACTGACCGCCCACCAAAAAGGCCAGGCTGCTGCCCAGCATCCATGCCGCGCGGCGCGCGGTGGCGGCGCCGGCGAAGTGGCGTACACACGCACACATCACGCCCCACATCAAACAGGCATGCAAGGCCACCACCAAGCGTGCCGCCCACGGTGTGACGCCCAACAGTTGCATGGCCACCGCCTCCAACCAATACAGCAGCGGCGGTTTGTGAAAGAAGGGCACGCCGTCCAGGCGCGGGGTCAACCAGTCGCCGCTGGCGAGCATCCAGCGGCCCACTTCGGCATAACGTCCCTCGTCAGGCAACGCCAAGGGCCGCCACGCGGCCAGCACCAGCAAAAGCGCAGGCAGCAGCAACCAAGCCCAGCGGCGCATCCCCGTGTGTACGGGCACAGGCGCATTTGGGGGAACAGAAGAATCAACAGAGGTCATGAAATGTGGGTCGGTTGTCCGCTGCCACGCACCAAGCGCACACCTGCGTCACGCAGGTCTTGCACAAAGTCGTGGCTGGCCAGATACGCAAACTCGCGTGCACGCGCAGGGCCAATGTCGTCTTCGGCATGGGCCGAAGCCGCCGGATGGCACATGATCAGCGCAGGCTGGTCGCCCGCTGGGGCATCCAGCAACCAGCGCTGCATGTGCTGGCGGTAGTCGTTCAAGCTGCCATCAAAGCCATAAGCACCCAACAGCGGTGCCACGCAGGGCCAATTGTGTTGTTGCGCCCAAGCCTGCAACGCACGCGCGCCCATGGTGGAGATGACTTGCGCCTTCAAGCCCACTTGCGACACACGCGACACACGCAGCCAGGGGCGGGTGGGATGTGTGCCGTAGCGGCGCAGCAGCACCTCACACAAGGCCTCACGCAAGCCGGCAAATTGCTGCACGTGTTGATGGCCATCCACATGGTCTGGGGGGGCTTGCCAGTGGGCTTCGAAGGCATCGAGCTGACGCTCAATTTCATCGCGCACCGCAAGGCCACGAAAACCGCCCCAGCAAGAGCGCCACATCACCGAGCGCAAGCTGCGGCCAAAGCCTGCTTGCTGCGCAAAGCTGCTGGTCCAGTCCAGGTGCAGGCCCACATCAAGCTGCGCGCGCATCTCGCGCAAAGCGGCGGCATCTTCGGGCCAGCGCGGCGCATGCACCATCACGCTGGTGGCGCTCAAACGCCCCAGCACACACAAGGCCACAATGCCCTGCGAAGTGGGCGCGTTGATCGCATAGTCGTCGGCACACACCACCACGGATTTGATCAAGGTTGACTCACTCATACCGGACTCCCCCAGTAGTCTTGCTGGGCATAGCGGTATTTGAGAAAGTCAATCCACAAACGCAGGCGCAGGGGCAAGTGTTTGCGCTGCGAGAACACGGCGTAAATGCCATTGGGCGCGGCCGCAAAGTCGTCCAACACCGACACCAGTTGCCCGCTCTTGATTTGCGTGGCCACCTCCCAGGTGCTGCGCCAAGCAATGCCATGACCGCCCAAGCACCAGTCGTGCAAGACCTGCCCGTCCGAGCAGTCCATGCGCCCGGCGGGACGCAGGTGAATCACCTCATGCGCGCCGGTGGCGGTGGGCACACGAAAGGCCCAGCCTTTGGTTTGTGAGGCATCGCTGGAGAGTGTGAGGCAGCGCAGGCGCATGAGGTCGTTGGGGGTTTGGGGCGTGCCGTGGCGGGCCAAAAATTCTGGCGTGGCCACACACAGGCGGCGGTTGTCGGCCATGCGCACGCTGACCAGGGACGAGTCGGGCAAGTCGCCCACGCGCACCGCGCAGTCAAAGCCTTCGGCGGCCAAGTCAACCACCCGGTCGCTGAGGTTGAGCGATACCGTCACATCCGGGTGCGCCGCACAAAACTGCGGCACCAGCGGTGCCACATGGCGTCGGCCAAAGCCAGCCGGCGCGGTGATGCGCAAGTGCCCACTGGCTTTCAAACCGCCCGCGCTGACGCTGGCTTCGGCATTGGCCACATCGGCCAACAAACGCTGGCAGTCTTCCAAGAAGGCACTGCCTTCGTGGGTCAGCGTGATGCGGCGGGTGGTGCGCACCAAGAGCTTGACGCCCAAATGCGACTCGAGCCCATCCAGCCGCCGTCCGATGATGGCAGGTGCAACGCCCTCGGCATTGGCTGCCGCAGTCAGGCTGCCCTTTTGCGCCACCGACACAAAGGACTCAAAGGCTTTGAGTTTGTCCATCGGGCAATTATCCACGGGGGGTGCGTCACCTAAACTCAGGCCATGCAACACACCTCCGTCCCCAGCGCCACCCCTTGGATGGCCCGCATCGGCGCTCCGCTTGAACATCTTTTCCCCGCCTGGTTTGCCCTGGTGATGGGCTGGACAGGCTTGGCCCAGGCCTGGCTACGCGGCTCGGATTTGCTGGGCGACATGGCGCTGGGCCTGGCCTTGGTGGCGGGTGGTTTTGCCGCACTGATTTTTTGCCTGCTGTGTCTGGCCAGTGTGTGGCGACTCAAGCTGCACGCCCACGCGGTGCGCAAAGACTTGCAACACCCCATTCGTCATGCCTTCATGGCCACGTTTCCGGTGTCGGTGATTTTGTTGGCGGCCCTCGGGGCCGCTTTGTTTCAACACACCCACGCCATGCTCGATCTGGCCTTGGCTTGGTTTTGGTGTGCGGGCTCGGTGCTGGAGTTTGTAGCCACCGTGTGGGTGATCAGCCGCTGGCTGCGACCACCAGCCGAAGGTGGCTTGCAGTGGCCTACCCTGACGCCTGCGCTGTTCATCCCGGTGGTGGGCAATGTGTTGGCTCCCTTGGGCGGCGTGCCGCTGGGCTTTGAGTCTTGGGCCACGGCTCAGTTTGGCATTGGCTTGTTGCTGTGGCCCATTTTGCAAACCCTGCTGTTTGTGCGTTGGGGCCAAGCCGGGCCCTTGCCCGCCAAGCTCAGCCCCACCTTGTTCATCAGCGTGGCCCCACCTTCTGCCGTGGGCTTGAGCTTGCTGCAAATGCAGGCACCGGCCTTGGCCGTGTGGGCCGTTTGGGGCATGGCTTTGTTCTTCCTGGTCTTGACCTTGACCCAGCTGGAAGCCATGCGCGCCCAGCCTTTTGGCATGTCGTTTTGGGGCATGAGCTTTCCATTGGCCGCCTTCAGTGCCTTGACCCTGCGCTTGGCCAGCACCCCTGAGGGGGCTTGGTTGCAACTGCCCGCACTGGGCATGCTGGCCCTGACGTCGCTGGTGATCTTGGGCCTGACCCTGGGCACTTGGCGCGGCTTGCGCAACGGCAGCTTGCTGCTGGCCGACGCGTGAAGACTGAGGTGTCTGATTAGCGGCGTATTTGTCAGGGCAACCCCACCCTTTGCGCGTGCAATTCGGCTGGCGCCATCCCCTAAGATTCGCACTGATATTTGCACCGATGTCTTTGATCCAAAATTTCCCCCTTTGATTCATCCAGAGAGAACGTCCCATGAGCCAACACGTCACCCCACGCACCCAGGTGCATAGCCTGCAAGTTGCCAGCAACCTGCACGAGTTCATCAACAGCCAAGTGCTGCCCGGCACTGGCGTGAGCGTCGAAGATTTTTGGCGCGGCTTTGATGCCATCGTGCAAGACCTGGCCCCCAAAAACATCGCCTTGCTGGCCGAACGTGACCGCCTGCAAACCGAGCTCGATGCCTGGCACAGCAAACATCCTGGGCCGATCAAAAACATGAAGTCTTACCGCGCCTTCCTGGAAAAAATTGGCTACCTGGTGCCCGTGCCCGCCAAAGTGAAAGCCACGACAAAAAATGTCGACGCCGAACTGGCCTTGCAAGCTGGCCCCCAGTTGGTGGTGCCGGTGCTCAATGCGCGCTACGCGCTGAACGCGGCCAACGCGCGTTGGGGCTCGCTGTACGACGCCCTGTATGGCACCGACGCCATCTCTGAAGCCAACGGCGCTGAAAAAGGCAAGGGCTACAACCCCGTGCGTGGCGCCAAAGTGATTGAGTACGCACGCTATGTGCTGGACCGCACCGCCCCCTTGAAGAGCGGTTCGCACATCGACTCCACTGGCTACGCCGTGGTGAATGGCGCGTTGGCAGTGACGTTGAAAAACGGCAAGACCACCTCGCTGGCCAAAGCCGCACAACTGATTGGCTACCAAGGTGATGCCGCCGCGCCGTCGTCGGTGCTGTTGCAACACAACGGCTTGCACCTGGACTTGCAAATCAACCGCAACACCGCCATTGGCGCCAGCGACGCCGCCGGCGTGAGCGACTTGGTGGTGGAAGCCGCTTTGTCCACCATCCTCGACCTGGAAGACTCGGTGGCCGTGGTGGACGCGGACGACAAAGTGCTGGCCTACGGCAACTGGTTGGGCATTGTCAAAGGCACGCTGACCGAGGCTGTGGAGAAAAACGGCAAAACCTTCACCCGTGGCTTGAACGCTGACCGCGTGTACACCGGCACCAAAGGTCAGCCCATCACGTTGCATGGCCGCTCGCTGCTGTTCTTGCGCAACGTGGGTCACCTCATGACCAACCCCGCCATCCTGTACACCGGCCAAGACGGCCAAGTGCACGAGATTCCTGAAGGCATCCTAGATGCCGTGGTCACCACCGCCATCGCACTGCACGACTTGCAAGGCCACGGCGCCAACGGCATTCGCAACTCGCGCACCGGCTCGGTCTACATCGTCAAACCCAAAATGCACGGCCCCGCAGAAGTGGGCTTTGCTGCCGAACTGTTTGGTCGCGTGGAAAAGGTCTTGGGCTTGGCCGACAGCACGGTCAAGCTGGGCATCATGGACGAAGAGCGTCGCACCAGCGTGAACCTGAAGGCGTGTATTGCCGCTGCGGCCAGCCGCGTGGCCTTCATCAACACTGGCTTTTTGGATCGCACGGGCGACGAAATGCACACCGCCATGTTGGCAGGCCCCATGCTGCGCAAAGGCGACATGAAGACCACCCCTTGGATTCAGGCCTACGAAAAGAACAACGTGCTGGTCGGCTTGTCATGCGGCTTGCGCGGCAAGGCGCAAATCGGCAAAGGCATGTGGGCCATGCCCGACCTGATGGCCGCCATGCTGCAACAAAAAATTGCCCACCCCAAAGCCGGTGCCAACACCGCCTGGGTGCCCAGCCCCACGGCGGCAGTGTTGCATGCCATGCACTACCACCAGGTCAAGGTCGTCGATGTGCAAAAAGACATGGAGAAGATCGACGCTGACGGTCAACGTGACGCCTTGCTCAACGACTTGCTGCAAGTGCCCGTGGTGGCCAAGCCAAAATGGAAAGACGCCGAGAAGCAAGAAGAGCTCGACAACAACGCCCAAGGCATCTTGGGCTATGTGGTGCGCTGGATTGACCAAGGCGTGGGTTGCTCCAAAGTGCCCGACATCCACAACGTGGGGTTGATGGAAGACCGCGCCACCCTGCGCATCTCCAGCCAACACATGGCCAACTGGCTGCACCACGGCGTGGTGACTAAGGCCCAGGTGAACGCCACCTTCAAGCGCATGGCCAAGGTGGTGGACAAGCAAAACAAGGGCGATCCGCTGTACAAAAACATGGCGGGCAACTTTGCCACCTCTGCGGCTTACCAAGCGGCTATCGACTTGGTATTCAAAGGCAAAGAGCAACCCAGCGGCTACACCGAGCCCCTGCTGCATGCTTGGCGCTTGAAGGTGAAGGCGGGCACAGCCTAAAACGAGGCAAACGTTAGCCCCAAACAAACGGCACCTACGGGTGCCGTTTGTTTTGATCAAGTTACTATGATCAAGCTCTATCTCCTTTAGGAATACACATGTCCAACTCATACGCACAAACACTGGTGCGCTTCGCACTGCGCACCCTCATCGGTTTGGTGTTGACCGTGGTGCTGCTGGCTGGGCTGTACCTGCTATTTGCTTACCACTTCACCTACTCGCGTGGCGAGAGCGTGGGCTATGTGCAAAAGCTCTCCTACAAGGGTTGGGTCTGTAAAACATGGGAGGGCGAGCAAGTGCGGGCGTTGGCCACCATGCCCGCCATTCCCGAAAAGTTTGCCTTCACTGTGCGTGACAACGCGATAGCCGACCAGATCAACGCCCACATCGGTCAGAAGGTGGTGATGGAGTACGCGCAACACAAAGGCTTGCCCGAGTGCTTTGGCGAGACCCAGTACTTTGTGGTGGCGGTGCGCCCGGCACCTGGCGAGTGAAACGCAGCTGCGCGTCAGGCCCGTGGCGCGGTGGGGTAGACCAGCTGCTGCAAATGGCGCACCCCTTTGTTGACCTGCACCCACCATTTTGAAAATGAGTCACAAGGCTTGTCCAGGTCACGAAACAACCTCGGCGCTGCACGTTGCTGCCAAGGCACCTTCGGCATTTCTGGCAGACGCAGGTGCGCCACGGTATGCACGGTTTGAGCCTGCGCCAACACAGCCTCCATCTCTGGCACGCTGGCCCACCAGCGGTGTGAGCTAAGGGCCGCCATGCGATCGCCCACAAACTGCCAGCGTCGCGCGTCCCAGGGATGCGCCTGGGTTTGCTCAGCCCATGAGGCCGCAACCACCACCGCATCGCTGGGCACATCGGCAGGCACATCTGCCAGCGCCCAAGGGTGTACCAACCACACCTGGCGACCCGCCACGCAATCGGCACGCGGCGCGGTGAACTCCAGGTGTTCAGGGGGCGCGCTGTACACCTGGGGTTCATCCACGCCAGCATCGTTGCGGTCACCGGCTTGCGTCACGGTGGCGGGGTTGTGCGCCAAGATGTCCAAGGTTTCGTAGCTGGTGTCGGGCAAGGTGCCTCTGCTGTGCCAAGGTGAAGGGGCAAATTTCTCGACGTTGTCGGCGTTGAACAAATACGGTTTGTTGCTGCCCGTGCCCGCCACCCACTGCCAGCTGAGGTAGTTGCTGGCCAAGTCACCATCGAGCAGATGACCATACAACCAGTCGGCGGCCACGCGCCAATACACCTTGCGCAGATGCACCAAATAACTGGCCAACCACAAGCGCGCGTGGTTGTGCAAATAACCACTGGCGTAGAGCGTTGACACGGCTTGGTCAATCACGGGCACGCGGGTGCAAGCGTGGCGCACGTCGTCGGGTAACTCTGTGTGATACGCCGACTCAGGCAAGACCCCTTCGTGCAGCGAAGCCGCAATGCCGGCTTCACCCCAATGCTGATGCAGGTGCTGGTAGTACTCGCGCCAGCCCAACTCCATCATGAATTTATGTTGCAGCCCTAAGCGGTGGCGGTGGTACACGACAGTGGCTACATCGGGCACGCTTAAGAAACCATGCGTCAAATACGGCGATAAATAGCTGACTGCACCCGTCAAGTCGTTGCGCGAATAGGCGTAGTGCTTGGGGTCGACCAAGCTCAGGCGTTCATGCGCAGCTTGGAGCGTGGGAGGAAATTCGTACATCACAAGACATGCATTTTGCCTGCTCTGCCTCGCTACACTTTGGCCATGACAGCCTTGCACTCAGCCCCCGTTGACCCCCGCACCTGCCCTTTGTGCGGTGGCCCCAATCGGTGTGCGTTGGGAACTGCGTCGACCCCAGGTACACCTCATGTCTGAACGCGGCTCACTGGCAGAACTGCAAAGCCGTTACGGCACGCGTCACCGTTGGCTGCTGTTGGCCACGGTGATGATTGGCTCGATGGCGGCCATCATTTCGTCGACCATCATGAACGTGGGCATTCCTGACATGAGCCGGCAATTTGCCATCGGCCAAGAGCAAGCCCAGTGGGTGAGCTCGGGCTTCATGGTGGCCATGACCGTGTCGATGCTGACCACCCCTTGGCTGCTGGTGCGCTTTGGCTACCGCCGCACCTACACCGGCTGCATGCTGCTGCTGGCCAGTGCGGGCATTGCGGGTGGCTTGTCCACCGACTACAACTTGGTGCTGGTGGCCCGTGTGGCCGAGGGCTTGGCCGCAGGGGTGGTGCAACCCATACCGGCCATCATCATCTTGCGCGCGTTCGACACCTCAGAACAAGGCCGTGCGAATAGCTGGTTTGGCATGGGCGTGGTGCTGGCACCCGCGATTGGCCCGAGCATTGGCGGCTTGCTGGTGGACATGTTTGGCTGGCGCTCGTTGTTTTTCATGGTGGTGCCGTTCTGTGCGGCATCGCTGTGGCTGTCATACCGCTATGTGCCCACCACCGCACCGGGTGGCGTGAGCGCCAACCATGGCAAGCCCACACTGGATATTGGCGGTTTGGCTCTGGCCACTGTGGGCACCTTGTGTCTGCTCAACGGTTTGGTGATGCTGCATCGTGGTCAGTACAGCCTGTCGATGGGCTTGCTGTTGGCCACCCTGGCCTGCTTGGTGGGCTTCATTGCTTGGCAGCGCTGGCAAATTGCACGCGACGGTCTGCCTTTGATGAACTTGGCGCTGTTCGCGCACCGCCCGTTCGCCATGGGCACGGTGGTGGCCTTCATCTACGGCATTGCGCTGTTTGGCTCGACCTATTTGATTCCGGTCTATCTGCAATTGGGCCTGGGCCTGTCTGCCAGCCACGTGGGCACCTTGCTGTTGCCTGCCGGCTTGGTGCTGGCGTTGACCATTGCCATCGTGGGTCGCTACTCCAGCACCCACCCCACGCACTTGCTGGTGAGCTTTGGCTTGGCGCTGCTCGCGCTGTCGTTTGCGTTGATGTTGATCGTCAACCTGCACACGGCACTTTGGATCTTGGTGGTGTTGGCTGTGCTGGGCCGCATTGGCTTGGGCTTTGTATTGCCATCACTCAACATTGGCGCCATGCGCAGCCTAAATACACAACTGATTCCTCAAGGTGCAAGCACCATCAACTTTTTGCGCATGCTCGGTGGTGCCGCAGGCGTGAGCTTGTGCGGCATCTTGCTGGAGTGGCGACTGGCCGCGCATGGCGACACGCTGACCAACACCACCACCTCGCTGGCACGTTTGGCGGCGTTTGACGAAGTGTTCTTGTTGTTGGCTGCCGTGTGTGCGCTGGCCATGCTGGCAGCCTGGAAAATTCGTGACGTCCGTCACCCCGCACTCGCTGAATCGAAATAAGCCACCATGTGTCAACTCCTCGGCCTGAACTGTAAAAACCCCACCGATGCGACCTTCAGCTTCACCGGGTTCGCACAACGCGCTGGCGTGACCGACCACCATGCCGATGGCTGGGGCATTGCGTTTTTTGAAGGCTCTGAACATGACCGGGGCCTGCGCCACTTCATCGACCATTTGCCTGCCAGCACCTCGCCCGTGGCCGAGCTGATTCGCCGCTACCCCATCAAAAGCCGCAACGTGATTTCGCACATCCGCAAGGCCACGCAAGGCAAGACAGCGCTGGAAAACTGCCACCCGTTTGTGCGCGAGCTGTGGGGCCGCTACTGGGTGTTTGCACACAACGGCAATTTAGAAAACTATGCACCCCGCTTGCACGGCAACTTCAAACCGGTGGGGCAAACCGACAGCGAACAAGCGTTTTGCTGGTTGATGCAAGAGCTGGCCAAGTCGCACGCCAACGTGCCATCGGTGGCAGAGCTGACGCTGACACTGCGCGAGTTGGTGCCCCGCATTGCCAAGCATGGCACCTTCAACTTTTTACTCTCCAACGGGCAGGCGCTGTGGGCGCATGCATCCACCCGCCTGTGGTACATCGAGCGCCGGCATCCGTTTGCCACCGCCACCTTGAGCGACCAAGACATCAGCATCAACTTTGCAGAACATGCCTCGCCCGATGACCGGGTGGCGGTGGTGGTGACCGAACCGCTGACCACCAACGAACTGTGGACACCGTTTGCGCCGGGTGAGTTGAAGGTGTTTGTGGATGGAGAGGTTGTTTCGGTGTGACGTTGTGTCTGTTTGCTATCACGGCAAACCCGCCATTGATCGCTGGCCCACATTTCAAAAAGCGCCTCATTGCATGAAAGTACGCCTTACTCAATAATGAAATAAGCATCACTTTGGTTTTTCTTACTTCACTGAAGGAGGGGTTATGCATCAACGATCCAACGCTCGCCAGGCGGCTCTCGTCGTCATGGCAATGTTCACGGCGGGATGGGTGCAGGCACAGACCGCGTCTTCATCCCAAACCCAGTACACCGCCGACAGCAAGCTGGCTGCCACGCGTTACAAGGAAGATCAGAGACTTTGCAACAGTGAACCGACAGCCGCCAGCCGCATGCAGTGCAAGCGCGATGCAAAGACCGAGTACGACAACGCCATGGCCAGCGCCAAAGCGCGCATGGGCGTTAATGCATCGAACGCCACGACAGTTGCCAATTGCCCAGATTGCGCACAGGTCGTTGCAGTCAGCCAGACCGAAAAGGCCAGCGAGGGCAGCGCCGTCGGCATGATCACCGGAGGCGTTGTGGGTGCGGTGCTAGGCCATCAATTGGGGGGCGGTTTTGGCAAGGACTTGGCCACGGCAGCCGGGGCTGCAGGTGGGGCGTATGCAGGCAAAGAAATCGAAAAACGCGTGAACACCCACAAGGTGTGGACTGTCACCGTCAAAATGCCCAACGGTCACACGTCAAACTTTGAATATGCCAGCCATCCCGGATACCGGGTGGGTGACATGGTCCGGGTGGAGAACAACCAACTTTCTCGACCTTGACCTGATCAGTGACGCACCGCTGCCTCCAGCGCGTCCACAAACAAAGCCGCCACGTTGCAGCCGGTTTGGTCAAAGATTTCTTGAAAGCACGTCGGGCTGGTGACGTTCACCTCGGTCAGGCAGTCACCAATGACGTCTAAGCCGACCAACAACAAACCCCGTGCCGCCAGCACCGGGCCCAGCGCCTCGGCAATTTCACGGTCACGCGGTGAAATGGCTTGTGCCACGCCTTTGCCGCCTGCGGCCAAGTTGCCACGCACTTCACCGCCCTGAGGAATGCGTGCCAAGCAATAAGGCACCACTTGGCCACCAATCACCAACACGCGTTTGTCGCCCTGCGCAATGGCCGGTAAAAACTTTTGCACCATCACGGTTTGGGCACCGTCGCGGTTGAGGGTTTCAATGATGGCACCCAGATTCAAACCATCGGCTTTGACACGAAAAATGCCCATGCCGCCCATGCCGTCGAGCGGCTTCAAGATGATGTCTTGGTGCTGCGCATGAAAGTCTTTGATGGCTTGCGCATCGCGTGTCACCAGCGTGGGACTGATGAATTGCGCAAACTCCAGAATGGCCAATTTCTCAGGATGGTCGCGCAACGCGGCGGGCTTGTTGAACACCCGGGCGCCTTCGCGCTCGGCTTGCTCCAACAAGTGGGTGGCGTAAAAGTATTCGCTGTCGAACGGCGGGTCTTTGCGCATGACCACCGCGTCCACGCTGTGCAAGGCCAGGTGCTCGTCGACACCTTGCACCTCAAACCATGCGTCGGTGTCCCCCGTGAGGCGAATGCGCTGGGCCCGCGTGGTGACCTTCTGCCCGCTTTGCCACACGATGTCGTGTGGCTCGCACGCCAACACCTGGTGGCCGCGCTGTTGTGCTTCGCGCATCATGGCGAAGGTGGTGTCTTTGTAAATTTTGAAAGACGCCAGAGGGTCAGCCACGAAGAGGATGTGCATGGTTTAAATCTCGATCTTGCTGCCCAACTCGACCACCGAGTTGCTGGGCAGATTCAAGAAGTCAGCGGCAGAGCTGGCGTTGAGGTGCATTTGTGCGAACAGTTTTTCACGCCACTGCGCCATGCCCGTGCCAATGGTGGGCACGATGCTGTCGCGCGACAAGAAATAGCTGGTGGTCATGGGGCTGACTTCGCAGCCCATGCCGCGCAACTGGGCCAAGGCACCTGGCACGTCGGGGTTGTCTTTAAAGCCGTAATGGATGACCACCTGCCAGCAGTCGTGACCCAGGGGGCTAACCACCAAACGCTCGGCATCGGAGACCCAAGGCACCTCGTGGTTTTGCACGTTCACAAACAGGTTTTGCGCGTGCAGCACCTTGTTGTGTTTGAGGTTGTGCAGCATGGCGTTGGGCACCGACCCTTTGCCTGAAGTTAAGAACACGGCCGTGCCATCCACACGGACAGGGGGCGACACAAACACGGCTTCCAAAAAACTGGGCAAGTCGAGCGCTTCTTCTTGGCGCTTGTCGTTCAAGATGTCGCGGCCATCACGCCAAGTGAGCATGAGCATCAAAATAGCAGCGCCAATGAGCAGCGGGAACCAACCGCCCTCGAACAGTTTGAGCAAGTTCGAAGCCCAGAAGGCGAAGTCCACCACAAAGAAAAAGCCGGTGGTCAGCAGACACAGCCACAGCGGGTATTTCCAGCTGTAGCGAATCACAAAGAACGTCAACACGGTGGTGATGAGCATGTCGGTACACACCGCAATGCCGTATGCAGCGGCCAAATTGCTGGATGACTTGAACATCATCACCGCCAACACGATGGTGGCAAACAGGCCCCAGTTGACAAACGGAATGTAGATTTGCCCGGTGTCTTTGACGCTGGTGTGCAGCACTTGCAGACGCGGCAAAAAGCCCAACTGCACCACTTGTTTGGTGACGCTGAAAGCGCCCGAGATCAAGGCCTGCGACGCGATCACCGTGGCTGCCGTGGCCAGGGCCACCAAGGGCACCAACAACCAGTCTGGGGCCATCAAGAAGAAGGGGTTAGACACCGCATCGGGGTTGCTCAACAACAAAGCGCCTTGGCCAAAGTAGTTGAGCGTCAACGCGGGCATGACCACCATGAACCAGGCCACACGGATGGGCTTTTTACCAAAGTGCCCCATGTCGGCGTACAGCGCCTCACCCCCGGTGACGCACAGCACCACGGCACCCAAAATCAGGAAGGTGATTTTGGGCTCGCTGAAGATAAAGTTCAGTGCGTAATACGGGCTGATGGCCCACAAAATTTCTGGATGCGAGGCGATGTGAAAAACACCCAACGCAGAAATGGCAATGAACCACACCACGGTGATGGGGCCAAAAAACTTGCCGATGCCGCCCGTGCCACGCTTTTGAACGGCAAACAAACCGAACAAGATGATGAGGGTGAGTGGGATCACATATTTCTTGAAAGCGGGCGACACCACTTCCAGACCTTCGACCGCCGACAGCACCGAAATGGCCGGTGTGATCACACCGTCGCCGTAAAACAAGCAGGTGCCAAAAATACCCACCAGCAACATCTTGCTGCGCAGCTTGGGTTTGTCTTTGACCGACATGGAGGCCAGGGCCAACATAGCCACCAAACCGCCTTCGCCGTTGTTGTCAGCCCGCAGCACCAAGGCCACGTATTTCACCGACACGATGGTGGTCAATGTCCAAAAGAAGATCGACAAAATGCCGTAGACATTGTCAGGCGTGAACTCCACATGGCCGGAGCCAAACACCTCTTTCATGGCGTACAGCACGCTGGTGCCGATGTCGCCATACACAACGCCAATGGCGCCCAGCGTTAAAGCTGCCAGGGAAGACTTGGCATGTTGTTCCATCAGAAATCTCAATCGTAGTTTTCAGCTTCCGGATCGGTCGCTTCGAGTTCATAACTTGCCGCCAGCATGGCCAAACGGCCAATCACACCGTACATGTAAAAACGGTTCGGGGTGCTGGCACCGGGTTTGACGCCGGGCTGCGGGGTGTGGGCACTTTGTTCAAAGGCCAACGGTATAAAACTGGCGCCGGGGGCGTTCAAGTTTTCGTCAATGCCGCGGTCGGCATGCACGCGATAGAAGCCGCCCACCACATAGCGGTCCATCATGTAGACCACGGGCTCGGCCACGGCGTCATTCAAACGCTCGTGGGTCAGCACACCTTCTTGGATGATGACCTGGTTGACCGCCTGACCGTCTTTGACGACGCTCATTTTGTTGCGTGTTCTGCGGTTCAAGGCATCAAGGTCTTTGACATCGCGCACCGTCATGATGCCCATGCCATAGGTGCCGTTGTCGGCTTTGACAATGACGAATGGTTTTTCTTGAATGCCGTACTCTTTGTATTTGCGCTTGATCTTGGTGAGCAAGGCATCCACGTTGGTTTGCAGGCACTCCATGCCCGTGCCCTCGGCGAAGTTGACTTCGCCACACTGGTTGAACATGGGGTTGATCAACCAAGGATCGATGCCCAGCAATTTGCCAAAGCGCTTGGCCACTTCTTCGTAACACTCGAAGTGTTTGCTCTTGCGACGCACGCTCCAGCCGGCATGCAGCGGTGGCAACAGGTACTGCTCGTGCAAGTCTTCCAAGATGCCAGGAATGCCCGCGCTCAGGTCGTTGTTGAGCAAGATGGTGCAGGGGTCAAAGTCTTTGAGCCCCAAGCGACGTTTGCTGCGAATGACGGGCTCTAGCGTGACGCTGTCTCCGTTGGGCAAGTCAATGGTGGTGGTTTCTTTGATCTCGGGATTGATCGAACCGATACGCACATTCAAACCCGCCATGTGGAAGATGCGCTGCAGCTGCGCCACGTTCGACAAATAAAACGTGTTGCGTGTGTGGTTCTCAGGAATCACCAGCAAGTTGCGTGCTTCGGGGCAGATCTTTTCAATCGCGGCCATCGCCGCTTGCACCGCCAAAGGCAGCATCTCGGGCGTCAGGTTGTTCCAGCCGCCGGGGTACAGGTTGGTGTCAACGGGCGCGAGCTTGAAGCCTGCGTTGCGAATGTCGACCGAGCTGTAAAACGGGGGCGTGTGCTCCATCCATTCCAAGCGAAACCAGCGCTCAATAGCGGGCATGGAATCGAGGATGCGTTGCTCAAGCTCGTTGATAGGGCCCGTCAAGGCCGTGATGAGGTGGGGAACCATGGTGTCCTTCTAATGGGAGGCAATTCTAGGACGTTGGGCCAAGCTCGGCAGCTTCAAGCACGGCGCTGTCGCCGCGCTGACTCAGGTGCGGATTTCGCCTTGCCCCAACACCACGTACTTGAGCGAGGTCAGACCTTCAATGCCCACGGGACCACGGGCATGGAACTTGTCAGTGGAAATGCCTATTTCGGCACCCAAACCGTATTCAAAACCATCTGCAAATCGGGTGCTGGCGTTGACCATGACGCTGGACGAATCCACTTCGCGCAAGAAGCGCTGGGCGTGCATGTGGTCACGCGTGAGGATGGCCTCGGTGTGGTGGCTGCCGTAATGGTTGATGTGTGCGATGGCCGCATCCAGCCCGTCCACCACCTTGATGCTGACGATGGGGCCGAGGTATTCCTCAAACCAATCTTGCTCGGTGGCGTCTTTGAGTTGCGCGCCCTGCACCCCAGCCAACAAGGCACGGGCCTCTGGGCAGCAACGCATTTCCACCCCCTTGGCCGCAAAGATAGCGCCAATACGGGGCAAGAACGCTGCGGCCACGCCACGCGCCACCAGCAAGCTTTCGCTGGCGTTGCAGGGGCTGTATTTTTGGGTTTTGGCGTTGTCCGCAACAGTCACGGCCATGTCGATGTCACAAGGGTCATCGACATAGGTATGGCAGTTGCCATCCAAGTGTTTGATGACGGGCACTTTGGCCTCGCGGCTGATGCGCTCGATCAAGCCTTTGCCGCCGCGCGGAATGATCACATCGACAAACTGTGGCATGGCAATCAAATGCCCCACGGCTTCGCGGTCGGTGGTGGGCACCAGTTGCACAGCTTCGGCGGGCAGGCCGGCGCTCACCAAGGCTTGTTGCACCAGCAAGGCCAGGGCTTTGTTGGATTCGATGGCTTCTGAACCGCCAC
The DNA here is from genome assembly GCF_003063395.1 of Limnohabitans sp. JirII-29. NCBI lineage: Bacteria > Pseudomonadati > Pseudomonadota > Betaproteobacteria > Burkholderiales > Comamonadaceae > Limnohabitans > Limnohabitans sp. JirII-29. The sequence goes on from NZ_NESB01000004.1 coordinate 42,164, forward strand.
GCAAGATGCAGGCATTACCGCTCTTGATGGCCAAAGAGGCCGCCTCGATGGTGACGTTGGGGCGACTCTCGAAAATCATGCCGAACACGCCAATGGGCACACGCATTTGACCCACGCGGATGCCGCTGGGTTGTTGCTTCATGCCGATGATTTCGCCAATCACATCGGGCATGGCGGCAAGTTGTTCGCAGCCCTGTGCGCAGGTCTCCAGCACCTTGGGGCTGAGCTTGAGGCGATCCACCATGGGGGCCTCTAAACCGGCAGCGGTGGCGCGCGCAATGTCTTTGGCGTTGTCGACCTGCAAGGTGTCGACATTGGCACGCAGCAAAGCGGCCAAGTGGCGCAGGGCTTGGCTTTTCAAAGCCGCCGAAGCTTTGGCCATCTGTGCCGAGGCGGTTTTGGCCTGGGCACCCAGCAATTGCATGTGCTCGGCAAGGGTGTGTGAAGTCATGGCCCTATTTTCCCTCAAGCAGGGCGTGCCATGCAGGCGCGGCACAAGCGCATGGCCAAGCGATGCAAAGCTTGCCAACTGTCGGTGGGCCACTCTGGCACTTTGAGGCCTTTGACAATGCCGTCCACCTGATGAGCCGACTGCAAGAGCTTGTCCAGCATGCCCACACTCAAGCGTGGCAAGACGCGCTCGAACAAGCGCTCACGGGGGCCCCAAATGCGCTGTTCGCGCAGCACCATGGGCAGGGCCTTGCCTGCGGCCACGGCGTCTTTGACGCGCTTGAGGGCCCGGATTTCTTCAGCCAGGGTGTAATGCACCAGCACCTCGGCCTCGCCCTCGGCTTTCAAGCCATCGAGCATGCGTTGCACGCGCAAGGGCTGGCCACTGAGCACGGCCTCGGAGAGTTTGAAGACGTCGTAACGCGCCACATTGAGCACCGCACGTTCCACTTGTTCCAGGCTGAGTTCACCTTCAGGGTAGAGCAGCCCAAGTTTTTGAATTTCTTGGTGCGCCGCCAGCAGATTGCCCTCCACCCGATCAGCAAAAAACTGCAAGGTGTGTTGCCCCGCTTCACCCGAGGCCACGCGCTGTTGCTGAGCCCCCAGGCGTTGAGCAATCCACATGGGCAGGGCTTGGCGCTCGACTGGGTCGATCTGCACGCTGACGCCGTTGTTCTCCAACGCGGCAAACCAAGCGGTGCTCTTGGTCTGCTTGTCCAGGCGCGGCAACAACACCACGGTCAAGGTGGTGTCGTTGCCCTGTGCGGATTCGGCAATTTGCTGCAAGGCGACGCTACCCTCTTTACCCGGCTTGCCTGAGGGAACGCGGATTTCAATGATCTGTTTGTCGGCAAACAAACTCATCGAGCCGCCCGCCGCCAACACCTCACCCCAGTCGAAGTGGGCGCCTGCCACGGTGTAGACGCTGCGCTCGGTGTAGCCCTGGCTGCGTGCGATGGTGCGGATGCTGTCCATGGCCTCTTGCTGCAACAAGGGCTCATCACCATGCAAGGTGTAGAGGCTGCGCAGGCCTTTGCTGGCGTGTGCCTGCAAGTGCTGCGAAAGTTGGTTGGCCGCGACTTGCATGCGTCGCTCAGAGTTGACGCAGTGTGGCCAAGCGACGTTGGATTTGTTGCACCAAGTCGTTTTCCATGTCGCGGTAGAGCAAGCCTTCTTCAGACTCTTTGAACAAGGCACCGGTCTCGTTGAAGTTGATGTCGCGGTTGAGTTGAATTTCAGTGTCAGGAATCAACTCTTTGCCCTCTTGGGTGCGCAAGCGAAAGCGGTAGCGCAAGCGCAACTGGTATTCACGGATCGCGCCCGAGGAGGTGCGGCCCACCACCACTTTTTCGCGGACTTCGGCCAACTGATCGAAGATGACTTGCGCACGCTCAATCTGGCGAGGGTCGGTGATGACTTCCACTTGCCCCGATGACGCCAAGCTGCGGTGCAGTTTGACACCCAAAGGCGAGTTGACAGGCACGGTACTGAAGACCGTGCGAAAGGCGTAGTTGGGCGGCTGGCGCAACTCAAAGCCACAGCCAGTCAGCAGCACAGCAGCTCCAAGAGCCAGCAACAACGCAAAACGACGGGAGGTGGCTTTCATGTGCATTCCTTAGACCACCACATTGACCAAACGGCCGGGCACCACGATGACCTTCTTGGGCGCAGCACCGTTGGCTTGCTTGATGAAGGCTTCGGTGGCCAAGGCGGCTTGCTCGATGTCTTCTTTGGAGGCGTTGGCGCTCACGCGCACCGCACCGCGCAACTTGCCGTTGATTTGCAGCATCAACTCGATCTCGTCGCGCAACAAAGCCGACTCGTCCACCTCGGGCCACGGTGCGTCAATTAAGGGACCGTATTTTTTGTCGTAATGAAGTTCATCCCATAACTGGCATGCGATATGCGGGCAAGCTGGATAGAGACATCTCAACAAAATACCAAAAGCTTCGGCAGCTACAGATGCGATTTTTTCATCGCGCATTTCATAGCCCTTGCCGTCCTCCACCAATAAACCGAGCTTCGCCCCTTCGATGAGGTTCAACATCTTCATGCAACCTGAAACCACAGTGTTGTATTGCATCCGCTCATAGTCGTATGCCACCTGCTTGAGTACCAAATGCAGGTCTCTTCGAAAGTCCGCCAAGTTTCGACCCAGGTCCTTTAAATCCGCGGGTTTTTCAAGGCCATAGGCGATGCTATCGCTCGCATCAGAGGCTGCGAGCCATACACGACGCAAGAAGCGGTAGCTGCCCTCCACCGCCGCGTCGTTCCACTCCAAGGTGGCCTCGGGTGGCGCGGTGAACATGGTGTACAGGCGCGCGGTGTCGGCACCGTATTTTTCAATCAGGTCTTGCGGGTCCACACCGTTGTTCTTGGACTTGGACATGGTGCCCACGCCCTCGTAGTCGATGGGGGTGCCCACGGGCAGCTTGCCATCGCTGCTATCAGCCTCGTTCTTGAGCTTGGCGCCCACCACTTTGCCTGCGTCATCGAGCACATGCTCCACATCATGCGGCCAGAAGTAGTCTTTGCCGCCTTTGGCGGTGCGGCGCGAGTAGATGTGGTTGAGCACCATGCCCTGCGTGAGCAGCTTGGTGAAGGGTTCGTCCACCGTGACGAGCCCCATGTCGCGCATGACCTTGGTCCAAAAGCGCGCATAGAGCAGGTGCAAGATGGCATGCTCAATGCCGCCGATGTACTGGTCCATGCCGCTGCCACCGGTGGCTTGGTGGGCATCGCGCATCCAGTATCGGGTGCCTTCGGCCACCATCTGCTCAGAATTGGTCGGGTCGCAATAGCGCATGAAGTACCAAGACGAGTCCACGAAGGTGTCCATGGTGTCGGTCTCGCGACGCGCAGGCTTGCCGCACACGGGGCAAGTCACCCCTGCGTGGAAGCCTTCGTGTGTGTGCAAGGGGTTGCCAGAACCGTCAGGAATGCAGTCTTGCGGCAACACCACCGGCAGGTCTTTTTCGGGCACCGGCACCGCACCGTGTTCGTCACAGTGGATGATGGGAATCGGGGTGCCCCAGTAGCGCTGGCGGCTCACGCCCCAGTCGCGCAAACGCCAGGTGGTCTTTTTCTCGCCCAGGCCAATGGCGGCCAACAACTCGGCGACTTTGGTCACCGCGTCTTTGAATCGCAGGCCGTCGAGTTCGCCAGAGTTCACGCACACACCGACTTTGGTGGCATACCACTCTTGCCAAGTTTTGGCATCGAACGCCAAGGAAGCGGCATCGGCGGGTGCGGCCGCGTCAAGGCCAACCACCTGCCGAATGGGCAAGTCGTATTTCAAGGCAAATGCAAAGTCACGCTCGTCATGCGCGGGCACGCCCATCACGGCACCGTCGCCATACGACATGAGCACATAGTTGCCCACCCACACTTCGACTTGCGCGCCGGTCAAGGGGTGCGTGACGAACAAGCCCGTGGCCATGCCCTTCTTTTCTTGGGTGGCCAGTTCAGCTTCGGTGGTGCCACCGGTTTTGCATTCTTCAAGGAATGCGGCCAAGGCAGGGTTAGATGCAGCCGCATGCAGCGCCAGCGGGTGCTCGGCAGCCACGGCACAAAACGTCACGCCCATGATGGTGTCGGCGCGGGTGGTGAACACGTACATGCGGCCATCGCCAATCAAGGCACCATCCGCACCTTGGATGCTGTGGGTGAATGCAAAGCGCACGCCTTCGGATTTGCCAATCCAGTTTTCCTGCATCAGGCGCACTTTGTCGGGCCAGCCGTTGAGGGTGGCTTTGTCGTTGCCAATTTGCACATGCGCCAGCAGCTCGGGGGCGTACTGGGTGATGTTGAAGTAGTAGCCCGGGATTTCGCGCTTTTCGACCACCGCACCGGTACGCCAGCCTTTGCCGTCAATGACCTGCTCGTTGGCCAGCACGGTTTGGTCTACCGGGTCCCAGTTGACCACTTGGGTCTTGCGGTAGGCGATGCCTTTTTCCAGCATCTTCAAAAACAGCCACTGGTTCCACTTGTAGTAGCTCGGGTCACAGGTGGCGACCTCGCGCGACCAATCGATGGCCAAGCCCATGGCCTGCATCTGCTGCTTCATGTAGGCGATGTTCTCGTAAGTCCACTTGGCCGGTGGCACGCCGTTTTTCAAAGCCGCGTTTTCAGCGGGCAAGCCAAACGCATCCCAGCCCATGGGCATCAAAACGTTCCAGCCCTTCATGCGCAGACTGCGCGTGAGCATGTCGTTGATGGTGTAGTTGCGCACATGGCCCATGTGCAGCTTGCCGCTGGGGTAGGGCAGCATGGAGCAGGCGTAGAACTTCTTTTTCAGCTGGCCTTGTGCGTCACGTGCGTTTTCGGTCACGCGGTAGGCATCACGTTGGGTCCAAGCGGTCTGAACGGCGCGTTCGACCTCGGTGTGGTTGTATTTGTCTTGCATGGAGTCGGTCTGAAAACCCCGCACGGGCACGGGGCGCATCGCCTGGGGAAAAGGCGGGAATGGTGTGATTTTAGGGCTTGGCTGCGGCGGGCTTGCGCTCGGCAACAAAGCCGATGCGATGCATGCCCGCCAGCTGTGCCAGGTCCATCACCTCGACCACTCGGCCATAAGGCACCTGGGCATCAGCCTGGAGTTGCACCTCGGGCAGTTGCGCTTGACCGGCTGCGCTGGACTGCGATGCACGGGCCGTCAGGGCCTGGGCCAGCGCATCCAGCGTGATTGGCTGACCGTCAAGAAACACCTGCGCCTGTGCGTCAATGCTCAAACGCACCACCTGTGCCGGTGCGCCTGCCGATGCGCCAGCGGCTTGGGGCAAGTCGAGCTTGAGGGCGCGCCCCAACAGCGGCGCGGTGAGGATGAAGATCACCAAGAGCACCATCATCACATCGACCAGTGGGGTGACGTTGATCTCACTCATGGGCGTTTGCCCGGGTGTGCGTTCAAAGCGACCGAAGGCCATTCAAAGCGTCCGCAAGTCGTAGGCAAAGCCTTCCAGCTCTTGCTCCACGCGGTTGATCACGCGACCCATGACGTTGAACGCCAACACCGCAGGCAAGGCAACGGCCAAACCAGCGGCCGTCATGATGAGGGCTTCGCCCACGGGGCCCGCCACCCCTTCCATCGTGAGTTGTGCGGCAACCGCCATGCCAGCCAAGGCGTGGTAGATGCCCCAGACAGTCCCGAGCAAGCCCACAAAGGGTGCCGTCGCCCCCACACTGGCCAGCAACACTTGGCCGGTTTGCAGACGGTGCAGCACCTGATGCAATGCATCGCGCAGCACACGGGTGCGTTGTGCCGACACCTCGGCTTGTGCGCCCAAGGTGCCGGGCATGCGCTGTTGCTGGGCTTGCGCCAGGGGCAGGAGCACGCGCTGGCGATCTAAGGCCGTGAGCGCCGCCAGAGCATGTGAAAAATCGGGGGCTTGCCAAAAGGCGGCTTTGGCAAGTGGCACATCAACGCTGACACAACGCAACAACCAGGCTTTGTAAACAATGACGCTCCAGCTCGCGACCGACATGGCCAGCAGCAGCAGCGTCAAGGTGACACTCAAGACATCGCCGTCCAAGGGCAACGACATGCCGCTCACCGCAGGTTCAAGACGTCGAACATGTCAAAGAGGCCTTTGCTTTGGTTCGCCAAAAAGCGCGCGGCACGCAGGCTGCCTTGGGCGTAGGTGGCGCGGCTCGAAGACTTGTGTGTCACTTCGATGCGCTCGCCGGTACCGGCAAACAAGACGGTGTGGTCGCCCACGATGTCACCCCCGCGAATGGTGGCAAAGCCAATGGTGGACGGATCACGTTCACCGGTGTGGCCGTAACGCTCATAGACAGCACAGTCTTTCAGATCACGCCCCAAGGCCTCGGCAATGACTTCGCCCATCTTCAGGGCGGTGCCGGAAGGTGCATCGACTTTGTGGCGATGGTGCGCTTCGATGATCTCGATGTCATAGCCAGTGGGCATGGCCTGTGCGGCCATTTGCAACAGCTTCAAAGTCACGTTCACACCCACGCTCATGTTGGGGGCCATCACGATGGCAATGTCTTGTGCCGCGGCAGCGATTTCGGCTTTTTGTGCGTCGGTGAAGCCTGTGGTGCCGATGACCAACTTCACACCTAATTCTCGGCAAACGGCCAGGTGCGCCAAAGTGCCCTCTGGGCGTGTGAAGTCGATCAAGACCTGGCTGTGTTGCAAGCCTGCACGCACATCGGCTTGAATGGTCACGCCACTGGCCTGACCCAAAAAGCCCGTGGCATCGTTGCCAATGCCTGGGCTAGATGGCACATCCAAGGCGCCACTGAGCTGCAAGTCGTCGGCTTGACGCACGGCCTCGATCAACATGTGCCCCATGCGGCCACTGGCTCCAGCAATGGCAATGTTCAAGGATGGGTTGGAATGAGCCATGGTTTATTGACTTTCAAGCGGGGGATAGCTGCCGATTCCTTTGGCGGGTGTCACAGCATTGGCGGCCGCAGGGGCGGCCTTGGGTGGGAATTTCGCCAACGCTTCATCGCTGGCAATCAAAGCAGGCGTCCTGGGCGTCGGTCGGCGGGTGTCTACCTTGGCGGCAAACTCTGCTTCGGTAGGCAGAGGGTCGCCTTCAATGCGGTCGAGCACATCACCACGGAAGAACACACTGAGGCGGCGTTGTTGTGACTCGGCGCCTTGGCGTCGGATGGTGAAGGCGTAGTCCCACCGGTCGGCATGGAAGAGGCTGGAGACCAACGGCGTTCCCAAGATGTCGCGCACGGCTTGTCGTGGCATGCCCATACGCAGCGCTTGCACTTGTTCACGCGAGACAAAGTTGCCCTGCACCACTTCTGGACGGTATGGCGTGACCCAACTCGAACAGGCAGACAACCCGAAGCCGACGAGAACAACAACAACGGCCCATGTTGCACGGCAGTTGATGCGCTGGGAGAGGGCTTTTCGACAGGACTCAAACATGGTGTGAAAGGCCGAAATGGGCAGTAAGGATATGATCAGTTCATTGTAGCGGGCAGCTATTGAACACGACTTGGAAACCCATCATGGCACACGCTGACGACCTCAAAAGCATTGGCCTCAAGGCCACTCTACCGCGACTGAAAGTTCTGGAACTGTTTCAACGCGGCACACAACGCCACATGACCGCCGAAGATGTGTACCGCCACATGCTGGCGCAAAACATCGACATTGGTTTAGCCACCGTCTACCGGGTGTTGCAGCAGTTTGAACAAGCCGGCATCCTCAAGCGCAGCCATTTTGAGAGTGAGCGTGCGGTGTACGAGCTCAACGAAGGCGAGCACCATGACCATTTGGTGTGCCTCGACTGTGGGCGGGTGGAAGAGTTTCACGATCCCGAGATCGAGGCCTTGCAAGTCAAAGTGGCCAAGAAGCAAGGTTTTGAGATTGCCGATCACGCGTTAAGTTTGTACGCGCATTGCCGCAAAAAAGCCTGTCCACATCGCCCAGCTGACAAAAATTCGATCAAGGGCTGATCGCTCAAGACTCCATGGCACGACGGTGGCGGGCAATGAACTCCTGGTAAGTGTCCACGCCACGCAATTGCAAAATCGAATTGCGCACGGCTGCCTCGACCAACACCGCGATGTTGCGGCCAGCGACCACTTGAATCACCACTTTGCGCACAGGCACTCCGAGCACATCCTGCGTGAGGGGCTCGTGAGGTAAGCGCTCGTAGTCACGCTCCAAGGTTTCCTTGCGCACCAAGTGCACGATGAGCTTGAGGCGCATTTTGCGACGCACCGCCGTCTCACCAAAAATGGCACGGATGTCGAGCAAGCCAATGCCACGCACTTCCAACAAGTTTTGTAACAACTCGGGGCAACGACCTTCAATGGTGGCTTGGTTGATGCGAAACAAATCCACGGCGTCATCGGCCACCAGACCATTGCCGCGTGAAATCAGCTCCAAGCCGAGTTCGCTTTTGCCCAGGCCAGACTCTCCGGTGATCATCACGCCCAAGCCCAAGATGTCCATGAAGACGCCATGCATGGACGTGCGATCGGCGAAGTGCTTGGACAAATAGGCCCGTAGCACGTCAATCACAAAGGCCGCCGACTCCCCGGTAGAAAACATGGGGATTTGTGCCCGCTCGCACATGGCCACCAACTCATCGGGGGCGGCCTGACCATCGGCCAACACCAGAAAAGGCGGTTCGAGTGTGACGATGCGTGACACTCGGCGCACGCAATCAGCCGACAAGCCTTTGGTGATGTAGGCGATTTCACGCTCGCCCAGAATTTGCACGCGGTAGGGATGGATGTAGTTGAGATACCCCACCAGATCTGCGCCTGATCGGGCAGCACGCACCGCCACTTCATCGAACCGACGCTCGGAAGCACTCAGGCCAGCGACCCACTCCCAGCGCAACTTGCCGCGAAACTCTTCAAATAAAACGTCAGCACTGATGACGGTTGGTTTCAAAACGACACCGCGTTCCAGGTAGAGATGATGCGGTGCAATTCGACCGCGTCATTGCAGGATTTGATGGTTTCGCGCAAGGCTGTGTCACTCAGCAGCTCGGCGATCTCAGACAAAATTTCCAGGTGCTTTTGGGTAGACGCCTCGGGCACCAACAAAAAAATGAGCAAGCTCACGGGCTGCTCATCGGGTGCATCAAAACCGATGGGTTGAGCCAGCTGAAACACAGCCGCCATGGGAGATTTGAGGCCTTTGATACGGCCATGCGGAATGGCCACCCCGTGGCCCAATCCGGTCGACCCCAAACGCTCGCGGGCAAACAGACTGTCCGCCACCAACGCGCGGTTCAGGCCATGCAAACCCTCAAACAAAAGCCCGGCCTCTTCAAAAGCGCGCTTTTTGCTGGTGACCTCCATGTTCACAAGCACTTGTGCAGGAGGCAAGATGGTGGCGAGTCGATTCATGATTCAGCGGCAGATTATGCACCTGCTGAAAACCCTGGGTGGAAATGAAAAAACCGCCAATGAAGTGGCGGTTTTTAATGCTTTAAGCCTAAGAACGTTTACATCAAGCGCTTAGGACTCTCATGGTGGTGGCTCTGCAAGCGGTCTTTGTGGCGCACGACTTGCCGGTCTAGCTTGTCGACCAATTCGTCCACGGCCGCATAGAGGTCTTCGTGTGCGCTTTCGGCAAACATGTCGTTGCCTTTGACGTGGATATTGCATTCGGCTTTCTGGCGGCCTTCTTTCTCTTTCTGGTTCTCAATGCTCAACAGCACCTTCACATCGACGACTTGGTCGAAATGTCGCGTGATTCGATCGAGCTTGCCGGTCACGTAACTGCGCAAGGCAGGGGTGATTTCAAGGTGGTGACCGCTGATCGTCAAATTCATAAGAGCCTCCTTTGGTGAATTGGCAGTTTCACTATGCCCTTGCATCTGCAAAAAGGCAATGGGGTTAGATCAAACCAAGCAAGAAAAGATGCCCCGTAAATACCCTAGGCATTGGTGAGCAATGCCATAATTGAAGCTCTTCAACAGCGGAGCAATCTCCTTGGAAACCTACCCTAGTTGGTAGCTTTCGAGTCTTTGAAGGCCTTTGGTGCCGCCCAGATTCGAAAGCTGCTGTATTTCACACCTTCGAACTCCGGTGCACACACACCACGCCTGCCATGCTCAATATTTTCACGCTGGCCAACGGCCGTCTCTTCCAGGAAGAGATCGAGTCGCTGGAAGAACTCTCTAAATTCCAACCGATCTGGGTGGACCTTGAAGCACCCACGCTGGAAGAAAAGCGCTGGATCAAGCAGTACTACGGTCTGTCCATTCCAGAAGACGCGATGGACGAGGACATTGAAGAGTCAGCCCGTTTTTACGAAGAAGACAACGGCGAGCTGCATATCCGCAGCGACTTTCTGATCGCCGACGAAGACGAGCCACGCACGGTGCGCGTGGCGTTCATCCTGAACCAAAACAACAACGCCTTGAAAAGCCGTGGCGTGCTGTTTTCCATTCACGACGAAGACGTTCCCGTGTTTCGCCTGCTGCGCATGCGCGCACGGCGCGCCCCCGGTTTGATCGAAGACGCCAAAGAGGTGTTGCTCAAATTGTTTGACGCCGATGCCGAGTACTCCGCCGATACGCTAGAGGGCATTTACGACCAGCTCGAAAAAGCAGGCAAGCTGGTGCTGGCAGAAGACGTGACCGACGTGTTGGCCGGCGAAGTGCTGGGAGCGATTGCGCGCCAGGAAGACTTGAATGGTCGTATCCGTCGCAACGTGATGGACACCCGCCGTGCGGTGAGCTTCATGATGCGTTCGCGCATGCTCAATGCCGAGCAATTTGAAGAGGCGCGGCAAATTTTGCGCGACATCGAGTCGCTGGACAACCACACCGCGTTCTTGTTCGACAAGATCAACTTCTTGATGGACGCCACGGTGGGTTTCATCAACATCAACCAGAACAAGATCATCAAGATCTTCTCGGTGGCCAGTGTGGCGCTGCTGCCGCCCACCTTGATTGCGAGCATTTACGGCATGAACTTCCAGTACATGCCCGAGCTCAACAAAACCTGGGGCTATCCGTTTGCCCTGGCCTTGATGGTGGCCAGCGCCTTGGTGCCCATGTGGTACTTCCGCAAGCGCGGTTGGCTCAAGTAACAGCCCGCACAGGCCAGCGGCGTAGCAAGCGGTCCAACACCGCCACGCTGTAACGGCTGGCGATGTTGCGAATGAAGTTGGGAAAGTCCACATGCGCAGCATCGTCGGCACGGTCTGAGATGGTGCGCACCGCCGCCATGGGCACGCCGTAGTCATGACACACCTGGGCCATGGCCGCACACTCCATCTCGACCGCCAGTGCCTCTGGCAAACGCTGCTGCAACTCCGCGCTCTCTGCACTGCGTGACACAAACCGATCGCCACTGACCACCAACCCCTGGTGGACACGCGCCTGCTCAAAGTCGAGATCGAGCCAATCAGCGCGCGGAAGGGTTTGCATCACATCCTGCAAAGCCAAAGGCGCCGCCATGCGCAAGGCATCACGCAAGTTTGGGTCAGCCGCAAAACGGGTCATGCCTGTCAATGGCACTTCATGACGGGGGAACAAAGGCGAGGCATCCATGTCGTGTTGAACAAAGCCATCAGCAACCACCACGTCCCCCACACGCACCTGAGGCGCCAAGCCGCCAGCAACCCCGGTAAAGACGATTTGCGTCACGCCAAAGCGCTCAATCAACACCGTCGTCGTGGTCGCTGCGGCCACCTTGCCAATGCGCGAGAGCACCGCCACCACGTCGTGGCCATGCCAGTGGCCAACCCAGAACTCGCGCCCAGCCACCACGATTTTTTGCTCGTCGGGCATGCGTGCCAGCACGCCCGCCAGCTCTTCGTGCATGGCGCTGACCAGAGCCACACGGCTCATGGGTGGTCGCGCAGCTCGCGGCGCAGCACTTTGCCCACGGGCGTTTTGGGCAGGTCGGAACGGAACTCGACCAAGCGAGGATGCTTGTAGTTGGTAAGGTTGTGTTTGCAGTGGTCACGCACCGCGGCCTCGGTCAAATCAGGATCGCTTCTGACCACCACCAACTTCACCGCCTCACCCGTGCGTTCATCGGGCACACCGATGACCGCACACTCCAACACGCCGGGCAAGCTGGCCACCACGTCTTCCACCTCATTGGGATAGACGTTGAAGCCACTGACCAGAATCATGTCCTTCTTGCGATCAACGATGCGGAAAAATCCTTGCTCGTCCATCACGCCGATATCGCCTGATTTGAAAAAACCATCAGGGGTCATGACCCGTGCAGTCTCATCCGGACGCTGCCAGTAACCGGCCATCACCTGTGGCCCACGAATGGCAATTTCACCCGGCTGGCCCAAGGGCACCTCGTGCCCATCGTCATCGATGATCTTCATCTCCGTATTGGGAATGGGCACCCCAATAGAGCCGGTGTAGGCCTGGCTGGTCACAGGGTTGCAACTGGCCGATGGGCTGGTCTCAGACAAGCCATAGCCTTCGCAAATCGGACATCCCGTTTTTTCAAGCCACAGCTTGGCCACCGCAGCTTGCACGGCCGTGCCACCGCCCAGCGACACCACCAAGTGCGACCAATCCACCTTGCCGAAATCGGCATGATGGGCCAGGGCATTGAACAAGGTGTTGACGGCCGGAAAAATGTGAAAGCGCTCTTTGGCCAACTCTTTGAGCACCGCCGGCAAATCGCGCGGGTTGGGAATCAAGATGGACCGCCCACCTATGCGCATGGTGAGCATCATGTTGAGGGTGAACGCAAAGATGTGATACAGCGGTAAAGCACACACAAACGTGGTTTGTTCGTGAGCAGGAATTCGCTTCAAAGCGGGGGAGTTCCAGGCCTCTGACTGCAACACGTTGGCAACCAAGTTGCGATGCAACAGCTCCGCCCCTTTAGACACACCGGTGGTACCACCGGTGTACTGCAAAACTGCCAAATCTTCGCTGTCGACCGACGGCAAAGTCAGGGTGCACGTCTCGCCCTTGCGCAAGGCGTCATTGAAACGCACCGCATGCGGCAAGTTGAAAGCAGGCACCATTTTCTTGACGCGACGCACCACATGGTTGACCACAAAACCTTTGAACCAACCCAGGCGGTCGCCCATGGCACACAGCACCACATGCTGGACCGGCGTTTTGGCCAACGCGCGCTCCAGTGTGGCTGCAAAGTTTTCCAAAATCACAATGACTTTGGCATCCGCATCTTTGAGCTGCGCTTCTAGTTCACGCGGCGTGTACAGGGGGTTGATGTTGACCACCACATAACCCGCACGCAACACAGCCGCCACCGCCAAGGGGTACTGCAACACATTGGGCAACATGATGGCCACACGATCGCCCGTCTGCAAACCCAAGCTTTGCAGATAGGCCGCAAACACTTGGCTGAGTCGATCCAACTCGGCGTATGTCAAATCACGGCCCATGAAGCTAAACGCAGTGCGGCCACCAAAACGCGCAAAACTGTCTTGCATCAACTCCACCAGCGTGCCGTAGGCGCTGGTGTCAACATCTGCGGGCACACCTTCTGGGTAGGCGTGCAACCATGGCCTTGAACGCATGCTCACTCGACCGCCTTGACCATGTCTTCGACGACCTTTTTGGCATCTCCAAACACCATCATGGTCTTGTCCATGTAGAACAACTCGTTGTCCAAACCTGCGTAACCCGATGCCATCGAACGCTTGTTCACGATCACCGTTTTGGCTTTGAACGCTTCCAAAATTGGCATGCCATAAATGGGGCTGCCCTTTTGCAGCGCAGCAGGGTTGACCACGTCGTTGGCACCCAACACGATGGCCACATCCACTTGGCCGAACTCACCGTTGATGTCTTCCATTTCAAACACTTGGTCGTAAGGCACCTCGGCCTCGGCCAACAGCACGTTCATGTGACCGGGCATGCGACCAGCCACCGGGTGGATCGCGTACTTCACGCTGATGCCTTTGTGCATCAGCTTCTCGGCCAACTCATTCACGGCATGCTGGGCACGTGCCACAGCCAAGCCATAGCCCGGCACGATCACCACCGTCTCGGCATTGGCCAAGATGTAGGCCGCGTCATCAGCGCTGCCGCTCTTGACAGGGCGCTGCTCTTGCGCACCCGCCACAGCGGTCGAGGCCTCAGCACCGAAACCGCCCAAGATCACGCTGAAGAACGAGCGGTTCATGGCCTTGCACATGATGTAGCTCAAGATGGCCCCTGAAGAGCCCACCAAAGAACCCGCAATGATCAACATGCTGTTGTTGAGCGAAAAACCAATCCCCGCCGCAGCCCAGCCCGAATAGCTGTTGAGCATGGACACCACCACCGGCATGTCCGCACCACCAATGGGGATGATGATGAGCACGCCCATCACAAACGACAGCGCCAGCATGGCAAAAAAAGCTGGCCAGCTCTCGGTGGCCACGAACAACAGTCCCAAACCCACGGTGGTCAAGCCCAACACCAAGTTCAGCAAATGTTGCCCTGAAAAGCTCACAGGTGCGCCCTGGAAGAGCCGGAACTTGTACTTGCCCGACAACTTGCCAAACGCGATCACCGATCCACTGAAGGTGATGGCACCAATGGCCGCCCCCAAGAACAGCTCCAAGCGGTTACCCGCTGGAATAGGAAAGCGTTGCACCATCTCTGTGATCACCAAACCAGCCGACGTTTGCGCACCCGTGACCAGCTCTTGCGGCGGTGGCGTGATGCCAAATGCCCAAGGCTCGGCCACAGCAGCCACGCCAATGAACACCGCCGCCAGACCGATCATGCTGTGCATGAAGGCCACCAGCTCAGGCATCTTGGTCATCTCGACGCGTTGTGCCATCAGCGTGCCAGCACCACCACCCATCACCAAGCCCAACAACACCCACGCCATACCCAAACCTGAGCCCGACAGCTTGATGATCAGCGCGGCGGTGGTCAGCACGGCAATCGTCATGCCGGTCATGCCAAACACGTTGCCACGGATCGAGGTGGTGGGATGGCTCAGACCTTTGAGTGCTTGGATGAAACACACACTGGCCACCAGATACATCAGGGTGACCAAATTCATGCTGACAAAACCCATGTTCAAAAGACCCTCGTTCATTTGGCGGCTCCTTCAGCGGCAGGCGCCTTTTTGTCTTTTTTCTTGAACATTTCCAACATGCGTCGCGTCACCATGAAGCCACCAAACACGTTGACAGCCGCCAGCGCCACCGCCAGCACGCCCATGGTTTTGCCCAGCGTGGTTTGGGTCATGGCGGCGGCCAACATGGCGCCCACGATGACGATGGCCGAGATGGCATTGGTCACCGCCATCAGCGGCGTGTGCAGCGCTGGGGTGACCGTCCACACCACGTGGTAGCCCACATAGATGGCCAACACAAAGATGATGAGGTTGATGAGGGTGGGGGAGACTGCGTCCATTTTTTATTTCCTCAAATTCATTTCTTCACCACCGCGCCATCGCGGGTCATCAAACAAGCGGCCACGATGTCATCTTCCAAATCGATGTGCAGCACACCTTCTTTGTTGATGATCAGCTTTAAAAAGTCCAGCACATTGCGGGCGTACAGCGCGCTTGAATCTGCCGCCACCAGAGCGGGCAAATTCGTTTCACCCACCAAAGTCACGCCGTGCTTGATCACGGTCTTGCCGGCCTCGGTCAACGGGCAATTGCCATCGGTGCCTTGGGCACCTTTGCCCGCTGCAATGTCGATGATCACCGAGCCTGGCTTCATGGCTTTCACCATGTCTTCAGTCACCAACACGGGCGCGGCGCGACCTGGGATCAACGCGGTGGTGATCACCACATCGGCTTGCGCCACGCGTTTGGCCACTTCCACTTTTTGGCGTTCCAGCCAGCTGGCAGGCATGGGGCGGGCATAGCCGCCCACACCTTCTGCGGCATCTTTTTCTTCCTGAGTTTCAAACGGCACGTCGATGAACTTGGCGCCGAGCGACTCCACCTGCTCTTTCACACTGGGACGCACATCGGTGGCTTCAATCACCGCGCCCAAACGTTTGGCCGTGGCAATGGCCTGCAAGCCCGCCACACCCACGCCCAAGATGACCACACGTGCCGCCTTCACCGTGCCTGCGGCGGTCATCAGCATGGGGAAAAAACGTTGGTACTTGTCGGCGGCCAGCATCACGGCCTTGTAACCGGCAATGTTGGCCTGAGAGGACAACACATCCATGCTCTGTGCGCGGGTGGTGCGGGGCGCCGCTTCCAGGGCAAAGCCTGTGGCACCCGCAAAAGCCAAGCGTTGCAAGCCTTGGGCATTGAAGGGCTCCAACATGCCCACCACGGTGCTGCCAGCCTTAATGAGCGAGGTTTCCGCCTCTGACGGCCCTCGCACTTTGAGCACCAAGTCGCAGCCCCACGCTGTCGAGGCATCGACCAGCTCGGCCCCCACGGCCGCATAGGCCACATCGGTCACGCTGGCCGCTACGCCGGCGCCCGATTGAATGCGCACCGTATGCCCCTGCGCCATGAGTTTTTTAGCCGTCTCGGGCGTAATCGCCACACGGGTTTCACCGGCCGTCGTTTCGACGGGCACGCCTATCAGCATGAGGAACTCCTAAAGCGCGTTGTGTTGTTGTCAGACTCTCGAAAGGTTACACCAGAAACACGGCCCCGCCGACGTGGGCTTACCCGAAAGATAATGTGAGCATGACTATCCGTTGGAAACCCAGTGTCACCGTGGCCGCCATCATCGAACGCGATGGACGCTACCTATTGATCGAAGAACACACGCCCGAAGGCCTGCGTTTGAACAACCCCGCCGGCCACCTCGACCCCGGTGAAGCGCCCGAAGCGGGCTGCGCACGCGAAGCGTTTGAAGAAACCACGCATCGGTTCACCCCCACCGAATTGGTGGGCATCTACATGTCACGCTTCCAACGCCCTGCACGCCAAGAACATGCCGCCGAAGACATCACCTACCTGCGCTTTGCCTACTGCGGTCTGTTGGGCGAGGTGGTGCCCGGCGCACAGCTCGACACAGGCATCGAGCGCACCCTGTGGATGACCCCCGAAGAAATTCGCGCCAACACACACCGCCTGCGCAGCCCGCTGGTGCTGCGCTGCATCGAAGACCACGCGCAAGGACAGCGCTTTCCACTGGCCACGGTCTACACCGACCCCAGCGTGGGCACCCGCGCGAAAGCATGAGCGGCATGATGAAAAAACAGCGCGTGGTAGTGGGTTTGAGTGGCGGCGTGGACTCTGCGGTCAGCGCCTACCTGCTCAAGCAACAAGGCCACGAAGTGGTCGGCATCTTCATGAAGAACTGGGAAGACGACGATGACAGCGAGTACTGCTCATCCAACGTCGACTTCGTGGACGCCGCCGCCGTGGCCGATGTGTTGGGCATTGAGATCGAGCACGTCAACTTCGCAGCTGAATACAAAGACCGCGTCTTCGCCGAATTCTTGCGTGAGTACCAGGGCGGGCGCACGCCCAACCCCGACATCTTGTGCAATGCCGAGATCAAATTCAAAGCCTTTTTGGATCATGCGTTTTCGGTAGGCGCCGACAAAATTGCCACCGGCCACTATGCTCGCGTACGTGAACTCAGCCTTCCCACAGGCAGCGAATTTCAATTGCTCAAGGGGCTCGACGCCAGCAAAGACCAAAGCTACTTTTTGCACCGTCTCAACCAGGCGCAGCTCTCCAAAACCTGGTTTCCCGTGGGTGAACTCCACAAAACCGAAGTACGCCGTATCGCCAGCGAGATTGGTTTGCCCAACGCCAAGAAAAAAGATTCCACGGGCATTTGCTTCATTGGCGAGCGTCCCTTCAGAGAGTTCCTCAACCGCTACATTGCCAACGCACCCGGGCCCATCAAAGACGAACGAGGTCGCAAGCTCGGCACCCACGTGGGCTTGAGCTTTTACACCTTGGGTCAACGCCAGGGCTTGGGCATTGGCGGTATCAAAGACAAAGGTGCTCAACGCGGCAGCGGTGAACATGCACCGTGGTTTGTGGCACGCAAAGACCTGGCCCACAACACCTTGTACGTGGTGCAAGGCCACGACCATCCGTGGTTGTTGTCAGGACAGCTCACTGCCGATGACTTGAGCTGGTGCGCACCCGCAGCGCCAGCCCCAGGACGCTACGCGGCCAAAACACGCTACCGCCAAAGCGACGCGCCATGCAGCTTGAGCTACAACGACAAAGGCGAGCTTGCGCTCGCCTTTGATGAACCTCAGTGGGCCGTCACACCCGGTCAATCCGCAGTGTTGTATGACGGCGATGTGTGTTTGGGCGGCGGGGTCATCGCCAGCGCTGCAGCACTGGACAACGCCCACACCTGAAATACCGCGGCTGACTGCTACTTACTTGGCAGCTTCAGCCTTTTTAGCGGCTTTCTTTTCTTTCGCCTCTACCTGCTTGGCTTCAGACTTGCCTTTGTGTTCGGCTTTGGCTGCAGAAGCAGGGGTGGCGGGTGTCGCGGGCATCACCGTTGGAGTAGCCGGTGTTGCAGGCATCGCAGGTGTTGGCGTGGCCGCAAAAGCAGCGGCAGAGAAAGCACCCACGATCAAAGAGGCAATCAGCTTGTTCATAAAGTTTCCTTCCGGTTGTTGAACATCTCCAGTGATCTGGAGTGCAACTACAACGAAAAGAAAGTGACGCCTGTTGACGCAAATATTTAATTATTTACGTCAACGCTTTGCAACACATCGCGTTGCGTCAGCCTCAATCCAGCTTGATGTTGGCATGCCGAATCGCTTGCCCCCACTTGGCAGAGTCCGACTTCAAAAACGCACTGAACTCAACAGGCGTCATCGACTTGAGCTCACCACCATACGAACGCCACTTGTCTGCCAGCACTTGGTTTTGCGTCGTCGCCTTTTGCATCGCTGCTGACAGCTTGTCCACGATTGCTGCGGGTGTGCCTGCCGGTGCAAACAAACCAATCCAAGCTGTCGGGGTGTAGTCGGGCAAACCGGCTTCTGCAAAGGTAGGCACATCTGGGAAATTGGGGTGGCGTGTTTTACCAGTCAACGCCAACACCTTGAGCTTGCCTGCACGCACATTGCCCAAGGCCACCGGCAAGGCATCAAACATCAGTTGCACCTGTCCGCCCACCAAATCGGTGTAAGGACTGCTGGTGTTGTAAGGCACGAACTTGATCTTGGTATTCGAGCCAGCACCAAACCACTCACCCGCCAAGTGCGAATAACTGCCAATGCCAGAGGTGGCCGCCGTCATGCTCTCAGGCTGAGCTTTCAACTGAGCCATCAATTCGCGCGCCGAGTTTTGTGTCACGCTGGGGTTGGCGATCAAGGCTGTATTGAGTAAACCCGCCAGACTGATGGGCACAAAGTCACGCTCTGCGTTGTAGGGCACCTTGCTGTAGAGGTGCGGCACCACCGACATCGACGAGGTCAAACCCATCACCAAGGTGTAGCCATCGGGAGCTGCTTTGGCCGCCGCTTCCATGCCAATCATGCTGGAAGCACCCGGGCGGTTTTCCACCACCACGGCCTGGCCCAAGACCTTGCTCAACTCCAACGCGATCTCGCGCGTGTTGGCGTCCGGGCCTGTGCCGATGGGCACGGGCGCAATGATGCGTATCGGCTTGCTGGGGTAGTCCTGCGCCTGCACAGCCGTCACCCCTAACAGGGCACAGCAGACAGCAACAAGGCGGGTATGACGGCTGATGAATGTCATGTGTAATTTCTCCAATATTCGCGTTGAAAGGCTTGATTTTTACAAAACACATCATAAAATGCATTCACTTTGTCAGATTATGATAATTTGATATGTTTTTTAGGTGTTTACCCGAGGATTCCATGACCCACAACCCGCTTCTCCAAGATCAAGGCGCTTTGGTCTTCAGCCACATGGGCTTTTATGTCAAAGACCTCGCGCGCATGACCCAGTTCTACACACAGGTCATGGGGTTCACCCAAACCGACCACGGCGACTTAGGCCCCGTGCAATTGGTATTCCTGAGCCGCGACCCGACCGAACACCACCAAGTCGTGCTGGCCACAGGACGGCCCGACAACCTCAACTTCAACCTCATCAACCAACTGTCCTTTCGGGTCCGTGACGTCGCCACCCTGCGCTCCGTGCGTGACCACGCGCTGCAAACAGAAGGCGTGCACGACATGCAATGCGCAACCCACGGCAATGCCGTCTCCATTTATTTCCGCGACCCAGAAGGCAACCGCATCGAGGTGTTCTTAGACACCCCCTGGTACTGCGAACAGCCGATGCGCGAAGTCATTGATTTGGACCAACCCGATGAAGCCATCATGGCGCGTGCCGAAGCCATTGCCAAAAGCCGTCCCAAGTTTCAAAGCCGTGCCACATGGCAAGCCGAGATGGCCCGCCGCATGGGCTATGTGAAGGATTGAGCCATGGTGTTTGACGTCGCAATCATGGGCTATGGCCCAGCAGGCGCAACCCTGGCCAACTTGCTGGGTCAGGCAGGCCTGTCAGTGGTGGTGTTTGAAAAAGACGCCGAGATTTACCCCTTGCCGCGTGCCATTCACTTCGACGGTGAAGTCATGCGCGTGTTTCAAGCCATCGGTTTGCGTGCCGAGATGGAAGCCATCTCGCGCCCCGGCATGAAGGGCATGCACTTTGTCAACGCCGCCAACGACACCTTGCTCATCCGTGGCGGCACAGCGGCACTGGGGCCGCATGGCTGTGCCAACAACCACTACTTTCACCAACCCGAGTTGGAGCATGTGCTGCGCGATGGCGTGACACGCTTTGCATCTGTGTCGGTGCGTTTGCAACACCTCGTCACCGAGCTGCACGAGCAGGCCGACCACATCGACCTGCACGTCACCGACCTGCGCAACCAACAGCCGCACATCGTGCAAGCCCGCTACGTGGTGGGTTGCGACGGCGCCCGCTCACTCGCACGCAAACTGCTCAACTGCACCACCCGCGATTTAGGACTGCACCAACCTTGGCTGGTGTTCGACGTGCTTCTCAAACCTGGCGCCCCCGAGTTGCCCGACCACACCGTGCAACTGTGCGACCCGCAACGCCCCATGACCTACTGCAACGTCACAGGCAACCGCAGACGCTGGGA
The DNA here is from genome assembly GCF_003063395.1 of Limnohabitans sp. JirII-29. NCBI lineage: Bacteria > Pseudomonadati > Pseudomonadota > Betaproteobacteria > Burkholderiales > Comamonadaceae > Limnohabitans > Limnohabitans sp. JirII-29. Next base: position 63,069 of record NZ_NESB01000004.1, read on the forward strand.
GATCATGCTCATGCCCGGAGACGACACCGCCGAGCTGGTCAAACCAGAAAATCTCTGGCCCTTGGTGAGCCGTTGGATTCAACCGGAACACGCCGACATCGAGCGTGCGGTGATCTACACCTTCCACTCCATCATTGCCGAAGGGTGGCGCCAAGGTCGCCTCATGATCGCGGGCGACGCCGCACACCAAACGCCCCCCTTCTTGGGCCAAGGCATGTGCGCGGCCATCCGTGATGTGTCCAACCTGGCCTGGAAACTCCAAGCTGTGGTGCACGGCACCGCCAGCGATACCTTGCTCGACAGCTACGAGTCTGAGCGCGCGCCCCATGTGGCCGAGTTCATCGAACTGGCGGTGCGCTTGGGCGACATCATCCAAACCACCGACCCCGAACAAGCGCGCCTGCGTGATGCCAAATTCCGCAACGGAGGTGAGCCAGAAATATTCCAGTTTCCGGCCCCACGTTTGGGTGCCGGCATCTTGAGCAATGGCTCGGCCCCAGTCGGTCAACCCTTCCCGCAACCGCAACTGGCCAATGGCTACTGGCTCGACGAGCTTGTGGGCAACCACTTCGCCGTCATCGCACATGCCGAGGTGCTGGCCGAGGTCTCCGAGGCCACCCGCCAAGCCTGGAGCACTTGGCAAGCCAGCGTGCTGGACGCCAGCGACCCCACACTGGCCGTCTGGCTCAACGCCCACCAGGCCGCAGCCGTGGTGCTGCGTCCAGACCGCTATGTGTTGGGCCTGGCCCACACCAGCGCCGCGCTAGACGCCCTGACACGCGACTGGCTGCCCACACAGGCCGTGGCAGAAAGCGCCACGTGACCGACAAAGCCTTCTCTAGCCTGGCGCGCATGCTGGGCGTGCTCGACTTGTTCACCGAAAAACACCCCGTGTGGTCAGCAGAGGCTGTGGCCGAAGCATTGGAAGTGTCCATCCCCACGGCCTACCGCTACGTCAAGCTCTTGGTGGCGTCCGGCTTGCTGCAACGCTCGGCCGAATCGCAGTACAGCCTGGGGCCGCGCATCATCGTGCTCGACCACTTCATCCGCGCCGGGGACCCGGTGCTGCAACACGCCATCCCTTTCATGCAAGAGTTGGTCGAGACCACCGGCTTTGATTGCGTCCTCTCCGGTCTGTACGGCCAACAAGTGCTCGACACCCATCGCGAATACGGCAAAACACCAGCCGACTTAGGCTACGGACGGGGTCGTCCGCGCCCGTTGTTTTTAGGCGGCGCGCCCAAGGTCATCTTGTCGTGTTTCACACCCACCGCCTTGCACAAAGTGTTTGACCAGCGGCGCGATGAAATTGCCCAAGCTGGCTTGCCCACCGAGTGGCCCGCCTTTCGCAAGTACTACAGCAACATCCGCAAGACCGGCCATTACCTGTCGCTGGGCGAGCTCGAGCCCAACCTGGCCGCACTCGCAGCCCCTTTGCAAAAAGCCGACGGCACCGTGCTGGGTGCCATCTCGCTGGTCACCACCGTGCAACGCATGGCGGTGATCGATGCGCCCAAGCTGGCGGCACTGGTCATGCGTTGCGCAGGCGACATCGCAATCCGTGTACCCTAGCCCCAAAATTTTTTGACCCGAAAGGAACCTTCCTGTGAAATTGATCAGCTTTTTGCTCCACAACACCCCGAGTTACGGCATCGTCCAAGGCGACGACGTGCTCAACCTCACGCCCATCTTGGGCGCACAAGCCCCTGACCTGAAAAGCCTGATCGCCAACAACATGTTGGACCAAGCCGCCAAGGCCCTGGCCAGCCACAAGCCTGACTTGAAATTTGCTGACCTGCACCTGCTGCCTGTCATCACCAACCCCAACAAAATTGTGTGCGTCGGCCTGAACTACGCCGACCACGTGCGAGAAACCGGACGCGAACTGACCGAAAGCCCTGCGCTGTTCTTGCGCGTGAGCGAGTCACAAGTGGGCCACGGCCAAAACATCGTGCGTCCCCCTGAGTCGCACCGCCTCGACTACGAAGGTGAAATTGCTGTGGTGATTGGCAAAGGCGGTCGCCGCATCAGCGAAGCCGACTCTTGGAGCCACATCGCCGGCTACTCTTGCTACAACGATGGCTCCATCCGCGACTGGCAAGTCAGCACCACCCAGTGGACCGCCGGCAAAAACTTCTGGCGCACCGGTGGCTTTGGTCCCTGGATGGTCACGGCTGACGAAATCAAGCCTGACCAAAAGATGACCCTCATCACGCGCTTGAACGGCCAAGAGCTGCAACGCGCCACCACCGACATGATGATCCACAGCATCCCACGTCAAATCGCCTACATCTCCACTTTCATCCCGCTTGAGGCAGGCGACGTGATCGTCACCGGCACGCCAGGCGGCGTGGGCAACAAGCGTTCACCCCAGGTCTTCATGAAGCCCGGTGACGTGGTGGAAATCGAAGTCGACGCCTTGGGCATCTTGCGCAACGGCATCGTGGACGACATGGCGGCCTAAACCTCCAGCGCCCAAAAAAAAGCCCAGCGTGACGCTGGGCTTGGACCTCCAAATCCACGCCTGCGGGCGTGGATTTTTCATTGGGGCTTCTTTCGTTGCAGCTTCAAAACGGAATGTCGTCGTCCATGTCGTCAAAGCCACCCTTAGCAGGTGCCGCTTGGCGCTGTGGCGCAGCAGCGGGTGCCGCCTGACGGGGTGCGGCTGCGGGGCGGCTGTAGCCACCGTCTTCGCCACCACCACCACCGGGGTTGCCCATGCCTTCACGGCCACCCAAGAGTTGCAGCTCGGTGGCAATGATGTCCACGGTGTTCTTCTCCACGCCGGTGGTCTTGTCGGTGTACACACCGTACTTCAGGCGACCTTCCACGTAAATGGGGCGGCCTTTTTTCACGTACTCGCCAGCGATTTCAGCCAAGCGGTCGTAAAACGTGACACGGTGCCACTGGGTGTCTTCGATCATCTCGCCCGAGTTTTTGTCTTTGCGACGGCTGGATGTGGCGACGCTCACATTGGCCACGGCTTGGCCGCTGGGCAAATAACGCACTTCGGGGTCGCGGCCGCAGTTGCCGACGAGAATGACTTTGTTGACGGATGCCATGGGTAAATTCCTCCAGAGATAGACAGATTATGGGGCCTGGCTCAACCCGCTTGACGACCAGGGGCCACCATCGACCACGCTACGGCCAACCACAACAGCATCAACGCAGCGCAAGTCAAAAACAAACCTTGTGTGCCATGGCTTTTGACCAACTGCCCCCCCATCCAACCGCCCGCGAAAAAGCCCAACGATTGCAAGGTGTTGTACACCCCCATGGCCGCACCACGCGAAGGTGCAGGCGCCAGACGCGAGACAAAACTCGGCTGTGTGGCCTCCAACACATTGAAGCCACAAAAGAAAGCAAACAACAACCACGCCAGCACGGCGAGCGTGGGCGCGCCCGATGCGACCCACAAAAACACGACCTGAACCACCGCAATCACACCAATCGCCGTCAAAAACGCAGCCCGCAAGTAGCCACGACGCTCGGCTGCAAACACGCCGCCCATCACCACAAACGAGGCCAGCACAGCCGGCAAATACACCTGCCAGTGGTGGTCTTTGTCCAAGCCGGCTTGCACCAACAAGGCGGGCACCGCCACCCACATGGCCAGTTGTACCGCGTGCAGCACAAACACCCCCACATTCAAGCGCAGCAGCGCAGGCATGGCCAGCACTTGGCGCAAGCCGCCACGTGCGGCGTCTTTGTGCAACACAGGTTCAGGCGGCACCGACCAAATCACCACCGCAGCACCCAGCACCGCCAACAGCGCCGTCAAAGCAAACAAGCCGGACAAACCGATCCACCCCGCCAGCAGCGGCGACAGCACCAGCGACAAAGCAAACATCAACCCAATGCTGGCCCCCACCAAGGCCATGGCCTTGGTGCGCACGTTGTCACGCGTCAAGTCAGCCAGCAAGGCCGTCACCGCTGCCGATACCGCGCCTGCACCTTGCAGCGCACGCCCCGCCAGCAAGCCATACAGCGTGTCTGCCGAAGCCGCCCACAGGCTGCCCAAAGCGAACACCAACAAACCCAGCACGATCACACGCTTGCGCCCAAAGCGGTCTGAGGCCACGCCAAACGGAATTTGCAGCAGCCCTTGCGTCAGGCCATACATGCCCATGGCCAAACCAATCAGCGCCGGGTCATCACCCCCGGGGTATTTGCGCGCTTCCAGGGCAAACACCGGCAACACCAAAAACAAGCCCAGCATGCGCAAGGCAAAAATCGACGCCAAAGTGCCGCTGGCGCGGCGCTCGGTGGGCGTCATGGAGGGGCTGAGGTCGGGAAGGGAAGCGGGGGTTATGTCGGTTGTCACAGCAGGAATTGTCCTGCATTCCTAAATGTCGTCAGGGGCAAGACAAGCGCTTGGTTTTTCTTGATCAGACCGCTTGCGGCCAATTGATTGGTAGCTTGCGGTGACGGGCTTCTTCAGCTTGGATGCATAAGGATTTTTGCGTGCTTTGAGTTTGGCGAGGTTGTATTCAGGTTTCATATCAGCCACCTTGATAAAACGCGCTGCGTTTTGGTTCTCGCGATAGCCAGATCAATCGCATGTACCTGGCCCGCCTTCATTTCTTTGACCGATTTCAACAACTCGCTCGCGAGGTCACGTCTTGCTTCATAGGCTTGAAGGGCGACAGCTTTTAAAGGTTTTTTATTCCTCAAGGGCATGACGAATTCCCCTTCGGGGTTTTCACTTGAATGTCCCTCAGGTCTTTTGTCAATCATTGGCATCTTTTACTACTTGCGCCAAATAGAGGCAGTCGCCTTGCGGTTGGAAATCACAGTTTTCAAAAGATAACTGTTAACTCAAAGCCTTTCGGTGTCTGCAAAGAAACCGTGCTGCACCCGCTGTGCATAAGCCACCAAATTTGTGTGCGACTTGGCCCTTGCCAACAGCGGTGTATCAAAGTGCTCGCACAGACATGCCAGCACAAACGCGCCCGCACTTGCGTCTGCCCCGCAAGGCGAGGCACCGCCAAACCATTCGGCGTCACCCAACACCTGCGCCAGCGCATCAATATCGCGGCAAGCCAGTTGCGTAATTTCTGCCTCGGTGTGTCGCCCAAGCCCTTGGGCGTGCAGCATTTTGCGCGACTTGTTTCGCATGGCTGCACGAACGAACGGACGAATCAACGCAGGGACTTTGTTGAAAAAAGTGGCCGGGCCTTTGTTGAAGTTTTCATCCACCATCCAGCGCACCGATGGCGACCGCCACCGTTTTGCCGTGAGCGACCGCGAGGCCTACACAGCCGTGCGCGCCAACTACTTTGATGTGAAGCAGGGCAAGCGCGGCGTGGTGATGGTGAACGAAAAAACCGCCAAGCTGTTGCGCGAACAACTGGCAGCCAAGCAAAAAGCAGCCAACGAGCTGGTGAACAGCGCCGAGCCCGTGTTCACCATCACGCACACGTATGCAAGCAGAACCAAGGCCGAGACTGGGGCCAAATTGATTGTGGCCAAGGGCACTTACAGCCAAGTCAAAGCTCACTTCAAAGATGTGAAAAAAAGCCTCAGCGGTGACGTGCTGGTGACGGCCAAGGGCACCAAAGACTTGACAACCACCAAGCTAGCCAACACCAGCGGCGGCTCCGATGCCTTGCCCGCCACCACCGACAAAGCCAACGACCCCACCTTCAACGATGCGTGCAACGTGCTGACCTTGCGCCACAGCTACGCCACTAAAGACAACGCCATGCGGGCGGCACGAGCTTATTCCCGAAATGCCCATCAAGGTGGCGGGCTTCGAAACGCAAATCGATGCGGTTGATTGGACGCTGACCAAGGCGGTGCACAGCCTTGGGGATGGTGGCTACACCACGCAGCTTGAGTTTGAAACCAAGGTGGATGTGGTGCCAGATTAAAAAAAGGCCCATCGAAGTGAGCCTGTAGGTCTTGTTGTAAGCGCTGTTGTTTAAGCAGTTTTACGACTCATCTTGCGGGCCGCTGGTTTAGCTGAGGCTGGTTTGGCAACAGCCCGTTTAACGGTTGAGATAACGCGAGAGACGGCTGCCGTCTCTTGGACTTGTTTCATTTGCGTTTGCATGATTTCATGCAATGCGCCTGGCACGAAACGGCCCAAGATATCGCGCATGAGTGGTTGATAACCAACGCCATGAAAATGGGCTATTAGCTTGTATTGGTCGATCAATTGCTTGGGCAAACGGATAGAGATGGATTGCAAACCCAATGCCTCATCCAAGGCCATGTCATGTGCAATGTCAGCCACCGCAACATGTTCGGCGCTTGCCCCCAGTGCGCGGCTTTCCCAAGCCTCGGCTGTGCTTTCGATCTTCGATGTGTTCACGATGTTCTTCCTAGATTGTTGTTTTGCCAGTTAGCCGTGCCGACTGTAGATGTCGATCTCTGTTTGATTCGGGCTAAAGGCTGATTTCAAATGAATTGTTTTTTCAATTTGTATATACACGATTTTTAGTAAGCGGCCCTTATTTGTAGAGGCCAAAAACCACAACGTGGGTGGGTATGTTTTGTGCTTCTCACGTTTATCGGTCAGAAGGTTGCCAGCTTTATTTGAGAAGCATTGTTCTACCTCTTCGCAGGTAACAGAGTGTTTGCTGGTGAGCTTCAAAAGCACATCGGGACTAACTTTTAAATTTTCCATAAGTAATAATATATTTAATAAATGATGTGATTGTACACCGTCTGTATATACAACACAAGCAAAAGAAACAAGCGGCTGAAAAACCTGCTTTCCCCGCATTTTTCACACTCTGAACGAGTGTGGGGTCACCACCTGCATAGGGCATATGCCCTATGCAGGTGGTGACGTACTTGACGTTTTTTATCTTTACTACGGTTTAAGTCTTTTTTGCTTTGTAGACGCTGACGCCACCCTTCTTGGCGCAATAGGCTTGGCATCTTGCAGCTCTTGTATAGGGACTGGACCGTCCTCTGAATCGAAAAGAGCCAACACGGCTCTTTGCATAAATGGCGAAGCTCATAGGTCCGAGCTGTCTACTGCACCGTGGGAAATCCAGGCCAAATGATCCACGCCCTTCAATCCATACAAAAAGTCTCGCATCAAGCCGCCCATCCATAGCCAGCCAAGCCCAAACACCCGCCACCCACTATCATGGCGGGTTGCCCTTTGATTGACTCACCTGTGAACGCACCCACCGACGGCACCTACTTGGGCCAGGCCATGAACAGCCCCTCCGCCATGCGAAACATCAGCATTCGCGGCGCGCGCACGCACAACCTCAAAAACATCGACCTCGACATTCCGCGCAACCAACTGGTGGTGATCACCGGTTTGTCGGGTTCGGGCAAATCGAGTTTGGCGTTTGACACCTTGTACGCCGAGGGCCAGCGCCGCTACGTGGAAAGCCTCTCGGCCTACGCGCGTCAGTTCTTGGGCCGTTTGGACAAGCCCGATGTCGACCTGATCGAAGGCCTGTCACCCGCCATCAGCATTGAGCAAAAAGCCACCAGCCACAACCCACGTTCCACCGTGGGCACGGTGACCGAAATTCACGACTACCTGCGCCTGCTGTTTGCCCGCGCCGGCACGCCGTACTGCCCCGACCACAACCTGGCCCTGCAAGCGCAAAGCGTGTCGCAAATGGTGGATGCGGTGATGGCCCTGCCCGAAGACACCAAGCTCATGCTGCTGGCCCCACTGGCACGCGACCGCAAGGGCGAATACACCGACGTGTTTGCCAACCTGCAAGCGCAGGGCTATGTGCGCTTTCGTGTGGGTGGCCAAGTGTTTGAGTACGACGACCTGCCGCAGCTCAAGAAAACCGAGAAGCACGACATCGACGTGGTGATTGACCGCATCAAAGTGCGCCACGAAGCCCCGGCAGCGCCGCAAGTCGCCACCGCACCCAGCATCGGCGCCGTGGCGGTGACCGCCCCACCGCCCGGTTTGCGCCAACGCCTGGCCGAGAGCTTTGAAGCCGCGCTGCGCTTGGCCGAAGGCCGCGCCATTGCGCTGGAGATGGACACCGGGGTGGAGCACAGCTTCAACGCCAAGTTCGCTTGCCCGCAGTGCAGCTACTCCATCAGCGAGTTGGAGCCGCGCCTCTTCTCGTTCAACTCACCGGTGGGCGCGTGCCCGGCATGTGACGGCTTGGGTCACCAAGACTTTTTCGACCCCGCCCGTGTGGTGGCCTTCCCCTCGCTGAGCTTGGGCAGTGGTGCCATCAAAGGCTGGGACCGCCGCAACGCGCACTACTTCACCTTGCTGGAGAGCTTGGCCAAGCACTACAAGTTTGACCTCGATGCCGCGTTTGAAAACCTCAGCCCCGACATCCAACAAGTGTTGCTGTACGGCTCGGGCGACGAAGAAATCAAGTTCAACTACAGCTTGGACAGCGGCGCCTCTGGCGGCAAAAAGCTCAGCAAGAAACACCCGTTCGAAGGCATCTTGGTCAACATGGAGCGCCGCTACCGCGAGACCGACTCGGTGGTGGTGCGCGAAGACCTGGCGCGCTACCGTGGCAGCCGCGCCTGCACCAGTTGTGGTGGCACCCGCTTGCGCCGCGAAGCGCGCAACGTGCGCATTGGCGAAGGCGCGCAAATGCGCGGCATCTTCGACATCAGCCACAGCACCTTGGGCGAATGCTTTGGCTACTTCAACACCCTCCAACTCCAAGGCGCCAAGGCTGAAATTGCCGACAAGGTGGTGCGCGAAATCGCCTCACGCCTGAAGTTCTTGAACGATGTGGGCCTGACCTACTTGAGCCTCGACCGCAGCGCCGACACGCTGTCTGGCGGCGAAGCGCAACGCATTCGCCTAGCCTCGCAAATTGGCTCGGGCCTGACGGGTGTGATGTACGTGCTCGACGAGCCCAGCATTGGCTTGCACCAGCGCGACAACGACCGCCTGATCGACACGCTCAAACACCTGCGCGACATTGGCAACAGCGTGTTGGTGGTGGAGCACGACGAAGACATGATCCGTGCCGCCGACTACTGTGTGGACATGGGCCCCGGCGCTGGCGTGCATGGCGGCGCGGTGATGGCGCAAGGCACACCCGCCGAGATAGAGGCCAACCCTGCCTCTCTCACCGGGCGCTACCTGGCACAAGCCCTGCGCATCGAGGTGCCCACCCAGCGTCACGCCTTTTTGCCTGTGCCCGCTGATCAACTGGCCGCACAACGCCTGCTCGACAAGCAAGCCTGCAAAGACCAAGTCATTCGCATCACCGGCGCACGCGGCAACAACCTCAAACATGTCAACGTGGATGTGCCCGTGGGCTTGCTCACCTGCGTCACCGGCGTGTCAGGCTCGGGCAAATCCACGCTGGTCAACGACACGCTGTACACCGCAGCCGCGCACACCATCCACCGCGCGCACGAAGAGCCCGCTGCCCACGACGAGATCACCGGGCTCGACTACTTCGACAAAGTCATCAACGTCGACCAATCCCCCATTGGCCGCACCCCGCGCAGCAACCCCGCCACCTACACCGGCTTGTTCACCCCCATTCGCGAGCTGATGGCCGAAGTACCTTCGGCACGCGAGCGTGGCTATGGCCCGGGACGCTTCAGCTTCAACGTGGCCGCTGGCTCAGGCGGCGGGCGCTGCGAAGCCTGCCAGGGCGACGGCATGGTCAAGGTGGAGATGCACTTTTTGCCCGATGTATACGTGCCTTGTGACGTGTGCCACGGCCTGCGCTACAACCGAGAAACGCTGGAGGTCATGTACAAGGGCAAAAACATTGCGCAAATCTTGGACCTCACGGTTGAGGCCGCACTGAGCTTCTTCAACGCCGTGCCCAACATCGCCCGCAAGCTGCAAACCCTGATGGATGTGGGCCTGTCCTACCTGCAACTCGGCCAAGCCGCCACCACCCTCTCGGGTGGTGAAGCACAGCGCGTGAAACTTGCCCTGGAGTTGAGCAAACGCGACACCGGGCGCACGCTCTACATCTTGGACGAGCCCACCACCGGCCTGCACTTTGCCGACATTGATTTGCTGCTGAAAGTGCTGCAACACCTGCGCGACGCGGGCAACACCATCGTCATCATCGAGCACAACCTGGACGTCATCAAAACCGCCGACTGGCTCATCGACATGGGGCCTGAAGGCGGCAGTGGCGGTGGCCAAGTGGTGGGCGTGGGCACGCCCGAGCAATTGGCCGACAACCCGGCCAGTTTTACCGGCCGTTACCTCAAGCGTTTGCTGGGCTGACCGCCGCCATGGCAGCACTCAAAGAAGAAGCTGCGCCCCGCACCCACCTGCTAGCATGACTTTTTAACCAACGAAGGGGATGTGCCATGAAAACAGTTTTCGTTTTTGCGACCGCTTTCACACTGACGGCTTGCGCCATGTTGGAGGCTCAAACGTCTGCAACCGCCGTGCTCGCACCCACCCAGGGCAACAGCGTGTCAGGTCGGGTGACGTTCACGCAGCAGCACAACAAGGTGTTGGTTGTGGTCGACGCGCAAGGCTTTGCGCCCAACTCGGAGCATGGTTTTCACGTTCATGAAAAAGGCGACTGCTCCAGTGGTGACGGCATGAGCACGGGCGGTCATTTCAACCCCGACGGCAAACCCCACGGAGCCCATGAGCACGCCCAACACCATGTGGGCGATTTGCCCAGCTTGAAAGCCGATGCCTATGGCAAGGTTCAGCTGCGCTTTGAGAGCACGTCAATTTCCATGCAGGACGGCGCGTCCAGCATCGTGGGGCGAGGCTTGATTGTTCATCGCGATCCAGACGATTTCAAAACACAGCCCACAGGCAACTCGGGGCCACGTGTGTCGTGCGGTGTGATTGTTAAAAATTAACGGCTCACCACCACCAACAGGTTGTCCACCTCGTGCACGCCTTTGACCGCTTGTGCGAGTTGTTTGGCCAAATCGGCCTGTGCCTGTGATGCGACAGAGCCAGTCAGCGTAATCCACAGCATTGCTCTCGCGCCGTCGCACTTTACCTACGAAACGCTGTGATACCTAACTCTTTTGCGGTTTGTTTAAGGTGCTGAATAAACTTGTGATATTCGGACTTATTTGCTTTGCGTGGAGGTGCATGCCATCCAAAAACATAGATGACTGCATCGCTACTTGGTATCGGAAATCTTTCATACATCCATGCAGTTTTATTTGTTTCCTTAAGTGCATCTAAAAATTCCTCGTATCGGTTTCCACTTTGGTTTGCGCATACTGCAACAGCACTAACGCTGCGAAAATTCCACTTAGATTCCAAACATTTATCCAGCCGAATGAGATCGTTGATTGCTTTGCGTACTGCCCCTGCCTCACGTATCGTGACTTTGAGTTCGACTGCGTGTGAAACTTGTTTGGATTGAGATTTCATCCTAACGACCATATCGATTTGATTCTTGGTCTTATTAGTTCTTCGACCATCCACCCCGACTGACTGCTCAAGCGTTACGTTATGGCTTTTTTTACTCAACCAGTACATCAACTCAAACTGAAACCATTTCTCAAAACCGTTTCCATGATGTTCGTAAAACCAAGCTATCTTTCTTTTGATGGGAGAAGACTGAATAAATTTTCTAATGAGAGGGATCAAGCTGGACATTTTTAACCTTTAGATTTCACTAAATTAAATTTTACGAGTAAAAAATAACTCTTTAAATTAAATAATTTGCGGGCGATAAATTTCATGGCTATTTGCAGCGAACGTAATCTGCATGAGATTTGCAAGCCGATTTGCGATTCTGTCGATTTCAAACACAGCTTTTTCATCGCGGCTTAGGTGACATCTTTTTGAGAGATTTGCACCATGAATTCGGGTCGAACGGTATCTGCATAACTGCTAGGCTTTGACTCGTTCGCTCACTTCGAACACCTAGTAGATAAATACCAAGCCAACGAAAAAATCACGCTCGAAAATGGTCGCCAACGACCTTCACAGCGAGAAGGTTGGGCAGTTACAAGCATCAACCTTTGGAAAATTTGGCGTTCACATTCAGACCTGCGACGCCGATGCAACTGAACTTTCAAGCACGCACATCTCACACAAAAGGCTGGCTGCCAACCGCCCCCCGTTTTACCGTCCGTTACCTGAAGCATTTGCTGGGCTCACCACCACCAACAGGTTGTCCACCTCGTGCACGCCTTTGACCGCTTGTGCGAGTTGCTTTGCCAAATCGGCCTGTGCCTGTGAGGCAACGGAACCGGTCAGCGTCACCAAGCCACGGCGTGTTTTGACGCTGATGGTGACCGACTTCATGCCCTCGCGTTGCATCAACGCGGTTTTCACCTTGGCTGTGATTTCTGTGTCTTCCATGGCCGTGCTGGCCTTCTCTTTTTGACGCTCTGCTGCATCGTCTGCGTCATCCACGCTTTTCTTCACCGCTTCAGTGGCTTTCTCTGCGGCTTCATCCAGTTTGCGTCCGGCCTCTTGCGCGGGTCCGGGTTTGTCGCAAGCCGACAAGCCCAGCAGCAGCAAAGCAGCCAAGAGGTATCGGGCGGTGTGGCGTGTGATCTTCATCGTGTGCTCCTTGTGTGTGTGACGCTTCAAGCGCGACCCGTCAATATCAAAAACAACAACACCAGCACGATCAGTCCAAGACCGCTGCTGGGGTAATAGCCCCAAGTTCTGCTATGCGGCCAAGTGGGTATGGCACCCAGCAGCATCAAAAACAGAATCACCAACAAAACGTTCATCAACATATCGACCTTCTTCCCACAGCACCCTTCGGCGAGGCTGTTGAATCTAGGCCCGATGCAGCGTGTGGTCTGTTCGTCTGCGCACATGCGCAGCACGCCGCTAAACTTGGACGGCACCGATTTGAAAGCCTTATGTCCCACGCACACCAGCTCACCCGCAAACAGTGGGTCACCCTCATCATCCTCACCCTGGTCTGGGGCATCAACTGGCCCATCTTGAAGATCGGCGTCACGGGCTACCCGGCCATCACGTTTCGCAGCATCTCGATGTGGATTGGGTGGCCCCTGCTGGGCTTGGTGTTGCTCAAGATGAAGGTGCCGTTCAAGGTGCCACGCAGCGAATGGAAAGAACTCATGGTGCTGGCCAGCAGCAATATGTTTGTCTGGCATGTGCTGATCATTTTGGCGGTGCAAGATTTGTCGAGCGGGCGCGCCGCCATTCTTGGCTACACCATGCCGATTTTTTCAGCCGTCATTGGCATGTTGTTTTTCAAATCACCACTGCGTGCCCGCGCTTGGTTGGGCGTGGCCTTGGCCGCCTTGGGTGCCATGCTGTTGTTGTGGCACGAGTTGGTGAATTTGTCTGGAAAGCCCTTGGGCGTTGTGATGGCCTTGGCTGCGGCCGCCTCTTGGGCTTTGGGCACACAACAAATTCGCCACACCAAGATGCGCGTGCCCACACTCACGATTGTGTTTTGGATGACCGGCATGACCGCCGTGGTGATGAGCGTGGTGGCGGTGCTGTTTGAAGCGGACCGCTGGGCCATGCCGTCGCTGACCACCTGGGGCTCCATCGTCTACAACGCCATCGGGGTGTTTGTGTTTGCCCAAGCCGCTTGGCTGGGGTTGGCGCGCAGTTTGCCGCCTTTGGCATCGAGCTTGAGCGTGATGTTCATTCCCGTGTTGGGCGTGTTCAGCGGCGCATGGTGGCTGGGCGAAGTCCTGCACTGGCAAGACTGGCTGGCGGTGCTGCTGGTGGTGGCCGCCATCGCATCGGTGCTGTGGCCCACGCGCGCATCCAACGCCGCGTCCTGAACCGCTCAGGTCGGGCGGAGCTGGCGCAAGGCGCGCCACAAACTGTCCATCGACACGGCTTGCGGCAAGTCGACACAGGCTTGGATGAGTGCCGTCACAGACTGCTGCGCATGACCTGCGGCCTGCATCACGCGTTGCGCTTTGGCCAGCACCGCTGCGTGTGACATGGGGTTTTCCGGGTCACCCGGGGCGTCGACCACCTGGGCCTCCAAGCGACGACCATCGCGCAGCCACACCTGCACCTGCGCGCCGTAATGCGCTGGGTAGGCACGGCTCCAGCGTGAGTTTGCGCGAACCTGGGTGCAGCCACGCAAGCGCGTCAGCACCGGATGCGTCAACGACTCGGCTTGGGTGTCACCCAACCAAAAATCTCCACGCAACAGCGCCACCGCCACCCCATGCTGCAAGCTAAAGCGCGCTTGCTGGCGGGTGTGGGGTTGCGCTTGATCGGCAAAGTCCAGCGCGGTTTGGTAGCTGCTCACCTCGATGCGAACAATCTCTTCCACATCGGCCACTCGCGCGTGCAGTTGCATGGCGCACGCGATGGCCGGGTGCACATGGCGACAGGCAGGCCAGGGCTTGAAGCTGACTGCATGGATCAACCAAGGTGCATCAGGTGCAGGCGCCAGCACTGCCCGGGCGCGCGTGGCATCGGGCAAGCTGCCCGTGGCAGCCAAGCACCCATGCTGGCCTTCCAAGATGTGGCGCGGCCCCACCATGCCAGCCGCCGCCAAGTCGGCGGCCAACACGCCTGACTGCGCGCTGCGCCCTGTGGCCAGCTGTTTAGAGAACCCAGGTTCCACGCGGCATTGCCACACGCCACTGGCTTGCATGCCCGCCTGCGCCAAGGCATGCATGGCCTGCGTGGCATCGAGTTGCAACAAGCTCGCAGCCGCGGTAGCAGCACCAAACACGCCACAGGTGGCTGTGCTGTACCAGTGCTGGTAATGCGCGGTGCCGGCCAGCAAGCCCACCCGAATGGCCACCTCGTAGCCACGCACCACGGCGTCCAGCAGTGCGTGCGGTATGACCTGCTCGCGCTGCGCCAGCGCCAGCGCAGCGGCCATGAGGGTGTCTGCGGGGTGCACCACCGCTTCGCGGTGTAAGTCATCGAGCTCGTCGATGTTGCCCAAGCCACCATTGACCAAGGCGGCATCCTCGCTGCGCAAGTACAAGCCGCCCACCGTCCAACATGGCCCAGGTGCTGCTTGCGCCGCCCAACGGCTCAAAGCCTCACCCGCAGGCGAGGTGTGGCCCAACAGCACACAACCCAACCAATCGATCAGGTGCAGGGCTGCGCGGTGGCGGTCAGCGTCGGTGATGGGGCGGCCTTGCAAGGCCAGCAATTGCTCGGTCCAAGAGGGCGTGTTGGCAGAACTCACCCGAACCTTTGCACGGCTCAGCGGCCTTTGAACACCGCAGGGCGCTTCTCGTTGAAAGCAGCCACGCCTTCGCGCCGGTCGTCGGTGTCGACCAAACGGTTGTAGGCCTCCACCTCAAAACGGTAGGCGGTGCGCAACTCCATCTGGCCGCCGTAGCGGATCGACTTTTTGATTTGTCGCACCGACAAAGGCGCATTGGCCGCGATGCGCTGTGCCGTCTCCAAAGCCAAAGCCAGCACTTGATCCGGCGCAGCCACTTGGTTGACCAAGCCCCACTCATGCGCTTGAGCCGCGCTGAACGGACGCCCTGTGAGTGCCAACTCTTTGGCGCGCCGCTCGCCCAAAGCGCGCGGTAAGTTTTGCGTGCCGCCCATGCCCGGCATGATGCCCAGCGTGACCTCGGGCAGCGCAAAGCGCGCCTCTTGGCTGGCGTACAAAAAGTCGCAACACAGTGCCATCTCTAGGCCACCGCCATACGCGTGGCCGTTGATGGCACCGACCACCGGCAAAGGCAAATCAATCAGCGCCCAGTACAAGCGTTCAAAAATTTCGTGCTGGTGTTGCCACGCCTGTGGCGTCATGCCGTTGCGCTCTTTCAAGTCACCGCCACCACAAAAAATCTTGCCGCCCGAACCGGTGAACACCACGCAACGCAGCTCACCTGGCACATCGGTCAGGCGCGTCCACAGGTCGAGCAAGTCCACCGCCATTTGGGTATTGAGGGCATTGCCCACCTCGGGGCGGTTCAAGCACACCTGCAGCACGTGGTCAGACACGCGGGTGCACGCGAGGGTGGTGTAGTGGGGCAAAGCAGAAGAGGTCATGTGCGCACTCAGTAAGACTTGGGCATGCCCAACACATGCTCGCCCACGTAGGACAAGATCAAGTTGGTGGAGATCGGTGCCACTTGGTACAAGCGTGTTTCGCGGAACTTGCGCTCAATGTCGTACTCGGCGGCAAAGCCAAACCCGCCATGGGTTTGCAGGCACACATTGGCCGCCTCCCAAGACGCATCGGCCGCCAGCAACTTGGACATATTGGCTTGTGCGCCGCACGGCAGGCCGGCATCAAACAAACGCGCCGCTTCGTAGCGCATCAAGCTGGCCGCTTCCACGTTGATGTGGGCCTTGGCAATGGGGAATTGGATGCCCTGGTTGTGCGCGATGGCGCGGCCAAACACCACGCGCTCTTTGGCGTACTGGGTGGCGCGGTCGACAAACCAATAGCCGTCTCCGATGCACTCAGCGGCAATCAAAATGCGTTCGGCGTTCAAGCCGTCCATGATGTACTTGAGTCCCTTGCCTTCTTCACCAATGCGGTTTTCTACGGGAATGCGCAGGTTGTCGATGAAGATTTCATTGGTCTCGTGGTTGACCATGTTGCGAATGGGTTTGACGGTGATGGTCTTGCCCACCTCTTCGCGCAAGTCCACCAAAAACACCGACAAGCCTTCGGACTTCTTTTTCACCTCGGCCAGTGGCGTGGTGCGTGCCAACAGCAACATGAAGTCGGAGTGCTGCAAGCGCGAGGTCCACACCTTTTGCCCATTCACCACGTAATGGTCACCTTGGCGCACGGCCACGGTCTTGAGTTGGGTGGTGTCTGAGCCCGTGGTGGGCTCGGTCACCGCCATCGACTGCATGCGCAACTCGCCCGATGCAATCTTGGGCAGCAAGGCTTCTTTCTGTTCCTTCGTGCCGTGGCGCACCACGCAGCCCATGACATACATCTGACCGTGGCAGGCGCCCGAGTTGCCGCCCGCGCGGTTGATCTCTTCCATGATCACACTGGCTTCGGTCAGGCTCAGGTTGGAGCCGCCGTATTCCTCAGGAATCAAGGCCGACAACCAACCGGCTTCGGTCAAGGCGGTGACAAATTTTTCAGGGAAGGCACGCGCCTCGTCCACCTCTTGCCAATAACGGGAGTCAAAGGCAGACACCACTTGGCGCACGCCTTCGCGCAGTTCAGGAAAATCTTGTCGGCTCATGGTTTATTTGCTCGGTGTGGTGAACATCTGGCCACCGTCCACGTTGATGATGCTGCCGCTCAGATACCCACACAAGGGCGAAGCACAGAACACCGTGAGTTTGGCCATCTCGTCGGGTTCGGCCAAACGGCCAAAGGGCAGACCCAAGGTCAGCTCTTGCCAACGCGAAGCGTCCCCCAGTTTGGTGGTGGCTTGTTGCTGCAACATGCCTTGCATGCGGTCGCTGCGAGTGGGCGACGGGTTGATGCCAAACACACGCACGCCTTGACGCACGGTGCCGCCGCCCAGGCCTTGGGTGAACGCCATCAAGGCCGCATTGGCTGCCGAGCCGCAAATGTATTCGTAGCGTGGTGCTGCACCGGCCATGCCGATGATGTTGGCAATCACGCCCTTGCCGCGCTTTTCCATGCTGGGCAAATACGCGCGGGTCAGGTTGATGTAGCTGTAGAGCTTGAGCTCCCAGGCCTGGCGCCAGCGCTCTTCGGTGATGTCGTGGATGCTGCCACCAGGAATGGCGCCTGCGTTGTTCACCAACACGTCAATCTCGCCCACCTGTTGGCACAGCTTGTCGGCCGAACCGGGCAGGCCCAAATCGGCCTCAAAGACTTCGGGGGTGATGTGGTGGGCGGCGTCAATGGCTTGCACCGCATGGGCCAAGTTGGCCCGGTCACGTGACACCAGCACGGGCTTGGCGCCTTCGGCGGCGAACGCTTGTGCAATGGCCAAGCCAATGCCTTTGGAGCCACCGGTGATGAGGACACGCTGTCCTGTCAGTTCTAAGTTCATAAAGACTCTCTGTGAAGTTGCAATCAGTTGGAGGGGGCGGGCACTTGGGCGGCGTACCACTGGGCCATTTTTTCGCCCGTGACAAAGCACACCTCGGGGGTGGCCATCAACAGGTCGAGCATTTTCTCGAAGCTCTCAAAGCGGTGCGGCACGCCAATCAAGTGCGGGTGCAAACCCAGCGACAAAACACGTGGCTGCTTGGCGCATTCGCGTTTGAACAAACTCAAGGTGTTGGAGAGGCGCTGGAACATTTCATTCGACGCGTGTTTTTCCACCGCGTAAATGATGGAGTCGTTGACTTCCAGGTTGTAGGGCAAGGCCATGAGCGGGCCATTCTTGGTGCGCATCCAATGCGGCACATCGTCCACCACCCAGTCAAACACGTACTCAATGCCTTGCTTTTTCAAGATCTCGGGCGTGTCGTGCGACTCGCGCAAGCCCGGGCTCAACCAGCCCTTGGGGCGCTTGCCGGTGAACGATTCGATCATGTCCAGGCTGGTGGCAATCAAAGCCTCTTCGCCTTCGGCATGGTTGAGCGCTTTTTGATGCACGCCATGGCCAATGAACTCCCAACCCACTTCGTGCATGGCTTCGGCCGCACGCGGGTAGGCCTGAATCACACCAGCGTTGAAGCTGGTGGACGCGGGTAGCCCACGGCTGTGGATGGCATTGATGATGCGCGGCAAACCGGCACGCATGCCGTAATCGGCCCAGCTGAAGTTGGGCACATCGGGCACGGTTTCTTTGCCATGCGGCGGCGTGATGATGGTGCGTGGCATGCTGGCATCAAACTGCCAGTGCTCCACATTGACCACCAGGTGGACCAAGATGGCGCCTTCTTTGGGCGCCACCAACTGCGGACCTTCGTCAGAAAAACGGTAAGGGATGCGGGGATTAGCCATGGGTGTGTCGGATGAGGTTGAGGATGTCGAGCTTCATGGCGCTGAAGGCCTCGCTCGCTGTGTCAGCCACGGTGCGTGGACGCGCCAAGGGCACGTTGATTTTGGATTGGATGCGGCCTGGTCGGGCCGACATGACGTAGATGGTGTTGGCCAAAAAGATGGCTTCGTCGATGTCGTGCGTGACAAAGATGATGGTCGGTTTGAGCTTTTGCCACACCGACAGCAACAGCTCTTGCATGGTGAGTCGGGTCTGTGCGTCAAGTGCACCAAAGGGCTCGTCCATCAGCAACACGCGTGACCCCAAAGTCAAGATGCGGGCAATGCCCACGCGCTGACGCATGCCACCCGAGAGTTGCACCGGCAAATGGTTTTTGAAATCATGCAAGCCCACGATGCTGAGCATCTCGTTGGCACGCTCTTCGTACTCGGCCTTGGGCAGGCCTTGCATTTGCGGGCCAAAGATCACGTTCTCCCACACCGTCAGCCACGGAAACAGCGCCGCCTCTTGAAACACCACGCCACGGTCAGGCCCGGGGGCATGCACCGCTTGTTGGTTGACCTGCAAGACACCCGAGCTGGGTGACTCGAAGCCCGCAATCAGGTTGAGCAAGGTGGACTTGCCGCAACCCGAGGGGCCGAGCAAGGCCACGAAGTCACCCGGGGGCACATCGAGATCGATGTGGTCGAGGGCTTTGACCGGTGGTTGACCGGGATAAATTTTGCAAAGATCTTGAACAGAGATGTTGGACATAAGAATTTCAGTGACTTTGCAAAATACGCCAAACCAGAACCTTGCGTTCAATGAACACAATGATGCGGTCGCTGATGTAACCCATGGCGCCGATCGACACCATGTCGGCCAACACAATGTCCATGCGGCCCACGTAGTAGGCATCCCACAGCACATAGCCCAGGCCTGACTTGACGGCCACCATCTCAGAGACGATCACCGCCGTCCAAGAAATGCCCAGCCCAATGCGCAATCCCGTGAAGATGGAGGGCATCGCAGCTGGCAGCACCACGCGGCGCAACAACTGGGTGCGGTTGGCGCCCATCATCAAGGCGGCACGCACCAAGTTGCGGTCCACATCGCGTGCACCTTGCGTGGCGTTGACCACGATGGCATAAAAGCCACCCAGAAAAATCAGAAAGATCGAACCCACATCGCGGATGCCAAACACCGCAATCGAGAACGGCAACCACGCCGTGATCGGGATCGGGCGCAGGCTTTGAATCAGCGGGTCCAGCATCTGCGAAATGAACTTGCTCCAGCCAATCAACAGCCCCAACGGCACCCCGATCAGCGCGGCCAGCACAAAGCCTTGCACCACGCGCATCGAGGAATATTCGACGTTGGACAGCCAAGTGCCCAGGTAGGGGTTGAGCCCCAAGCCGGCTTGGCCGAAGATCCAACCGTGCCAGCCCTCAACCACCTTCAAAGGCGTTGGCAAGATGCCGGCCATGCCTGGCAAGTTGCCCATCACCTGCCACAGCACGACAACGGCAGTGGGCACCACCAGTCCGAGCAGCAGTTGCTTGAAATGTGCCGTTGTCTTCATGGTGTGTCCTTGCACTTACTTCTTGATTTCTTTGGCCATGCTGTCGTCATACAGCTCAGCCGCTTCTTTGGTCACGTCTTTTTGCACGATGCCTTGCTTGAACGCAGCCTCGGCCAAACGCCCCACCTGTTCTTTGTTGAGCACGCCGCCGAGCTTGATGATCTTGGCGGACTCTTTGGTCACATTCAAAGGCAAGCCGGTGTACTTGGCATAGGCATCGGCAAACTGGTCATTGTTTTTGGCCAATTGCTCTTCGACTTTGAGGTAAGCCCACAAGAAGCGACGCACCAGTTCTTTCTTGGTGCTCATGGCTTCGCCAGAGGCGGCCAACATGCCCAGCTCTGCGCCGACCGAACGGGACTGGCTGTAGTCGAGTTTGTTGGCAAAGTAAGCATCGCCTTCGGCCACGGCTTGTGACTCGAAGGGCTCCCACAGCACCATGGCATCGATGTCACCCCGCTTCATGGCTTGCACAAACGCCGTGCCACCGCCTTGCACGTTCACGGGCGAGAACGAGGTGTAGGGGATGTTCTTTTCAATCAAGGTCATGGCCCACTGGAACCACACGGCAGAACCCGGTGCAATGGCAATCTTCTTGCCGCTGATGTCACCCCAGTCGTCAATCTTCACGCCTTTGCGCACCACCAAGAATTTGGACGAGCTGCCCACGCCAGTCAAGCCAATCAAGTTCTTGCTGCCTTGCGCGGCCACGATGGCCAAGTCGCCTGGGCCCACCGCCGACACGTCGACCGAACCCGACAGCAACGCGGTGCGTGCATCGGCGTAGCGAACAAACTCAGCGCGCTTGACTTCGATGTTGAGCTTCTTGAGCTCTTCTTCCAGCATCAGCATGGGTGCGAGGTGGCCCACTTTGACAAAGCCCACGCTGAGGACTTCTTTTTGTTTCATCGGCGCTGGGGCGGGCCCCACAGCCAGGGCCGCGGTGGCTGCCAGCGACAGCGCAATCGTGAGCAGGGTTCTTAAAGATTTCATCTTCTTCTCCATGGGTGGGTTGATATTCAATGGCCGGTGAACTGGGGCAGCCTCTTCTGTGCAAAGGCCAGTCGGCCCTCGGCATAGTCGCTGCTCTTGAAACACGCATCGACGGCCTGGTCGATGCGCGCAATTTGGGAGGTGTCGCCATCGGCAATGCACAGCATGGCTTGCTTGGCGGCTTGCACCGTGAGGGGGGCGTTTTGCGAAATTTGCAGAGCCACCTCAGCGCAATGCGCAAACACATCGTCGTGCACGGCGTTGACGATGCCAATGTGTGCCGCCTCGCTGGCCACATACACCTTGGCGGTGTAGAAGGCTTCTGCAGCCGCTGTGGGCCCGAGGTTTTGCACGATGCTTTTCATGCCGCGGTAGCCATAACCCAGGCCCAAACGCGCGGCGGGCATGCGGAACTTGGAGGCCGGGCTGGCATAGCGCAAATCGCAACTCAAAGCCAAACCCAAACCACCGCCATAGCAAATGCCACTGATGGCAGCAATCACCGGCACACGGCAACGGGTGATGGCGTCTTGGGCTTGCGCCACGCTCTGGTTGTAGTGGGCCACCGACGCTTCGGAGTTACGCTGGGTTTCAAACTCGCTGATGTTGGCGCCTGAGACAAAGGCTTTTTCACCGGCACCGCGCAAAATCACGGCACGCACCTGGGCGTTGTGTTCGATGTCGTCAAACGCTTGTTTGAGCGCAATCCACATCGACAAGCTCATGGCGTTGTAGCGCTCGGCATCGTCGATCGTGACCACGGCCACATGCTGGTCGTGCGTGACATGAATAGCACCCATGGTTAAACCACCTCTTGTGTGTGAAATTGTTGAATCTCTTCGTCCGAATATCCGGCTTCGCGCAAGACTTCGTCGGTATGTTCGCCCCATCCAGGTGCGGGCGCCACAACTTGGGACGGTGTGCGCTCTAAAACCACCGGTTGTGTGATGTACGCAATTTCTTTGCCAAAGTTGGTCATCAAGGTCTCGGTGACCTTCAAATGTTTCACCTGCTCATCTTCAAACACTTGCGGCACGGTGTAGACCGGCCCGGCGGGCACGCCCACTTGGTTGAGCAAATCGACCCAGTGCTTGACTGTGTTCTTTTTGAACTCGACCGCAATTTGTGCATTCAGACGTTCGCGGTGTTGCACACGCAAGGGCTCGGTCTGAAATTCTGGGTCGGCATACCAATCGGGTTTGTCGAGTGCGTCGCAAAAGCGCTTCCAATTGCCCTCGCCCGACGCGCCGAGGTTGAAGCAGCCATCGTTGGCGTCGAACAAGCCCATGGGTGAGCTGGTGGGGTGGTTGTTGCCCACTTGCACGGGCACATCGTTGTCGTTGAGGTAACGCGCCATTTGGAAATCCATCATGGCGATTTGCGAATGCAACAAGGAGCTGTGCACCCACTGCCCTTTGCCCGAAACTTCACGCTCCAGCAAGGCCACCAAGATGCCCAGTGCGCAGTACAGACCCGCACTCAAATCGGCCACCGCCAAACCCGCGCGAACAGGCCCATGCTCGGCCTCACCGGTCACACTCATCAAGCCACCCATGCCTTGGATGATTTGGTCAAACCCAGGACGCCAGGCATACGGCCCGTCTTGCCCAAAGCCAGAGATGCTGGCCAAGATGATGCGTGGGTTCACTTTGGCCAGCGATTCGTAGTCGAGGCCGAGTTTGTTTTTGACGTCGGGACGCCAGTTCTCCACCACCACATCGGCCTCGGCCACCAAGCGCATCAGCACCTCCATGGCTCCTGGCTTTTTGAGGTTGAGCGTCATCGAGCGCTTGTTGCGGTTGATGTTTTGAAAGTCGCCGCCCTTGCGGTTGGCCGCGAACATGGCTTCGTTGGGGTCGACACCCGGCGGGGGTTCGACGCGAATCACATCGGCACCAAAGTCAGTCAGGATGCGCACGCAGTTGGGACCCGCGCGCACACGCGAGAGGTCGATCACTTTGAAACGGGCCAGTGCGCTGGAGGCTTGAATTTTCGGCATGTTCAGTGGGTCCAAAAAATAGGAGGCACCTGCTCGGCAAAGTCGAGCAAGCGGTGTTCGGCAAAAGGTCTGGCCAAGACTTGCACACACACCGCACGACCACGCGTGTCACGCGCGATGGGCAAGTTGAGTGCGGGCAAGCCGAGGTAATTCACAAAGCCCATGTAGCGGTGCATGGCAAACAGTGACGCGCGGTCAAACGCGACGTGGCCTACGTCGACCGTTTGCCAATCAGGCACAGGGTCTGCCAAAGAAGGCAGGACTAAAAATTCGGCATCGTGGAAATAGCGCGTCACAAAGTCTTGCAACAGGCCCGCGCGCGATTGCATGGACGCTTGGTACCACGCCAGTGGCAGCCCCAAGCCCATCAAGCCAATGGCTTGTACGCCAGGCTCTGCGCTGCCATCGCACAAACTCGCATGGTGTGTGCGTGCCGTCTCGTGCAACAACACACGCTGTGCATGGCGGTTGAGTGAGTCAAAGGTGTCGGCCATGTCCAACGGCGTGACTTGTGCATCGAGTTGCGCGACCCACGTGCGAATGGCATGGGCCACGTCAGGCGCCACGCCGTCTTCGGGCAACCACAGGTGGCAACGCGGTGTGCGCGTTGCCGCAACACGCGGCAGTTGCGGACACAAAGCCACCCAGATTTCACGCGCATCTTGTGCATAGCGGCTCAAGATGCCCACGCTGTCGAGCGAGGGCGCGAGTGGCGCACAGCCTCGGGTGCTGACCGCCCCATGGGTGGTTTTGAGTCCGATCAAGCCACAGGTCGCTGCCGGTATGCGCACCGAACCTGCGGTGTCGGTGCCCAAAGCGGCATAGCTCATGCCAGCCGCCACGGCCACGGCCGAGCCACTGGATGAGCCACCCACCGCAGCCTCCGAATCGAGTGGGTTGACGCAGCGTGCAAAGTGCATGTTTTGCGAGGTGGCACCACAGGCATGGGGCGCCATCACCAAGGTGGCCCACTGGCTGGCACCGGCTTGTTGCAATGCGGCAATGGCAGCCGCAGCGTGCACGCTGGCTTGCGCATGCCCGTGGCCCACGCCACAGCCGGGCAGGCGGTCATCGAGCTGAAAGATGTCTTTGTGCGCCAAGGCAATGCCCGCCAAAGGCCCGTCACCCAAGGCTGCGATGGGCAACTGGTCGACCACGCAAGGAAACGGTGTGTTCAAGGCTTGTCCGCGCTGCACTTGCGCAGACACGGCGTCTTGAGGCGTCAGCTGACCGCAGCGAATGAGCGCTTGGAGTTGCGTCAAGCGCGCAGGCAGTTCAAGCACCGGCGCAGCTCCTGAGCATGTCGTCGAAGCTGACATCAACATCGACCCGTACCGCCACTGGCGACGGATCGGCCAAACGCACCAAGCCTTTGGCGGTGGCTTTGAGCAGCGCGGTCGACGGCACGTACCCGTTGTCGGCAAACGCATGTTGTGCCAATTCGGTGAAGTCCTGCTGGTGCTGAGTCGCGTCGCGCATGGGCAATGGGTGGATGAGGTGGTGATTCGTTGTGTATATTTATAACCGAGTTTATGTATTTTTAGCAAGGATTTAAAATATCGCTTTCACCTACGGGACGCTATGAAAGTCAGTGACCAAATCCGACTGCGCATTGAATCTGCCATTGCATCGGGCGAGTTGCTGCCCGGTGACGCCATCGACGACGTGGCCCTGGCGGCCCAGTACAAGGTGTCACGCACGCCCGTGCGCGAAGCCCTGTTGCAACTGCAAGCACAAGGCATTTTGAGCAGCACCCCACGAGGCGGCTCCATCGTGTCGAAGATGAATTTGCAACAGCTGTTGTCGTTGTGGGAGCTGTTGGCAGAGTTGGAAGGCATTGCCGTGCGTTTGGCCTGCGAGCGCATGAGCCACGACGAAGTCAAAGCCCTGGTGAAGGTTCACCGCAGCAGCAAAAAACTGGCCGACAAAGAAGACATGGATGGCTGGCAAGAAGCCAACCTGAAGTTTCATGAGCTGATTTACGAGGGCGCGCGCAACACGTTTTTACGCCAAGAGGTGCTGCGCATTCGCTCACGCACCGGGGTCTACCGTCGCCATGCATTTGGCGCGTTGGGACGCATCAAGTCGTCTTATGACCAGCATGAAAAAATTGTCAGTGCGCTGGAAAAACGCGACACCGAATCGGCGTCGGCGTACATGGCTGACCACATGCGGCCGGGGCGTGACTCGAAGACGCTCAACGACTTCATCATGAGCTTGCCACGCGATTTGTTGGCGGGCTGACACGCACAGCCCGCACCACGGCAAGCGTTGCGAAGACCTCAGTGTTTTTCGGCCAGCACGCCAAAGCCTGGCAACGGGTCTTGAATGCCCAGGCGACGCAAGACCAACCAATACGTGGCCACGTTCACCCCGATCAAGGGCTTGCCAAACTCGGCTTCGATCTGCGGCGTGAGGGCACTCACGGGCAGGTTGGTACCCACATGCACAAAGGCTTCGACGCCTTGCACGTTCAAGGTCTTGAAGCCTTCCATGATTTGCTCAGGCGTGAACTGCGCCACCGAAATCGGGCCCTTGGCTTTGAGGCCGTGGTTGGCCACCACGTCGTAACCGCACGACACAAAAAACTCTTGAATCAAGGCATCCGCTGGCGGCCAGTAGGGCGTGAGCACCGCAATGCGTTTCGGGTCGCCAATGGCTTTGAGGCCTTCCAACACGGCCATCGAGGGCGTGATGAACGGAATACCTGCCAGCGCTTCGAGACGGTCTTGTTCGGCCAGTGCGCGCGCGCGGTCTCCACGGAATGAGTGGATGGAGTGCCCATGGGCCACGGCATGCGGCTCGCACGGCAAGACCAAGCTCAAGGCCTCTTCCAGGTTGCCCTTCTCGGTCTCAAGCGCTTGGCGGTAGGCCTGCATGTCGTCATAGGGGCGCACGGGCAGCAACATGCGGCTGACGTGGTTGGTCACGCCAGACGGACGCATGGCCTCCATTTCGGGTTGCACGATGGTGTTGGTGGCGGGCACGATGACGGCAATCTTGGCGCGGGTGGCCAGGGCGTCGAGGCTGGTGGTTTGGCTCATGAGGGCTTACTCCATTTTCAAATTGGCGGCTTTAGCGGCTTCAGACCAAATGGCGATGTCGGCACGCAAGGTGTCGGCGAATTCTTTGGGGGTGCTGCCAATGGCATCGACCCCCATTTGCTGAAACTTGGTGTGGGTGCCCTCTGAGGCCAGGGCTTCTTTGACGGCGTCGGCCAAGCGTGCCACCACGGCGGCGGGTGTGCCCGCTGGGGCCATCAAACCATTCCAGGTAACGGTCTTGAAACCCGGAAAGCCCGATTCGGCAATGGTGGCCACCTGAGGCAACTGAGCGGCGCGCTTGTCGCTGGAGACACCGATGATGCGGATGTTGCCGCCACTCACGTGCGGGTAGAGCTCGGAGAAGTTGCCAAAGTACATCTGCACATTGCCACCCAACAAGTCGGTCACCGCGGGTGCGCCACCTTTGTAGCTGATGTGGGTCATGTTCAACTCGGCGCGCTTGACAAACAAGGCCGCCGACAAATGCGACACGCTGCCCGAGCCACCCGAGGCGTAGTTGTACTTGCCAGGGTTCTTGCGCATGAAGGCGACAAACTCAGACACGGTGTTGGCCGGCACCGATTTGTGCACGCCCATCACAAAGGGGTTGCTGCCCACGTTGCTGATGGGCACAAAGTCTTTCAAGGGGTCGAAGTTGGTTTTGCTGATGACAGGCAACACCGCCATCACCGGCATGGCGGCCATCATCAAGGTGTAGCCGTCAGCAGGCGCCTTGGCCACAAACTCGGCCGCAATGGCACCACCGGCACCCACCTTGTTGTCGACCACCACGGGCTGCCCCAGGCTTTGGGTGAAGCGCTCGGCCATCACACGGGCGATCGAATCGGTGTTGCCCCCCGGCGCAAACGGCACCACGATGCGGATCGGTTTTTGGGGCCAAGCAGGTTGTGCCTGCACACCCGCGCCCATCGCGTACAGCGTGAAGGCCAAAACTGTCGTGAAGAATTCGAAGCGTCGCATCTGTCGTCCTTGCGTCAGAGGTTAAAGAATGGCGTTGGCGCGGGCGATGCTGTTGACCATGGAAGAGTTCAACAAGAAGGCACGGGCTTTGACCGGATCGGCACAGGTCTCCTCCAACTCGCGGATGCGTTGCGCCCGTTGCTCGGGGTCTTTTTCTTCCAGGTTCTTTTTGTTTTTCACCGACAGTTGTTGCACATATTCCATGTTCACGGTGTGGCGTTGACGGTGGTAGCGGTCGAGCAAACTGTCGTCAGCCTCGCCTTGCACCACCTGAGCCAACATGGCCCCCAAGCTCATGGCGTCGTGGATGCCACTGTTCAAGCCAAAGCCCCCCAAGGGGTTGTTGACGTGGGCTGCGTCGCCCGCCAGCAGCACACGGTGCTTGCGCAAACTCACCGCCACGCGCTGGTGCACGCTGTAGATGCTTTGGTGGACCAAGGGGTACATCACCTCAGGCCCTGTACCCGTGAGCCGACGGATGGCATGCTGCGCGTAGGGGCCAGCCATGGCCACGTCATCGGGCACGTCTTGGGCGACGGGCAAGGTCATGCGCCACAAACCGGGTGGGCCCACATCGGGCATCTTGAACACGGCCACCCATTGCTCGGGGTCGCTGATGTAGGCGTTCTCGGTGTAACCCAAGGTACCAAAGTCAAAGGTGGTGCTGATCACGCTGTAGCGCTCGGGCCAGGTGTAGCCAGCAAACTCAATCTCTGCCGACTTGCGCACTTGGCTGCGGCCGCCATCGGCCGCCACCAACCATGGGGTGCGCCACGTGGCCACACCGTCGGGGGTGGCCACGCGCACCGTCACGTCATCGGCGTTTTGCGTGAGGGATTCGAAGCGGTGGTTGAACAGCACCTGCACATGCGCAAAAGCTTTGAGCTTGTCCATCAAGATGGGGGTCAAGCGGTGCTGCTCTAAGTGCAAGCGAAAGGGGTAGGGGGTGTCGTTCTTGAGCAGGCCCAAGTCCCACTCGGCCACTAAGCCATGGGCCAGGTCACACGACTGCCAACGCGGCACCTGAATGCCCAGTGCCAACATGTCGTCGGCCACACCGGCTTGGTGGAGCATCTCCAGCGTGGGTGGATGGAAGGTGCCCGCGCGCAGGTCTTTGGTCAGGCCGGGTTCGGCCTCCAACACCACGCACGAGACACCCCGTTGCGCCAGCACCAAGGCTGTCAGCAAACCCACAGGGCCCGCTCCCGCAATCATCACTTGCGCATTTGGCTGTTCCAGCATGCCTACCCTTTTCAAAAAATCATCAGGTCAATGCAACACATGCTAAAAGAAAAGCGGCTTGGTGCAGAAGCGGCTCAGTCCCCCAGGTGATTGGAGGCATGGCCGCCAAGACGGCCAAACAGGGGGTCAGTTCAGGGCTGCGGCTTGCAGCACATCGCGCGTTTGCAGGGCCACACGACGTGCAGCCTGGGCAAAGTCAGCCCCCGACGAGGCATACAAAATGGCACGCGACGAATTGACGATGGTGGTACCTGCCACATGGCCTTGTGCGCTCGACATGCCCGCCTTCACCGTGGCCTCAGCATCGCCACCTTGCGCGCCCACACCGGGGATGAGCAAGGGCAGGGTTGGCGCCAAGGCACGCACACGTTCAATTTCTTTCGGGTAGGTCGCGCCCACCACCAGACCCAGTTGACCGTTCAGGTTCCAAGGGCCCTGGGCCAAGCGGGCCACGTGTTCGTACAAAAGGGGTTGGCCTTCGATCGAGGCCAAACGCTGACCTTGCAAATCGTCGCCACCTGGGTTGGAGGTACGGCACAGCAAGAAGGCACCCTTTTCGTGGTGTTTCAAATACGGTTGCACCGAGTCAAAGCCCATGAAGGGCGACAAGGTGACCGCATCGGCACCATAGCGCTCAAAGGCTTCAATGGCGTATTGCTCGGCGGTGGAGCCAATGTCACCGCGCTTGGCGTCCAAGATGATGGGCACTTGAGGTGCGACGCGACGCATGTGTTCCATCAAACGCTCCAACTGCCCTTCTGCACGGTGCGCCGCGAAGTAGGCAATTTGCGGTTTGAAGGCGATGGCCAAGTCGGCCGTAGCGTCCACGATGGCGGCACAAAAATCGTAAATTTTATTGGAGTCGCCCTTGATGCTGTCGGGGAATTTGGTGGGCTCTGGGTCCAAGCCCACACACAGCATGGAGGCGTTTTGGCGCTCGGCTGCGCTCAGCATGTCAAGAAATTTCATGGGCTGATTTTAGGAGGACTGCCAAGTGCACTGCGCGGCAGTCGATGCGTCATTGCGAACGCCCGCGCAGCTGCGCCATGGCCAAGCACAGATCAGCCCAGACCTTGGCTTTCTCCGGCAGGTTGCGCAACAAATACGCGGGGTGGTAGGTCACCACCACCGGCACGCCTTGGTAGCTGTGCACTTGGCCGCGCAACTTGCCCAAGGGCGTGTTGTCAACCCCAGGCACGCTGTGCTGCAACAGCGACTGCACCGCAAAGCGGCCCATGGCCACAATGATTTTGGGTTTCAACAAGGCCACCTGGCGCTGCAAGTAAGGCTCGCACTGCGCCACTTCTTCAGGCTTGGGGTTGCGGTTACCAGGCGGGCGACACTTGAGCACGTTGGTGATGTAAATGCCGCCGCCCTCAGGGCCAGCCTGCGCCGTGCGCGACAAACCACAGGCACGCAACATGTTGTCAAGCAACTGACCCGCTTGCCCAACGAAAGGCTGGCCTTGCAGGTCTTCGTTTTCACCCGGGGCTTCGCCCACGATCAGCCAATCGACCTGCGGCACCTGGCCTTCTGGCGCGGGAGCACCCACACCAAACACGGTGTGGTGGCGGGTGCTGCACAAGGTGCAGGCTTGGCAACTGGACACCGTGCTGTGCAAGGTGGCCCAGTCCATGTGATCCAGGCCTTCGGGGCGTTGACCCATGCGCGGCGTCGAAACAGGCGCAGCGGCCAACGCAGCCGCATGGGCCGTGACAGCCGCAGGGACGGGTGCACGCGCAGCGGCTACAGACACGGGCGCTGGGGAGCTGACCACTGGTGCGTCATGGGTCAGCACGGCCGCATCCGCCACCTCAACTGCGGATGAGGTCGCTGCTGGCTCGGGTGCGGTCAAAGGCGACCACACACGCACATGCATCTCGGCCAGCATGGCGCGTTGACGGGTGTCGAGGTTCAGGGCCATGCGTGCCAGGCTCACAACTTCAACGACATGACCACCGCGTCTTCGCGGCGGCCCTGGTCAGCGGGGTAATAGTTTTTGCGCTCACCCACACGGCGGTAGCCGTAGGCCTCGTACACGTGCATGGCGCGGGCATTGCTGGCACGCACTTCGAGCCACAGCCAATGTGCGCCTCGCCCACGCGACCACAACGACAGGGCGTCGAGCATCACACGCGCCCACCCTTGGCCTTGAAACTCGGGGGCCACCGTGATGTTGAGCAAATGCACTTCATCCACGCCTTCCATGGCCACAAAGTAGCCGAGCAAGGTGTCGTCGCCCATGAGGGCTTGCAGTTGGTAGCCCGCACGGATCGAGTCCACAAAATTGCCGTGGGTCCAAGGGTGGCTATACGCACGTTGCTCCACACGCAACACGGCGTCGAGCATCGCTTCGGTCAGCGGCTCCAGACGGGCTTGGGGTTGCAGCACAGCACTCATGGTCAATCAATGTTTGGTGAGAGATGCATTGTCGATCAAGCCACAGGCCTGCCAGGCACATCGGTGGCCAGCGCCTGCTGCTTGGCCTGCAAACGCTCTTGGGTGGTTTGCGCCACTTTGTCTCGGATATACAGCGGCAAGGCCTGTTCAGCAGGCACGGCCAAGCCTTGCGCCCAGGCAACGGGGGCCAAGCGCAACAAGGCAGACGCTGTGGGCAAGGCCTGCACCTGCGCCGCCGTGAACGCGGCGGGCCAACGCACCGCATAAGTGCCCCAGGCGTTGCCCGCAGCGATGAAGGGTTCGCCCGCGTGCCAGTGAGTCGGCCAGCTCAGCGCTTCGGGGTTTTGCACGGCAGCTTCTTGCACGCACTGCCACACCCCTTGGGTGTGTTCGTAAGCCGCCACATACACCTGGTCCATGCGCGCATCGAGCACGGCCAACACGCGGGTCGGAGTGGGGGTTGACACGGCATCGGCTGCGCGAAGCCCAAGTGCCGCATGAAGCGCCGCATGGCGGGCCTCTTCGGCCACAGCCAACAAGGTGTCCACGGGCAGCACCGGCACATCGGCCCCAAAGGCCAAGCCCTGCGCCACCGAGCACGCCGTGCGCAGCCCGGTGAAAGCCCCTGGCCCCCGGCCAAACACCACCGCATCCAGCTCTGCAAAGCGCAAGCCTGCGTGTGCCATCAGGATTTGAATTTGCGGCAAGGTCTGGGCCGAGGCTTGGGCACCCCCAGCACTGGTGTGCACCCATGCCTGGTCGCCACGCATCACCGCCAGAGACAGCGTGTCGGTGCTGGTCTCCAAAGCAAGCCAGTGGTGTGTGCGGGTGTGGGTACGGGACATGGCGTGATTATCCTGGCAGACATAATTTGCCCATGACCCGCCCACTTCGCCCCTTGTTTGTGATGCTGTTGACGGCCTGCCTGAGCAGCGTCTGGAGCGCCGCCTGGGCACAAGCCCACGCCACGCAAAAAACGCACAAAACCCGTCACACGCCATCCCCCACTGCCAACGCCAGTGGTGACGTGGGCCAACTGCCGCCCGAGGTGGAAGCCGCCTTGCAACGCGCCAAGGTGCCACGGGAGGCCTTGCATGTGGTGGTGCTCGACACAGCGCTGAACGCGACAGCGCGCTTGAGTGTCTCGGCGCAAACGCCGGTCAACCCCGCGTCGCTGATGAAGTTGGTCACCACCACCGCCGCGTTGGACCTGTTGGGCCCCGCCTTTGTGTGGCGCACACCGGTGTATGTGGAAGGCGTGGTGCGCGACGGCACGCTGCAAGGCAATGTGTACCTGCGCGGCAGCGGTGACCCCCGCTTGGTGGTAGAGCGCTTGTGGCTGCTGTTGCGTCGTCTGCAAGGCTTAGGCATTCAAAAAATTCAGGGCGACATCGTGCTCGACCACAGCGCGTTTGACATGGCACCGCGCGATGCGGGTGGTTTTGATGGCGAACCGCTGCGGCCCTACAACGCGGCACCCGATGCGCTGTTGCTGAACTTCAAATCCTTGTTGATTCAGTTCGTGCCCGACCGCAGCGCCAACGTGGCACGCGTTCAGGTGGAGCCGCCCTTGGCGGGGGTTCAGATGCCCACCAGCGTGCCACTGTCCACCGAGGCCTGCAACGACTACCGCACGGGCTTGCGCGCCGATTGGACAGACCCTGCGCGGGTCAAGTTTGCGGGCAGCTATCCGGCGAGCTGCGGCGAAAAAATGTGGCCTGTGGCCTACAGCGCGCCCACGCAATTTGCCGCACGTGCGGTGCTGGGCATGTGGCAACAGCTCGGCGGACAACTGGTGGGGCAAGTGCGTGATGGCACGGTGCCCACCAACTTGCAGCCCGCGTTCAGTGCGGAGTCGGCGGCCTTGTCAGAGACCATCCGCGACATCAACAAGTACAGCAACAACGTGATGGCTCAGCAGGTGTTTCTCACCTTGAGCCAGCAGCAACGCGGCGTGGGCAGCTTGGGGGCGTCACGCGAGGTGGTGCTGCGCTGGTGGCGGGACCGCGTGGGCGGCGAGGCCCCGGTGCTCGACAACGGCTCGGGCCTGAGCCGAGACGAGCGCATCAGCGCGCAGAGCTTGGGACATTTGTTGCAAGTGGCGTGGAACTCACCCAGCATGTCTGAGTTGATGAGCTCCTTGCCCATCACGGGCTTGGATGGCACCTTGAAGCGCAGCAAGTCACAGGCGGTGGCCCATTTGAAAACCGGCAGCTTACGTGATGTGGCGGGCGTGGCAGGTTATGTGGACACCGCCAGCGGCAAACGCTGGGTGCTGGTAGCCATCCTCAACCACCCCAATGCCAATGCTGCGCGCCCCGCTTTGGATGCCTTGATAGATTGGGCGGCGCAGCAGCCGTGAAGGCTTAACGCCAGGCAGCGCGGTACATGCTGCTGCTGTAGATGTAGTTGGCGAGCAGCGCGTTGCCTTGCGGGGTGAGGTTCAAATTGTCGGCAAACATGAAGCCCGTGAACGGGTAAGAGGAAATGGCGGTCCACACTGTCGTATCAGCATCACACCCGGCGGTCCAGGCGGCGTCGATGCTGGACGCAACGTAGCTGCTACTCTGGGTGCTTGTGCTTGTGCTTGAGATGGCGCTCACCGCACAAGCCGGACTCGTAGGAGGCTGGGTGAAATACGAGGTGTACGTGTTGGCACTGCCCGTCGAAGTGGTGCCAGACAACAGGTTGAAGTATTGCGCGATATCCACCGCCAGCAATTTCTGGCCATACACCGTGGGCGGGTATTTGCTGCTCAATGCAATGGTCAGCTTGCAATGCAAGGAGTTTTGGTTGCTGCTACTGGTGCAGCTGGTGTCGGTGTCGTAGCTCAAAGAACGCAGGAACGACACGGATGTCGCATCCAAAGACAAGCCCCAAGGGGTGCGCGACAAGTTCATGGGTTCCAACACCACCACATGCTTGGCACCGGCATCAATCAGTTTGGCAATTTGCGTCACCAGCTGCGAGGTGGTGCTGTCTAAGCGGGAATAAACATCCGTCTTGGCCAAATCCCCACCCAAGGTGGTCACAAGACCCGTGGGAGGCGTCCATGCACTTCCATCTGCTGCCTTGGTGGTGGTATTGCCCGTACGGCCTAAATAACGCACCGCCAGAGACAGCAAATCGCGCGTGCCCGCTGTGATGACGATGAGGTCGTTTTCTTGCGGGCCACCATCGGCCAAGAACTGCGTGATTTGTGTGCCCAAGGTGGCATCGGAGCCCCCCAAGCCGTCGTAAGCAGTGGCAGGATTGATCATCGAATTGCCCACCGCGTAACTCACCACGCCCGTGGTTGGCATGGTGATCGCAGGATAAGCGCCGCTCACCATTTTTCTTGCGACGGGCGTCGTGCTCCAGAGACCGTAGATGTTGGCCAAGGTCTCGGCCACCGTCGTCGGGGTGGTGATGGTGGCAATGCCCCCTGACGTCGCGCCGTTGATGGTGTAGCGCCCGTTGCGGGTCGTGTACGGAGAGGAGCCATCTCCGACATCACTGAACGCATCACCGAACGCAATCACACGCTTTGCCACCAAGGGGTTGACGGTGCTGCTGGAGCCACCACAGCCCGCCAGCAAGCTGGCTAGCGCCAAGGCGCACAGGCCGATCAAACGTTGGACAGAAAAGTGAATCATCAAAGGCTCTCGTTGATTAGCAGATTAGTTTAACGAACCGGCGTGGCAGCTCGGGTCAGGCGGTCAAGCACGCCGTCCCACAGCGGATCGGCAGGCGGGGTTTGAACCCAAATGTCTGACACGCCCAGATCGTCGAACGCACGCAGTTGCGCAAACAAGGCATGGGCACAGGTGGCGGCATCTTGCGGCATGGACTGCCGATGCACGCGAGACGCGAAGGCGGCACTCAACGTGACAGGCTCGACCGTCCACAGCGCCAAGGTGGCAGTGGCGGGGCTGTGTTGTTGCCATGCTAGGAGTTCAGCGGACACGTTGTGGGCGTCAACAAGGCGCACCCGCGCACGCGGTGCGTAATGCGAGGCCAAGGTGCCCGAAGCGCGTGGGGCTTGCGGGTCTGCTTGGCCATTCAGCGCCGCAGACACATGCACCGTCTCGCCACAAGCCAAGCTGAGTTGCTCGGGCGTCAAAAGGCCCGGGCGCAACAGCACAGGTGCGCCACGGGTGCAGTCGACGATGGTGGACTCAATGCCCACCTCACACGCGCCGCCATCCAGAACCAACAAATCAGCACCGAATTCACTGGCCACGTGCGCCGCCGTGGTGGGGCTGACGCGACCAAACACATTGGCACTGGGTGCCGCGACGCCGTACACGCCCAAGCGTTCGGCTTGGCGCAGCACAGCTTGGGCCACGGAGTGCGAGGGGCAGCGCAGGCCCACCGAGTCCTGACTACCGGCGGCCACCGCAGCCACATCGGGTCTGCGCGGCAAGATCAAGGTCAAGGGGCCGGGCCAAAAGGCGTCGATCAAGCGGGTCGCAAAGCTGGGCACATGGCTGGCAAAACGTGCCACGCCATCGGCGCTGGCGACGTGCACGATCAAGGGATGCTCGCTGGGCCGCCCCTTGGCCGCGAAGATTTTGGCCACCGCCGCATCGTTGCCGGCATCGGCGGCCAAGCCGTAGACAGTTTCTGTCGGCAAGCCCAGCAAATCGCCGCGCTGCAAGGCTTGGGCTGCGGCAACGATGGCTTGGGGAGACTGACCGTCAAGAATCATGGAAAGAAAGGCCAGGTGATGGCTGTCAAAAGGGCGCGATGCCAACAATAGCAGCCGCTTGTAAAGCCACCGCACGCGCAGCCTGTGGCGTGGCAGCCGTGATGTTGAGGTGGCCCATCTTGCGGCCCACGCGGGCCTCGTGCTTGCCATACAAATGCAAGTGCGTGCCTGGCAAGGCCAGCACCTGGGCCCAAGGCGGCTCGGTCGGATCAGAACAATGGGGGTCAGAACCCAATTGTTGAGGGAACCACAGATCCCCCAACAAATTGAGCATGATGGCCGGGCTGTGTTGGCGCGGCTGGGTCAGCGGCAAGTCGGCCATACAACGCACTTGCAATTCGAACTGCGACACATCGCACGCGTCTTGGCTGTAGTGCCCGCTGTTGTGGGGGCGCGGCGCGATTTCGTTGACCACCAACGCGCCATCGGCGAGCACAAAGAACTCGACGCACAACACGCCCACATAGCTCAAGCCCTGAGCCACGGCCTGGGCAGCCGCCACCGCTTGTTGCGCCACCTCGGCAGAGACGTTACCGGCCCACACCTCGGTGACGGCCAAAATGCCCTCGCGGTGCAGGTTGCGCTGCACGGGCAAGTGCACGCACGTGCCGTCACGGCCCCGCGCCACGATGACTGAACATTCGGCAGCAAGCGGCAACATTTTTTCCAGTACGCAGGGCACGGCCCCTAAGGTGGCCCAGCCGGCATTCAACTCGTCACGTGTGCGCACGCGCAGTTGGCCTTTGCCGTCGTAGCCCATGCGAGAGGTTTTCAAAATGCCGGGCAACAAACTGTCTGGCACCGCCGCCAGTTGTTCGGGCGTGTCGATCACAGCATGCGGGGCCACCGGCACGCCGCATTGCACAAAGTGGGCTTTCTCACGCGCACGGTCTTGCGCAATGGCCACAGCAGATGCGGCAGGCGACACAGGCAGCGTTTGGGCCAATTGCGCCAAGGTATCGGCAGGAACGTTTTCAAATTCTGTGGTGACGGCCTGACACAGGCTCGCCAGTTGCGCCATACCTTGGGGGTCGAGGTAATCGGCACGGATGTGGTGGTGGCTCACCAAACCCGCTGGGCTTTGGGCATCGGGGTCGAGCACGGCGGTGTTGTAGCCCATGCGCTGCGCCACATGGGCCCACATGCGCCCGAGCTGACCGCCCCCCAGCACCCCCAGCGTGGCACCGGGCAACAAAGGCTTGAGAGGCACGCTCATACGTGCGAGGGCAAGGTCATGTGGCGGGCGACTTCGGTTTGCGCGACACGAAACGCCTGCAACTTGGCTGTCAATGCCGCATCGCCTGACGCCAGCAAGGCCACGGCAAACAAGGCCGCGTTGGCAGCCCCTGCGTTGCCAATAGCAAAGGTGGCCACCGGAATGCCCTTGGGCATTTGCACGATGCTGTGCAACGAATCGACGCCTTGCAAATGCTTGCTCGCCACCGGCACACCCAGCACAGGCACGATGGTTTTGGCCGCCAACATGCCGGGCAAATGAGCGGCACCGCCCGCACCCGCGATGATGGCGCGCAGGCCTCGACCTTGGGCACTTTCAGCATACGCAAACATGTCGTCTGGCATGCGATGCGCAGAAACCACGCGGGTTTCAAAGGAGATACCAAATTCTTGGAGAATCTGGGCTGCGTGTTGCATGGTGTCCCAATCGGAATTGGATCCCATGACGACGCCAACTTGGCACTGGGTCATGATGTGGCTTGGTGTGAGCGAAAGTCGAATTTTAAGACGGGACCCCCATGATCGATGTGACGATTGAGAATTTCGAAGCCGAAGTCATTGCAGCTTCGCAAACCACCCCTGTGCTGGTGGATTTTTGGGCCGACTGGTGCGGCCCCTGCAAGTCCCTCGGCCCGGTGCTGGAAAAGCTGGAAACCGCTTATGCCGGGCGTTTCAAGCTGGTGAAGATCAATGCCGACAACGAGCAGCAACTGGCCGGCGCGTTTGGCGTGAAGAGTTTGCCAACCTGTATTTTGTTGATGGGAGGCCGCCCTGTGGACGGCTTCATGGGCGCGTTGCCCGAAGGCAAAGTGCGCGAGTTTTTGGACAAGCACCTGCCCTCGGAGGGTGAATTGGCGGCAGAAGCCGACACACAAGCCGCCGAAGAACTGATGCAGGCTGGTGACCCCGACGCCGCGTTGGCCAAACTGCAAGAAGCCTTGACGCTCAACCCCGCCGACGACGAAGCGCGCTACAACTTTGTCAAGCTGCTGATCGCCGTAGGCGACCTGGAAGAGGCGCAAGCTGCGCTGGCACCCATGCTGGTGCAGATCCCGCTGCAACTGCGCTTTGACGCCTTGAACTACTGGTTGAAAGCTTTGCAGTTTGTCAGCACCGATGCGCGTGGTGGCTGGACCTTGGAACAGTTCGATGCCCAGATTGCGCTCAACAAACGCGACTTCGACACCCGTTTGGCCAAAGCCCGCGTGCTGGTGGCTGCGGGTCAGATGGAAGCGGCGATGGAAGAGTTGCTCGACATCATCATGCGCGACAAAACCTGGAACGAGGATGTGGCGCGCAAAACCTATGTGGCCATCTTGGAGCTGATGACGCCGCCCAAACCCAAAACAGACGATGCGTCTTTTGGCAAAACCGCAGGCGGCATTGAACTCACAGGCAAAGGCGCGGTGCAAGAAGATCCCCAGGCCGAGCTGGTGTCGCGCTACCGCCGCAAGCTCAGCATGGCGTTGAACTGAGTAAGGCAAAACCTCTGCCCTTACTCTCGTGCGCTGGTGGCGCTCGCCTGAAATACCGATACAACTTATCAAAAGGTAACTTTGTATGCAACGTCAGAGGATCAGTTCGGGTTCGCGCTACGAAGAGGACATTGGATACTCACGCGCCGTGGTGGTGGGCGATTGGGTGCTCGTGTCTGGCACCACGGGTTTTGACTATGCCGACATGACCATTTCCGACGATGTCGTGGCGCAAGCCGAGCAATGCTTGAAAAACATTGCAACTGCTTTGGCCCAAGTAGATTGCACATTAGACGATGTGGTGCGGGTCAACTACGTGCTACCCAATGGCAATGACTTTGAAGCTTGTTGGCCCGTGCTTCGTCGCTATTTAGGGAAAGCCAAACCTGCAGCCATGATGATCACTGCGGGCTTGCTGGATCCACGGATGAAAATCGAAATTGAAGTCACAGCTTGTAGAGGCCTGATTTAAACAAGGCAAAGCCAAAAACCTCAATCCTTCAACCGCGCCCAAGCCTCTTGGTATTTGGCTGCGGTTTGGGCAATCACCTCTTGCGGCAAGTGCGGTGCCGGGGGTGACTTGCTCCAGGGCTTGCCCTGGACTTGGGCGGTCTCCAGCCAGTCGCGCAAGAACTGCTTGTCGTAGCTGGGCGGGTTGACGCCCTCTTGGTAGCTGTCCGCAGGCCAGTAACGTGACGAGTCGGGCGTGAGCACCTCGTCCATCAACACCAGGTTGCCATTGGGGTCCAAGCCAAATTCAAACTTGGTGTCGGCAATGATGATGCCTTTGGCGGCAGCCACATCACGCGCGGTCTCGTACAAGGCAATGCTGATGGTGCGAATTTTTTCGGCCAAGGTGCTGCCAATGATCTCGACCACTTGTTCATACGTGATGTTTTCGTCATGATCGCCCACCGCCGCTTTGGCAGCAGGGGTGAAGATGGGCTCGGGCAGCTTGCTGGCGTTCTTCAAGCCCTTGGGCAAGGGCACGCCGCACACGGACTGGCTCTGTTGGTACTCTTGCCAGCCACTGCCTGCCAAGTAGCCCCGCACCACGGCTTCCACGGGAATAGGCTTCAAACGCTTGACCAACATGGAGCGGCCTTGCACCTGTGCCACCTCGTCAGGACTGACGACGCTTTCAGGGGCTTCGCCCGTCAAGTGGTTGGGACAAATGTGACCGAGCTTGCTAAACCAGAACAACGCCATCTTGGTGAGCAACTCGCCCTTGCCGGGAATGGCCTCGCCCATGATCACGTCAAACGCGCTGATGCGATCTGACGCCACCATCAAGATGCGGTCGTCGCCCACCGCGTAGTTGTCGCGTACCTTGCCGCGCGCCAGCAAGGGCAGTGAAGTCAAGGCTGAAGTGTGGAGCGCGATACTCATTTGACCAATTGCGCCAGCTCGCCTTTGGCGTACTTGGCCGCCATGATGGCCAGCGTGGCACCTTTGATTTTGCTGCCCTGACCTTCGCAACCGAACTCGATGTAGCGCTGCTTGCAAATGGCTTTGGCAGCTTCGCGGGCGGGCTTCATCCATTCGCGCATGTCGAACTTGTCGGGGTTTTCGGCTTGGAATTTGCGCACCGCGCCAGTCATGGCCAAACGGATGTCGGTGTCGATGTTGATTTTGCGCACGCCGTGCTTGATGGCTTCTTCAATTTCTGCCACGGGCACGCCATAGGTTTCTTTCATCTTGCCGCCGTACTGGTTGATCAACGCCAGCAGGTCTTGTGGCACGCTGGACGAGCCATGCATCACCAGGTGGGTGTTGGGAATGCGCGCGTGAATGGCTTTGACGCGGCTGATGGCCAACACATCACCCGTGGGCGGGCGGCTGAATTTGTAAGCGCCGTGGCTGGTGCCAATGGCAATGGCCAAGGCGTCGAGCTGCGTGGCTTGGACGAATTGCGCCGCCTCTTCAGGGTCGGTCAGCATTTGGCTGTGGTCGAGTTTGCCCACCGCGCCCACGCCGTCTTCTTCACCGGCTTCGCCGGTTTCGAGCGAGCCCAAGCAGCCGAGTTCGCCTTCCACAGTGGCGCCAATTTTGTGGGCCATGGCCACCACTTGCTGGGTGACCGAGACGTTGTAATCAAAGTCAGCCGGGGTTTTGCCATCTTCCCGCAAAGAGCCGTCCATCATGACCGAGCCAAAGCCAAGATCCAGCGCGCCTTGGCAAATCTTGGGCGAGGTGCCGTGGTCTTGGTGCATGACCAAGGGAATGTGGGGGTAGGCTTCGGTGGCAGCTTGGATCAAATGCTTGATGAACGACTCACCCGCGTATTTGCGTGCGCCAGCGCTGGCTTGCAAAATCACTGGCGAGCCTGTTTCGTGAGCGGCTTCCATCACAGCTTGGACTTGTTCCAAGTTGTTGACGTTGAAAGCTGGAATGCCGTAACCCTGCTCAGCAGCGTGGTCCAAAAGTTCGCGCATCGAAACGAGTGCCATGTGGGAAAGTCCTTAAAGTTAAATCTGTATCAGTTCGCTCAATTTTAATGGCCGCAACTGGGTGCGTGCCTGACAGCGGGTTCAGCTGACTTTACAAATTTTGAGCATGTTGGTGCCGCCGGGTGTGCCCATGGGTTCGCCACAGGTGATGGCGTACACATCCCCAGTGGCCACATCGCCACGCGATTTGAGGTGGGCCTCGGCTTGCAACAAAGCGGTGTCACGGTCGGCGCTGGTGTCGAGCAAGAGTGCGCGCACATTGCGAAACAGCGCCATCTTGCGCTGCGCTGCCACCTTGGTGGTGAGGGCGTAGATAGGGATGTGGATGCGGTGACGGCTCATCCACAGCGCGGTCGACCCCGACTCGGTCAAGGCCACGATGGCCTTGGCGCCCAGGTGATGGGCGGTGAACAAGGCACCCATAGCAATGCTGTAGTCAATGCGGCTGAAGGTTTGGTCGGTGAAGTCTGCATCTAACTCCACCTGCTCAGCACCTTCGGCGGCGCTGCAAATTTTGGCCATTTCTTGCACGGTTTCGAGCGGGAACTTGCCAGCAGCGGTCTCGGCGCTGAGCATCACGGCATCGGTGCCATCGAGCACGGCATTGGCCACATCGCTCACCTCGGCGCGCGTGGGCACGGGGTTGGTAATCATGCTCTCCATCATCTGGGTGGCGGTGATCACGACTTTGTCATGCTGGCGCGCCAGCTTGATCATGCGTTTTTGCAGAGCGGGGACGATGGCGTTGCCCACCTCCACCGCCAAGTCGCCACGCGCCACCATGATGCCGTCGCTGGCACGCAAAATTTCTTCCAAATGCGGAATGGCTTCGGCACGCTCGATCTTCGCAATCAAGCCAGGCTTGTGTTTGTATTCAGCGCCCGCCACATTGGCCAATTGGCGTGCCATTTCCATGTCGGTGGCATTTTTGGGGAAACTCACCGCGATGTAGTCGGCCTGAAAGCTCATGGCGGTCTTGATGTCGTCCATGTCCTTGGCGGTCAAAGCAGGCGCAGTCAAGCCACCGCCTTGTTTGTTGATGCCTTTGTTGTTGGACAACTCACCGCCCAACTTGACGGTTGTGAGTACTTGCTCGCCCTTGACGGCATCAACAGTCAGCACGATCAAACCGTCATTGAGTAACAACAGATCGCCGGCTTTGACATCGCGCGGCAATTCTTTGTAGTCCAAGCCCACGCCTTGCAGATCACCGGGTTCGGTGCGCGAGGCGTCGAGCACAAACTTGGCACCGTTTTCCAGCATGACTTTGCCTTCGGCAAATTTGCCCACCCGGATTTTGGGGCCCTGCAAGTCCGCCATGATGGCGACTTCACGGCCAGCACGCACCGCAGCTTCACGGACCAAGCGCGCACGGTCAATGTGGTCTTGGGCTTTGCCATGGCTGAAGTTCAGGCGCACGACGTTCACGCCAGCGCGAATCATTTGCTCCAACAAAGCTGGATCGCTGGAAGCGGGACCTAAGGTGGCAACAATTTTGGTGGCGCGACGCAGCATACAAAGACTCCTCTGGAATTGTTTTGTTCATTCTCACATGTTTGAATGCGCTCACTTTGTGGCATGTGGGCCTATGGCGACGGTTCAAAGTCCGCGAAAGTATTCAAACCAGGGCCCAGTGTGGGCTTTTTGACCCCCCTGCCTACTAAGGGTTATCGGGGAAAAGCCCGGCAGGCGTCGTAAACAGAGATAATTGGCAACCGTTTGATACAAATCAGTGCGCGTTAGCACTGCCGCCCTAAGATCTCGCATGGGCCACCCACTGTGGGCTGACCCATTTGACTGTTGACTATGAACCTGACTCAAAAACCGATTCTTCCTCACGAGCCGATGCCGCACCGCAAAGTCATGCGCGAGTGGCTGGTGCCGCTGGCCGAACGCACCACGGTGCTGGCCTTTGTGCTGCTGTTTGTTGACTACGTGCTATGGGCCGCTTTGCTCACAGGCACTGTGATGTTTGAAGCTTGGTGGGCCAAGCTGTTGTGCGGTTTGGCGGCTGGCTTTGTGATTGGCCGTTTGTTCATTTTGGGCCACGATGCTTGTCACCAAAGCCTGACCCCACACCGCAACCTCAACAAATGGTTGGGTCGCATTGCCTTTTTGCCGTCTCTGACTGCTTACAGCTTGTGGGACATCGGGCACAACGTGGTGCACCATGGCTACACCAACCTCAAAGGTTTTGACTTTGTGTGGGCGCCCTACACACCCGAAGAATTTGCCGCACTCAGCCCCTTTGAAAAGCTGCGTGACCGCGTCTACCGCAGCGGCTGGGCGCCTGGCCTGTATTACATGATCGAGATTTGGTGGAACAAGATGGTGTTCCCCAACGAAAAGAACATGCCCACACGTCGCCCCATCTTCATCAAAGACTGCCTGCTGATCACCGGCTTTGGTGTGGCATGGGTGGCAGCGATGACCTGGGCGGCCATCGCCACCGAGCAATCGGTCGCCTTGATGCTGCTGATGGGCGTGGTGGTGCCGTTCTTCTTCTGGGTGTCGATGATTGGCTTTGTGGTGTACGTGCACCACACCCACGTCAAAGTGTCTTGGCACGATGAACGTGGCGCCTGGTCCAAAGCACAGCCCTTTGTGTCAACTACCGTGCACCTGACCTTCCCGTTGCAAATTGGCGCTTTGATGCACCACATCATGGAGCACACCGCTCACCACCTGGATATGAGCATCCCGCTCTACAAGCTCAAGCAGGCGCAGAGCAAGCTCGAAGAACTGCTGCCAGAGCGCATTGTGATTCAGCCGTTCTCGTGGGGCTGGTACTTCCAAACCGCCCGCGACTGCAAGCTGTATGACTTCAAGATCGACAGCTGGACCGACTATGAAGGTCGACCCACCAGCGTGAAATCCACGCCAGTTGCGGCCTAAACCGCCACCTGTTCAAAGCCCCGCTGGTCGGGGCTTTTTCTTGGAAGCTCCACCATGAAAACTTGGTTGTTCATGCTGTTAAGTCTGTTCATGCACACCGCCCAGGCCATGTGGGTCACCGTCACGCACAACGAAGTGGCCACGGTGTATGTGGACTCCTCGTCCATCGCCCGCATCAACCAAAACCGCCGCGTCTGGGTGGTCTACGACTTGAAAAGCCCAGACACGACTGGGCAGCAATCGGTCAAGTCGTACATCGACTACGACTGCGCCGAAGCCAAATACAAAACCCTCAGCGCCACCAGCCATCCCAACAAAATGGGCAATGGCCCGGCCATCAAGTCACTGCCCACGGCCGCTGGCTGGATGCCGGTCAGCCAAGACAAGATGAGTCGGCAGTTGTTTGGATTTGCTTGCGCTTGGTGATTTATCGC
The DNA here is from genome assembly GCF_003063395.1 of Limnohabitans sp. JirII-29. Classification (NCBI taxonomy): domain Bacteria; kingdom Pseudomonadati; phylum Pseudomonadota; class Betaproteobacteria; order Burkholderiales; family Comamonadaceae; genus Limnohabitans; species Limnohabitans sp. JirII-29. Next base: position 107,177 of record NZ_NESB01000004.1, read on the forward strand.
TCAAAGATCAGCGTCAAGGCTGTTGCGTTCTAACAGGCTCAACGACTTGAGCAAAGAGCGACTGAGAGGCTTATCTCAGTGACAGACCTCAGCAACGAAGCTCAATTGGCACAAATCTGCTCGCCAGTTGCCTCGCGTTTGAAGCAATTGCTGGGCGGTTTTCTTTCAGCGTCATGAGGCTGAAAAACAGCAGCGGGGTAACGACTCTTCATCTGCTTGACCCATTCCTCATATTCTGCTTTGTCTCGCTTCAAGCACTCCTGCACAGCGGCATGTTCAGGCAACTTGTCACACGCGATGGTGTGCAGTGGGAACGATTGAAATGCTTGTGGCCATCCAGACAGTGGCCAACAAGCTGCGATGGTGCAAACGAATTTGAATGAATGGCGCATCGTCAAAAACCCAAATGAAGACACAGGCAAATATATCTGTCTTGTTTGGCGCTCGGTGAAGACCCACTCAAGGTATCAATGGGCCTGCCATGACACCGCCATTACCCCGCTGCGCGCCGGGTCAAAATTTCAAACGCAGGCAAGGTCTTGCCTTCGAGCACTTCCAAGAACGCGCCGCCCCCGGTGGAGATGTAGCCCACTTGTTTTTCAATGCCGTATTTGGCAATGGCCGCCAGGGTGTCGCCACCGCCGGCAATGCTGAAGGCGCTGGACTCGGCAATGGCGTGGGCAATCACCTTGGTGCCGTTCTCAAACGCAGCAAACTCAAACACGCCCACCGGGCCGTTCCACACGATGGTGCCAGCAGCTTTGAGTTGCGCGGCCAACTTGGCAGCGGTCTCGGGGCCAATGTCCAAAATCAAATCGTCATCGGCCACCTCGGTGGCTTTCTTCACCGTGGCCACCGCATCGGCAGCGAAGGTTTTGGCGCACACCACATCGGTGGGGATCGGCACTTCGGCACCACGGGCTTTCATGATCTCGATCACGGCTTTGGCCTCGGCCAACAAATCGGGCTCGGCCAAGCTTTTGCCGATCTTCAAACCCGCTGCCAACATGAAGGTGTTGGCGATGCCGCCGCCCACGATGAGCTGGTCCACGTTGCTGGCCAAGCTCTTCAAGATGGTGAGCTTGGTGGAGACCTTGCTGCCCGCCACGATGGCCGCCAAAGGACGCTTGGGGTTGGCCAAGGCTTTGCTGATGGCGTCAATCTCTGCCGCCAACAAGGGGCCCGCACACGCGATGGGGGCGAACTGGGCAATGCCATAGGTGGTGCCTTCGGCGCGGTGGGCCGTGCCAAACGCGTCGTGCACAAAGATGTCGCACAGGGCGGCGAGTTTGTGGGCCAGCTCAGGCGCGTTCTTTTTCTCGCCTTTGTTGACGCGGCAGTTCTCCAGCATCACCAATTGACCCGGGGCCACTTGGACGCCATCGACCCAGTTGGAAACCAAAGGCACTTCGCGCCCCAACAACTCGCCCAAACGCTTGGCCACGGGGGCCAATGAGTCAGCAGGTTTGAACTCGCCCTCGGTGGGGCGGCCCAAATGGCTGGTCACCATCACGGCAGCGCCAGCGTCCAAGGCCATCTGAATGCAGGGCACCGACGCGCGGATGCGGGTGTCTTCGGTGATGGCACCGTGGTCGTCTTGCGGCACGTTCAGGTCGGCGCGGATGAAGACACGTTGGCCACGGGCTTTGCCGCTGGCGCACAAATCAGAGAAGCGAAGGACGTTCATGAAGATGCAAAAGATTGGAAATAAAGACGAATTTTAAAAGTGCAGGCTTGCAGCCAGGTTTCAACCGCGGCCCACAAACGGCATCTTGGTGGCCATCACTGTCATGAACAACACATTGGCCGTGAGCGGCAAACGCGCCATGGCCATGAAGGTGTCGACCACGGCGGAGATGTCCATGCGCGCTTCGGGACGCACACTGCCATCCGCCTGCAACACGCCACTGGCCATGCGCTCGGTCATGTCGGTGGCCACGTTGCCAATGTCAATTTGGCCCACGGCAATGTCAAAGGCACGGCCATCCAGTGCAGCTGCTTTGGTCAAGCCGGTGATGGCGTGCTTGGTGGCGGTGTAGGGGATCGAGCCCGGACGCGGGGCGTGCGATGAAATCGAGCCGTTGTTGATGATGCGCCCGCCTTGAGGGGTTTGGGTTTGCATGAGCTTGAAAGCATGCGACAAACAAAAGAACGCGCCGTTGAAGTTGATGTCCACCGCACGGCGCCAATCCGCCGCCGAAATGTCCCCCGGCAACGCGCTGGGCAAAAAGACACCGGCATTGTTGAACAGCAAATCGATGCGGCCAAAACGTTGGCGCACGTTGTCAAACAACGCAGCCACCGAATCTTCTTGGCCCACATCGGCAGGCACGGCGTGCGCGCGCACGGCGTTGGCACCCGCTTCTTGAACAGTGGCTTGCAGCGCGTCAATACGTCGACCCACCAGCACCACGTCCCATCCTTCGCTCAGCAGGGCCAAGGCACATGCCTTTCCAATGCCTGAACTCGCTCCTGTGACAACGGCAACTTTGCGCATGGTGTGTTCTTCCTTGTGTGAAAAACGCCATTGTCTCGCGAGCGCACAGGCCCAGCTGTCACTCACGCTAAAGTGGCGTCATGAGCACTTTTGAAAAAACCATTCTTTTCACCGAGAGCGATGGCCGCGCCCGCTTTCGCACCGACACCTTGAGCCTGAGCGAAGGCAAGCCGCAAGCCCGTTTGTCGCCTCTCATGGCCAGCGGCGGCTTTCAGCTGCGTCGCAGCCCGGTGGGCTTTCGTAGCGAATTCCACTGCACCGAAAACCCGCAGTGGCTGTTTGTGCTGGAAGGCCAAATGGAGATCGGCTTGCAAGACGGCAGCTCGCGCATTTTTGGCCCGGGCCAGCACTTTTATTCGGCCGATGTGCTGCCTGCAGGCGCCACCTTTGACCCCACCGTCCACGGCCACTGGAGCCGCCAGGTAGGACCCGATGAACTGGTCACGCTGTTTGTACGCGGCTGATCATCGTCCCTCACATTTGCAGGAGATACCCCATGCGTTTACTCATCACCGGCGGTGCCGGCTTCTTGGGCGCCCGACTCGCCCGTACGTTACTGGCTCGCGGTCAACTGGCCAATCAGCCCATCACTGAACTGGTGTTGGCCGACCAAGTCGCACCCCCGGCCGACTTGGTGGCCGACCCTCGCGTACACGTCAAAACTGGCCCCTTGTTGGACCACTGCCAAGCCTTGCAACACGAAGCCATGGACGGGGTGTTTCATCTCGCCTCCGCGGTGTCGGGCGAATGCGAAACTGACTTTGACCTGGGCCTGCGCTCCAACCTCGACAGCACGCGCGCCTTGCTCGACGCGTTGCGCGCGCGTGTGCAACAAGCCGGGGCAGCGCCCACGCGGCTGGTGTTCTCCAGCTCCATCGCGGTGTTTGGTCCGGACGACGCCGTGCCCTTGCCCGATGTGGTGCACGACGACACCTTGTGCACGCCACAAACCTCGTACGGCATCCACAAACACATCTGCGAACACTTGGTGGCCGACTACACCCGCAAAGGCTTCATCGATGGCCGCAGCGCACGCTTGATGACCGTCACCACACGCCCGGGCAAACCCAACGGCGCGGCGTCGTCGTTTTTCAGCGGCATCATCCGCGAACCGCTGGCAGGCATGGAGGCGATTTGCCCGGTGCCCCCCACGTTGACGCATTCGGTGTCGTCACCCCGCGCCACTGTCGAAGGTTTGATTGCCGTGTTTGAATGCAGCCGTGAGGCCTATGGCGGTCGCACGGCCATGAACCTGCCGGGGTTGAATGTGAGCGTGCAACAAATGCTCGACGCCCTCGAAGCCGTGGCCGGGCCCGAGGTGCGCGCACGGGTGCGCTTTCAGCCCGACGAGGCGGTCATTGGCATCGTCTCGCGCTGGGCCAAGGCCACCACAGCCAAACGCGCCAACGCACTGGGGCTGGTGGCCGAGAAAAACTTTGAAGACATCATTCGGCAATACATTGCCGATGCACAAGCCGGTCCCAACGCCGCAGAGGCGCTCAAAGGTTTGACAGCCCGCTGAGCCAGCGCGGCAGCGCGCCACACCGCGCGGTGCGTCTTGGAGGTCTTACCAGCCCAAGCCCAAATGCAAGGGCAGGTAGACCGCCATGCCCAACACGATGGTCAGCAACACATCGCGCTTGGCAAAGTACACCGCCACGCCCGCCGCTGCGGCAAACAAGCGGGCGTCTTGCCAAGTGGCAATCAGCGCACCTTGGCTCATCACCACCTCCGGCACGACCACGGCAGACAACGCCGCAATCGGTGCGTATTGCAACCCGCGCTGCGCCCAGTGGGGCAAGTGCCAGGCTTTGTCGGAAATAAAGAAGAAACTGCGCGCCACCACGGTGACCACGGCCAAGCCCGCAATCACGGCCAAAGTCCAAATCTCTGTGGCGCTCATGCGTGGCCTCCAGGCGTTGGCATTGGTTTGAAGCGTTCGGCCGTCATGCACACCAACACGGCCACGGCAATGGCCGTCACGATGTTCAAACGCAAGGGCAGGTGATAGACCAACACCGCCGTGACCCCAGCCACCAGCGAGGCCACGATGCGCAGGCGTGAACTGGCCAGCGAACATTGCATGCCTAGCAAGCACAAGATGCCCGCGAACCCAAGCCCCCAGGCAGGAGGAATGCTGTGCGCCAAAGCAATGCCCACCAAACTCGCCAGCATCCAACTGGCCCAGTTCAAGGAATTGGCACCCGCCAAGTAGGCCACTTGCGCCAAGCGCTCGTCCTCAGTGCGTCCAGGCACATGGAAACGCTTGGTGAACAGCACATAACCGTTGTCGGTGATGAAGTAACCCGCGGCCAGACGCGTCCAACGTGGCAGATGAATCAGAAAAGGGCGCATGTGCAAACTGAACACCACAAAGCGCAGGTTGACGCAAAACGCGGTAGCCAAAATCACCCAAGCCGGCGCGCCTGCCACGATGAGCGGGATGGCCGCCAATTGCGAACTGCCCGCAAACACCAACAAGGCCATCGCCACGGCAGCCAAGGTGCCCATGCCCGAGTTGACCATGGCCACGCCAATCATCAAGCCCCAGGCCACGATACCCAAAGCCTGTGGCCCGAAGTCACGCATGCCCACGTTGAACTCGAGGTGCCTGCGTACACGACTTTGCCAAAACATCAGCCCACTCCTACGTCAAAGCACTGACCAGGCGTCAGAGCAAAGCCACGCAAAAAATCACCGGCGTTCAAGCGCTTGGCACCCGCGCGTTGCAACTGGGTGACGCACAACACATCTTGGCCACAGGCCACGCACACCCCTTGGTCATCGGCGCTCAGCACGGTGCCGGGTTTGACGTCGTGTACACGCGTGTGCACATGGGCTTGCCACAGCTTGATGGCTTCACCCGCCACATGGCCGGTGGCCCCCGGAAAAGGGTTGAAGGCACGCACGCGCCGCGCCAGCACCTCGGCGGCCTTCGTCCAATCCACCGCAGCTTCGGCCTTGTCGATCTTGTGTGCGTAGGTCACGCCGACCTCGGGTTGCGCTACAGGCTGGAGTTGCCCAGCTTGGGCTTGCGCCAAGGCCTGCACAATCAAATCGCCCCCCAACTCGGCCAAACGGTCGTGCAAGCTGGCGGTGGTGTCGTCCGGTGCTATCGGCAGGGTATGCGTCAGCAACATCGCGCCCGTGTCCAAACCCGCGTCCATTTGCATGATGGTCACGCCGGTCTGCGCGTCACCCGCTTCGATGGCGCGGTGAATGGGCGCTGCGCCCCGCCAACGCGGCAGCAATGAGGCATGGATGTTGAGGCAGCCCAGGCGTGGCGCATCCAACACCCATTGCGGCAAGATCAAGCCATACGCAGCGACCACCATCACATCGGCCTGGGCGTTGTAAATCGCCTGTTGGGCTGCCAACGCATCGTCAGGGTATTTGCCATCCAAACGCAAACTGCGCGGCTGCGCCACAGGCATGCCATGTTGCAGCGCCAGTTGCTTGACCGCCGAGGCTTGCAACTTCATGCCCCGTCCCGCTGGGCGATCGGGTTGGGTCAGCACCAAGGGCACGGTGTGGCCAGCCGCGTGGATACGGGCCAAAGCCACTGCCGCAAATTCGGGCGTGCCCGCAAAAATAACGCGCATCGACAGCCCTTTATTCGCCGTCACGCAGGGCTTTGAGCAACTTGGTTTTGATGCGGTTGCGCTTCAAAGGCGAGAGGTATTCGACAAACACCTTGCCCATCAGGTGGTCCATCTCGTGCTGAATGCACACTGCCAACAAGCCTTCAGCGGCAATCTCACGCTCTTGGCCTTCACCGTCTTGGGCCACCACCTTCACCGCGGTGGCGCGCTCCACGCCGTCGTAAATACCAGGCACCGACAAGCAGCCCTCTTCACCTTTGACGCGTTCGTCGCTGGCCCAGGTGATGCGTGGGTTGATCAGCACCATGGGCTGGTTGCGGTCTTCAGACACATCCATCACCACCAAGCGCTCATGCACGTTCACTTGGGTGGCGGCCAAGCCAATGCCATTGGCGTCGTACATGGTTTCCAACATGTCGGCAATCAGTGTGCGGATGCGTGCATCCACAGCCTGCACCGGCTTGGCCACGGTGTGGAGTTTGGGGTCGGGGAATCGAAGAATGTCGAGTTTTGCCATGTCGTTATTGTCCCCGGTTTTGAAATTTTTTACCCGCACGCATGCACCCGCACATCAGGCCTTCTCAGAATGCTTTTCAGCAACACAGGAGAGTGTCACATGAACCACGACGAACTGCGCGCTTGGCTGCGCTTGAGCTTGACCGATGGCGTCGGCAACGACGCGGCGCGGCGCTTGCTGGCCTGCTTTGGCAGTCCACAAGCCATCTTCACCCAAACCGAGACTGCGTTGCGCCAAGTGGCCAGCGCCAAACAAACACAGGCCTTGTTGCAAGAGCCTCATGAAGTGGCGCTTCAATGCGTGCGCACACAGCAGTGGCTCGCCCACGCCACGCCACACACAGGGCATGCCCTGTGGACCTTGGGCGACGCGCATTACCCACCAGCCTTGCTTGACCTGGCTGACCCACCCCTGATGCTGTATGCGCAAGGCCAAATCGAAGGCACCCTGAGCAGCGCCATCGCCGTGGTGGGCAGTCGCAACCCTACCCCACAAGGTGCACAGACCGCCGAACAATTTGGCCAGGCCTTGTGTGCGGCAGGTCTCACGGTGGTCTCGGGCTTGGCGCTAGGCGTGGATGGCGCAGCGCACCGAGGGGCCTTGCATGAGGCGCACCACAAGCCGCCCCACAGCCCCAAGGCAGCGCCTTGGCGCACCGTGGCAGTCGTGGGTACGGGCCTGGACCGCGTGTACCCGCGCCAGCACCACGCCTTAGCCGCAGACATTGCCCAACACGGCGTCTTGATCAGCGAGTACCCGCTGGGCACTCCGCCCTTGGCCGCCAACTTTCCAAAACGCAACCGCCTCATTGCAGCCCTCGGCTTGGGCACTTTGGTGGTGGAGGCGGCGCTGCAATCGGGCTCGCTCATCACCGCACGTTTGGCGCTCGATGTGGGACGTGAGGTGCTGGCCATTCCGGGCTCCATCCACTCCCCTCAATCACACGGCTGCCATGCGTTGATTCGCCAAGGTGCCAAGCTGGTTGAGACAGCGCAAGACGTGCTGGAAGAGCTGCAATGGCAACCCGCACAAGCCCTGCGGGAACCACCAGGCGTCAACACAGCCCATGACACCCACAGCCCAGCCACACACGACGACGCCACCGCACTGCTGCACGCGCTGGGTTATGCCCCTGTGAGCCTAGATGCCCTGCAAGCGCGTTGTGGCTTGGATACCGCCAGTCTGCAAGCACAGCTGCTCGGCCTCGAACTAGAGGGCCTGGTGGCGCGCTTGCCCGGTGGTTTGTTTCAGCGCCTGGGCGGCGCGTGAACACATGCAACAACACGCACATATTTGCGCAAGTCACGCCATAAAAGCAGGTATATTGAAGCCATGTTTGAAGTGCTCGTATTCGTCTATGAAAACTACTGGCGAGGCGATGCGTGTCCTGAGTTGCAACAACTGGGCCGCAAACTGAGCGCCGTTGGGTTTGAGTCAGACGACATCCAACAAGCCCTGCATTGGCTGGCCGGGTTGAACCTCGCATCGCACAACACCGAGCTGATCGACATCAGCCAAAGCGCACCCGAAACACACCCTGAATCTGCACACAGCCTGCGCATTTATTCTGTGGCCGAGCAAGACCACTTGGGCGCCGAGTCGTTAGGGTTCGTCAATTTTTTAGAATCTGCTGGCGTGCTCTCGGCCCACATGCGTGAGATCGTGATTGACCGCGCCATGGCGGTGCCCGGACAACCCGTGTCTTTGGATGACCTCAAGATCATCGTGCTGATGGTGTATTGGAGCGTCGGGCTAGAGCCCGATGCCTTGGTGCTCGATGAGCTGTGCGACGACCACCACCGCGTGGCGCACTGAGGGCTGCCGTTAAACCACCGCCCCTGCGTTTTCGTCGTCCGGGTCACCCGGTGTTTTGGGCCCGGTGTGCTTGATCAAGTCTTCGCGACGAATGCCCAGCCACATGGCAATGGCAGCGGCCACAAACACCGACGAGTAAATGCCAAACAAAATGCCAATCGTGAGCGCCAGCGCAAAGTAATGCAGTGTGGCGCCGCCAAACAGCAACATCGACAGCACCATCAGCTGGGTACAGCCGTGGGTGATGATGGTGCGGCTGATGGTGGAGGTGATGGCGTTGTCGATGATCTCGACCGTGTTCATCTTGCGGTAGCGGCGGAAGTTCTCGCGAATCCGGTCAAAAATCACCACCGACTCGTTGACCGAGTACCCCAGCACCGCCAACACCGCCGCCAGCACGGGTAGCGAAAACTCCCACTGGAAGAACGCGAAGAAGCCCAGGATGATGACCACGTCGTGCAAGTTGGCAATGATGGCCGCCACCGCAAACTTCCACTCAAAGCGCATGGCCAAATAAATCATGATGCCCACCACCACAAAGGCCAAGGCCTTCAAGCCATCGATGGCCAACTCGTCGCCCACTTGGGGGCCGACAAACTCGGTGCGACGCAGCTGAATGTTGGTGTCGGTGGCTTTCAAAGCCGTCAACACCTGCTCGCTTTGTTGGGCTGAGCTTTGGCCTTTCACCGCGGGCATGCGAATCATCACATCGCGTGCGGTGCCAAAGTTTTGCACTTGCACATCGTTCAAGCCGAGCTTGGCAATTTGGTCGCGCACCACATTCAGGTCTGCTGCTTGGCTATAGCTGACTTCCATCAGCGTGCCGCCCGTGAACTCGACCGACAGGTGCAAGCCACGGCTGAACAAAAAGAACACCGCCGCGAGGAAGGTGATGAACGAGATCGCGTTGAACGCAATCGCGTTCTTCATGAACGGGATGTCTTTGCGAATCTTAAAAAATTCCACGTGAGTTCCTTTTTTAAGCGCGCCACACCGTGCCAATGGACACGGTTTGCAATTTCTTTTGGCGGCCATACCAAACGTTGACCAAGCCACGCGAGAAGAACACGGCCGAGAACATGCTGGTCAAAATGCCCAAGCAATGCACCACCGCAAACCCACGCACGGGGCCAGAACCAAACGCCAGCAGCGCCAAACCAGCGATCAAGGTGGTGACGTTGGAGTCCAAAATGGTCGCCCAGGCGCGGTCGTACCCGGCGTGAATGGCCGACTGCGGGGATGCGCCGTTGCGTAGCTCTTCACGCACGCGTTCGTTGATCAGCACGTTGGCGTCAATCGCCATGCCCAGCACCAAGGCCATGGCGGCCATGCCCGGCAGGGTCAGGGTGGCTTGCAGCATGGACAGCACCGCCACCAACAGCAGCAGGTTCACCGCCAAGGCCACGCTGGAGAACACGCCAAACAGCATGTAGTACACGCACATGAAGGCCGTAACAGCCACAAAGCCCCAAGTGACCGAATCGAAACCTTTGGCAATGTTTTCAGCACCTAGGCTTGGGCCAATGGTGCGTTCTTCGATGATCTCCATCGGTGCAGCCAACGAGCCCGCGCGCAACAGCAGGGCGGTGTCGTTGGCTTCGACCGTGCTCATGCGGCCTGAAATCTGCACCCGACCGCCGCCAATTTCGCTGCGAATGACTGGGGCTGTCACCACCTCGCCCTTGCCTTTTTCAAACAGCAAGATAGCCATGCGCTTGCCCACGCTCTCGCGGGTCACGTCTTTGAAAATGCGCGCGCCCTTGGCGTCGAGCGTCAGGTGCACCGCCGCTTCTTGGCTCTGGCTGTCAAAGCCGGGCTGGGCGTCGGTCAAGTTCTCGCCGGTCAAGATAACTTGCTTCTTCACGATCACCGCTTGGCCGTTGCGCTCCAAGAAACGCTCGGTGCCAAAGGGCACAGGGGCGTTGCTTAGCTCGGCGGCACGGGCTTCGGCGCTTTCGTCGACCATGCGGATTTCCAGCGTGGCGGTACGGCCCAAAATGTCTTTGGCCTTGGCTGTGTCTTGCACGCCTGGCAGTTGCACCACGATGCGGTCTGTGCCTTGCTGCTGAATCACCGGCTCGGCCACACCGAGTTCGTTGATGCGGTTGTGCAACGTGGTGATGTTTTGTTTGATCGCCTGCTCTTGCACACGACGTGCTGCCACCGGGTTGATGGTGGCGCTGAGTTTGAAGTCGGCGCCGTCTGGGGCACTGGTGGTTTGCAAGTCGGCAAACTGGTCTTGGATCACGCGCTGGGCGGACTCCAAGGTCGCCATCTCACGAAAGCGCACCTCAATGGTCTGACCGTTGCGGCTGATGCCGCTGTGGCGCACATTCTTTTCACGCAAGGTGGTGCGGATGTCGCCCGCCAGCGATTCGGTTTTCTTGGTCAACGCGGCGGGCATGTCGACTTGCAGCATGAAGTGCACGCCACCGCGCAAATCCAGGCCCAGGTACATGGGCGCAGCGTTCAACGACGACAACCAGGCCGGTGAACGCGACAACAGGTTGAGCGCCACCACATAGGCCGGGGCATTGGCGTCGGGCACCAACGCATGCTGAATGGCGTCCTTGGCTTTGAGTTGGGTGTCGGTGTTGTCAAAGCGCACTTTGAGCGAACCGTTCTCCAGCGTCAACACATCGGGGGTGATGCCTGCGGCCTTGAGCGCTTCTTGCACGCGCTCTTGCACCGCCTGATCGACCTTGACACTGGCCTTGCCCGACGAGACTTGCACCGCAGGCGCTTCACCAAAAAAGTTGGGCAGTGTGTAGACACAGCCCACCAACAAAGCGATGCAAATGATCGCGTATTTCCAGAACGGGTAACGGTTCATGATCGCTTTGAAGTGAAGTTACTTGACCGTACCTTTGGGCAACACTTGCACCACAGCGCTGCGCTGCAGCTGCACTTCGACGCCGGTGGCAATCTCCACGCTCAAGGTGGTGTCACCCAGCTTGGTGACTTTGCCCAACAGACCGCCAGCGGTCGCCACTTCGTCGCCTTTGGCGAGCGCGTCGATCATGGACTTGTGTTCTTTTTGACGCTTCATTTGGGGACGAATCATCACGAAGTACAAGACTACGAACATCAACACCAAAGGCAACATGCCGGTGAGCGAAGACATGATGTCGCCACCAGCAGAGGCAGCAGGTGCGGTTTGGGCAAAAGCAGAAGAAATGAACACGGTGGAACTCCAAAATAAAGGACTACTGTCAAGGTGCAAAACGCACCAGTAAGTCAGCGGCGCATTGTATGCGGCCACTCCAACATGGTGCTCAACTCTTGACAATCAAGGGCGCGATCACCTGCATCAAACTCTCGCCATTGATTTTTTTCTGATAACTCACATTCAAGCCTTCATTGCGTAAGGCTTCAAAGAAACGTTCAGCACTTTGCATCTTGTAGCTCTCGCGTTTGCCCACATCACTGGCGCTGTCATAGCCCTTGGTTTCGACCACCAAATACAAAGCTTGCGCACTGCCCTCACGCATCAAGGCATAACCGAAGTCAGGGTTGTACTTACCCACGGGCGTGGGAATATCAATTTTGGGCAACTTGGCAAATACGGTGATGCCGTCCATTTGCGATTCATCAACCGTATGGCGCTCAATATCGCTATCCACAGGCATAAAGTCCTCGGCATACAAAGACTTGGTACGCACAACAGTATTAGCTATTGGATAAGGCTCTTTGCCACACGAAGCCACGGGCAACGTCTCTAGCAAGGCTCCTGTGGTGTCTGTCAACGCCGTTTTCACACGCACCTCTCGTAAGGAGTAGGACACCTTGTTGATGATGAGGGCGTACACGCACCAAATGAAGACATCTTTCAATACCGTCAAAGCTCGGTTTTCATTGCCGCGAATCAAAGAGAATTTTTCGGGCGGCATACGTGAGAGCACAGTACTCACTGTTTGATAACTCAGCTTCGTGCTGTTAGCCAACTCGCGCACAAACTCAGCCAAGGTGTAAATCGAGTGCGAGGGCAGCACATAGCTGCCCTGCGTGCTCTTCGCTTCGTGCAGGGTCTCAACGTCCTTGGTACGTAATACGCTCAACGCCAATGGACGAACGTCAAAAGAAGTCTTGATACTTTCCAAAATTTTGGTCACCAAGGCTCCGTCGTTTAGCTCGTAACGCACCACGGCGTGTCGATTGAGTCCTTCCCACAGCAACTTGAATTTTTGGTACTGCGTTGGATTGATGCGCAACATGGCCTTGGGTTTGTCTGTTTTATGTTTGACCTTGCCATAGCTGTCGTAATACGTATCCAAGTAGCGCTGCATGTTGATGGCGTTGCTATCGTCGATACCTACAATCGTTTTCAAACGTTCCAAAATTTCATCACGTCGTGCTAGGTATGTTGGGCGGTCTAACAATAACGTCGCTTGTCCCGTCACATCGTCTAGATCAATCACTTGCAGCGCTTGGAGAGCATCCAACACCCGATTCGCCACTCGGGTACTCGGTGCCACGCCAAACTCAGCCAAAACCCCATCATCAAACGTCTTGGCTACGTGCCGCACACTATGCGCCGAGATTTCGTTTTGAATCGACTCGACAAAGTCGCCCTCGGTAGCAGGTACCACCACCACCAACTCGTTGACCTCGTCAAATGCCACGTCGTCAGATTGAATACGCTCTAAATCTTGATTTACTGCCAAGCGCAAGCCGCGCCCAATTTGCTGTAACTTGGTGATCTTGGAATTGCTCGGCGCGAGCTTGCACAGTGTGAAGATGTTGGGGTTGTCCCAACCTTCTTGCAGCGCCCACATCGAAAAAATAAAACGTAAATCGGTGTCGAAAGAAAGCAACTTTTCCTTCTCTTCCAAAATAAGCTTGATGGCCTCTTCCTCACCCTTTTCGCTGTGTGAGCGGGCAAAATAACCTTTGTGAACCTTCGTCACATCCATTGCCGAGCGCTCTAAATAGGCGCGATAGTCGGTATCCAAATTGGTATTAGCCAACACCGTCCGCAACTGCGCTGTGTACGCACGCTCAAACAAATCGCGTAGCACCGCTGGCTTGTTGCCCTCGGGCAAATACTTGGCAACCGCATCTATGAAGAACAGGCTTAGCGCTTTGATGCCGCGCTTGAACAACATCTCTTCACGTTCAAAATGGTTAGCAATACTGCGCTCCACAATGGCCTGCTGAATCTGCTCAGCCAACATGCCATACGACGTGGGCTCGCCCAAAGGCAAAGCAAAGCCATTGGTGAACAACACCTCTTTGGTCGTGATCGACTCCACCACGTAAGCGCCCAAGTAAGCGATATCCGCCTTCTCACCCAAATTGTCTTTGACGCGCAAATCTACCTGTGCGGTGCTACCCGTTAGCGTCTGATAAATCACCTGCGCCACACGCGCGCCTGCACTGCCACTGACATGAGACAAACATAAAGCGCATGTGTCGGCACTACCCACGCCCACTGTGTCTACTGTGATGCCTTTCACCAAACGCTGCCGAAACGCATCCAAGCTATCCAAGGTATAGATAAAATTGCTGTATTCGCCTTTGAAGGTGGCACCGAAACGTAGCGTGAACAGAGGGTTGAACTTGGCCAAATACTCCTGTGTTCTCGCGCCCTCAAAGCGGTGGGGCTCATCAATGATGACTACTGGACGAATCGCGCCCAACGCTTCCATATAACTCTTGGCGCGGCCAAACAGATTGGCCTCCACTCCTCGCTGGTTGATGGTATTTTTATCTTTATTGAACGACTGATACGTTGCCACCATCACCGAAATACCCGCATTGGCGCTATGCACAAACCCGCGCACCGTTTTGCTGGAGTAATTGAATACGCTGATCTTTTGGTTGTCGTATTCCTTCTCAAAAAACGCCGCAGTAGTTTGTAAACTCTTGAGCGTGCCTTGGCGAATCGCATTGCTTGGCACCAACACAATGAACTTTGAGAGCTTGTACTGCTGATGCAGCTTATGCATCGTCTCAATGAAGGTAAATGTCTTGCCCGTGCCCGTCTCCATCAGCACATCCAGCGTCAACGCGGGCGTTGCCGTGGTAGTCACCTGCACCTCTCCTTGTGTGATGTGATTGGCAGTGCGTACCTGAGCGATATTGGCCTTGAGTACCTCAGCCGCAGCAGCGGGTACAAACACAGGATTTGCCTCACTGCCCTGCGCGGGCGTGAAGCCCACATCGGCAAACACATCGGCAATGCTCTGTACCGCTTGTGCTTGGTGCGCGAGGCGGGTGTATTGAAATTGGGGTGCGGCCATCATCACCCCCGCAGCTTCAGCTTCTCATCGGAATAGCCCAAACTCTCAGCCAAGGTCTTGATGCCTTGCATAAAGTTGTCATCAGTAATCCATGGGGCGTACACCGTCAGATACGTGGCAGGTGTACCGCTGGCCTTCATCTCTTGCAAGGTGTCCAGCAGTGTGTCAAGTGCCACAGCTTGAAGGACTAGTACGACATTGGCTGCGCGATAGATGTGGTGCTCAATCACCGTCGTAATAAACGTTGACAACGGTAAGCCTTCGGCCAACAGTAAGTTGTAGAGCACCTGCACTATTTGCTCAGGCTGCGTCGTACCAATGGTGCGTTGCAGAGCCAACACGTCGGCTTGCGTAGCCTCATGCAGCGGCTTTTGCAAGATCAGTGCATGCGGGTCGTCTAACAGCTCGAAAACGCGAAAGCCGACATCTAGATCAGGCGCGTCGGCAGTGATCTTGGCCCCAGCACGGCGAATACGCTCGGCGGTAATTTCGAAAATTGTTGCTTCTGGCTTGCCCAAGGTATCGGTGACAAATTTGTGGGCTTCTTTTTGTTTCCTCGCGTCGATGGGCTGGGGGATTTGCACCAAGATGAATTGACGATTGCCGCCGTCTTCGGCGTTTTTCGCAAGCACTGCGTGTCCAGTAGTTCCCGAGCCCGCAAAAAAATCAAGAATGATGGATTCATCATCGATCTTGGTTGCAATAGTCAGCAACCGATCTATTAAACGCTGCGGCTTGGGGGTGTCAAAAATGTCTGCTTGCTACATTAAGCTATTGACCTCCTTTTTAGCCTCATCATTACTACCGCATTCATTCATATCCCAGAACGTTGGTACCACTTGGCCTGTGACCTCACTTAGAAAGCGCTTTATACGAGGAACATTGCTTCCTGATTGTCCGAACCAAATTCGGTTATCCGCTTTCATCTGCAAAAAAGTTTTTTCAACCAAGCCCCAGCTACGACCAGCAGGCGGTTTGATCTCTTTACCACTAGGTAAGGTAACCGTAAAAAATTGATCTTTGGTTGCTCGCCCAGTCATACCAGTCATGTCAACAGATGCCCATGGGCCCCGAGGGTCGTCATCTGGATTACTAAAAGAATCCACTCGCTCGGTACTTAAAGGTATTTTTCCAATAGCAGTTTTAACGACAGCTGGATCTTTAACGTAGCAAAGTAGCCAATCATGAACTGAGCCCAACGTATCTCTGGCATCAGGTGACGATCTTTTTTTCCACGCAATTGACGCTACAAAACTCTCCTGCCCAAACACCTCATCACACAACAGCTTGAGTTGCGCTTGTTCGTTATCGTCAATAGAAATGAAGATCACGCCGTCGTCGCGCAGCAGGTCTCTGGCTAGTAAGAGGCGCGGAAACATGAAGCTCAGCCAGCCGCTGTGGGTGCGCGCACCGTAGATGTTTTTGATGTAGTCGATGTTGTCGCGGTCATAGCCCAGTTGCTCTAACACTTGGGCCTGGCTGGCTGAAAAATCGTCGCGATAGATGAAACTGTCGCTTTGGGTGTTGTAAGGAGGGTCGATGTAGATAAGTTTGACTTTTCCAAAGTAACTCTGGCGCAGTAAGCGCAGAGCATCTAGGTTGTCGCCTTTGATAAGTAAGTTGCTGGTGCTGTCCCAGTTTTTGCTCTGTGCAGGTTGGGGCTGTAAGATTTTGTTGGGCTTCACAAACGCGCTGTGATAGGCCTCGCGCTTGCCGACCCAGCGCATCTCAAAACCGTCTTCTTCTACTTGCACGTTGCTAGGGTCTACCGCCATTTGCAGTTGCGTGGCATTGATGCGGATGCGCCCTTGGGCATCGACCTCGACAGCCTGGGGGAAGTGTTGGCGCAAGACTTCTAACTTGGCACTGTCTGGGGTAGGGGCTGAAAAGATAGGAGCGGTCATGATGTGCAGTTTAAATGCTCGCCCCTCTGCGTTTAACGCCTCCAGCGGCTCAGCCCAGAGGCCATCGCCAAACGACAGGGCTTGATGACCGTCGTACAACACCAGACCGGTGAGGAACGCATCGCCTGCGAGAGACTGGCGTTTTTCAGGCCTTTGAAGTCGCTGGCGCTCACCGTGGCCGAGGCTTTGACTTCGGTGCCTATGAGCTGGCGCAGCGGCGATCCAAGCAGAAAGTCCACCTAGACCTAGGCTTTGTCGCGAAAGTGGGAGCGCTGCATCGAATGGGCATGTTGCTTTCGTCCAATATGAATTTGGAAGTCGTTCAATGTGGATTGTTTGTCCATCCATCATGTTCGATGACAGGCTTGCATTCGTTTTGGCTCAGGTTGATGTGACGTCATAGAAATTATCATAAGAACTCTAATATGAACTCATAAATTAATTTGTTATTCATATTAGAATTTCTAATTATGAATCTCGCCACCCCCCCTCTCCCTGTTATCCGCAGCCTGCATCGCCTGGGGCAGGCCTTGTCGCAGGCGCGGCGGCGGCGGCACTGGTCACAGCAAGATTTGGCCGAGCGCATTGGTGCCTCCGTGTCTACCGTGCGGCGCATGGAAGCCGGGCATGAGGGCATGGCGCTGCTGCCGGTGGTACGGGCGTTACAGGTGTTTGGCGAATTAGCGCAGTTTGACCAACTGCTCGACACCGCCCAAGACAGCATTGGTCTGACGCTGATGAACGAACGGCTACCGCAGCGCGTGCGCAAAAGCAAAACCACGCCCGAAAGCGGGGGGTTTTGATGGCTACCCCACATCGAACCACCTTGGACGTTTGCCTTGGTCAAACCGAACAACCCGTGGGACGCGTGGTGTATGTCAAAGACGGCCCCAGAGAGTTCTCGCAATTTGTCTACAACGAGGCCTGGCTGACCAACCCGCTGTACTTTGACCTCTCGCCTGATCTGCCGCGCCAAACAGGCTACCAATTGCGCAAGCCCCCCACCCGAAACGACAGCTGTTTTTTTCTTGCGCTCGCCGACACCGAGCCCGACGCTTGGGGCCGCCGCGTGATTGCCCGCGCCCACGCCAAAGCACGCGCCCACGACGCCAGCCTCAGCCCCTTGACCGAACTGGACTACCTCGCCGCCGTGGACGACTTCAGCCGCATGGGCGCCCTGCGCCTGCGTGACGCGCAAGGCCACTACCTGCGCAGCGTGGCGCAAGGAGAGCGCAGCACACCTGCTTTGATAGAACTGGAAAAAATTCTCAGCGCTTCACGCGCGGTGGAGCTGAGCACCGAGACCGCCCAAGACCTGGCCTACCTGCAAGGCAAGGGCACATCCTTAGGCGGCATGCGCCCCAAATGCACGGTGCTGGATGTCGACAATGCGCTGGCGCTGGGCAAGTTCCCCAGCGTGAGCGACGAGCGCAGCGTGACCCAAGGCGAGGTGCTGGCGCTGCAACTGGCCCACGGTGCAGGCATCGACAGCGCACAGGCCCGCATCGTGCATGTGCAGGATCAAGCGGTAGCCGTCATTCGGCGCTTTGACCGCACGCCAGCACAAGCACGCATTCCCTACATTTCGGGAGCCACACTGCTGCAAGCCCGACGCGACGACGAACACGCCTACACCGAGTTGCTCGACGCCATGCGCAGCCACTGCCAACACTTTGCGCAAGATGCGCGACAGCTGTGGCGTCGCTTGGTGTTCAACCACCTCATCACCAACGTGGACGACCACTTGCAAAACATCGGTTTTCTGTACGTGGGACGCCAGCAGTGGCAACTCGCCCCCGCGTTTGACCTCAACCCCTTCCCTGACAAAACACACGAGTCCAAAACATGGCTGAGCGAAGACACGGGCCCCATCACCTCGGTGCGTCAGCTCTTGCAACAAGCGCCCCGCTTTGAACTGACCGCGCAAGAAGCGCAAGCCATCGTGGCCCAACTGGTTGTCGCGGTCTCGCAGTGGCGCGAGGTGGCTCAGACCCCGAATATAGGCATGACGGCAGCTGAACTCTCACGCTTCCAACCTGCGTTTGAACACGCGGCACTGCAAGAAGCGAAGGCTATCGCGGGCTAAAGCGCCTCAAGAAAAAGCCTCACGACTTGCTGCTGTGCCACTGCGTCAGCAACCCGTCCCACTTGCTGCGCGCCGCAGCCAGGTTGCGGGCTTTCACATGGCCAAAGCCCTTGATCTGCTCGGGCACCCGCGCCAGCTCAAGCGCCAGTGCGTGGTTGTCTGGCGTGAGCTTGGCCAGCACCGTGTCCAGCGTGGCGCGGTACTCGTCGATCAAGACACGTTCGGTGCGGCGCTCCTCGCTGTAACCAAAGATATCCAAGGGCGTACCGCGCAAGACCTTGAAGTGCTGGAGCAGCTTGAAACCCGTCAATATGGCCGGGCCAAACTTTTGCTTTTGCAACTCGCCTTTGGCATTGGTCTTGGCGATCAAGGGCGGGGCCAAGTGGTAGTTGAGGGTGTAGTCGCCTTCAAACATGCCCTTGATTTTTTGTAAGAACGCCGCATCGGTGTGCAAGCGCGCCACCTCGTACTCGTCCTTGTAGGCCATCAGCTTGAACAGGTTGCGTGCCACCGCCTCGGTGAGCGAGGTTTTGTGCAACGCGGCCTCGGCCGCACGCACACGCTCTACCGCGCCGAGGTAGCTCGCGGCATAAGCGGCATTTTGGTAGTCGGTCAAAAATGCCACACGCCTCGCAATCACGTCATCCACACCCGCGGGCTTGTGAAATTGCACGGTTTGAGAAGGTGCCAACGCGGTTTGCACCGCCGCCCAGTCGTGTGCACATTGACGGCCCCACTCAAACGCCGTTTGGTTCTGAGCCACCGCCACATCGTTGAGTTCCATGGCACGCATCAAAGCCTCATGCCCCAGAGGCACCCAGCCCTTTTGCCACGCGTAGCCCAAGATCATGGGGTTGACAAAGATGCTGTCGCCCAAGGTCTGTAGGGCCACGCGGTTGGCGTCGAACACGCTCAAGCCCTCTGCGCCCACGGTGTGTGCAATCTCAGCCACGCATTGCTCGGCAGGGTTTTGCCAGTCGGTGTTTTTGACGAACGCCGCCGTGGGCGTGCTGTAGGCATTCAGAGCCACATGGGTGCGGCCTGCGCGCATGCGTTGCAAGGTTTCTTTGCCCGCTGTGACGATGGGGTCACAACCCATGATCAAGTCGGCAGACGCCAAGCTCACACGGGTGGTGCGGATCGCGTCTTGGTCGTTGGCAATCAGCACATGGCTCCAGGTGGCGCCGCCTTTTTGCGCCAAGCCTGCCGCATCTTGGGTGACGATGCCTTTGCCCTCGATGTGCGCCGCCATGCCCAGCAACTGACCAATGGTGATCACGCCGGTGCCGCCCACACCTGCCACCACCATGCCCCAGGCATGGTCGAGTGGCGGCAGGTTGGGCTCTGGTAATTCGGGGTTGGGGTAGGCCAAGGCCGTCACGCCTTTGGCCTTCTTTTTCAACTGGCCGCCTTCCACCGTGACAAAGCTGGGGCAAAAGCCTTTCAAGCAACTGGTGTCTTTGTTGCAGGTGCTTTGGTTGATGGTGCGTTTGCGGCCCCACTCGGTCTCGAGCGGCTCCACGCTCAGGCAGTTGCTTTGCACGCCGCAGTCGCCGCAGCCTTCACACACCAAGTCGTTGATCACCACGCGCACCGCGGGGTCCACCATCGTGCCGCGTTTGCGACGGCGGCGTTTTTCGGTGGCGCAGGTTTGGTCGTAGATGATGATGGTGCAACCTTTGATCTCGCGCATCTCACGCTGGATACGGTCCAGCTCATCGCGGTGAAACACCGCCACACCAGCACCCAAATCCGCGCCATCGTATTTATCGGGTTCATCCGTTACCACCACGATGCGCTGCGCGCCTTCGGCCTTCATGCTGTGCGCAATTTGCAGCACGCTGTGGCCCTCGGGGCGTTCACCCACCGGCTGGCCGCCGGTCATGGCCACGGCATCGTTGTACAAAATTTTGTAGGTGATGTTCACACCCGCCGCAATGCTTTGGCGAATCGCCAAGAGGCCGCTGTGAAAGTAGGTGCCGTCCCCCATGTTGGCAAACATGTGGGTGTCGTTCACAAACGGCTGTTGGCCCACCCAGGGCGTGCCTTCGCCGCCCATTTGGGTGAAGCCGCTGGTGCTGCGGTCCATCCACAACACCATGAAGTGGCAACCAATACCCGCCATGGCGCGCGAGCCTTCGGGCACACGCGTGGAGGTGTTGTGCGGGCAGCCCGAGCAAAACCAAGGTTGTCGGTCGGCCTTGACCTCGACCACCTGCATGGCGCGCTCTTTGGCGCTGAGGATGGCCAGTTGCGCATCCACCCGGGCTTGGGTGTCGGCATCGAGCCCGAGTTTTTTCAAGCGCTGGGCAATGGCCTTGGCAATCAACGCCGGATTCAAGTCGGCGTTGGCTCTCAGCAAAGTGTTGGCGCTGGGGTTGGGTTGCGACCATTCGCCGCCCGAGAAGTCCCCTTCCACCTCGTTGAACTTGCCCAGCACATGGGGGCGCACATCGGCACGCCAGTTGTAGAGCTCTTCTTTGAGCTGGTATTCGATGACCTGGCGTTTTTCTTCCACCACCAATATTTCTTGCAAGCCAGTGGCGAACTCGCGCGTGAGCTGTGCGTCCAGCGGCCACACCACGCTGACCTTGTGCAAGCGAATGCCCACGCGTTGGCAGGTGGCGTCGTCCAGCCCCAAATCGAGCAAGGCCTGACGGGTGTCGTTGTAGGCCTTGCCGCTGGCGATCAAGCCGAAGCGGTCGTTCGGGCCTTCGATCACGTTGTAGTTCAAGCGGTTGGCACGCACATAGGCCAGCGCGGCATACCACTTGTAGTCAAACAGACGCGCCTCTTGGCTCAGCGCGTCGTCGGGCCAGCGGATGTGCAGGCCGCCGGGCGGCATCTCGAACTCGGGCAGCACGATGTTCACGCGCGCGGGGTCGATCACGGCGGTGGCACTGGACTCCACAATTTCTTGAATCGTCTTCATGCCCGACCACAGACCCGAGAAGCGGCTCATGGCAATGGCATGCAAGCCCAAATCCAAAATGTCTTGCACGCTGGAGGGAAAGAACACCGGGGTGCCACAGGCTTTGAAAATATGGTCGCTCTGGTGCGCCGCCGTGGAGCTTTTGGCCACATGGTCGTCGCCCGCCACGGCCAGCACGCCGCCCCAGGCCGTGGTGCCCGCCATGTTGGCGTGCTTGAACACATCGGCGCAACGGTCCACACCGGGGCCTTTGCCATACCAAATGCCAAACACACCGTCGAACTTGTTGCTGCCTGGTGGGGCAAAGCCCAACTGTTGGGTGCCCCACAAAGCCGTGGCGGCCAACTCTTCGTTCACACCCGGCTGAAACACGATGTGCTGCGCCTGCAAATACGACTTGGCCTTCCACAAGGCCTGGTCATAGCCACCCAACGGAGAACCACGGTAACCACTGATGAAACCGGCGGTGTTTTTGCCTTGCAGGGCATCGCGCTGGCGTTGCAGCATGGGCAACTTGACCAGGGCTTGCACGCCACTCATGAACGCACGGCCTACGTCGAGGCTGTACTTGTCGTCTAAGGTGACGCTGTCGAGTGCGCGGCGAATGTGCTCGGGCAGAGGTGCGTTCATCGCAATGCTCCTGAAGTTCTGGTCATGTGCGCAAAGTGTAGGCCTGCACGCGCACCTGCGTTGGAGCCGCCTATGTGGCGCACCAGAGGTCGACCGCTTGGCGTGTCATGTGTCAGTGAACTTGGTGCGAAGGTGGCGTCGCCACGGGCTCTGCACTTGGCTCTAAGGCGTCCAAACCAACGCCCCAGCCTGCGGTCTGTTGCAGCTTGTTGAGCAAGGTCACCATCACTTGCAACACATGGGGTACCAAAGACAGATTCACGCTTTGGCCGTTGACCAACTGAAACTCGATTTGGGTTTGGTCTTCCCCCAGGTTCATCACCAAGCCCTTGACCAGCAGCGGCTGCTCCCCCAGTGGTTTTTGCGTCGCTGGCTCGTAACTTTGACTGAACTTCACCTGCTGGGCCACCGACTGTTGCTGAAACGCTTGCACCACCTGGGCCACTTCTGGGCTGTGGGTTTTTTCCAAACTCTTGAGCGTCAACTGCTGCGCGCCCTGCAACACACCTTGCACCATGCGACGCGTGAGCCACACGCAGAACTCTTCGTTCTCGTGGGTGTTGAAGCGAAACAGCACCCGGTCTTCCTGTGACACCCACTCGCCATTGAATTGCTTGATGCCCATGTCTACCTCGGCCACAGCACCCACAGGCGCAAATTTTGTTTCACACGACCGGCCAGCTCACCGGCTTCAGCACCCGTGCCCGCAAAGTAGTCAGCGCGCACAGCACCCACGATGGCGCTGCCCGTGTCTTGCGCAAACACCATGCGTTGCAAATTGGCGCTGGGACCACGAGAGCTCAGCCACAGCGGTGTGGCGTAGGGCACCGAGTCTTTGTCCACCGCGATGGAGCGGCCCGGCGTCAAGGGCACACCCTGTGCCCCACGTGGCCCCAGGTCGGCATCGGCCGCGCTGCGCTGCTCTGGCTGGAAAAACACATAGCGCGGATTGCTCCACAACATCTCCTGCACCAAGCGCGGGTTGCTACTTTGGGTGCTGCTGATCCAGGCTTTGATCCCCGGCCAAGAGGCATCACGAATCAAGCCCCGGTCCAGCAACCAGCGGCCCACGCTTTGGTAGGGTTGTTCGTTCGAGCCCGCAAACGCCAAGCGCAGCACGCGCACCTGTCCGTTGGCGTCGGTGATGCGCACGCGGCCCGAGCCCTGAATGTGCAACACCAAGGCATCTATCGGGTCGGCCAACCAAGCGACTTCGCGTCCCCGCAAAGCTTCTTGGGCTTGGGGCAGGGTGTCAATCTCTTGGCGCGTGAACCACATGCGCCCGGCACGACGCAACTCGGCCAAGCCCTCCGGTGGCGCATACAGCGGCACCTCAAAGCCTGGGCGGCGCTGCGCCGAGGCCTCCAACAAGGGTTCGTAGTAACTGGTGAGCAAGCCGTCTGGCGCCCCATCCAGCGACTCGACGCGGTAGGGCTGCAAGTGCGCCATCATCCACAAGCGACGGTCGTCGTCACTGGCCAGCAGCAATTGCCGCACGTCAGGGCATAACGGGCCAAACAAGGGACCGGGACGTTCGCAGTTTTGCAGCCACGCATTCCAGGCTTCGTGCAGCGGGTCGTCGGGCCAACCGGGCAAATCGTTCCACGAGGCCAAGACCCAGCGGCTGCGGTAGGCCTGTTGCGGGCTGGGTGTGCCGGGCAAGCCCGCCAGCGCGCCGCTGGCGCGAGGCGTGTCTGCGCGCGGGGTGGCAATGGCTGGCGCACTGGGCGTTGGGCGCGCATAGTCGTCCACCACCGCCTGCTGCCGCGGCGCAGAACCACAGGCCACCAGGCTTCCTACAATCAGCGCCGATGCCACACGCCACAGGAGTTGTTTCATGCTGTTGATTTTGCTCGAAGCCCTGGGCGCGGGTTGCATTTTGGTGTTGATCGTGTGGTGGACCATGTTTTCAGGGCGCAGCGAAGCCGCGCACGAAGAAGCCAGCGAGCAAGCCCCGCATCTCACGCCCCCAGACGACACCCACACGCGTTGAGCCCCTCACTCGCCACGCAACAAATTGGCCAGCTCCACCGCTGACTTGACGGCCATCTTGTCAAACACGCGTGCGCGGTGAACTTCGACCGTGCGCACACTGATGTCGAGCTGATCGGCAATCAGTTTGTTGGGCAAGCCCTCGACCACCAAACGCATCACATCACGTTCACGATCCGTCAAATCAGCCAAGCTCTGTTGCAAGGTCTGTTTGGCGCGCTGGGTTTGCAAGGTGCTGGCCGAGCGTTGCAAGGCTTGCTCGATGCGGTCGACCAGGGCGTTGTCTGAAAACGGTTTTTCACAAAAATCAAACGCGCCGCGCTTGACCGCATCCACGGCGGTCGGCACATCGGCGTGACCGGTCAAAAAAATCACCGGCAACACATCCAGCAATTTGCGCTCGATCAAGTGCTCGAACAAGGCCAGCCCACTCATGCCAGGCATGCGCACATCCAGCAGCAAACAACCTGGCTGACTGGGCAACCACGCCGTGTAGGGCGGGGTGTTGAGGAACTCAAAAAAGGCATCGGCGCTGTCAAACGACTCGCTGGGTAAACGTCGCGAACGCAGTAGCCAAGCCAAAGCTTCACGCACACCGGCATCGTCATCCACGATGAATACCAGAGCGTCTTCGGAAGGTTGCATGGTGAGGTCCTTGGAAATCAGGCTTGAGGCAAGGTGAAGCTGAACACCGTGCCACGGGGCGTGTGGTCGCAGTGGCTGAGCAAACCACCGTGTTGTTCCACCACGGTGCGGCACAGGCTCAGGCCCAAGCCCATGCCCTCCGCTTTGGTGGTGAAGAATGGGGTGAAGAGTTTTTCAGCCACCGCAGGCGCGATGCCGGGCCCCACATCGGTGACCAAGAACTCCATCCAACGGCTCACTGCGTTGGATGCGGCAGGGCGCACAGTCAGGGTGAGCACTTTGTCTGAGGTGTCTTCGGCCATGGCTTGCATGGCATTACGCGCCAAATTCAGCAGCACCTGCTCGACCATGGTGCGGTCGCACAGCACGGCAGGCAGGGTCTGCGGGCAACGCACCACCACACGGACCCCCAACTTGCGCGCTTGCAAAATGATCAAGGGCATCACGTTGTCGAGCAAGGTGAGCGGCAACACCGCTTCACGGGCTTGGTCACGGCGGCGCACGAAGTCGTGCACGCTCTTGATGACCCGGCCCGCACGTTCGGCCTGCTGGCCAATGCGCTGAATCGCGCTGCCCAGCATGTCGGCCAATGTAGGGTCTTGCAGCGCCACGTCTTGCAGCAAGTTCATGCTGCCCGTGGCATAGCTGGAAATAGCCGCCAGCGGTTGATTGAGTTCGTGGCTCAACAACGACGCCATCTCACCCACCGTGGCCAATCGGGCGGTGGCTTGCAAGCGCTCTTGGCTGGCACGCGAGAGCTCTTCCACACGGCGCTGTTCGCTGATGTCGAGCACGGCACTCATCCAGCCTGTTTGCTGGCCTTGGGCGTTGATCAACGGGGCCTCAAAAATCAACACCGCAATGCGTTGACCGTTTTTGTGCATGAAGACCGACTCCACGCCTTCTCGCGGCGGCGCATTGCCCGCCAAGCGCAAGGCTTGGCGCTGGCCGTACTCATCAATCATCTCGGGCGGCCAGTACGGGGCCGGTATGCCATGACCCAACAGCTCTTTGGCGCTGAAGCCCACCATCTCGCAAAACGCCGGGTTCACATAGGTGATGCGGCCCTGGTTGTCACGCGCGCGCAAGCCCGTGACCAACGAGTCTTCCATGGCTTTGCGAAAGGCCAGGGCGTCGGCGAGGTCAGACTCCACGCGCTGGCGCCGCCGCATGTCGCGCGCCAGCATGATCAGCACCGTGACCAAGGCAATGGCCATCGCCGTCACCAAGGCGGTGAGCACGTTGGGAAACAAATCGGGTGCCGCACGCCAGCTGTCCAAACGCAACACCATGGCGTGTCCCGGCAAGTCGAGCAGTTGCTGCGCAGTGAAGACGCGGCTGCCGCGCCGTGGCGTGCCAAACTTGGCCAGTCGCGTGCCATCGGACTCGGTGAACGACACCTCTTGGCTGCGGGTGAGTTGTGGCCCGACCATGCCAGCGAGTATTTCGTTCAGGGCATAACTGGCCACGGTGTAGCCAGTGAGTTGGCCGTCGGAGAGCACGGGCAGACACAGGTCCATGATCTCCAGCCCCAAGCCATCGTTTTGTGGCACATAGTTGCTCACGCCATAGCCGGGTCCACTTTGACGGCGCGCCACAGCGCAGGCCTGCACCACCTCGGGTTGACGCGAGGAGCGACCAAACTTGGCAAACACTGGGGCCCGAAAAGGGGTGTCTGCTGCTGCGATCACGCGCAAATCTGGGTCACGCCACTCCAGCCGCAGCCACTCGCGGTGTTCACGCAACAAGTTCGCCGCTTCTTGTGGCCAAGGCCGCTGCGTGTGGTCGACAAATTGCAAAGTCTGCAAGGTCTGCACATTGCGCGTCAAAGCGGCGCGAATGTCGCTCACTGCGTCTGACGCATCACGCTCGATGCGACTTTGCACCTGGCTCACCTCGTAGCGCCCGGCCAGCCACACCAGGGTGCTGAGCATGGACAGCACCAGCAACACCAGCAGCAGCCACAGGGCCCAACGACGCAACAACGTACCCGCAGGAAACGGCATCACTCGACCTGTGTCACACGGGGGTTGACCCAGGTGCCATCAATGTGGAACTCACGCGTGTTGGCGCGCACCAGCGGTTTGGCCAAAATCAATTGGGCCAGGTACGAGGTCAGGCCCACCAAGGGATTGATGGTGGCCATGTAGAGCGAGTAGGTGCCTGCATTGATCTCGGGCACCACCACCACCTTGAGGTCTTGGGTCTCGCGCGCCAAGTCAGCCCGTCCTTCAATCAAAGCGCCTGCCACCACACCCTTCATTTGCAAGTTGTTGGTGAAGGCCACACCTTGGTCGATGCGCACATCACCGCGCACAAAGTCAAACGCAAAACCGTCGCTGAAGATGTCGCTGAAGTCCAGGGTCAAACGACGTGGCAAGGCCTGCAAGTTCAACACGCCCAGCAGCCGGGCGGCACCGGGTTCGGTTTTGAGGAACTGCCCTTTTTCAATCGCCATGTTGAGCTTGCCCGACATGCTGGCGTAGTCCAGCGTGATGGGGGAGCCACGCCATGACACCTGCCCCTCCAGGCGGCCCTTGCCACCCCGAATCGCGTCGGGCGTTCCCAAGCGCGTCAGCAACTGACCACTGTCGTGCACATCCATCACAAAACTCAGCTGGGTGCGCCGCACGCTGGGGCCGTCTGCGGCCCAGTTGCCACTGGCGGTGAAGCTGGCCTCGGGCATGTTGAGGTTGAATTTGTTCAAGCGCCATTCACGCGATGCGTTGCTGGCGGTGCGGTTGACCGCTTGAATCTCCAAGCGACCCAGCTTTTTATTGCGCACGGTCAGGTCGTCGACCACGATGTCCAAGGCCGGAATGCTGCTGGGTTGTTCGCTGAGCATGCGCTCCACGTCAGGCACCAGGCTGGGCGGGATGTTGAGGTAACTCAAACGTGCCAACAATTGGGCCGGGGTGTTGCCACTGGCCAAACGCACTTCGGCCGAACCATTGAGCTCATCGGCATGCATGTTCAAGCGCCACACCTCGCCTTGGCGGGTGCCCCCCACCAACACGTTGTGCAGCACGCGCTCGCTCACCGTCAGCAAATCTGCGCGTAAAGCCAAGAAGGTGGGCACATAGTCTTGGGCATTGCCTGCCTCGGCGGTGCTGCCCACCGGCTTGACGCTCGAAGAGGTGCGCAAGGCATCGCGCGCAGGCACGCCGGTGAGTTGCCCCACGGCCTCACTCCAGGCGTCCACATCGAAGGCTGGCAACTGCAGGTTCAGGCTCACGCCTTTGTCGCGCAAGGGCACGTTGTCGCTCACCGCTTGGCCCACGGCAATGCCGCCTCGCAAGACCTGGGGCTGGTCGCCACTGAGGTCACGCACATAGCTCAAAGCCACCACGCGGCCTAAGCTGACATTGATTTGATCTTGCAGCAATTTGGCCTTGGGCAGCAAGGACTCGCGGGTGAGCTGCATGGACACACGCAACGGCAAAGCCGTGGCTGCTGCCTTGTTCAACGGTGCGGGCAGCGCCAAGGCCAGGCCACGCAAATCGCTGTTGATCAACAACTCAGGCTGGCCGCGACGCAGGCCCAAGGTGAGGTCATAGGCCGCACTGCCGCTGGTGTGTTGCGCCATGCGTGTGACCCAGCCCAGCTCGCGGGCTTGACGCAAGCCTTCGGCGCTGACACGGCCTTTGATCTTGAGCTGCAAGGGCGAGTCGCCCGAGGGTGTGCCCACTGCCAACCCCCCCTCGATTTGTGCATCGCCCCCCAGGGCCCGTGCCTTGAGGTCTTTGAGCTTGAAGCCTTGCTCGCTGAACTGCAAGGCGCCCTTGACAGCGCTCAACACGGGCGTGCCCGCCATGACTTGCAGCTCGTTGCCCTCGAACGTCACGCTGCCCTGCACCTTGGATTTACGCAGCGCATCCAGTGGCAACTTCAAACTGAGCTTGTAGCTGGCAAGACCAGACCCTTGACTGCCCGTCAGCACCTCGCCCGTCAAATCGTTGAGTGCGGTGCGAGAGATCAGCCCCAACACATCGCTCAACGGCCCACGCGCCTCGCCTGTGACGTTGAGCTCGGGTCGGGCCAAGTTGGCAATGTGAGCCTCCACCTTTTGCCATGGCACTTTGTCAGCGCCTTCCAACTGGCTGCTGCCTTTGAAGTGCAAGGCGCTGCGGTCAAACACCAACTCGCCACTGAGCTCCGTGAGTGCAGGCCAGTTGCTGGCGGCGGGTGCGCGGGTGCCTTTGGGCACGGGCACGTAGGCATAACGACCCTGGTCAATTTGGGTGGAGATGCGCAACTCGCCCAGCTTGGGGTTGTCAAAGGGCAAGTCTTTCAAGTCACCACGGATGCGCAACTTAGTTTTGCTGGCCACCCCTTGTTGCACCGCGTCGCGCACGTAGCTGCGCACCTCCAAGGGCAAGCTGTTGGGCAAGTAGCGGTGCACTTGGGCCGCCTGGGCACGGCTGATGTTGGCCGTCAGATCCAACACACCCGGCAAGCGCTGACTGCCTTCACCTGTTTTCCAACTGCCACTGAAGTCACCTGCCACATCGGCATTGGCCAATTGGGCCTGGGTGACTTGCACCGAGAGCTGCTCCCCGCGCTGCTGCCAAGCAAACTGTGCCGAGGCGTCATCGAACACCAAGTGGGGATCGTCCAAACCAAGTGGCAGGGTGACGCTGCCTTGCTGAATTTTGAGCTGCGCTTTGCCGCCTTGCTGGTTCAGGTCAATGTCTACCTGCGCGCCATGCATGCCGGGCATGTCCGCCAGCGGGCTGCCCGCCATGGTGTCACGCAACAGATGCAAGTCGCGCACGCCAGCGCGCAGCGTGTAGGTCAGCGCTGGGGGGGTCGTGGCGCTGCCACGGGTGTTCCAACTGGCTTGTAATTTGTCGACGTGGCCTTTGGGCTGAACGCGCGCCAACACAGCGCGCCAGGTCTCGGGCAGGGGCAAACGTTGGCCGATTTGGGCCAGCGCCTCCAGGTCCAGTTGATCGGCGCTCAAGGCCCCCGCATGCAAGTCGTCGCCTTGCCAGCTGACGCGCACCACGCCACCGGGCCAGCGTTCGCCCTCTTCGGTGTCAAACACCAGGTCCTGGCTGTTGACTTCCACCTCCTGGTTCGGACCTGTGTTTTGCCACTTGGCCCCCAGTCGACCCTGCACATGGCGCAGACGCAACGCTTTGAGTTCAGCCCCCAGATGCACATCCACCGCTTCCAGCGCCACATCGGCAGCCACACCGACCGGCTGGCCATGGGTCACATCGACCCACACACGCACCGCGCCACGGCCTTCTTGCAGCGACACGCCCTGGTCCATAGGCACCCAACGGCGCAAGGTGGAGACATCGACAAAAGGCAAGTCAGCAAACACCTCGCCCGTCCATGACGCCACATCGCCAGGACGCCCCCAAGGGGCCTGATGAAACTTACCGCGCACCGAGACACGCTGACCCAGCGCCTCTGGCGGTGTGGCATCGATGCGCAAGTCGTGGCCGTTCCATTGGTTTTTCACCACCACATCAACCTGGCGCAGGGTCAACACCGGCGCGTCTTCTCCCTGGCGGCTTTGATCGCGCCAACGCACCAGGCCCTGCGTGACCACGAATTCATGCTGCGAAAAAAACCAATCGGCACCACTGCCATCCCCGGACGCTTGTGTGCTCAAACCGGCGATCCAGAGCTGTCCGTTGACATCGCGGCGAATGTCAAGTTCGGGCTGGTCAATCGCCAACTGCTCAAACCCGCCTTGCAACACCGAACGCAATGACAAGGCCGCCAACACACGCGGCAAGCGCAAGGCCTCTTGGCCTTGGGCGTCAAACAGCAAGATTTCGCTCACTTCAAAACTGGGCACCAGCCAACCACCCTGCGCACGGATGTGGCCAATCTCGACGCGCGTGCCGATGGCACGCGTGGCCTGTTGCTGCAGAAACTCACGGTAATCGTTGATTCGCGGCACAATCAAAGCGTGTAGAGCAGCCCAGGCAACCACGACGGTGACACACACCACGCCGACACACCATGCGGCAACCGTGAGCAGACGCGCCCACTTGGACAGCGGAGTGCCAATGTGGGGTGTGGGCTCTGGCAAATTGGACAACTGTTTCATGGTGAAAGCGACGTGACCGGAATTATCCCCCCCTCGATGAACGACCTGAGCGCTTACTCCCGCTTTGTTCAACGTATTCGCCGCCGCTACCAGGCCGACATGGGATGGTTGCCCCCAGGTGAGCCGGTGATGGCCGGCATGCAAACGTGCCTGGCTGCCTTGCGCCAACAGCACGGTTGCGGTGAGGCGCTACGCATCTTGCGTCAACTGGTGATGGAGCGGCTGGTGGTGCTTGACTGCGCCCAACATGCCGAGTTGTCGGTGGTCACGCGCGCCATGACCGAGCTGGCCGAGCTGGCCCTGGACGTGGCCTACCAAGAAGCCTGCGCGCAACTGGATGCGCAATACGGCGCCCCCATGACACCCAACAGCCAACGTGCCGTGCTGTGGGTGATCGGCATGGGCAAGCTGGGGGCGCGCGAGCTCAATGTGTCCAGCGACATTGACTTGATTTATGTGTACGACGAGGACGGCGACACCACCGGCTTGCCCGACGGACGCGGGCGCATCAGCAACCACGACTACTTTGCCAAAGCGGTGAAGGTGATTTACAGCCTGATTGGCGACACCACCGAGCATGGCTTTGTGTTCCGGATGGATTTGGCCTTGCGCCCCAACGGCAATTCGGGCCCGAGTGTGGTCTCACGCAGTGCGTTGGAGGAATATTTTTTGGTGCAGGGCCGCGAGTGGGAACGCTTTGCCTGGCTCAAAAGTCGCGTGGTGGCACCGGCCAATGCACAAGCTTCGGCACAAGATTTGCGCGACACCGTGTTGCCCTTTGTTTTTCGGCGTTACCTCGACTACAGCGTGTTCGAAGCCTTGCGCGGGCTGCACCAACAAATTCGCAACCACTCCGCCAAACGCAGCGCAGGACGTCCCGAGCGCGCCAACGACGTCAAACTGTCGCGTGGTGGCATTCGCGAAATTGAATTCACCGTGCAACTGCTGCAAGTGGTGCGTGGTGGCCAATTCCCCGAATTGCGCACACGCCCCACCCTGCAAGCCTTGCAACGCTTGGTACAAGCCAAGCTCATGCCGACCCAGACCGCCGAAGCACTGGCCAAGGCTTATGTGTTTTTACGCCAAGTCGAGCACCGCATTCAGTACTTAGACGACCAACAAACCCACCTGCTGCCGACCCAAGATGCCGACCTGAACTGGATTTCGCTGACCTTGGGCTTTGGCGATGTGTGTGACTTTTTGATCCAACTCGACGGCCACCGGGAATTGGTGGCGCAAGAGTTTGACCGTTTGCTGGGTCAAGACAGCGCCCCGAAAAACAAGCACGGCAAAGACTGCAAAGGATGCAACCAGAGCAACGGGCTCGACTGCCCTGACCTGGAGAGTCTGCTGCCGCACCTCAGCGAACGTTTGCGCGCACGCGTGGCTGACTGGCCCGACCACCCACGCATACGCGCTTTGCGCGAAGACGGTCGCCAGCGCTTGCTCAAGTTGCTGCAACGCACCCAGAAATGGGTGCTGGAAGGACACGCCAGCGAAGATGCCGCCGTGCGCTGGTGCGACTGGATGGAGCCGTTGCTGCGCCGCGAAAGTTACCTGGCCTTGCTGATGGAGCGGCCACGTGTGCACGAACAATTGCTGCGCTTGTTGGGCGCCGCACGGTGGCCTGCGCGCTATTTGCTGCAACACCCCGGTGTGATCGATGAGCTGGCCAGCGAGGCTTTGTTGCACGAGCGCTTTGACCCCGTGGGCTTTGAAGACGAGCTCGAACAACGCCGCGCCGCCTTGCACAACGTGGAGCAAGACGACGACGAATCGTTGTTGAACCTGCTTCGTCGCGCACACCATGGCGAGATTTTTCGCACCTTGGCACGTGACGTGGAAGGCAGCCTGACGGTCGAGCAAGTGGCCGATGACCTGAGCGCGTTGGCCGACACCATGCTCAAAGTCACCAGCCGCTGGGTTTGGCAACGCTTGAAGCAGCGCCACCGCGACGAACCCTTGTTTGCCATCGTCGGGTACGGCAAATTGGGCGGCAAAGAACTGGGCTATGGCAGCGACCTTGACATCGTGTTTGTCTACGAAGACCCGCACGAACAAGCGGGCGAAATTTATGCCGCCTTTGTGCGCAAACTGATCAACTGGTTGACGGTGAAAACAGGCGAAGGCGACTTGTACGAGATTGACACCGCCTTGCGTCCCAACGGCAATTCCGGTTTGCTGGTCACCACCTTTGAGGCCTATGCCAGCTACCAAGCTCAGCGTGGCAGCAACACGGCCTGGACCTGGGAACACCAGGCCATGACACGGGCACGCTGCTGCTTGGGGTCGCCTGAGTTGCGCACGCGCTTTGAAGCCGTGCGCTGTAGCGTCATCCATGCGCCGCGCGATCACGCGGCGCTGGCACAAGAGATTCAAGCCATGCGCGACAAGCTGCGTGCGGCGCGGCCTGTCAAGGCAGGGTTGTTTGATGTCAAGCACAGCACCGGGGGCATGGTCGATGTGGAGTTTGCGGTGCAGTACCTGGTGCTGGCTTATTCCCATACCCATCCCAGCTTGAGCGCCAACCTGGGCAATATTGCGCTGCTGCACAACGCCGAAGCAGCCGGTTTGCTGCCGCCCGGTGTGGGTGTGGCAGCCGCCGATGCCTACCGTGAGTTGCGCAAAGTGCAGCACACCGCACGGCTGGATGAGCAACCCACACAAGTGGACGCGCACACCCTAGAAAACGAACGCTCGGCTATTGTTCGCTTGTGGGCAACGGTGTTTGGCACTTAGACAAACGGGCCATTTGTCGGTCGTGCAGCCCCGAGAACACCAGCAGTGACGTACTGGCCCCGATCAGGGCAAACAGCATGTCGGACTGTGTGTCCCACGGGTCGCCTTGGGTGGCCAAGAATTCATCCGCGCCTTGCCCCAGTGCTATGGCGGCGGCCCACTCCAGTAGCTCATAACTGGCACTGACCGCCAACACCACGCAGACCACCAAGAAAGCCAGCATCTTGCGCCCCTGCACGTAGGCGCCACGCTGCAAGATTTCGCGAGCCACCAGCGCGGGCACACACCCCTGGAAAAAGTGGCCCACCTTGTCGTAGGGGTTGCGGTGCAAGCCCAGCCATTCGGCCATCTCAAAACCCAATGGCACGCGGGCATAGGTGTACATGCCACCCACCATCAACACCCAGGCGTGCACAAAGATGCCGACGTACACCAGCGTGGTGAGAGGAAGATTTTTGTAGGTGGCGCACAGCAATGGCAGCGCCATGAAAACCGGCAACACTTCCAGCCACCATGTGGGCACGTCATACGCGTTGACGCCTGACCAGAGCAGGCCGCAAGACAACACTGCCACAGCAACAAGCAACGATGGGGTGCGGGAGGTGGGCATGGTGGGAGCAGCCTCGGGGGTCACTGCGCACGTATTTTGTTGACCAACGCCGTGGTGGAGTAGCCATCGACAAAAGGAATCGCCAGTGCACGCCCGCCATAGGCTTGCACCACGCGGGTCTCGGCCAGCTTGGCCATGTCGTAGTCGCCACCTTTGACCAAGATGTCGGGGCGCAACTCGGTGATGAGTTGCAACGGCGTGTCTTCGTCAAACCACGTCACCAGACTCACCGATTCGAGCGCCGCCATCAACACCGCACGATCGGCCTCGGCATTGAGCGGCCGATCCGGGCCTTTGCCCAAGCGTCGTGCAGACGCATCGCTGTTGAGCGCCACCACCAAGCTCGTGCCCAAAGAGCGGGCTTGCGCCAAGTAGGTGGCATGCCCGCGGTGCAGCACGTCAAACACCCCATTGGTGAAAACCACCGGGCCCAAGGCTTTCAAAGCGGCCA
Source organism: Limnohabitans sp. JirII-29 (assembly GCF_003063395.1). Taxonomy (NCBI): domain Bacteria; kingdom Pseudomonadati; phylum Pseudomonadota; class Betaproteobacteria; order Burkholderiales; family Comamonadaceae; genus Limnohabitans; species Limnohabitans sp. JirII-29. The sequence goes on from NZ_NESB01000004.1 coordinate 141,909, forward strand.
CCCGCTGTACGGCCTCGGCACGGGACGTGAGTTTGGACAAAAAGGCGGGGGCGGGAAGAGGGGTGGCGGTCATGGCCGCAATTTTAGGTGGCGTGCTCGGCACGCCAACGCTGCACCTCAGCGGCGATGTGGGTCAAGCCTTGCAGGCACACCACACCGGCATGTTGACGCCGCTGCAACACCGGGTTTTGTCCGCCCGCCCAGACTTCAGTGTTGGAGGGCAACAGCTGGCTGAGTTCTTTCAATCCGTCCACCACATGCTTGGGGTTCATGCTGCTGCTAAAGCTCAAGGCCACCACATGCACCGCGTGGGCTTGTGCCGCTTTGGCAATGTCGTGCAGCGGCGTTTGCGTGCCCAGCGAGATGCAGCTCGCCCCTTGCAAAGCCAGCATGCTCTGCGCCATCAACAACCCCAAGCCATGTGGCTCTTGCGGAAAAGTGGTCAACAAGACACGTGGGGTGGCCTCGGATTTGCTGTCCACCAAGGTGTCCATGGCCTGACGCAGCAAGGCCGACACGCACTCGGTGTAGACATGTTCTTCAAACACCTCGATCTCGCCGCGCATCCACGCGTCGCCCACAGCGGTGGTGACGGGGGCCACCACATCGATGACAAATTGCTTGAGTCCCAGGTGCGTCATGGCTTGTTTGAGTTGGGTACGCAAGCCCTCGGTGTGGTGGCTGCGAATCAACTGCATGTAATGCGACACATCGGTGTGGCTGTCGACCGGTGTGACGACCCATGACTGCGGCGCGGCATAAAGGCTCTGACTCAAACGCTGCAAGTCTTCGGTGGGCAAGGGCACAATGCGGCCTGGACGCTGACCTTGGTCCATCAAGCGCTTGATGAGGCGCAGCCTTTCGACCTGCTCCAGCGGGTAAGTGCGTTCGCCATAGGCATCGCGACCGGGGGTCGGGAAGCCATAGCGACGCTCCCAGACACGCAAGGTGTCTTTGCCTAGGCCCGTGTCACGCTCGACCGCAGCGATCGACAGCAGCACGGGCGCAGAGTCAGCACGAAAGTTCATGAGGGGGTCGCGTAAAAATTGCCGAGGGGAAGGTGAGGGCTCTGGCTTTGTCATGGACAAAACCACCTATTTACGCCATCATCATTCAATAGCCATCACAAATCAAGCGGATCTCATGTCATTTTTCTCAGGTTTCATTCGTTGTTTAGGCCTTGCGCTCTGGGTTGGGTGGGTGTCACTGTCGCCCATCACGGCCCACGCGGCTGAGAACACACCCAGCGCTTCGGGCACCGCCTGCCCACGCGTGCTTCAACACACCGTGCTGCGCTTGCAAGACGAAAAGCCCCAAGCCTTGTGCCAATACGCGGGGCAAGTGGTGGTGGTGGTCAACACCGCCAGCTACTGCGGGTTCACCTCGCAATACAAAGGCCTGGAGGCGCTGTATGCCAAGTACAAAGACCGTGGCTTGGTGTTGTTGGGTTTTCCCTCCAACGACTTTTCCCAAGAGCCAGACAGCAACGCCAAGATTGCCGACTTCTGCGAGAACACCTACGGCGTGAAATTCCCGATGTTTGCCAAGTCGTCGGTGCGTGGGCCTGAGGCCCTGCCCTTGTTCAAACAACTGGCTGAACAAACAGGCACAGCACCACGCTGGAATTTTTACAAATACATCATCAGCCGCGACGGTCAACACATCAAGAGCTTCAACGCCATGACCGGACCACAGGACAAAAGCTTTGTGGCCGAAGTAGAAAAGCAATTGGCCGCGAAAGCCAACGGGTCATGAGCCAGCGCGTCGCCATCATCGGCTCGGGCATTTCGGGCCTGTCTGCCGCGCACCACCTGTCGGGTCGTGCAGACATCACGCTGTTTGAAGCAGCCGATTATTTTGGCGGTCACACCCACACCGTGGACGTGACCTTGCCCACACCCCAAGGTGTGCAAACGCATGGCGTGGACACCGGGTTTTTGGTGTTCAACGAACGCACCTACCCAGGCTTGATTGCGTTGTTCGACGAACTACAAGTCGAGACGGCGAAGTCCGACATGTCGTTCTCGGTGCAAGCACCGCAGGCCCCCGGCCAACGACCACTCGAGTGGAACGGCGCCTCGCTGAACACCGTGTTTGCGCAACGGCGCAATGTATTCAACCCGCGCTTCATTGGCATGCTGCGCGAGGTGCTGCGTTTCAACACGCTGGTCACCGAATTGGCCGAGCGCAACCACGACGAAGAGTTGGCACAACCGTTGTGTGAATTTTTGCTGGCCAACCGTTTTGGGGAGGCGTTTTGCGATGACTATTTGCTGCCCATGTTGGGCTGCATCTGGAGTTGCCCCACCGATCAAATGCTGATGTTTCCTGTGGCCACCATGGTGCGGTTTTGCCACAACCATGGGCTGGTGCAGGTCAACAACCGCCCGCAATGGCACACCGTGCGTGGAGGGGCGCGCCACTACGTCGAAAAAATCATCGCGCGCATTCAGGACAAACGCCTCAACACCCCGGTACGACGGATTGAACGCGAGGCACAGGGTGTCAGCGTCCACACCGCATCAGGCAGTGAACGCTTTGACGCCGTGGTGCTGGCCACGCACGCCGACCAATCGCTGGCCATGCTGGCCGCGCCCAGTGTGGATGAGGAACGCATTTTGGGTGCCGTGCGCTACCACCCCAACTTGGCGGTGTTGCACACCGACGCCTCGGTGATGCCGAAAAAGAAACTGGCCTGGGCGGCGTGGAACTACCAACGCGCGGCGCAAGCCAACACGGAACGCGCCCAAGTCTGTCTGCACTACTGGCTCAACCAGTTGCAGCCCTTGCCATTCACACACAACGTGTTTGTGTCACTCAATCCGATCGAAGAAATTGACCCCACCCAAGTGATGGGCCGCTTCGAGTACGCCCACCCTGTGTTTGACTTGGCCGCCATCCGGGCACAAGCCCAAGTGAGCGCACTGCAAGGCCAACAACACACCTGGTACGCCGGTGCTTGGATGGGCTATGGGTTTCACGAAGACGGCTTCAAGGCCGGACGCGATGCCGCGTTGGGTGTGCTGGCCCAATGAACACTCCCGCACGCGCGCACACCGCCGGGCCCTTGTTGGGCTTGGGACGCGTACGCCACACGCGCTTGCGCCCCAGCCACCATGCGTTTGACTACGCCACGTATTTTTTGCTGCTGCCCATGCGCAGCCTGGCAGCAGGTGCGCCCACTGAACTGGCCATCAACCGGGCCGGGCTGATGAGTTTTCACGACGTGGACCACGGCGACGGACGCAGCGCCGCACAAGGCGGTGCACTGGCATGGCTGGATGAGCTGCTGCTGCAAGAGGGCATCACCGACGCCACAGGTGAGGTGTGGCTGCATTGCTACCCACGGGTGCTGGGCTATACCTTCAAACCCGTGAGTTTTTGGTACTGCCACGCCGCAGATGGTGGCTTACGGGCCACCGTGGCGGAGGTGAACAACACCTTTGGCGAGCGGCATTGCTACCTTCTGGATCAACCACGCTGGGGCCAAGAACTGGTGGCCAGCAAGGTGTTTCATGTGTCGCCGTTTTGCGCCATCGAAGGCATTTACCGTTTTCGCTTCATGCGCACCACTGACCGCACCGTGGCACGTGTCGACCACGACGACGCGCTGGGCCCGTTGATTCAAACCAGCGTCAGCGGCACACTCATGCCCGCCACGCGCACAGCGCAACAGCGTGCTTTATGGCGCTTTCCCTTGATGACTTTGATGGTGATGGCACGCATCCACTGGCAAGCGCTGCAACTGTGGCGCAAGCGTGTGCGTTTTTTCACCAAACCCATACCCCCTCAAGATTTTGTGACCCGTTGACCGATGCCCCCAAGCGCCATGAACACCACCTCCACCTCCACATCTGCCTCCGTCTTGCCCCTGTCGAGCGATATGCCCGCCAGCGCACGCCGTGTGGTGGCCTTGTTGCACAAGTTGCGTCACGGCAGCTTGAGTGTGATGTGGCCCAACGGCAGCACCACACAGTTTGGTCAACACGACAGCGCGCATCCCGCCCTGCATGCGCACTTGCATTTGCACAACTGGAAGCCTCTGAGTGAGGCCATCAAGTCTGGCGACATCGGCTTTGCCGAGGGCTACATCGCGGGCGACTGGAGCACGCCCCACTTGCCAGAGTTGTTGCAACTGCTGGTGGCCAACCGTCGCGAGATGGAAGACCTGATCTACGGCCACTGGCTGGGCCGCTTGGTGTACCGCGTGCGGCATTTGCTCCACCGCAACACACGGCGCAACAGCGCCAAAAACATCCACGCCCATTACGACTTGGGCAACGCGTTCTACCAGCTGTGGCTAGACCCCACCATGAACTACTCGTCGGCTTGGTTTGGCGATGACCGCAGCCAAGACTTGTCACTCGCGCAAAACGCCAAAGTGCACCGCGCCTTGTGCATGGCGGGTGTCAAGCCTGGCGACCGGGTGATGGAGATTGGTTGCGGCTGGGGCGCACTGGCCGAGATGGGTGGCTTGGAGTTTGGTGCCCGCATGCACGGCGTGACCCTGAGCCATGAGCAATTGGCCTACGCCCAAGAGCGCATGCAGCGCGTGGGGTTGGCAGCCAGCAGCGACTTGCGCTTGCAAGACTACCGCGACATCAACGACGGGCCCTACGACGCGATTTGCTCGATCGAAATGCTCGAAGCCGTGGGCCAGGAATATTGGCCGACCTACTTTGAGACGGTGCAGCGCTTGCTCAAACCCGGTGGCAAGGCCTGCATTCAAACCATCGTGATCGATGACGCGCTGTTTGAGCGCTATGTCAAAAGCACCGACTTCATTCAGCAATACATCTTTCCGGGCGGCTGCTTGCCGTGTCCGCGCGAGTTCCGCGCCCAGGCGGCCGCAGCGGGCTTGCGCATCGTGGACGAGATGGCCTTTGGCCTGGATTACGCCGAGACCCTGCGTCGCTGGCGTCACGACTTTTTGGCCGACAAGCCGCGCGTGCTGGCCTTGGGTTTTGACGAGCGCTTTGTACGCATTTGGGATTTCTACCTGGCCTATTGCGAAGCGGCGTTTGAACAAGCCAACATCGACGTGGTGCAGTACACGCTGGAGAAGGTGTGATGCAGCGCAGGTCTTGGCTCATCGGCGCGGTGCCCTTGGTGTGCACCTGGCCTGCGCTGGCGCAAGACAACACCGCCAGCAAAGAACTGACCGCACAAGCCTTTCAACGCCTGCGCCCCCTGCTGGGCAACCCACGGCTGGTGGGTGAGCACCGCTTCACCTACTGGGGCTTTGACGTGTACCACGCCAGCCTGTGGGCCAGCAACGCCGCGTTTGCCCCCAACGAGTGGGCCTCGCAGCGCTTGGTGTTGGAGCTGCGCTATTTGCGCGACTTTCAGGGCCGCGACATTGCGCAGCGCTCCATCGCCGAGATGCAAGGCCAGCGCGCCCTGAGTGCCGAACAGTCCGCCACTTGGCTGCAAAGCTTGCAATCTCTGCTGCCCAATGTGCGCAGCGGCGAGGTGATCACCGGGGTGTACTTGCCCGAGTCGGGCGCGCAGTTTTTGCACCAAGGCAAAGCCGTGGGCGAGATACGCGAGCTGGAGTTTGCACGCCGCTTCTTTGGCATTTGGCTCTCGCCGCAAACCTCGCAACCGCTGTTGCGCCAACAGTTGCTGGCAGGCGCTTCGCCGTGACGAACACCCACCACGCACCGTGGCCCATCACGCAGTGGCTGCGCTTGAGTGGAATGGCTTTGCCGCTGGCCTTTGTGAGCTTGCCTTTGTATGTGCTGCTGCCACACCGCTACGCCACCGAGTGGGGCGTGCCACTGGCCAGCCTGGGGGCTTTGCTGTTGGCCGTGCGGGCCCTGGATGCCTTGCTTGACCCCTGGCTGGGAGCGCGCTGTGACGGCTGGTTTGCCCAGGGCATGACACGCGTGCGCCAGCGCACCGGTGTGTTGAGCGTTCTGTTGGCCTTGGGCTTTGCCGGTTTGTGGTTGCCCGATGTGTGGTTGCGCCTGCTGGGTGTGCAGGTCACGCCCGACAACGTTCTGCCCTTCGCCGCCGTGTGCTTGGTGCTGGCCTATGTGGGGGCCACCTGCTTGAACCTGAGCTTGCAGTCTTGGGGCACCCGCTTGGGTGGCCAGGCCACACAGCAAAGCCGTATCGTGGCGTGGCGCGAAGGCTTAGGGCTGGTGGGGGTGGTGCTGGCCTCGGTCTTGCCCACCTTGCTGCATGCCCACCTGCTGGTGAGTGGATTTGCGTTGGCACTGGGCCTGTGCTGGTGGCTGTGGCGCAGCGCGCCGTTTCCGTCGCAGCCAAGACACGACACCCACAGTGTCCCGGTCAGCGATGCATCGCCGCTGCAACGCCCAGCGTTTCGCGCCCTGCTGCAAGTGTTTGTGCTCAATGGCATTGCCAGCGCCGTGCCAGCCACCTTGGTGATGTTTTTCATCCAAGACCAACTGCAAGCGCCCAGCGGGTTTGAGGCGCGCTACCTGGGCCTCTACTTTCTGGCCGCCGCGGCGTCGCTGCCGCTGTGGCTGCGTGTGGTGCGCCGCGTGGGACTGTTGCAGGCCTGGGGCCTGGGGATGGTGCTGGCCATGGGCGTGTTCATGTGGACGGTCAGCTTGGCTGCCGGCGACTTGATCGGCTTTGGCGTGATCTGCGCCTTGTCGGGTGTGGCGCTGGGTGCCGACCTGGTGGTGCCTGGTGCCTTGCTGACAGGCGTGATTCAACGTGCGGGTGACGACGGCGCGCATGAGGGCCGCTACCTGGGGTGGTGGCAAGTGGCGACCAAGCTCAACCTGGCCTTGGCTGCGGGCGTGAGCCTGCCGGCCTTGCAAGCCCTGGGCTACACACCAGGAGCGCACAATGCCTCAGGACTGTGGGCGCTGACCTTGGCCTATGGTGTGCTGCCTTGCGGTCTGAAATTTTTAGCCGCGTGGCGTTTGTGGACGCTGCGCCATGTGTTGCAGGAGAACTGACATGATGAACCGACGAAAACTGTTGCTGGGCAGCGTGGGCACGGTGGCGGGCGCCGCAGCCCTGAGTGGCTGCGCCAGCCCCAGCGTGGACGACTATGCCAACGAGCGCCCGCTGCTGGACCTGCGCCAGTACTTCAACGGCACGATCGATGCCTGGGGCGTGTTCACCGACCGCAACGGCAAGGTGGTCAAGCGCTTCACCGTGGTGATGAACTGCCAATGGCAAGGCGACAGCGGCGTGCTGGACGAAGACTTTGTGTATTCCGACGGCACCCGCGACAAACGCATTTGGCGTTTGCAGCACTTGGGCAACGGGGCCTACAGCGGCACGGCGGGCGACGTGGTGGGCACGGCCCAAGGCCAAACCCGTGGCAACAGCTTTCGCTGGGGCTACACCCTGGCGCTGCCCGTCGATGGCCAGGTCTGGAACGTGCAGATGGACGACTGGATGTACCTGATGACCCCACAGGTCATGCTCAACAAAGCACGCATGACCAAGTGGGGCATCCACCTGGGCGATGTGACCCTGTCGTTCCAGCGCCGAGCCTGACATGCGGCCCATGAACCCACCCATCACCGAATGGTCAGGCCGCAGTGTGTGGCTGATTGGGGCGTCCAGCGGCATTGGCCTGGCCACCGCACACGCGCTGCATGCCGCTGGCGCACGCGTGGTGGTGTCGGCACGCCAAGAGGCGTTGTTGGCGGAGTTTGTTCAAGCGCACGCGGGCGCGCATGCGTTCACCCTGGATGTGACCGACGCCCAAGGCATGCGACACGTGGCCGAGCAAGTGCAAGCACTGCAAGGGCTGGATGTGGTGGTGTACTGCGCGGGCTATTACAAGTCGGTGCGGGCCACGGCGTATTCGCTGCCCGAGATGCTGCAACACCAGGCGGTGAACTACACCGGTGCCTTGCACATGCTCGACGCCGTGTTGCCAAGCCTGCTGCAACAAGGCCAGGGTCACCTGAGCTTGATCTCCAGCGTGGCAGGCTACAGGGGCTTGCCGCAAAGCCTGGCCTATGGCCCCACCAAAGCGGCGTTGATTCACTTGGCCGAAGCCTTGTACATGGACCTCGCATCCCAAGGCATCGGCGTGAGCGTGGTCAACCCGGGCTTTGTGGCCACGCCTCTGACTGCACAGAACACCTTTGAGATGCCGGCCTTGATCAGCCCGGCACAAGCCGCCCAAGCCATGTTGCAGGGCTGGGCCCGTGGGCTGTTTGAAATTCATTTCCCCAAGCGCTTCACGCGCTGGCTCAAGCTGTTGCGCGTGTTGCCCTATCGGTGGTACTTTGCCATCGTGCACCGCGCCACCGGCCTGTGAGGCCCTCATGCACACCCGCGAACACACCCCTCTTGGCAACGACACCCCGCAAGCCGCACTGGCACGTTTGGTGGCTTTTTTTGAACACCTGCAACCCAGCGACTTGGCGCAACTGGGCGACATCTACAGCCACGATGCACAGTTCAAAGACCCGTTCAACGAGGTGACAGGCTTAGCCGCCATCCAGGCCATTTTTGAGCACATGTTTCGCGAATTAGAGGCCCCTCGCTTTGTCATCACCCAATGCGTGCAACAAGGCGCACAGTGTTGTGTGACCTGGGATTTTTTGTTTGCATTTCGCAACTTCAAGCGCGGCACCACGCAGACCATCCGGGGTGCCAGCCACTTGGTGCTGCGCCAAGACCAAGGCGTTTGGCGCGTGGCCGTACACCGCGACTACTGGGACGCAGCCGAAGAGCTGTACGAAAAGTTACCGCTGGTGGGTGCTTTGATGCGCTGGCTCAAGCGCCGCGCCAACCGCTGAAAGAAAAAGGCCCGCTGCGGCGGGCCTTGGCCGTTCACGCTGGCTGTGTGTCTTGAAAACTCGGGCGTTGCGCCAAGCGCTCGTACAAGGCGCCGAGGCTGGGATGCTCGCTGCGCCAATCGATGTAGGCAAAGCGGAAATCCAAATAGCCCAGGGCACAGCCCACGGCAATGTCGGCCAGGCTCAAGTGAATGCCCATGCAGTAGTTGCGTTCGGCCAAGGCGCGGTCCATGGCAGCCAAGGTGTCGTCGATTTTTTTCATCTGACGCTCAATCCAGGCTTGGCTGCGTTCGGCATCGGCGCGACCCGGCCAGTGCGCTTCGAGGCGGGCCAAGATGGCCGCATCGAGCAAGCCATCGGCCAAGGCCTCCCAGGTTTTGACTTCGGCGCGGTCGCGTCCACCGGGTGGGATGAGCTTGCCCACCGGCGACAAGGTGTCGACGTATTCCACGATGACGCGCGAATCAAACAGCGCTTCGCCGCCTTCCATGATCAGACATGGCACCTTGCCCAAGGGGTTGGATTGGGCGATGTGGGTGTCGGCAGACCAAACGTCTTCAAGCAAGAACTGGTAGTCCAGTTTTTTTTCTGCCATGACGATGCGTACTTTGCGCACGTAGGGACTGCTGATGGCACCAATGAGTTTCATAAATCGTGTGTGGTTTGAATTGACCTGCATTTTATCGGGCTCCGCGCGCCGCCTGATACGAGCGGCACCACCTAAAATCGGAGGATGAGCATTACCCAAGTCACGGCCTTGTCGCCGCTGGACGGCCGATACGCCGCCAAACTCTCCGCCCTGCGTCCTTTGATGAGCGAGCAAGGCTATATGCACCGCCGTGTGCAAGTCGAAATTGCCTGGTTCATCGCCTTGAGTGACGCGGGCTTTGACGAGTTCAAGCCCTTGAGCGCCGCGGCCCGCAGCCACTTGCTGGCTTTGGTGAGCCAGTTTTCCACCGAAGACGCTTTGGCCATCAAAGAGATTGAGAAGACCACCAACCACGACGTGAAGGCGGTGGAGTACTGGATCAAAAACCAATTCAAGGGCCACGCCGAGCTGGAAGCAGCCGCCGAATTTGTGCACTTTGCCTGCACCAGCGAAGACATCAACAACACCAGCCACGCCTTGCAGCTCAAAGCCGGTCGCGACCAGGTGCTGCTGCCGGGCCTCGACGGCTTGATCGCCAAGCTGCGCGAGATGGCGCACACCTACGCCGATGTGCCCATGCTCAGTCGCACCCACGGCCAGACCGCCAGCCCCACCACGGTGGGCAAAGAGGTGGCCAACGTGGTGATGCGTTTGCAAACCGTGCGCACGCGCATTGCCGCCGTGCCCATGATGGCCAAGATGAACGGCGCGGTGGGCAACTACAACGCCCACCTGAGCGCCTGGCCCGACACGGACTGGGAAGCCTTCAGCCGCCGTGTGGTGGAAACACCCGAGCCTGTGGGCTTGGGACTGACATTCCAGCCCTACAGCATTCAGATCGAGCCGCACGACTACATGGCCGAGTTGTTCGATGCGGTGGCACGTGCCAACACCATCTTGATCGACTGGTCACGCGATGTGTGGGGCTATGTGTCCTTGGGCTATTTCAAGCAGCGCTTGAAAGCGGGCGAGATTGGCTCGTCGACCATGCCGCACAAAGTCAACCCGATCGATTTTGAAAACGCCGAAGGTAATTTGGGCCTGGCCAATGCCTTGCTCAAACACCTGAGCGAAAAGCTGCCCATCAGCCGCTGGCAACGCGATTTGACCGACTCGACGGTGTTGCGCAACATGGGCGTGGCACTGGGTTATGCCGCATTGGCGTACCAGTCGCTGCATGTCGGTTTGAACAAGTTAGAACTTAACCGCGAAGCCCTGGACGCTGACCTCGATGCGGCCTGGGAAGTGCTGGCCGAGCCGATTCAAACCGTGATGCGCCGCTACGGCGTGCAGGGTGCCTATGAAAAGCTCAAAGAGGTGACGCGCGGCAAGACCGTGACCCCCGAAGCCCTGCATGGCTTGATTCGCTCGCTGGAGATTCCACAGCCTGAGATTGACCGTCTGTTGGCCCTGACCCCCGGCAGCTACGTGGGCAAGGCAGCTGAGCTGGCCCGCCGCGTCTGAGCGACGCACACACCATGGCTATCAAATCCACCATCTTCAAGGCGAACGTTCAGATCGCCGACATTGACCACGGCTACTACGCCGACCACGCGCTCACCCTGGCGCGCCACCCGAGCGAAACTGACGAACGCATGATGGTTCGCTTGGTGGCGCTGTCGCTGCAAGCGCACCAGTTGCAAGACGTGTGCAACGGCGACGGCGTGCTGGGCTTTGGCGCAGGCCTGTCCGACCCCAACGAACCCGATGTGATGCTGCGCGACTTCACGGGTCGCACGCGGCTGTGGATCGAAGTGGGCCAACCCGAAGAAAAACCGCTGCTCAAGGCCTGTAGCAAAGCCGATCAGGTGATGCTGTATGTGTTCTCCAGCTCGGGCGAGGTGTGGTGGCGCACCATGCAAAACAAACTCATCAAGCCCAGCACCTTGCAGGTGTGGCGCATTCCCAGTGCCGCCTCGCAAGAGTTGGCCAAGCTGGCCGAGCGCAGCATGCAGTTGCAGGCCACGGTTCAAGAAGGCGTGGTGATGATGAGCAACGGCAAGACCACGGTTGACATCGAATGCGAGCGCTGGAAGTGAGTCTCAGCGCATGAGGCCTAAGAGGCTGCGCTGTCTCTGACGTTTTCAGACGCGCGCTCAGCGTATTTGTTGAAGCGCCAAGAGGTGCCAATGATGCTGATGCGCCGCCAGGTGCTGCGCTTGTCGGCAGGAGACATTTCGGTCCAGTACTGCACCTCGTCAAAGGTACGTCCGCAACCCTTGCATTCGGGGTCGCCCTGGCTGGTCGAGCAAATGGCAATGCACGGTGTGTCTGGCGTGCTCTGGTACCAAGTGAGCCACGCGTCATAGGCCTTGGCTGGAAAACCTTGTTCGGCGGCTTCGTCCTCGTGGTAGTACACCATCATGGCGTAGACCTCGGCCAAGGCACGAATTTCAGGCGCGAGTGTGACGCCATCGGGAGAGGGCTTTTTGTCGCGCCAAAAATTGATGGCGGCTTCGATGTCGGTGATGTGAATGCCTGACATGGCGCTAGAGGGGGCTACCTAATAAACCGGGACCTTGGGGGGTGTGGATGATAGCCGGGATGCTATGCTGGCCCGACATGAAACTTATTTTGTCTTGGTTACTCCACGCCGTGGCCCTGCTGGCCCTGGCACATCTGTACAGCGGCGTTGAAGTCACGGGCTTTGGTGCGGCCATGGTGGCCGCCTTTGTCATTGGCTTGTTCAACTTAATCGTGCGCCCTGCGCTGGTGGTGCTCACGTTGCCGGTGACGTTTTTCACCCTTGGCCTGTTTTTGTTTGTCATCAATGCCCTGATGTTTTGGGCGGTGGCCGGCATCTTGGACGGCTTCCAGGTGCAAGGCTTTGGCGCGGCCTTGCTGGGCTCGCTGGTCTACTCAGCGTTTGGCGTGGTGATTGACTCAGCGCTCCAGCGCTTGTTCCCGCCGCAAATTCTCTAACTGGCGCAGGCGGGCATCGATGATGGATGCCTCGATGTGCCCGGCGCGGTCTAAGCGACCTTCACGCGCCAAACCCCTAGACAACTCTTGCGCCGCTTTGAAGCGGTCCACAGCCGCCGGGTAATCCAGCTCCATGGCACGCGCTTCGGCTTGCGCACGGATGGCGCGCAAGCTATCGCCTTGCAGCTCATAGGCCGACGCGAGCAGTTGCCAGGCCAAGGCATCACGTGGGCGCTGGTTCACCCACAGCATCAAGTCTTGACTGGCCAGTTTGGCTTGCACCACTTGCTTGGAAGCCAAACGACTTTGCGCCAACAGCAGATGGCCGGCACGGTCGTCTGCGGCCAGCACGCGAGCTTTGGACTCAATCACGCCAAGGGCCTGCGTGGCATCGCCCATGGCCAAGGCCAATTCGGTGCTGAGCAAGCGCACGGCGTATGCGGCGGGGGCATCTAAATTGGGCAAGGCCTGCAAGCGTGCCATGTGCTGTCGGGCAGAGGCCCATTCGCGCAACGCCATGTCAGCCATGGTGGCGCCATACAACGCCCCAGCCTGCTTGGCCACGGGAGCCGACGCCAAGTTGCTGGCCGAGCCTTGTGCGCTGATGGCACGCAAGGCGTCCACGCCAGGGCCCGTCAACACTTGGGCGCGTGCGGCCATCATGGCGTGTACCGCACGCAGGGCCAACGCAGGCCGCGCAGGCAACAGCTGCTGACGCACTTGGGCGTCGGCAATGCGCTCGTTGGTCATGGGATGGCTGCGCAGATAGGGGAAGGAACCGTTGTCGTTCAAACGCGCCGCTTGTTGCAGCTTTTCAAACATGGTGACAAAGCCTTGCGGCTCGAAACCAGCGCCGGTCATCACGCCATAGCCAATGCGGTCGGCCTCGCGCTCCATGTCACGCGAAAAATTCAACTGGCTTTGCATGGCGGCGGCTGAACCGCCCACCATGACGGCGTTGGCAGCACTCATGCCACTGGCACTGGGTGTTCGGCTGGCCGCCAGCATGCCCAAGATCATGGCCGCCACCACCATCGGGCCTTGTCGCCCTTGCTGCGCCATCATGCGGGCAATGTGGCGCTGGGTCACGTGGGTGAGTTCGTGCGCGAGCACCGAGGCCAACTCATCGGGGCTGGCCACGGCAGAGATCAGGCCCAAGTGCACGCCCAAATACCCGCCAGGCAGCGCAAAGGCGTTGATGCTGCGGTCGCGTATCAAGGCCACTTGCCAAGCAAACTGTTGCTCCAACTCCGGGGTGAGTTCACCGCGCTGTCTGGCTGAGTCCAACAGCACTTGCCAAATGGATTGCAGGTAGTCGCCCAGCACTGGGTCGTCGATGTAGTCGGGGTCGCGGTAGATTTCGCGTGCAATGCTCTCGCCCAAGCGACGCTCTGCACCCAGGGGTAATTCGGCACCGTCGCCCAAGTTGGGCAAACGGGTGGTGGCAGGCTGGGCGTGCACGGTGTTAAGCGGCAGCCCTAAGCTCACGCACAGCCCCAGCAAGCCCAGACGTTGCCAGCCAGCGCGGTGCAAAGAAGCAAAAACTGAAGCGTATGAAAGCATGGTGACAGAGACAGAAGGGCCGGGCCGTATGATGCGCCTGTCATGTTAACCCCCTGTGAATTTGCCCATGTCCACACTCACTCACTTTGATGCCCAAGGCCAAGCCCATATGGTGGATGTGGCCGACAAAGCCCACACGCGTCGGGTTGGCGTCGCCAGTGGCAGCATTCACATGCTTCCGGCCACGCTTGAACTGGTGAAAAGCGGCACCGCGAAAAAAGGCGACGTGCTGGGCATTGCTCGCATCGCAGGAATTCAAGCCGCCAAAAAGACCAGTGACTTGATTCCTCTGTGCCACCCCTTGGCGCTCACACGTGTTGCCGTGGCGTTTGCAATGAACGCCGACAACCACAGCATTGCGTGCACTGCGACGGTAGAAACCGTGGGGCAAACCGGCGTGGAGATGGAAGCACTGACCGCCGTGCAAATTGCATTGCTCACGATTTATGACATGTGCAAAGCCGTGGACCGCGGCATGACCATCACCGATGTGCGCTTGCTAGAGAAGCATGGGGGGAAGTCGGGGAGTTATGTAGGTCGGTGAGTCGGTCGTTCACATCACGCGGCTTGCAGCGTTTGGTGCGAAGCTTCAGAGGCGGTTGCCAGTAAGTCTTGCACCGTCACATCCGTCTCAATAGGAACAAACGCCAACGCCGCAGCATCTGAAACCGGGGCTGTGTTGCACATCTGGTTAAACAACAAAGCTTGGCGGACAACTTCTGCCACTTGTGCATCGGCTTCTGCTGCGGCAACACGTCCTGGTTCATAAGCCAACATCGCATCCGCCACCAGGCCTGTGCTGCCGTCTGTGCGCGTGAAGGCGGCATTGCCCATCACCACCGCATCGCTTTCGCCGCTGCCACTGTTGGCCAACAACGTCCCTGCATCACGCATTTGGCCATCCGACTTCAGGTTGATGCTGGCAATATTTAGCTCGCTCAGTGTTTTGAATTCGTTCGCATCCGTCTTGCCATTGCCGTTGGCGTCTTGCCAAACAGCGAACTCTGCAAACTTGTCATCCCCTGCATCAAGTAGACCATTGCCGTTGGTGTCTAGCGCTTGCAAACCTTCTAGATCGGTTTGGGCATCGGCCTTGAGGGTTTGAAAACCGAACTCTGAAGCATCTGTGATTTGATGGTTGTGGTCTTTGTCCCACACCAACACGCCATCGTCGTTGCCTGCCCAGGCCATCTTGTCTTGAATGCCGTCAAAGTTAACATCCATCGTGACGTTGGAGCTTTGCAGAGAGGTGAAATGAACGCCGTCACCGTTGAGGTCTAGGATGACGGGGGGGGAGTAGTAGCCTGTGTGGTCAGAATAGGCGTAGTAATTTTGGAACCATGGGCTGTACCACTCTGCTATGCCGAAATAACAAATATTCTCTACGCCTGTATCGTCAACAACATGCCATGCAGTTTTCAAACCCTCCCCATATCCTCTATAAAAAAAATAACCATCAGCCCCTGTTCTGTTTAGGGACATATTTGACGATCCATCGTACCAATCTCCTCCAATTTGGACGCTAACCGACACTAAATTCATCGATAAACCTGCTGGCAAACCATCGTCATTTATCGAAAAATAAAATTGACACCAATTAAAGGTGTAAGGCCATCTCTCTTCCATCACGCTTCCCGTCCAGTCGATGACAGGATAACGATTGGGCGGGGTAACTACATTTACATAAGCCGTCGCCCAAGTCTGCCCGCCGTGTCCGTCATCTGACAAATAATCAAACGATGCAGCGCCGGTAAATCCCGTCGTGGCTTGAAACTGCACTTCACCATTGACAATGGATGCATGGCCATTCGCATGGTCTCTGACGGCACTGACGGTCAACGAGTCGCCATCCACATCGCTGTCATTGCTGGTTAACTGACTGAAAGCAACCGTCATGGTTGTATTTTTATAAGTTTCAAACTGGTCATCCGCGGCCACCGGCGCATCGTTCACTGCGGCGACAGGAATGACTGCTTGCACTACGGCTGATTCAGCCCCTGCGGAATCGCGCACTTTGTATTGAAACGATGCGTTGCCGTTGTAGTTGGCATTGGGCGTGAACACCACATTGCCATTACCGTCCAAACTGACCGAGCCTCCCGAAGCATTGCCAACCCAGCTCAAACTCAATGCGCTGCTTGCGTCATCAATGTCGCTGTCGTTGGCCAACAGGGTCGATTTATTGATATAAAAAACTGCATCCTCGCTAGCGCCTGTCACGATTTCGCCTTGCGCCGTTGGTGCATCATTCACGGCGCTGACAACAACCGTTGCGGTCACCGCATTGGACTCCAAACCATCGGGGTCTTTGACCCAGTAGGTGAATGTTGCATTGCCGTTGTAGTTGGTGTTCGGCGTGAACACCACATGACCACTGGCATTCAAATAGGCCGTGCCACCTGCACCCGACAGAACACGCGAAATGGTCAAGCTAGCTTGTGTGTTGTCTACGTCTGTGTCGTTTTGCAACAAGGCACTGCTCAATATCGTCAGCTGCTGATCCTCCACACCCTGAACCGTCTCACCCGTTGCCACAGGCGCATCGTTCACGCTCAGCAGTGTGATCGTGGCGGTAGCAGATGCAGTGCCGCCGTTGCCGTCATCCACGGTGTAATCAAAGCTTGCCGTGCCGTAGTAGTTGGCGTCGGGTACAAAAGAAATGGTGCCATCCGCATTGAGGGTCACGCTGCCGTGCCGTGCATTTGAAACGGCTTTGATGGTGAGCACTTGTCCGTCCATTGCCGCATCCACGTCACTGTCGTTTTTAAGCAGGTCGCTCTGATTGAGCAGCAAATTTGAATCTTCCGATGAGCTGATGGTTTCGCCTGTTGCGACAGGCGCATCGTTGACAGCGGTGATGGTGAATGCTGCCGTTGCCTGTGACAAGGCACCACTTTGATCGAGGACCTGGTACACAAAGCTTGCCACCCCGTGGTAGTTGGCATCTGGCGTAAAAACAATCTCGCCATTGACCAAGGCCACGGAGCCGTGCGTGGCGTTGCCCACCGCAGATACGGTCAAGACATCGTTCGTACCGCCCAATAAAGCATTGGTGCTATCCGCGTCGGTGTCGTTGGATAACAGTTTGGCAAAACTGATGTGCAACGCGTTGTCTTCCGCGCTACCGCTCAAACTGTCATCGGATGCAACAGGTACGTCGTTGATCTGAGCCACATTGATCGACACGGTGCCTGTTGAAGTTCCGCCCGCACCATCGCTCACGGTGTATTGAAAACTTGCAACACCGAAATAGTTTGCATCGGGCGTGAAAGCAATGCGTCGGCTGCCATCGGCTTGCGTAACGAACCCCACCGTGCCATGCGTGGCGTTGCTGACTGCGGTGATGCTCAGCACCTGACCATCGGTTGCCATGTCTACATCGGTGTCGTTGGTTAGCAAATCAGATGGGATAAACCAAAGCGTGGTGTCTTCGTTGGTACTGACTGTTTCGCCCGTCACAACTGGCACATCATTGACGGCGTTAACGGTAATGCTCACGCTGGCGTCTGTGGTGCCGCCGTTGCCATCACTCACGGTGTAGGTGAAGCTGGCTGTGCCGTGGTAGTTGGCGTTGGGGATGAAGCGGATGTCGCCGTTGGCGAGCATGCTCACCGTGCCATTTGTCGCGCCTGATACGGCGGTGATGGTTAGCACTTGGCCGTCGGTGGCCGTGTCTACGTCGCTGTCATTGGCTAGCAACTGCTTTTGTGTGAAGGTCAACCCGGTGTCTTCGTCTGTGGTGCTGATCTCGCCCACTGTGACAGGCGCGTCGTTGACAGCTGCAAGGTTGATGGTGGCCACTGCGGTGGCATATCCACCATTGCCATCACTCACGGTGTAGTTGAAACTCGCCACGCCGTGGTAGTTGGCGTCTGGCGTGAACTGCACGGTTTGCGTGCCGTCTGCGTTGTTGATCAAACTCACAGCGCCGTGGGTCTGCCCGCTAATGCTGCTCACCGAACTCAAGCTCAGGACTTGGCCATCGGTGATGGTGTCTACGTCACTGTCGTTGGCTAGCAGTTTGCTGGCTGCTATGTAGAGCGTGGTGTCTTCGTTGGTACTTGTGCTTTCTCCTAGCACCACGGGTATGTCGTTGACCGCATTGACGGTGATGCTCACGCTGGCGTCTGTGGTGCCTCCGTTGCTGTCGCTCACGGTATAGGTGAAGCTGGCTGCACCGTGGTAATTGGCGTTGGGGATGAAGCGGATGTCACCGTTGGCTAGCATGCTCACCGTGCCGTTGGTAGCCCCCGAGACTGCGGTGATGGTTAGCACTTGGCCGTCGGTGGCGGTGTCTACGTCGCTGTCGTTATCTAAGAGTTGCGCCTGGGTAAAGAAGATGGCGGTGTCTTCGTCTGTGCTAGCGATCTCGCCCACTGTAACCGGCGCATCGTTAACAGCTGCAAGGTTGATGGTGGCAAGGGCGGTGGCGTACCCCCCGTTGCCGTCGCTGACCGTGTAGTTGAAACTCGCTACACCGTGGTAGTTGGCGTCGGGGGAGAACTGCACAGTTTGTGTGCCGTCTGCGTTGGTCACCAAACTCACTGTGCCGTGGGTTTTGCCACTGATGCTGCTAACAGCACTCAAGCTCAGCACTTGGCCATCTGTGGCTGTGTCTACGTCACTGTCGTTGGCCAGCAAGGTCGCGGCATCAATAGAAAGCGTTGTGTCTTCGTTCGTATTCTCAGACTCGCCTTGGACGACGGGTATGTCGTTGACAGCCCCAATGCTTAAAGTCACCGTGTTGGTACTTGTGGCACCGAAAGTATCTGTCACCACATAGTCAAAAGTCGCTAAGCCGTGGTAATTGGCATCCGGCAAAAACTCAATTTGTCCTGAAGTCAACAAGCGCACTGTGCCGTGACTGGCATTGCCCACACTTTGCACCGACAGGCTGTCGCCATCCGTCAACACATCGTTGTCGGTGTCGTTGGCCAATACGTCCGCTTGTTCAAGAATGATGAGTGTGTCTTCCGTGCCATCAAAGCTGTCACTCTGACTGACTGGCGCGTCGTTGACGGCACTCACGCCCGCCACAACAAACGCGGTGCTGGTGGCACCGGATGTATCGGTTATTTCGTAACTGAACCTAACATTGCCGTGGTATTGCGCATCGGGCACGAGGTTGATCGTGCCATCCGTGTTGAGGGTGACAGTGCAATGCAAGGCATCAAACACCCGACTGATGGTGAGGACTTCGCCATCGGTCGCAATGTCGTTGTCGGTGTCATTTGCTAACAGCTGTTTTGAGGTCAGCACGATGGCGCTGTCTTCTTGGGTGACAAACACATCACCCAACGCTTTCGGGCTATCGTTGACTGCAAGCACCGTCAAATTAACGCTCGCGTCTGTGGTGCCGCCGTTGCTGTCGCTCACGGTGTAGGTGAAGTTGGCTGCGCCGTGGTAGTTGGCGCTGGGGATGAACCGGATGTCGCCGTTGGCCAGCATGCTCACCGTACCATTTGTCGCGCCTGATACGGCGGTGATGGTTAGCACTTGGCCGTCGGTGGCGGTGTCTACATCACTGTCGTTGGCAAGCAACTCGGCTTGGCTGAACACGATGGCTGTGTCTTCATCCACACTGGCTGTGTCTTGTTGGGTAACGGGAGCGTCGTTCACGGCGCTGACGTCTACATTGACTGTGGCGGTGGTGCTGCCGTTGTTGCTTGCCTCGTTGCCGTCGTTGACGATGTAGGTGAATTGGGCAATGCCATGGAAATTGCTGTCCGGCACAAAACGGATGCGTCCATCTGCCAACAAGGTTGCCGTGCCGTTCTGTGCGGCGGCAATGCCTGTGATGTTCAGCACCTGACCATCGGTGGCCGTGTCCACATCGCTGTCGTTGCTCAGCAAGTCTGCCACGTTGAAATAGATGGCTGTGTCTTCTTGTGTCTGCCCTGTTTCACCCTGCGTTACAGGCGCATCGTTGACAGCAGCAATCACCAGCGTCGTGCTGCCCGTGGTGCTCAAACCATATTGGTCTGTCACGGTGTAGGTGAAGCTGGCCTCGCCGTGGAAGTTGGTGTTGGGCATGAACACCACCACGCCGTCGTTCAAGCTGACTTGCCCGTTCACCGCATCTGCAACGGCTGTGATGGTGAGTGCGGGTGCATTGGGGTCTGCGCTGGCGTTGGGGGTGCTGTCGTTGGCCAACAAAACGTCTTGGCTCAAACGCAGCACCACATCCTCTGTACCGGGCAAAGTTTCGCCAATGACGACGGGGTAATCCAGCGTCAGACCAATAGCGGCATTCGCACTCGCACTCACGCTAGACGTGGTGGATGTTGCGTCTGTCGATGTTGTCGATGTTGCTGGTGCACTGCTGGCAGCAGGCGTACTGTCTGAACTGGCTTTGCTGCTGGTTGCGCTGCTGATCACCACCGCCTTGACCACCACCACAGGTGCAGCCTCTGTCACAGGGCTGACGGGCGTTGACGAAACAAAAACAGGCGATGCGTTACTGGATGTGGTTGTAGATGTGGCTGCGGTTTGCACCGTCTGCACCCCTTGCATCAGCGACACGGGCGCAGAGAACACCTCGGCCTGTTTGACGACCACTTCTGCGGGCATGGATGGTGCAGGTGACGTGTTTGAGCTTGCGCCTGAAGTCGGCAAGGTGGTGGTGAACTGGTTGTTGGTGCTCACCGCGTTGGCGCTGCTGCTGCTGCTTGGGTTGGCGTTGCTGCCAGCGCTGACCAGATTGGCCTGCACCGCTGCCGCCTCTGCCGCACTGGCGGTGGCCCCTAAACCGACCGCGCCTAAAACCCCCAAACCCGCCGCCCCAAACATGCTGCTGCCCGCGCTCTCAATCATGTCTTGTGTGACAAGGCGAATTTCATTGGTCGACGACGCCTGGGTGCTGGGCACGAAGGCCAGCCGCGTCTCTGGCACGCGGATGCTATTGGCAGCTGGGCTAGGTGTTGGAACTGCATCACTCTTGATTCGACTGTCGCCCGCCACAAAGGTGACCTGCGCGTTGGGCTTGACTGTGGCTTGGGTGGGTGCATCACTGACCACCCGCGCATCCCCAGCCGCGACGGTGCTTTGTGTGGTTTGATTTGCTGCTGCTTTGACAGGGCCGAAATCTGTGGTGCCTGTCGCCGTTGTCTGTGTGGGTGCACCCTCCACATTGCCACCGCCTTGCCTGTGTGCTTCTTGCTCTGCGGTGCCTTCCCAGTCGCCCGTGCGCAAGGCTTGCTGCTCATAAGTTTGTTCGCGCTTGTCCACCCAGCGTGTGCCACCTTCATCGGTGATCTGCACTTGGCCTTGGTAGCCTTCGTGTTCCAAGACCGTGCCTGCGTCTAGGGTGCGCAGCGTACCGTCGGGGTTGACTTCTCGTATCTGCGTGAATTTGATGCCCTCTGTGTCTGCTTTGAGGGTTTGTGCTGTCAGCGCATCGGTGTGACCGTCGGCATAAGTCACTTGGCCTGTTTTGAAGTTGATGCTGCTGATGTGCTGGCTAGCCAAACTGCTGACTTCGTTGCCTGATTGAACACCATCTTGGTTGACATCGACCCACAGTTTGATGGCGGCAAACGCCGGGTCGCTCTTGTCAATCGTTCCGTCCCCGTTCGCATCTAACCACTCGATATTGTTGCGTTGCAAGTCTGCGTTGGCATTGGCCAGTCGTGCTGCGTCAGTGGGATTGCCTTCGCTGGTGTTGCCGCCTAAGTTCAAGATGTCTCGCGTCTGAATGACGCCATCACCATTGAAGTCAATGGTCAGCACCGCTTGCAAGTTGCCTGCGCTGTCTGTGGCGGCCACTGCTTGGGTTTGCTCAAAATATCCATCGCCCTCGACATCGCGCAGCACTTGCGTGAGTTGGGTTTGGGCCGCTTGCACACCGGGGATGTCACCCAGGTGCAGCACCAGCGCACCAAATGTTTGGCTCTTGAAGTCGGCGCTTTCTGCTGCATTGCCTTGGAGGGCAAAGGCTTGGCTGCTGTCACTGGACAGTCCGCCTAAACCTGCATGCACTTCTCGATGAATTTGTTCGTCATTGGCACCTGTGTCTTGCAAGTGCTGCACGCGCTCTTGCAGCGTCTGCACTTGCCATGCAGGAGCGAGGCCGCCGTTGTTGCTCAAAGTTTCCAGTAATTTCTGCGCAATGCTCTCGCTAAATATAGGCTCATGGAATGTGGTGCCATCGGTCATGGTGACCTCTAGCCACGCACCACCTGTTTGGCTGCTGTAGCCGATGCGCGGAATCAAGTACGGGTTGATGGCCACGTCGTCTGCGCTGCTGGGGTTCTTCTCGTTGATGGCTTGCACCACAGCTTCGAGCAAGCTCTGCACACCTGTGGCCAAGTTGTTGGCCACATCACCACCGCCACTTTGGTTGTAGTCGATGGTGTGTTGGATGTTGCCGTTGGCATCCCAACTGAAATGCACAGCGCCATCTGGGGGTGGGGGTGGGTCGTCGTCGCCCCAGAGGCCGCCCAAAGCACCACCGATAAACCCGCCAATGGCTCCACCCAGTGGCCCACCAAAGTACATACCCACCAAGGTGCCAATGCTCTGCGCTGGGTTGTCTTCTAAATTGTTGAGCGCCAACGCTATGCTGACGTAGGGCACGGCATTAGACATGGCGTTGCTGGCTGCCGCACTCTCTAAAGCCGACTCTGCCGCCGCGTCAAAGGCCGCGCTGCTGGCAGCATCGACGGTGCTTTGCGCCATCATGTCGTCCATCATCTGTATGGCCGCATCGCTCATGTAGCTGCTGTACGCGTTCAACCCCATTTGCCCCACTTGCAAGCCGCTTTGCAGCGTCATCCACCCGTTGCCGCTGTCGAGGCCTTGCATGAGTCCCAGCACACTGGCAAAGCCACCCAAGTCGCCGGGTAGCTCTGCGCCTACAGCGTGGGCTGCGTTGTACGCACCCGTGAGTGCGCTGAGTTTGCCCACATCGCTCAATTGATCCCACTGCTGGAGGTTCATGAGTCCGTTGAACAAACCTATACCTTGCGCCACGCTTTGTAACTGGGCTTGGCTGTATTGCT
This sequence comes from Limnohabitans sp. JirII-29, assembly GCF_003063395.1. Classification (NCBI taxonomy): domain Bacteria; kingdom Pseudomonadati; phylum Pseudomonadota; class Betaproteobacteria; order Burkholderiales; family Comamonadaceae; genus Limnohabitans; species Limnohabitans sp. JirII-29. Next base: position 164,789 of record NZ_NESB01000004.1, read on the forward strand.
CTTGGGTTTGTACGCTGCCTTGTTCGTTGATGTGTTGACTGACTTGAACGGTGTTGCCCTCTGCGTCGATGGCGCTGGCTTTGAGGTTCAAGTCGCCTGATGACGAGTGAACAATCTCGCCCACGATATTTCCGTCTGCGGTGGCTATCAATGCGCCGCCACCGGGCAATGTGTAGAAGGAGAGGGCTTTGTCGGTGCCTAGGCCTAGTTTGTTTATCTGCGCCGCGAGTGCGTCTTGTTGCGCTGTGGTGAGTTGGTCACCGTGACTGCTTAGGTAGTTGGTGAAGCTGTTGGTATTGGTGGATGCGTATGTATCGGGCAGAGTGCCGCTGGCGTCTGCTATTTGCGTGCCTTTGTCTGTGGGCACTTGTGGGTTGCTGAACACATCAAGGAGGTTTTCGTAAACCTGCGCTGCATCGCTGCCTGTTCTCAGTGCGTTGCTCACCTCACCCGTGACTGGGTCGTATTGCTGGACTTGATCGCTGGTGCCTGTACGCACTTGCACGATGCCTGTGTCTGGGTCGCGCTCCATCGTTTGACCTGCACCTGCGCTCAACAGCACATGACCGTCTTTGTCGAGCAATTGAGCCGTGACTGTGGTTTGGCCGTTTACCGTGGTGGATGTGCTGACTACGCTAGTGCCATCGGGGAGAGTGGCGTCGATTGAGTCGCCTGAAGGCGAATCAAACCCGATATTTCTGAATGCTTTTTTCAAATACTCTTCGCGACGCTCTGCGTCAGGCCTATTTAAGTCAGCCTGTAATGTGTGCCCTCGGAAATTTTGTAAATCCTCTTCTTTGAGTCCTCCGTCAGCAGACAACTGAATGGCATCTCCCACCATCTTGACGCTCTTACCCTTGAGATACGACATCATCAATCCATCGGGCTGTACACGACTATCGTCGATGCCGCTGAGGCCAAACTGATTTTGATAATCGAGCAAACGCAGCTGCAACTGTGGGTTATCCAAGATCGACTGCGCCACATCTGGACGTGTTTGTGCAACCTCGGAAATTAAGTTATCGAGATTGGTAATGTCCTTAGACAACGCCTTATCCGTAAAAGCATCAATCTTGTCTTGATTGTTCATCAAGCGTTGATTGAATTCAGCCAATGTAGGCGTAGGTATGGATGAGCCTTTGAGTGCTGTAATTTCTGAAGACGTAAAGCCCAATTCATTCTTCAAAAACACCTCAGCTTCCGTCGGTGTTTTAGCATTCTTACCCAAATCAAACTGTAATAAACCAAATGAATAGGTGCTTTGCCCACCCGCTTGGCTGAACTTGTACAAAGAATTGGTGTTACCAGAAAGCTCCGTTTGCATCAACACCGAGCGCAACTGCTGCGTCAGCAATTGTTTTTGTGAATCAGAGAAGTTACCAGTCATCATTCACTCCTCAATGGGTTCAGCTCAATGCTGCGATCTTTGTTCAAAGGCGATACACCACGAAACCATTGAGCTTCGTTTTTAAAATTCGTTTTTGAATGGATTTGCGCATTCAAATAGCCCACACGCCTGGGAAAGAATCTGGAATCTAGGCCATTGGGCATCACAGCTTGTTCACGCTCATTGCAAAGCAGCTCAACTGGCTCTTGCCCAGCCCGTTCGACCACCATGCCTGCACCATCGTAAAGACCACGATAAATCCAATCTGTGATTTGATAAAAAAAAGTGTATGTGTATGCCCCTTTTTGAAAAGCAATCTCTGTGTATGACCCCTGAGGAAGGGTCATCGCGTGTTTTGTTTGAAATTTAATCGCAGCTTGCTGCCGCCAATACATGGAGCCTGTAGTGCTTTTCATTTGTTGAGGTTTCTGCACATCAAGTGCTGAAACCCGAAAAGCTTTAACCACAGGCATAGGACGACTTGGATATTCCATCTCGGGTGGCTGACCTGCAACACCAATGCGATAAGTCATGTGCCCCTTAACTGCGGTGTAACGAGGTGTGGCACAAAAGGAAATATATTTTTTCCCAGTCATGCAGGAAAACACCACTTCTTCACCTTCCTTGCAAAGGTGCGGAATTTCTGTACCGTCGTCATTGGCAAATGACAGGGTGGAAACGGTCAATAAAAGCCACGTCCAAGTCAAAAAAATCAATTGTTTTAAGTTCGATTTATATAGCTTTACGTTTTCTGCTTTCATGCTGTAGCTCTCATGCAATCGTCATTCGATGCTTGTGCATTGGCTTGTTGTTCGTAGGCCCCACCTGCCCCTGAGTGCAACGGTACCTCTGTTTGTTCTTGTTGCAAGGCTTGCTGGTAATGCGCCAACACGGTTTGCACTTGCCACGCGGGGGCGATGGCGCTTTGTGCGTGTTGCACGAAGTCGCCACTCAAGGTCTCGCCACTGTCGTCGCCCCGGTTGCCTGCACCGTCGTAGAAGCGGGTTTGGGTTTGTCCCTGTTCGTCGATCCACTGCAAGTACATGAAGCCTCTGGCCCCGTTGGCCAGGTTGTAGCCATCGGGGTCGTATTTAAAGCCCACGCTGGGTAGCAGGTTGGGGATGAGGGCCAGCCCCAAGCCATCGCTTGCGTTGTGTTGGCTGTTGTAGCTCTGTAGCTGTGTTTGCAGCCCGTCCACCAAGCTGCTCATCCAGCTATTGGCGGTGGAGCCACCACCTTCTGCGTCTTGGGTGGTGATGATTTGGGTCTGACCCTGTGCATCCCACTGCGCATGGGCCAAGCCTTGCCGCATGGGGATGTCGTCGCCGCCGAAGAGGCCGCCCAAAGCACCACCGATCATGCCGCCTATAGCTCCACCAATAGCTGCTCCAATTGGCCCGCCCATGACAGCACCAATGTCTTCACCAATGTAGGTGCCCAACATCGTGCCTGCTGCAACTTCGGGGTTGTCTTCAAAGTTGCGAATGGCCAATGCGTAGCTCAGGTAAGGCACCGACTCGCCCGCAGCCGTGTTGCCAAAGGCCTCGTTCATGGCGTTGTCCAGCGCACGGTCACTGACCACGTTGATGCCGTTGGCAATGATCAGGCTGTCTCCGCTTTGCAGGCCTTGCGCCAAACTGAGCCAGCCTGCGGCTGCGTCTAAGTCGCCTGGCAGGTTGTTGCCCGTGGCACCAAAGGCTTCTCCCAATTTGTCGGTGGCGTTGTACAAGTTGACCAAGGCGCTAAGCTTGCCCACATCGCTCAAGTGGTCCCAGTTGTTGGCAGCCATGAGGCTGTTGAAGAGGGCGCTGGCTTGTTGTTGGGCTTGGGTGTTGTACTGATCTTGGGTTAGAACGCTGCCTTGTTCGTTGATGTGTTGGTTGACTTCTACCGTGTTGCCACTGGCATCGATGGCGGTGGCTTTGAGGCTGAGGTCACCCGTGCTGCTGCGGTTAATCTCGCCCACGATGTCGCCGTCTGCGGTGGCTATCAATGCACCGCCACCGGGCAATGTGTAGAAGGAAAGGGCTTTGTCGGTGCCTAGGCCTAGTTTGTTTATCTGCGCCGCGAGTGCGTCTTGTTGCGCGGTGCTGAGAGTACTTCCTTGCGTGTCTAGGTAGTGGGTGAAAGTGTTGGTGTTGGCATTGGTGGGGGCGGGTGTATCGGGCAACGTGCCGCTGGCGTCCGATTCGCTTTGTTGTATGTTTTCTTGAGCTTTGTGAACTTGGTCGCTTTGCAAGTCCATGCCGTTCACAGAGTCGGCGCTATAAATATTGACCTCTGGAGTTCCCCGAGGGTCTTGCAAAGACGTCAACAATTCACTCTGCGAAAGAAGCCGGCGTTCACCACTTACGGTTGTTTCGATGACCTGAGGAGAGCTTGCATCTTGTGCGTGTGCCAGATGTATTCGATTGCCACTTTGCACAACTACCGCCACGGGTTGCATTTCACCGTCAACAACCTCGCGATCAAAAAAAGCGATGGCTTTGCCACTTTTATCGACCAACGCTTGTATTTGCCATGTGCTGCTCGATGAATCACCCGAAGAAATAGGTGCATAGGACACCGGCTTACCATCACGATCTAGAAACATGGTTTGCAATGTCAACGCGCCCGCATCAGCAATTTGCCCCTTGACACCTGCGAGCATGTACAAAGCATCTTCAATTTTTGCTGAGCTGTGTTCTGCCACGGTTTGCAATGCTTCCCCCGTGGCAAGTCCAGCTAGCGGGTTTGCTAAAAATGTGCCCAACGTTGCCAAAGCGTCTACACCACCCATTTGACCCAGCGCAGGAATAGGTACAACCTGTGTTTCTTGAAACTGTTCTCCGAGTTTGGCGATATTGGATGTGGTGACGTTTTGTATCTTCCCCGTGATGTCGTGCCCACTCTCAGGCTGGCCATTTTCAAGTGCGATTTGTTTGAATTGCGGCGTATCAATCAAACGTGCCGCACCAGGCGCATCTTGTACTTGTGCGTCAACACCGTACATCTTGGCCACCACTTGAGCCAACATGCCGCCTAGGCTGTGGCCCGTGGCTAGGGTGGTGATGGCTGGGCGATCAGAAAGGTTTATGTCTTCCGAATCCGAGTAATCTTTAACCGCTTTTGCTGCCGCCCCTTGGGCCTGTTTCATGTAAGCAGCCGCATCGGTGAACTGCCCATTCCAAGTGCCGTTGGCTGCTGCTTTGAGTGCTGTGGTTAAGTCAGTGGTTGAATCACTCCCTCGATAGGCCACCACCAGCTCACCTGTTTTGGGGTTCACATACGCACTGGCGGCAAAGTCGGGGGATTGGGGATTAACAAGCTTCACATCTAATGGCTCAAACCCTGCGGGTGCAACGAACGGCGTTTTGTTGTCATAGGCCCCGCGTGCAAAGGTCGCGGCCTGAACAGCCTTGCCACTCACGCTTGATAAATTCAAATCGCTCATGGCTTATCTCCCTTGGGCATGCCTTCCCACACCCCTTTGTAAAAGTTGTGCTCTTGCTCACGGTCTTGTTTAACCACTTCGCCTGCACGCGAACTCCAAGCAGCAGGCAAATAAATTTCGTACAAAACCTTTTCTACCTTGAGTGTCATTTTGTCGATCACACTCAACTCCAGTGTTTGTCCTTTGACAAATGGATGCCCCCCGCAACCATGGTCAAGTTTGAGGTAGCTGTAACGGCCATGAATCTCTCGGTCATAAGCCATGGTTTGCAAACGCCCGGTCCCGTGCGGCGTGCCTGCCGATTTCCAGAACAAATCTTTTCCTGTTTCTGGATCGGTGAAGGGTGTGCGAGAAAAGAAAATATTCGGCTTTCTACTTGGTACTCTCGTTAGGCGATCGATTCCGATGAACCCACCATGATCGACCGAAGTCGCGCGATCCACATTGAAATCCACAACTGGCGACCCATCCCGCCAAGGCAGCTTTTGAACAGTGCGATCAAAGTACAACTCCAACACACAGTTCATCACTGGGCTGCATGCATTTTTGTTTCCGCCCCAACCACAGTCTTGTTCTGCGCCTTCAGGTTCGCGTCTGAATGCTGCGGCCACTACGCCTTTGAGTTCATCGCTGGCCCATTCCATCGGCATGCCCGTGTCCCGTGCCACCGCTGTCGTGTACACCCAAATATTGGGATCGCGCCGAAACACACCACCGTTCCCTCCATGCTCGCGTTCGTAACGCGACATTTTTTTCGCAGGTTCAGCAGGTGTCTGTGCAAAGGCTTCGACTGCGCTCAATGCTGAAAGAACAACAAGGACGTATTGGGTCAAATTTCTCATGCAGCTCTCCAATGCAATCGTCATTGGCTGCTTGTTCGAAATTACATAAAAAGAACTACTAGCTCAAGACAATTTAAGAAATTAAACTATCTGAGCTAGACACTGAATTTAAGTGCCTCTTTTCTTTACTGCTACCGTTGGTGTTGCACGGTAGGTTCGCGCTTTCGCTTTCAGCGTGCGCCGGTGAGCTGTTTTACTCAGCCGACTGTGCCTGCGCCCATATCTTGAGGTATTTGTAATAGCTGGTCTCTGCGTTAGAGATGGCCAAAGCAAGGCCATGCCCTCCGTCCAAAAAGCCTGCACGCAGCACATAGGTACGAAAGAATGCCCATGCACCGTGCCCAACGGCGCTGCCCACAGTGGCGCGCTTGCCACGCGCCAATGCTTGCTTGGCCGAGGCAGTGGAATAAGCATCCACTTTGGCCAGAACTTGCGAAAAATCGCGGTAGCTGTAATGCAACAAATCGTTTTGAAGTTGCTTGCATGGCAAGGTGGTCACCACACGTTCGTGCACCAGGTCTTGAGAGAACTGCGCCTGCAGGCGAGGGAACAAACGCAACACATGGTCTGGCCGCCAGCCCGCGTGGTGCATGAATTTTCCGCAGTACCAAGACAGGCGCGGAATTTCGTACGCAGCAGCTTGCGTAGAAGACGCCAACGCCTGGCGAATCTCGATGGCCAAAGCTGGTGTCACACGTTCATCGGCATCGATGGACAACACCCAGTCGCAGGTGGCCATATTGAGGGCACGATTTTTTTGTGGGCCAAATCCCGGCCATCCATCGGGCTGCGCGACCTTGGCACCATGACGCAGCGCAATGGCCACCGTGTCATCGGTGCTGTGGCTATCGACCACCACAATTTCGTCCACCCAGCCTTTGAGTGACATCAAGCAGTCGTCTAAATTGTGCGCTTCGTTGCGGGTGATCACGATGACCGAGAGGGTTGGGGCACGAAGCGTCATCGGGCAATTCCGTTCATGGGTGGGCGTTTTTTTGGGCGTCCAAAAGCTTGGTCAAGGTGGTGGCCAACTCGTCTTGGCCAAGTAGCTTGGCACTGTCGATCAAGCGTTGCACCACACGTGGTTCGGGCGAGTAATGCACCACACGTGCGGCGACAAAGAACACGTCTTGTGCGTTCTCGGCGTTCACCGTGTTCATGGTCAGTTCCGCAAATTCTGCTTGGTTTTGAAACAGCCAAGAAGCATTGGCGTGCGAGATCGGATCGTCTCGGTAAGCTGCATCGCGCTTAGCGATGGGCCGGTAGGCTTGTGCCACACGGTTGAAATCCCACGCCGCATACAGGCACCCAATGAACATCAAAGCGGCCAAAGTGATGACGCGTGCCTGTGACACGGTTGAGGGCTGTTCAAGGTCTGCCAACTCAACCGACACCAGCTGCGGCTTGCACCACAGCAGCCCCAGGGCAAGCCCAACCGCCATTTGGAACGGTCCGTACCACAAGGGGTATTCGAGCAAACTGTGCACCCCCACCACCAAGAGCACCCCCCAAGCCATGCTGCGCCAAGTGTCTTGCTCTCGCCAGGGTTGACGCTGCCACACCCACATGGCGGCACACGTGAGCAAGACCAACGCGAGTGGAATGCCAAAGTCCATTGCCAATTGCAGTGGCAGGTTATGGGCATTGTCGGGCATGTCGCAAAAACGCATGCCGGAATAAGCAGTCATGAAATGGGCGTAGTCCAACTCACCCCAGCCCCAGCCAAGCCAGGGGTGTTGGGCGATCAACACCAAGATGTTGGACCACAACACGCTGCGACCACCGCAGGCTCCTAAATCCTGCGCCTGACCTGCAATGCGCTGAATGACGCTCATGCCTGGATGACCTGTGATGTAGGCCGCGATCCAAGGCATCAGTGCCGACCACAGCAGCACCAAACACGGGGCCGCTAACGCCGCCACCAACAAGGCACGTTGTGACCCTGCCTGCTGGCGACATGCGCGCCATGCCCACAACGCGGCCAACACGCCCAATAGCAGCCACTGTAGGGCGCCCGTGCGTGACACAGAGCAAGCCACACCCATCGCCAACAGATTCAATAGCAACACAGCAAGTGCCAGCACACGTGGTGTGAGTGGTGCGCGTTGTGCGCGTGCGGCCAACAAGGCGAGCCCTGCAGCCAAGCCAATGCTGGTAAGGGTTGCAAACTGGTTGCGTTGGCGCAAGTTGGCAAAGGCCTCGCCGAAAGGCGGTTGGCTCACCCAAGGTGCCAGCTCCCTGGCCCAACCCAAATATTGCAAAACACCCAACAGACTACTGACCGCTGCGGCCACCAGCCAAGCCAACGCAACCCAAAACATCAAACCATTGCCGCGCCAAGCCACGTGCATGCCCACGCGAGCCATCAAGGCGATGCTAAGCAAAGCAGCCAACAAGCCCACGGTAAGCGCATGGTCCACTTCTTGAGGAACCAAGACCAAAGAGGTCAAACACGCCAGACCGATCACCCACATGGCTACCAAGCTCGACCGCGACATGGGCTGGTGCAACACAGGCAAGTCGACCACCAGCAAGACCAAGCAGGCTGACGCGATCCAACTGACCAACAGCGGAATGACTGCGGTTGTGGGAGTGGCCGTGAAAGGGTTGAGCCAGGGAAGCGTGAGGCAAGCCATCAACAGTGCGTTGCGCAAATGCATGGCGTAGGTGCGTAATGGTGTGTGCATGAGCGCCGATTTTCCATCATCTTGCAGGCATGAAAAAAGGCGCCGCAGCGCCTTGCTTCATTGGGTAAGGCTCTACTTGCAATCGCTGGGCACGTACTTGGTGTCTAACGCACTATCTGACACAGTAACGCCGGCAAATGTTGCAGCCCCTTTGGCAAGACACTTCCACATCACCGAACCAGAGACAGCGGTACTGGTGGCAGTAGGAGTTGGCAATGCAGACACGGTGGCGCCCGACTGTGAATAAGGTACCAACAGCAAAGTGCCGCCGCCTGCCGCCGTGGTGGTGGTGATGGTGATCACGCCGGTTTCTGTGGCAATCGCAATGCTGCTGATATTTTTGGTCGCGGCCGGCGACACGTAATCTGAACGGTAGCCATTGGTAGAGCTGGCCACACTGCCGCTGTTGACCACATCCAGTACTGTCGTCTTAGCCGCTGTGGCCAAGCCCAAACCTTCGGCCACACGGGCACGCACCACATAGTCTTGGTAGGCAGGCAAAGCCACCGACGCCAAAATGCCAATGATGGCAATCACAATCATGAGCTCAATCAATGTGAAGCCTTTTTGAGCGATCTGTTTCATAAAAACTCCTGGTGTAGATGAGTGCTTGGGATTCGTGATGAATTCTAAGAAGCGCTTTTACATGCCAACCACAAGACAAGCTTCAAAAAAAAGCGAGCGGTGAATAGTCACCGCTCGCCGTATCTGGAGAAGCACCCGAGCTTTACGCTTGCTCTGTCGCTTCTTGCTTGTGACGATGCTCCATGAATTTGCCCCAAGCCAGAACAATCGCCGCACCTACGGCAGCAGCGGTCATGTGGAACCAGTGGTTTTCACCGGCAAAGTCGCGCAGCAGCACGTCACTAGCAACCGTCTCACCACCCACCCAGCCAATCAATGCCGCACCCAAGGTGATGATGACGGGGAAACGCTCCATCAACTTGATCATCATGGAGCTACCAAAAATCACCAAAGGAATACTGATGGCCAAGCCGATGATCAGCAACAGTTGGTCGCCTTTGGCCGCGGCAGCCACGCCAATCACGTTGTCCAGGCTCATCACGAGGTCGGCAATCAGAATAGTGCGCACAGCGGTCATCAAGTTGGATTGCTCATGGCCTTCATCTTCGCCTTCTTCTTCGTCGGCCAACAGTTGGGCACCGATCCACAGCAACAACAAACCACCAATGATTTGCAAGCCTTGCAACTCCAGCAACCAAGCGGCCACGATGGTCAAGCCAATACGCAAGAACACGGCAGCACCAGAGCCATAGAAAATGGCTTTCTTTTGTTGTGCAGGAGGCAGACCACGTGCGGCCAAGGCGATCACCACCGCGTTGTCGCCAGACAAAAGGATGTTGATCCAAATGATTTTCAGCAGCCCGACAAGAAAGTCTGGGTTCTGAAAGGTTTGTAGAAAGTCCATGCTGGCTCCGTTGTCGTTATGGGGCGGCAAGACAGCGGTCTTGTCGCAGCTTTGAAAGGCACAAAGTGTAACGGGCCCAACAAAGTGGGCCCGTTGGTATTACTGCTTACGCAGCAGACCTTACTTGAGCTGTGCCTTGAGCAGCTTGCCCAACTCGGAAGGGTTACGCGTGACGATGAAGCCGCACTCTTCCATGATGGCCAGTTTGGCGTCGGCCGTGTCAGCACCACCAGAGATCAAAGCCCCTGCATGGCCCATGCGCTTGCCGGGAGGTGCGGTCACGCCTGCGATGAAACCAACGATCGGCTTTTTCATGTTGGCTTTGCACCAACGGGCGGCGTCGGCCTCGTCTGGACCACCGATTTCACCGATCATAATGACGGCGTCGGTGTCTGGATCATCGTTGAATGCTTGCATCACGTCGATGTGCTTCAACCCGTTGATCGGGTCACCACCAATACCGACGGCGCTAGATTGACCCAAGCCCACTTCGGTCAGCATGGCCACAGCTTCATAAGTCAAAGTGCCCGAACGGGACACGACACCAATGCGGCCTTTGCGATGGATGTGACCCGGCATGATGCCGATCTTGATTTCGTCAGGCGTGATCAAGCCAGGGCAGTTGGGGCCCAACAGCAGCGTCTTCTTACCGCCAGCCGCTTCTTTGGCTTTCATCTTGTTGCGCACTTCAAGCATGTCGCGAACTGGAATGCCTTCGGTGATACAGATGGCCAAGTCCAGGTCCGCTTCCACGGCTTCCCAAATCGCGGCGGCAGCGCCAGCCGGTGGCACATAAATCACGGACACCGTGGCACCGGTGTTCTGGGCAGCCTCTTTGACGGACGCAAAAATTGGCACGTCAAAAATCTTTTCGCCAGCCTTCTTTGGGTTCACACCCGCCACGAAACAGTTTTTACCGTTTGCGTATTCGATGCACTTTTCGGTGTGGAACTGACCGGTTTTGCCGGTAATACCTTGGGTGATGACCTTGGTGTTTTTGTTGATGTAGATTGACATGAGGCGTCCTATTTACTTAACTGCGGCAACGATGGACGTTGCGGCTTCGGCCATGGTGTCGGCAGAGATGATGGGCAAACCCGACTCGGCCAGCATTTTCTTGCCCAGCTCGTCGTTGGTGCCCTTCATGCGCACCACCAAAGGCACCGACAAGTTGACAGCCTTGCAAGCAGTGATCACGCCGCTGGCGATGGTGTCGCACTTCATGATGCCGCCGAAGATGTTGACCAAAATGCCTTTGACATTGGGGTTTTTCAACATGATCTTGAACGCTTCGGTGACTTTCTCAGCCGTTGCGCCGCCGCCCACGTCGAGGAAGTTGGCAGGCTCGCCGCCGAATAGCTTGATGGTGTCCATCGTGGCCATGGCCAAGCCTGCACCGTTGACCAAACAACCGATGTTGCCGTCCAGCGAGATGTAGGCCAAATCGAATTTCGAAGCTTCGACTTCGGCAGGATCTTCTTCGTCCAAATCGCGGTAAGCCACGATTTCAGGATGACGGAACAAGGCGTTGGCATCGAAATTGAACTTCGCATCCAAGGCCATCACTTGGCCTTTGCTGTCGCGGTTCAAGGGGTTGATCTCGACCAACGATGCATCGGTATCCATGTAGCACTGGTACAGCTTTTTAAAGATGTCCACGGCTTGTGCGGTGGAGTCAGCAGGCATGCCAATGGCGTCTGCAATCTTCTTGGCTTGTGCGTCGCCCAAACCGGTCAGCGGATCGATGAACTCGGTGATGATTTTCTCGGGTGTGCTGTGGGCCACTTCTTCAATGTCCATGCCGCCTTCGCTGGACGCGATAAACGCAATCTTTTGCGTGGCACGGTCAGTCACCACCGACACGTAATATTCTTTGTTGATGTCGGCACCGTCTTCAATGTAGAGACGACGCACTTTTTGACCTTCAGGACCTGTCTGATGAGTTTTGAGCTGCATGCCCAAGATTTCACCAGCCAAACGCTTGACGTCGTCGATGGTCTTGGCCACTTTCACGCCGCCGCCTTTGCCGCGGCCACCTGCGTGAATTTGTGCCTTCACCACCCACACGGGGCCACCCAGTTTTTGAGCGGCTTCCACCGCCTCTTGAACCGTGAATGCTGGAATGCCGCGGGGTACAGGCACGCCAAATTGACGCAAGATTTCCTTGCCTTGGTACTCGTGAATCTTCATGAGATCTCTCTTCGGAATCGGTAGATTTGTGTTACGGATATAGCACTCATAAATGTATCATGCTGCATTGCATCAACCTTTGATTTGGCTTACGCCCAACAAAGGCCCTCATTTTTGTGATCATTCGCGTAACTAAAAGTATGGCCAAAGTTTTTATCGACGGCGAAGCAGGCACCACGGGCCTACAGATTCGCGAGCGCTTGGCCCAGATGCCACAGATTGAGCTGGTCAGCATTGACCCCGGCTTGCGCAAAGACCCTGACGCCAAACGCGCCCTGATGGCGCAGGTCGACTTGGTCATTTTGTGTCTGCATGACGATGCAGCACGTGACTCGGTGGCCATGATCGACAGTTTGATCGGACACCGCCCCAAAATCATCGATGCATCCACCGCACATCGCGTCGCACCTGGCTGGGTCTACGGATTTCCCGAGCTGGCCCCTGGTCAACGCGATGCAGTGATTCAAGCCAACCGTGTGGCCAACCCAGGGTGCTACGCCACGGGCGCCATTGCCGTGTTGCGTCCCTTGGTGGATGCAGGTTTGGTGCCCGCTGACTTTGCCTTGGCGCTGCCCTCTGTCAGTGGTTACTCCGGTGGTGGCCGCGCCATGATCGAAGACTACGAAGCAGGACGCGCCCCTTTGTTCGAGGCTTATGCCCTGGGCCTTGAGCACAAACATTTGCCAGAAATCATGGCCTATGCGGGCTTGACGCGTCGGCCTATTTTTGTGCCGTCGGTCGGCAACTTCCGTCAAGGCATGTTGGTGCAAGTGCCGCTGCATTTAGACCTGCTGCCTGGTAAGCCCAAAGCAGCAGACCTGCACAACGCCTTGGTCAAACACTACGGCACCAACCCAGACAGCTGGGTCAGCGTGCATCCGGCCACCGACAACGGCAAGCTTGACGCTACCGCGCTCAACGACACCAACCAATTAGAAATTCGGGTGTTCGCCAACGAGACCCATCGCCACGCGGTGTTAATGGCGCGCCTGGACAACTTGGGCAAAGGTGCCAGCGGTGCTGCGGTACAAAACCTGCAGTTGATGCTAGGCATCTAACTCACAACTCGTCAGCGCCAGCCACCACGCGCCGCACCACCTCAGGGGCAAAACCCCGACTCACCAAAAAACGAGTTTGTTTGGCGCGTGCCGCCCCATCTGCGGGTGGCGTACCAAACTTTTTGCGCCAGACCTCACGGGCCCGCTCAAGCTCGGTGCTGCGTAAATCTTGCACGGCCTCAGCAATCGCCTCTGCAGGCAATCCCTTGGCTTGCAACTCTTGACGCACCCGGGATGCACCGAGCTTGTTCGAACGCCGATTCACCACCGACTCCACCACACGTTGTTCGTTGATGAAGCCCTTGGCTTGTAAAAAGTCCAGCGCCTGGGCCAACTCACCAGGCGTTTCTTCAAACGCCTTGAGCTTGCGCTCTAACTCGTGGCGTGAATGCTCGCGCTGCGACAACAAGCGTAGAGCACGGCCTTTGAGAGAGAGCTGAAATCCACCCACCTTGCGGTCTTTGGGAACGTCAGCCTCTGCGCCAGCATTCACTTGCGACATGTTTTGCCTTAAGCCGTGACTTCTTTGCCGTCAATGGCCTCTGCCAGCAACGGAATACCCAAAGAGTCGCGCACCTTGTTTTCAATTTCGTAGGACAAGGCGGGGTTCTCACGCAAAAACTCGCGTGCGTTGTCACGGCCTTGACCAATTTTTTCGCCTTGGTAGGCGTACCAGGCACCTGACTTGTCAATGATCTTGGCCTCCACACCCATGTCGATGATCTCGCCATGACGGCTGATGCCTTCACCAAACAAGATGTCGAAGGCGGCGGTTCTGAAAGGAGGCGCCACTTTGTTCTTCACCACCTTGACTTTGGTCTCGTTGCCAATTGCTTCCTCGCCCTTCTTGATGGTGCCAGTGCGGCGAATGTCCAAACGCACAGAGGCGTAGAACTTGAGTGCGTTGCCACCCGTGGTGGTTTCGGGTGAACCAAACATCACACCAATCTTCATACGAATTTGGTTGATGAAGATGACCGTGCAGTTGGTTTTCTTGATCGACGCGGTGAGCTTGCGCAGGGCTTGGCTCATCAAACGTGCTTGCAGGCCGGGCAACGAGTCGCCCATGTCGCCTTCGAGTTCTGCCTTGGGTGTCAACGCGGCCACCGAGTCGATGACCACCAAATCCACCGCACCCGAACGCACCAGACTGTCGACAATTTCCAAGGCTTGTTCACCGGTGTCAGGCTGGCTGATCAACAACTCTTGCAAATTCACACCCAGCTTTTGCGCGTACTGCACATCCAAGGCGTGTTCAGCATCCACAAAAGCGCAAGTGCCAGCTTGTTTTTGCATTTCGGCAATGACTTGCAAGGTCAGCGTGGTTTTGCCTGAGGACTCAGGGCCGTAGATTTCAATCACGCGCCCACGTGGCAAACCGCCCACGCCCAAGGCAATGTCCAAGCCCAAAGAACCGGTTGATACCACCTGGATATCGTCAATTACCTCGCCTTCACCCAAGCGCATGATGGTGCCCTTGCCGAATTGTTTTTCGATTTGGGCGAGGGCGACTTGGAGGGCTTTGGCTTTTTCGCCATCGGCGACTGGGTTTTTGGCGTTCATAAAAATCTCCATCAATTCAAGGACTTACCGGATATTCCAGCCACTGTGTTGATCAACAGCTGGATGCTTGACCAGTACTTTAACGCAAAGTCAAAATTAATAAACAGTTTTTTTGGTCAGTTTGCCTTACTATTTAAAGATGGCTAAAAAACCAATTTTTTCAAACACGACACAAGACTGGCGACAACTGCACTTGGGGCGTTTACTCGGACATGCCATGCGCCGCTTTGATGCACGCGTGCTGCACCTCATGGCAAACAACGACGAGGTGCCATTGGCACTTTCCAACTTAGCGGCTCGCGCACAAGTGAGCGCGGCGCACATCCACATCACGCGACATCTGGGCCTGCAAGGATCCCGCTTGAGCGAACTGGCACAGGCTGCAGGCATGACCAAACAGGCGATGGGCGACTTGGTCACGCAGTGCGAGGCCTGGGGCTTGGTCACACGCGCACCCGACCCGAGTGACGCACGGGCGCGGCGCATTGTGTTTAGCGACACGGGATTGGCCTGGTTGCGGGCATTTGAGCGTGCAGTTGCACAAGCCGAAGCGGAATTTCGCCAAGAAGTCGGGGCCGATGTAGCCACCGTGGTCAGCTTAGGGTTAGAGGCCTATGCGGGCGCTTACCCGGACCTAGAATTGAACTCATAAATTTGCCAATAAACGTCCAACCCGCAGGAGACAAACATGCGCATTTTGATTGCCGAAGATGACTTGGTGTTAGCCGATGGTCTGTTGCGCACACTGCGCGCATCGGGTGCCGCAGCCGACCATGTGGCCAGTGGCAGCGAAGCCGACGCGGCGCTGATGACCACCGACGAGTTTGATTTGCTCATCCTCGACCTGGGCTTGCCCAAGATGCACGGGCTCGAAGTGCTCAAGCGCTTGCGTTCACGCGGGTCCTCCATGCCGGTGTTGATTTTGACGGCCGCCGACAGCGTGGAAGAACGCGTCAAAGGCCTGGACTACGGCGCCGACGATTACATGGCCAAACCGTTCAGCCTGCAAGAACTTGAAGCCCGTGTGCGCGCCCTCACACGCCGGGGCATGGGCGGCGCCACCTCGTCCATCAAACACGGTCCCTTGGTGTACGACCAAACAGGCCGTGTGGCCACCATCGACGGCAAGATGGTCGAGTTGTCCGCGCGTGAGCTGGGCTTGCTGGAAGTGCTGCTGCAACGCACCGGTCGCTTGGTCAGCAAAGACCAATTGGTCGAGCGCTTGTGCGAATGGGGCGAAGAGGTGAGCAACAACGCCATCGAGGTGTACATCCACCGCCTGCGCAAGAAGATTGAAAAAGGTCCGATCCGCATTGCCACCGTGCGCGGCTTGGGCTATTGCTTGGAAAAGATTCCGGGCTAAGCCCCGCGAATCCGTACGTCCATGGTCAAGCTGTTTCAGCGCGAACAACACTCGCTGTTTGGTGAGATCCTGGACTGGATGCTCACACCGCTGCTGCTGCTGTGGCCTGTGAGCTTGGCGCTGACGTGGCTGGTGGCACAAAACATTGCAGGGCGTCCGTTTGACCGTGGCTTGGAATACAACGTACAAGCCTTGGCGCAACTGGTCAAAAGCGACCAGCAACGCATGTACTTTCATCTGCCACTGCCCGCGCGTGAAATTCTGCGTGCCGACGAAGCCGACTTGATTTACTACCAAGTGCTCGGAACACGAGGCGAGTTTGTCAGTGGGGAACGTGACTTTCCTCTGCCGCATGAAGAAGAACTGCCACAACCTGGCGAAGTGCATTTGCGCGATGACGAAATGCGTGGCAGCGATGTGCGCGTGGCCTACACCTGGGTGAAGATCGACGCACCAGGCGCCAAACCGGTGTTGGTTCAAGTGGGCGAAACCTTGGAAAAACGTTCGGTGCTGGCCACTGAAATTATCAAAGGCGTGATGCTGCCGCAATTTGTCATCTTGCCGTTGGCTGTGCTCTTGGTGTGGTTGGCCCTGGCACGTGGCATCAAACCTTTGAACTTACTGGAAGAGCGCATTCGCCTGCGCAAACCCGACGACTTGAGCCCCTTGGATGAACACAGCGTGCCATTGGAAGTGGCCCCGCTGGTGGCCTCCATCAATGATCTGCTGACGCGCTTGAAAGAATCCATCGCCACCCAAAAACGCTTCTTGGCCGATGCAGCACATCAACTCAAAACGCCTTTGGCGGGATTACGGATGCAAGCCGATTTGGCACAACGCGAAAGTGCCAGCGCCGAGGAGTTGAAGCAATCGTTGAAATTGATTGGCCGAGCCAGCATTCGCGCCACCCACACCGTGAACCAATTGCTGTCTCTGGCGCGCGCTGAAAGTGGCAGCACGCACATCACGCGCGCGCCCTGCGACTTGGTGGCATTGGCGCGCGATGTGATCCAAGACTCTCTGCCACGCGCCATGGACAAGCACATCGACCTGGGCTACGAAGGCGTGGCGCTGGGCAGCCCCGACGTGCGCATCAACGGCAACGCCACATTACTCAAAGAGTTGATTCGCAACTTGGTGGACAACGCCATCAACTACACCCCGTCCACTGAAGAAACTCCGGGCGTGGTGACCGTGCGCATCTTGGCCGATCGCTTTGGCAAAGTCGTGCTGCTGCAAGTGGAAGACTCAGGGCCTGGTATTCCAGAAGCCGAGCGCGAGTTGGTGTTTCAACCGTTCTATCGCGCCTTGGGTACCGAAGCCGATGGCTCAGGCTTGGGCTTGCCCATCGTGATTGAGATCGCCCAGCAACACAGCGCCACCGTGACGCTGGAAGAAGTGGCAGCTGGCAAGCCCATGCCCGGTGCACGCTTCACGATACGCTTTAACTCTGGAACAAATTGAGCTGCAAACGCTCGCGTTCGATGGCCCGTTGAACGGGTGGGTGTTGCGCCACACGCTGTACAAAAGTCCACAGCGATGGGTAGTCTTCGGGGTTGATGCCCGCAATCGTGCCCCAACGCGTGAGGGTCAAGGCGTAGGCATCCAAGGGGCCAAAGTGGGCGCCACCAAACCAAGGTTGACCTTGTTTCAAGGAAGCCTCGACCAAGGCTTGCAACTCCGCCAGCAAGTTGCGGTACGTGCCAACAGCATGCGTCTTGATATCAGCCTGCACCTCGGGTGAGCTGCTGTACTTGTTGGGCATGAACACATGGGTGAAGGTGGTGTGCACCGTGTTGTTCATCCACATCAAGGTTTCCAGCACCTTGGCGCGGGCCACACCTGAGGCAGGCAAGAAGTTGGCTTGCGGAAACTTCTCTGCCAAGTACAAGCTAATCGCCACGATTTGCGTGATGACTTGTCCGTCATCCACCAGCACCGGCACTTGCCCACGCGGGTTGATGCGTTGGTAGGCGGGTTCGTACTGCTCGCCTTTGTGAAGCTTGACCATGTGGGGCTCATAGGACGCGCCACTGGCTTCCAGCAAGCAATGGGGCACAAACGAACACGCGCCGGGGGCGAAGTACAAAACAAGACTCATGGTTTTTCCTGTCGTTGAAGAAGATGTTCTTGCACAGCACTTGTGGCCTGGGCCGCGCACGGCATGCTGCACAACTCATGGTGATTCACCGGACACGCACGGTTGAACGTCACCACATGGTCCACCTCGGCACGAATGCCAATCCACTCACCCACCGTGTGGTCATGGTGGCTGGGAACATGGGCCATCACGGTCTCACCCGTTTTCAGCCGCAGCGTGTACAAAAATTCTGAACCGCGAAACGACTTGCGCAAAATCTCTGCCTTCACCGGCGCATCGTCGTCGTGCACGATGTCATCGGCACGCAGCAAGACATCGCATTCACCGGCAGTGAAAGCGCAGGGCAGCGGGCATTCCGCCACATCGGTCAATTCACCCACAGGGGTAGACACCACGATTTGGTTGTTCACCTCACGCAGGGTGGCTGGCGTGAACACCCCATGGCCAATAAAGTCTGCGACAAAGCGCGTGGCCGGGCGGTGGTAGAGCGTGTACGCATCGTCCCACTGGTGCAAACGACCTTCAGACATGACACCAATCACATCGCCGATGGCGAAGGCTTCCATTTGGTCATGCGTCACAAACAAGGCCGTGGTGTTGGCTGCCTTCAAAATGCCACGCACCTCCAGTGCCAAGCGCTCGCGCAACTCAACATCCAAATTTGAAAACGGCTCATCCAGCAACAAGAGTTGTGGGGCGGGGGCCAATGCACGCGCCAACGCCACACGCTGCTGCTGACCACCCGACAACTCGTGCGGGTAGCGCTGCGCGCTCGACGCCAAGCCCACCAAGTCCAACACCTCGCGCACACGTCGCTGTTGTTCGCTGCGCGCTTGGTGGTGCAGCCCAAAGCGCACGTTGTCTTGCACCGACAAATGGGGGAACAAGGCATAGTCTTGAAACACCATGCCAATGCGGCGCGACTCAGGCGGCAGCCGCACACTGGCACTGCTGACCACGGCATCAGCCAGACGAATCTCGCCCGCCGTGACACGCTCCAACCCGGCGACCGCACGCAGCAGCGTGGTTTTGCCGCAGCCCGAGGGACCAATCAGCACGCCCACTTCACCCGCACGCAAGCCAAAGCTCACGGCATCGACCGATGGGCGTGGGCGGTCTGGGTAACGCACTTGAAGCTGGGCAACATCTAAAAACATCGTTTCATTGTAGAGAGCGCATCTGAGACGACACGCCATGCAGGCACATGCCCCTCCCTACAATGCCGCATGCCGTTTCGTGCCCAGCTTCTTGTTCGCGTGTTCACTTTGTGTGTGGCCGTATTGCTGGCCTGGCCAGTGCTCACCGTGCTGTCGTCTTGGCTGCAGTTCACCCCGGAGTCGTCATCCATCTTGGCCGAAATGGCCAGCACCGTGTTGCCCGATTACCTGGGCACCACCTTGTGGCTGTGTGCCTTGGTGAGCTTGGGTGTCATCAGCATGGGGACGGTGACCGCCGCGGCGGTCACGCTGTTTGATTTTCCTGGGCGTCGCACCTTGGAGTGGGCACTGCTCTTGCCACTGGCCATGCCCGCTTATGTGGTGGCTTATGCCTACACCGATTTTTTGCAGTTCAGCGGCCCCTTGCAAACCTGGATGCGCAACAGCTGGCACTTGGAAGGTCGCGTGTTACCGGAAGTGCGCAGCGTGTGGGGCGCCGCTTGCGTGTTCACCTTGGCGCTGTACCCCTATGTCTATCTGCTTGCACGTACAGCGCTGGCTGAACGGGCCAACCACCTGATGGAAGCCGCCCGCTTGCTGGGTGCCTCCATGCCCCGACGCATTTTGCGTGTGGCACTGCCGCTGGCACGTCCTGCCATTGCCGCAGGTACCGCACTGGCCTTGATGGAAACACTGGCAGACTTTGGCGTGTCGAGTTACTTTGGCATCCAAACCTTCACCGCTGGCATCTACAAAGCTTGGTTGGTGATGGACAGCCGCACAGCCGCCGCGCAACTGGCCACCATGCTGCTGCTTGTCGTGGTGGTGCTACTGACCTTGGAACAACGTGCGCAATCGCGTCTACGCTTTGCCAGCACACGCGCGGATCGTGTCAGTGCAGAGTCTCAACCTTTACGCCTGAGCGGCTGGGCAGCCGTTGCTGCGCTGGTGCTGTGTGCGCTGCCCGTGCTGTTTGGGTTTGTGCTTCCGGTGGCTTTTATGCTGCGTGCCTTGGTCTTGGGCACAGAGTGGGCCGATCTGCCTTGGGCGCGCTTTGGTCAATGGGCACTGACCAGCCTGTCGCTGGGCTTGACCACAGCGGTGTTGGCCGTCGGCGTGGCTGTGTTGCTGGCCTCCCACGCGCGTTTGCAACCGAACTGGATGTCACGCCTGGTGATGCGCTTGGTGGGGCTGGGTTATGCCGTACCCGGCGCTGTGATTGTGGTCGGCTTGCTGTTGCCTGTGGGCTGGCTGCAAGCCACCTGGCCCAACTCTGGCATTGGCTTTTGGTTGACCGCCACCGTGCTGGGCTTGATTTGGGCCTACCTGGTGCGCTTTGTGGCTGTGGCCTTGCAATCGGTGCAAAGCGGCTACAGCCGCTTGTCCCCCAGCCTTGATGACAGCGCACGCATGCTGGGTGTCTCTGGCCTGCGCTTGGTCGCACGGGTGCATTGGCCCATGCTGCGCAAACCGGCTGCTGCTGCCGCCTTGTTGGTGCTGGTGGACGTCATGAAAGAACTGCCCGCCACCTTGGTGCTGCGCCCCTTCAACACAGACACCTTGGCCGTCATGGCTTATCAATTGGCCCGTGACGAACGCCTCGGTGAAGCGGCTTTGCCCTCGCTGGCGCTGGTGCTGGCTGGCTTGTTGCCTGTGATCTTGCTCAGCCGCACACTGCGTCGCCAATAAAACCCCTTCTGACGCGCGACCAGCAGGCTGCCAGCGGGAACTGAAAACACCGTCCATTTGAGAACGATTCGCATTTGGTGTAAGCTTGTCGCCAGTTTCAAATTTTGGAGTCCCTCTCATGCGCCGCATCCTGACCGCTTTGTCCCTGGCAAGTTTGAGTTTGCTTGGCAGCTCATTGCATGCACAAGAGCAAGTGCTCAACCTCTATTCCGCGCGTCACTACCCAACGGATGAGGCCTTGTATGCCGACTTCACCAAGGCCACCGGCATCAAAATCAACCGCGTTGATTCTGACGATGCAGGCATCGTGACACGCCTTAAAGCGGAAGGCAGCGCGTCACCTGCCGATGTGATTTTGCTGGTCGATGCAGCGCGCTTGTGGAAGGGCGAGGTCGACGGCCTGTTCTTGCCCATTCGCTCCAAAGTGCTGGAAACCGCCGTTCCCAAGCAACTGCATGCAAAGCCCACCGACGACGGCGGCATTGCCTGGTTTGGTTTGTCCACGCGCGCGCGCGTGGTGGTGTACGACAAGCTCAAAGTCAAGAAACAAGACGTCGACACCTACGAAAAGCTGGCCGACCCCATCAACAAGGGGCGCTTTTGCGTGCGCTCGGGCTCGCACCCCTACAACCTGAGCTTGTTTGGCGCCATGACCGAGCACTTAGGCCCAGTTCAAACCGAGGCATGGCTCAAGGGCTTGGTCAACAACATGGCTCGTGCTCCGCAGGGTGGCGACACCGACCAAATCAAAGCGGTGGCCAGCGGCGAGTGCGGTGTGGCCTTGACCAACACGTATTACCTAGCGCGCTTGATGCGCTCTAGCAACCCAGCCGAGAAAGCCGTGGCCGAGCGCGTGGGCGTGGTGTTTCCCAACCAGCAAAGCTGGGGCACGCACGTCAACGTGGCGGGCGGTGCCGTGGCGCGCCATTCCAAGAACGCCACCAACGCGGTGAAGTTTTTGGAGTATCTGGTGAGCCCCGCTGCACAAAACCATTTCGCCAACGGCAACAACGAATGGCCCGTGGTCCAAGGTTTGAAGCTTGATAACCCCGCGCTCAACGCCATGACCGCAGGCAACTTCAAAAGTGAATTGGTGCCGATCAGCGCGGTTGGCATGAACCAAATCAAAGTGCAACAAATGTTGGACCGTGTGGGTTTTAAGTAAGCCTCAGACACATCTTTCTCAATCGCCCCGATTGAAACAACCAATCAAGAGACGGGCCAGATGGAATTATGATTCGCTCAATGAGTTCTTCTCATTCGATAGCTTTCATCAACTTCACCTAGGAAACTCTCATGTCTCTGATCAACACGCAAGTTCAACCCTTCAAAGCCAACGCCTTCCACAACGGCAAATTCATCGAAGTGACCGAAGCCAGCCTCAAAGGCAAGTGGTCTGTGTTGATTTTCATGCCTGCTGCTTTCACCTTCAACTGCCCCACAGAAATTGAAGATGCGGCCGACAACTATGCGGCTTTCCAAAAGGCCGGCGCCGAGGTTTACATCGTCACCACCGACACCCAGTTCTCGCACAAGGTGTGGCACGAGACATCGCCTGCCGTGGGCAAAGCCAAGTTCCCATTGGTGGGCGACCCCACCCACCAACTGACACGCGCTTTTGGCGTGCACATTGATTCCGAAGGCTTGGCACTGCGCGGCACCTTCGTGATCAACCCAGACGGCGTCATCAAGACCATGGAAATTCACTCCAACGAGATCGCACGTGACGTGTCTGAAACACTGCGCAAACTGACCGCCGCTCAATACACCGCCGCCAACCCAGGCCAAGTGTGTCCAGCCAAATGGAAAGAAGGCGCGAAGACCTTGGCTCCTTCGATCGACTTGGTCGGCAAGATCTAAGAACAACCCTGCCAGCGCAGGGCAGCATACAAACACCCTGCGACCGCAGGGCGTTGAGCGCAGCGCACATCAGCCACAAGTTGGCGTGCGCTGTACCCAGCGAACCCCACCCCGATTCATCACCAAGGTCAGCACCCCCGTGCATGGCCTGGGGCTTTTGCACCCCGAAACAGGAGAACACCATGCTCGACGACACACTCAAAGCCCAACTTCAGCAATACCTCGCATTGCTGCGCCAGCCCATCCGTCTGATCGCATCCTTGGACGAGAGTGAAACCGGCAAAGACATGGCGGAGTTACTCAACACCATCGTGGGCTTGTCTGACAAAGTCACGCTCGACACTTCGGGCACAGATGCACGCAAACCTTCATTTGCGGTTGTTCGGGAAGGCGAGAGTCAAGGTGTGCGCTTTGCAGGATTGCCCCTAGGCCACGAGTTCACCTCGCTGGTGTTGGCCCTGTTGTGGACCGGTGGTCACCCGCCCAAAGTAGAACAAGACGTGATTGACAGCATCAAAACGCTCGAGGGTGATTTCAACTTCGAGGTCTACATGTCCCTCAGCTGCCACAACTGCCCAGACGTGGTGCAAGCGCTCTCGCTCATGGCCATCGTCAACCCCAAAGTCAAAACCGTGGTGATCGAAGGCGGCGCGTTCCAAAAGGAAGTGGAAGAACGCCAAATCATGGCTGTCCCCATGGTGTTCTTGAACGGCCAAGTATTTGGCTCAGGCCGCATGGGTGTGGAAGAAATTGTGGCCAAGCTCGACACCAATTCAGAAGCCCGTGAAGCCGCCAGGCTCAATGAGAAAGAGCCCTTTGATGTGCTGATCGTGGGCGGTGGCCCGGCCGGTGCTGCCGCTGCGGTGTATGCGGCACGCAAAGGCATTCGTGTGGGTGTGGCCGCAGAGCGCTTTGGGGGCCAAGTCAACGACACCATGGCGATTGAAAACTACATCTCGGTGTTGGAAACCGACGGCCCCAAAATGGCCGCCGCAATGGAAGCCCAAGTGCGCCACTACGAAGTGGACATCATGAACCTGCAACGCGCCGCGAAGGTGGTACCTGCCACCACGCCTGGCGGATTGACACAGGTGCACATGGTCAACGGTGGCGTGCTGTCTGCACGCAGCGTGATCTTGTCCACCGGCGCACGCTGGCGCAATGTCAATGTGCCGGGCGAAGAACAGTACAAAAACAAAGGCGTGGCCTATTGCCCCCACTGCGACGGCCCCTTGTTCAAGGGCAAGCGCGTGGCGGTGATCGGCGGCGGTAACTCCGGCGTGGAAGCAGCCATCGATTTGGCTGGTCTGGTCGCGCATGTGAGCTTGGTGGAGTTTGCCGACGCCTTGAAAGCCGATGCGGTGTTGGTCAGCAAGCTCAAGAGCCTGCCCAATGTGAGCATCCACGTCAACGCGCAAACCACCGAGATCACCGGGGACGGCCAAAAAGTCACGGGCCTGAGCTACAAAGACCGCGCCAACGAAGCGCTGCACCACATCGAACTCGCTGGCGTGTTTGTGCAAATCGGCTTGGTGCCCAACACCGAGTTCTTGAAGGGCACGATCGAGTTGAGCAAGTTCGGAGAAATCGTGGTGGATGCCAAGTGCCACACCAACCTGCCTGGCGTGTTTGCCGCGGGCGATGTGACCACCGTGCCCTACAAGCAAATTGTGATTGCCGCAGGCGAAGGTGCCAAAGCCGCGTTGAGCGCGTTTGATTACCTGATTCGCCAGCCCGTGGTCACGCCCGCGGCTGCCGTCACGGCTTGATCATTGCGAGGCAGCCGCCGAAGCAGGGGCCGCCTCTTGCGGCGCGACGGTGCCAGGCACTTTGATTTGCACCGCCTCAGGCGCCACTTGGTTGTCTAGGCGCTCGGGCTCGCGCACAGGGTTGGGGTCAAGCCCCAAAAAGCCCAGGTAGCCGCCCGTCCACAACGCAAACAACACGTTGACCAATACCAACACAACAACTGCATTGCGCCAAAAAGAAGAAGGGTTCATGGGTGTTGCCTTTGTTTTCGTTTCATCACAGCATCACTGAAGCCGCACGCTCACTTCAGCGCTGGTGATGCGTTCGCGCCCTTGTGCCGTGTCCACGCGCAGCGCACCATCCAGGTCTACACCACGTGCCGTGCCCACACGGCCATCGCTCAGACGAACAGGCATATCGTGCAGTGCATCACGGGCGTTGAACAGCGCTTGCAAGGGGGCAAACCCTTCGCGCTCAAACGCCAACAAGGTTTTCAACAAAGGCAAGACCACTTGCGCCAAGGTGCTGGGGGCGGTGGCCTGCGGTGACAACTCTTGCAAGCCCAAGGGTGCGGTGGACAGCTCCGGCGCAACTGGCGGCGCGATGTTGATGCCCACCCCCACCACGCAGTAGCGGGGTTGATCTGGGGCAGCACTTGCCGTCAAAGCGGTTTCTATCAGTACACCCGCCAGCTTGCCCCAACCACCCGGCGTGCCAGGTTGGGCCACCCACAAGTCGTTGGGCCACTTCAAGCGCACACCCAGCACACCCTCGGGGTCGAGACTCTGCGCCAAAGACAAGCCCACTGCCAGCGACAAACCCGACCAGTCGCGAGGCATCAGGGGCAAGCCCAAAGAGAAAGTGAGCGCGTCGCCCGCCTGGCCATGCCAAGGGCGCCCCAAGCGACCCCGTCCCGCCGTTTGTGCTTCGGCCACCAACAGCACGGGATCGTTCTGGCCCGCACGCGCACGGCGCATCAGCTCGGTGTTAGTGGAATCGATCTGGGGCAGCACCTCCACCGTCAAGCCGGGTTGCCAAGCCACCAAGGCTTGCCACAGGTCTTCAGCGGGCCAGATCATGGGTCAATGCTTTTTGTCGGCCTGCTTGGCTTTTTTCTGGGCACGGCGCTCGCGCTTGTTGGGTTGGCTTGATGCCAACAAGGTGCCACGGCATTTCTTGGCACCACACCAGCAGGGGTATTCGGCTTTGAGTTTGTCGGTCAGCGGCGCGTCAATCACCAAGCCGTAGTCGTAGTTCAGCTCTTCCCCCGCGGCAATGTTGCGCAAGGCCTTGATGAACACGCGCCCCTCCACCTCGTCGGGCTCGCAATTGGGCTTGCACGAGTGGTTGATCCAGCGCGAGGAGTTGCCGCCGTACAAGGCGTCAATCACATGCTTGTCGTCGAGGTGAAAGTAGAAGGTGTGGTTGGGGTCTTTGGGGTCGTGCGGGTGGCGACGCAAAGCCTCTTTCCAGGTGATGATCTCGCCCACATACTCAATGATGGTTTCGCCTTCGGCGATGTCGGTCAGGGCAAACACCCCTTTGCCGTGCACGCCGGAACGTCGGGTTTGAATGCGGCGGCCGGTGACGGGAGCGGGGGTATTTTTGGACACGGTCAAAACTCTGTTAACTTAAATACGTACGCACACATGTGCGCACAGGCGCGTGTGCATGCGCGCACGCGCGAGAAGCGCAAATTGTAGTGGTGAGTTTTCTAAGGACCTTTGAAATGAGCAAAACCCTCGTGATCGCCGAAAAACCTTCGGTCGCGCAAGACATCGTGCGCGCACTCACGCCTGTGGCGGGGAAGTTCGAAAAGCACGACGATCACTTTGAAAGCGACACCTATGTGGTGTCCAGCGCTGTGGGCCACTTGGTCGAAATCCAAGCGCCCGAAGAATTTGACGTCAAGCGCGGCAAATGGAGCTTTGCCCACCTGCCTGTCATTCCACCCTACTTTGATTTAAAGCCTGTCGAGAAAACCAAAAGCCGCTTGAACGCGGTGGTCAAGTTGGCCAAACGCAAAGACGTGACCGCCTTGATCAACGCCTGTGACGCGGGCCGTGAAGGCGAATTGATCTTTCGCTTGATCGAGCAATACGCCGGTGGCAAAAAGCCGCTGGACAAACCCGTCAAACGCTTGTGGTTGCAATCGATGACACCACAAGCCATTCGCGATGGCTTTGACTCACTGCGCTCTGAAAAACAAATGCAAGGTCTGGCCGACGCTGCGCGCAGCCGCTCGGAGGCAGACTGGCTGGTGGGCATCAACGGTACCCGTGCCCTGACCGCGTTCAACTCGCGCGAAGGCGGCTTCTTCTTGACCACGGTAGGCCGCGTGCAGACGCCCACGCTGAGCGTGGTGGTGGAGCGTGAAGAACAAATTCGCAAGTTTGTCAGCCGTGACTATTGGGAAATTCACGGCAGCTTTCAGGTGGCTGCTGGCAGCTATCCTGGCAAATGGTTCAACCCCGAACACAAAAAAGACGCCGACGACGCCGAGAAAAAGCACGACCGTGTGTGGAGCGAAGCCGAAGCCTTGGCGATTGCCGATGCCGTGCGCCACCAGCAAGCCACGGTCACCGAAGAAAGCAAGCCCACCACCAAGGCCAGCCCCGGCTTGTTTGACTTGACCTCGCTGCAACGCGAGGCCAACGGCCGCTTTGGCTTCTCCGCCAAAACCACGCTGGCACTGGCGCAAAGCCTGTACGAACGCCACAAGGCCTTGACCTACCCGAGGACCGATTCACGCCACCTGCCTGAAGACTATGTGCCAGTGGTGAAACAAACCTTTGAGATGCTGGCCGACAGCGGCATGAAACACCTGGAGCCACACGCCTTGGTGGCCTTGAACAACAACTACGTGCGCAAACTGCCACGGGTGTTTGACAACAAAAAGGTCAGCGACCACTTTGCCATCATCCCCACCTTGCAAGCCCCCAGCGGCTTGTCTGAAGCCGAACAAAAACTCTACGACATGGTGGTGCGCCGCTTCATGGCGGTGTTCTTCCCCAGCGCCGAGTACATGGTGACCACACGCATCAGCACGGTCAAAGCCGCCGGCATGGACCACCACTTCCGCACCGAAGGCAAGGTGTTGGTCAACGCCGGTTGGATGGCGGTGTACGGCAAAGACGCCGCACAAGAAGCCTCGGACAACGAAGAAGACGGCAAAACCCTGGTGGCCTTGGCCGCAGGTGAGTCCGCCAAGAACGAACAAGTAGAAGCCAAAGGCCTGAAAACCCGCCCACCCGCGCGCTACAGCGAAGCCACCTTGTTGGGCGCCATGGAAGGCGCGGGCAAGCTGGTGGAGGACGACGAATTCCGCGAAGCCATGCAAGAAAAAGGCTTGGGCACACCCGCCACGCGCGCGGCCATCATCGAAGGCTTGATCAACGAGAAATACCTGATCCGTGATGGCCGAGAAATGATTCCGACCGCCAAGGCCTTCCAGCTGTTCACCCTGCTGCGTGGTTTGGGCGTGGAAGAGCTCTCCAAGCCCGAGTTGACCGGCGGCTGGGAACACAAACTGGCGCTGATGGAACACGGCGAACTCAGCCGCGAAGCCTTCATGCGCGAGATTGCGGCCATGACCGAGCACATCGTCAAAAAAGCCAAAGAGTTCGACCGTGACACCATCCCCGGTGACTACGCCACCTTGCAAACTCCCTGCCCCAAGTGCGGCGGTGTGGTGAAAGAAAACTACCGCCGCTATGGTTGCGTGGGCAAAGACGGCGCTTCGGAAGGCTGCGGCTTTTCGATCAGCAAAATTCCAGGCGGCCGCACCTTTGAGGCGGCTGAGGTGGAACAGTTCATTCGCGACAAGAAGATTGGTCCGCTGGACGGCTTTCGCTCCAAAGCGGGCTGGCCCTTCACCGCTGAGATTGCCCTCAAGTACAGCGAAGAAGACCAGAACTGGAAACTCGAATTCGACTTTGGTGACGACAAGAACGCCGAGTCGGGTGAGATCGTGGAGTTTGGTGACAGCGAGACCTTAGGCAACTGCCCCAAGTGCAGCAGCCCTGTCTATGAACACGGCAGCAACTATGTGTGCAGCAAGGCCGTGCCCACGCATGCACAAGCCACACCGAGCTGCGACTTCAAGAGCGGCAAGATCATCTTGCAGCAACCCGTGGCACGTGAGCAAATGACCAAGCTGCTGAGTGAAGGCAAAACCGACTTGCTAGACAAGTTTGTCTCGATGCGCACACGCCGCGCCTTCAAGGCCTTTTTGCAGTGGGACCCCGAAGCCGGCAAGGTGAACTTCGCCTTCGAACCGCGCACCAGCAAATACCCGGCGCGTGGCGGTAAAACGCCCACCACCAACGCCTTGATCAAAGCCGCTGGCAAGAAAGCCCCCGCCAAAACCACCAAGGGTGCCAAGGCAATCAAGGCCGACAAAGTGGCCAAACCCAAAGCGCCGCGCAAAGTGACCGCCGGCTTTTTGCCCAGCGCTGCATTGGCCGCCGTGATTGGCACAGAAGCCGTGGCACGCACCGAGGTGATCAAGAAACTGTGGGACTACATCAAGGCCAACGGCATGCAAGACGCCACCAACAAACGCGCGATCAACGCAGACGCCAAACTCAAAGAAGTGTTTGGCAAAGACCAAGTCACCATGTTTGAACTGGCGGGCATCGTGGGCAAGCACCTGCGTCCCGTGGGCGAATAAGGGTTGACGCAACGAGTCTGAACGCCATGTCCACCAAGACCCACGCCCCCCTGATCGCCACGTCGCAAAGCATGCACTTTGCGGCGCCGTTGGCACTACAAAGCGGCGCCAGCTTGCGCGACTACACGCTGGCTTATGAAACCTATGGCACGCTCAACGCTGACAAGTCGAATGCAGTGCTGGTGTGCCACGCCTTGAATGCCTCACACCATGTGGCTGGCGTGTACGAGAACCAAGTCCACAGCGAAGGCTGGTGGGACAACATGATTGGCCCCGGCAAGCCGGTGGACACCGAACGCTTCTTTGTGATTGGCGTCAACAACCTGGGCTCTTGTTTTGGCTCAACGGGCCCCATGCACAGCCACCCCGACACCGGGCAGGTGTACGGCGCGGACTTTCCGGTGGTGACGGTGGAAGACTGGGTCAACGCCCAAGCCCTGCTGTTGGACGCCTTGGGCATCACCCAACTGGCCGCCGTGATGGGGGGCAGCTTGGGTGGCATGCAAGCACTAAGCTGGACGCTGCAACACCCCGAGCGCGTGCGTCACGCCGTGGTGGTGGCCAGTGCACCCAATTTAACGGCAGAAAACATCGCCTTCAACGAGGTGGCGCGACGCGCCATCGTGACCGACCCCGACTTTCATGGCGGGCACTTTTACCAGCATGGCGTGGTGCCCAAACGGGGCTTGCGCATTGCACGCATGGTGGGACACATCACCTACCTGAGCGACGATGTGATGAACGAAAAGTTTGGCCGAGAACTTCGAAACGCCGTGGCAGGCAGCGCCACCGGCTACCGTTACTCCACACAAGACGTGGAGTTTCAAATTGAAAGCTACCTGCGCTACCAAGGCGACAAGTTCAGCGAGTACTTTGACGCCAACACCTACTTGCTGATCACGCGCGCGCTCGACTACTTTGACCCCGCACGCAGCTACGGCGGTGATTTGTCGGCCGCCTTTGCGCGCACCGCCGCCAAATTTTTGCTGGTGAGTTTCACCACCGACTGGCGCTTCTCGCCCGCACGCAGCCGCGAGATGGTGCGTGCCCTGCTCGACAACCAACGCGATGTGAGTTACGCCGAAATCGATGCCCCGCATGGCCACGATGCGTTTTTGCTGGACGATGCCCGCTACATGAACGTGGTGCGTTCTTACTTTGACCGCATCGCCCAAGAGACCGTGCACGCTGGAGGTGCCGCATGACGCACGACACCCAACTACTCACCTTGCAAGCGATTGCTGCGTTGGTGCCCCATGGCAGCCGGGTGCTCGACCTGGGCTGCGGCGACGGCGCTTTGCTGGCGCATTTGCAGCAACACCGGGGATGCACCGGCTATGGGGTCGAACTCAACGACACCAATGTGCACGCCTGCGTACAACGCGGCGTGAATGTGTTGCAACTCAACCTCGACCAAGGCCTGAGCTTGTTTGGCGACCAGTCGTTTGATGTGGTGCTGCAAATCGACACCTTGCAGCACCTGCGCAACGCCGAAACCATGCTGCGCGAAACCGCACGTGTGGGCCGTTTAGGCATCGTGTCCTTTCCCAACTTTGCGCACTGGCCCAACCGCTTGAGCGTGTTGCAGGGCCGCATGCCCGTGACCAAGCGTCTGCCCTACCAGTGGTACGACACACCCAATATCCGCGTGGGTACGTTTGCCGACTTTGAGGTGCTGGCCACCAAAAACGGCTTGCACCTGCTGGACGCGTTTGGTCTGCAGAACGGCGCGCGAGTGACGGTGTGGCCCAACTTGCGAGCGGGCACCGCCGTGTTCAAGTTTCAGCGGGGGTGACGCGCACGCGTTCACCACACCGGTTTGTTGATGCGTGTTGCCACGCGAGGAGTGTTTGTATGAATGCCCGAGTTCCCAACGCCGCGCTCAATAGCGCACAAGTGTTGCAATCCGTCACCCAAGCCTGGGACCGCGACATCGTGTCCCAGCTCAGCGACTACATCGCCATTCCCGCCAAGTCACCCGCGTTTGATGCCGACTGGGCACAACACGGCCACCTCGAGGCCGTGGTGCAACGTGCCGCAGATTGGGTACTGACACAACAGGTGGCAGGCCTGACGCTGGAGATCGTGCGCTTGCCTGGCCGCACGCCGGTGCTGTTCTTTGAGGTGGCGGCCACGCGCGCCAGCCACAGCCAAAGCGAAACCGTGCTGATGTATGGCCACTTGGACAAACAACCCGAGTTCAGCGGTTGGCGCTCCGACCTGGGCCCTTGGACGCCCAAGTACGAAGACGGCAAGCTCTACGGTCGCGGTGGTGCCGACGATGGCTACGCGGTGTACGCCAGCATTGCTGCCATCCAAGCGCTCAAGGCCCAAGGCGCCACCCACCCGCGCATCGTGGGCCTGATTGAAACCTGCGAAGAAAGCGGCTCGGCCGACTTGCTGCCCTATGTGGACGC
Source organism: Limnohabitans sp. JirII-29 (assembly GCF_003063395.1). Taxonomy (NCBI): domain Bacteria; kingdom Pseudomonadati; phylum Pseudomonadota; class Betaproteobacteria; order Burkholderiales; family Comamonadaceae; genus Limnohabitans; species Limnohabitans sp. JirII-29. The sequence goes on from NZ_NESB01000004.1 coordinate 196,386, forward strand.
ACTGCGCACGCGGATGGGCAATGTCGGCTTGGTGATGTGCCTTGACAGTGGCGCAGGCAACTACGACCAGCTGTGGCTCACCACCAGTTTGCGGGGCATGGCCAGCGGCGTGTTGAAGGTGGAAGTGCTGAGCGAAGGCGTGCACTCGGGCGACGCATCGGGCGTGGTGCCGTCGAGTTTTCGCATCATGCGCCAGGTGCTGGACCGGTTGGAAGACAGCGCCACCGGACGTTTGCTGCCCGCCAGCTTTCATGTGGAGGTGCCGCCCGAGCGCTTGGCCCAAGCACGCGCCACGGCCGCGCTGCTGGGCGACGAGCTGTACCAACGCTTCCCCTGGGCCCACCACGACTGTGGCGGTGCCACGCTGGTCACCCTGCCCATGACCCAAGACCCGCTGCAAGCGCTCTTGCAGCGCACCTGGGTACCCACGCTGAGCGTGACCGGGGCCGAGGGCCTGCCCGCCTTCAAAGATGCCGGCAATGTGCTGCGCCCGTCCACCGCTTTCAAGCTCAGCCTGCGTTTGCCGCCACTGGTGGATGCTGGGCAAGCGGTGCAAGAACTCAAAGCCCTGCTGGAAGACAACGCGCCCTACCAAGCGCGCGTGACCTTCCACGCCGAAGGCTCAGCCAACGGCTGGAATGCGCCTGACACAGCCTCTTGGTTTGAGCAGGCCTTGAACACGGCCAGCCAGGCGCACTTTGGCGCGCCGTGTGGCTACATCGGCCAAGGCGGCACGATCCCGCTGATGAACATGCTCAGCCGCGGTTTCCCCAAGGCGCAAATGATGGTGTGCGGCGTGCTGGGCCCCAAGAGCAACGCCCACGGGCCGAATGAGTTTTTGCATGTGCCCTACGCCAAGAAGCTCACCGCCGCGGTGGCGCAGGTGATGGCGGCTATGCCAGCGTGAGCCGCGCCAGCGCCCCCAAGGCCGCCGTCTCGGCGCGCAACACGCGCGCCCCTAGGCTCAAAGCCACAAAGCCCTGAGCGCGGGCGGCGGCGTCTTCGGCGTCGCTCAAGCCCCCTTCAGGGCCATTGAGCAGCACCCAGGTGAGGCTTTCGTCTGCCACGCTGTGCTGCGCCAGCAAGTCACCCAAAGGCTGGCTGCTGGGGTGCAAAGACAAGACCGCATGCACCTGTGGTCCCTGCGGCGGCGTCTTGGCAAGGCGGGCTAACCACGCGTCCAAGCGCTCAGGCGCGTCGATCAGCGGCAGGCGGTTGCGCCCACATTGCTCACACGCGCTGGCCGCCACGGCTTGCCAATGCGCGAGTTTTTTGTCGGCACGCTCACCCGTCAAGCGCACCACGCTGCGTTCGGTCATCACGGGTGTGATGCGGGTCACGCCCAGCTCGGTGGCTTTTTCAACCAACCAGTCCATGCGTTCGTTGGCGGGCATGCCGACCACCAGATGGACACGCCGCGTGGCGTCACATTCGGTGGCATGGTGTTCGCCCACACGCACGCGCACATCGCTGCGGCCCATGTGTTCCACCTCGGCGGCAAACTCACCCCCTTCGCCATTGAACAAGGTCAGCGCGTGTCCTGGCTGCATGCGCAGCACCTGCACATGGCGTGCGGCGGTGGGAGGTAAATCGAGGGTGGTGCCGCTGGCCAGCGGCATGGGGCAATGAAAACGCGCCATGCTCACGCGACCCCGCCAGAGCGGGGCGTGAGCTTGGGATAGGCCAGGCTGAGCGCAGGTTCGGTGCCTTCGACCTTGTCGATCAAACGCAACAAGGGGGTGAGTTCGCTGTAGCGGCTGGCGGTGGATCGGATGTAACCGATGAATCGCGGCGCGTCGGCCAGGTATTTGGGTTTGCCGTCGCGCAAGGTCAGGCGTGCAAAGATGCCGGCCACCTTGAGGTGACGCTGCAAGCCCATCCACTCCACCGCACGCCAGAACTCGCCGAAGTCTTGTGACCAGCCGTCGTGGTCGAGCAAGCCCAGCTTGCGCGCGCGCTCCCAATAGCGGATGGTGATGTCGAGCACAAAGTCTTCGTCCCAGCTCAAGAACGCGTCGCGCATGAGGCTGGCGATGTCGTAACTCACGGGGCCATAGACGGCGTCTTGGAAGTCCAGCACGCCCAACCGGGGCTCGCTGGGGTCGTGCGGCATCATGAGGTTGCGCGGCATGAAGTCGCGGTGCACATACACGCAGGGTGCCGCGAGGTTGCGCTGCACGATGGTTTGAAAGGTGCGCGCCAGCATGTCACGTTGCTGGGTGTCGAGTTGCACACCACAGTGCTGGGCCAAGTACCAATCGGGAAACAGCGACAACTCGCGTGTCAGCAGCGCCTCGTCATAGGCGGGCAATACGCCTGGACGGCTGGCTTGCTGCCAAGCCAACAAGGCATCGATGGCGCGCATGTACAGCCCATGGTTGGCTTGTGACTGGGTGGGGTCGATGACCTCCATCATGGTCTGCGTGCCCAAGTCATCGAGCAACATGAAGCCTTGCGGCTCGTCCCACGCCAGGATGCGCGGCACCAACAGATGTGCGTCTTGCATCAAGCGCGCCACATGCACAAAGGGCTGGCAGTTTTCTTTGTCGGGCGGCGCATCCATGACGATGCACGAGCCTGCGGAAGTGTCCACCCGAAAGTAGCGCCGAAAGCTGGCGTCAGCCGATGCGGCACGCAGCGTCGTGGGCTGCACGCCATGCACCGCCACTTGGGCGTTGAGCCATTGGGTGAAAGCGGCATGGCGCTCGGGCTGCGACCATTCGATGGTCGCCGAGGTAGAAAGGCCCGAAGGCGCGAGGGTAGGGGGTGTGCTCATGGATAATCCAAATTCTACAAACCAGCTTTGCACACCGTTCTTTGGGGCGTGTGACCAGAGCGTCGCTTTTTGAAAGCTTGTCTCGCGTTCATGTCCTTGCCTGCGTATCCCCGTCTGTCTCGTCTACCTCTTGGGTGGGCACTGGGCTTGCTGGGTGGCGTGATGGGCATAGGGTCAACCGCCCAAGCGCAAGAGTCCAACGGACCAGCGTTGACGCTGCGTCCCAGCAGCACCTTGCAAGAAGTCATTCCAGATGACGTGCGCAAGCAGTCGCCCACCTTCATCCAAAGCGACCATTTGAGCGGTCAGACCGATGTCAGAACCGTGCTGGAAGGCAACGTGATGATTCGCCGTGGCAACATCTTGCTCAAAGCCGACAAGGTGGACTACGACCCGGTGGAAGACTTGGCCCAAGCGCGTGGCAACGTCACCATCAACCGCTCAGGCAACGTCTACCAAGGACCTGCATTAGACATTCACTTGGATGCGTTTGAAGGCTTTTTCACCCAACCGAGTTACCAACTGCTCAAGAACAACGCTTACGGCAAAGCGGAGCGAATTGATTTCATTGACAGCGCACACACAGTGCTGCACAAGGCCGACTTCACCACCTGCCCGCGCAAGCCGGGACCGAGTTGGATGCCGGATTGGTTTTTCAAGGCCGACAAAATTACCTTGGACACGGACCGCAATGTGGGTATTGCCGAAGGTGCGTCGCTGATCTTCAAAGATGTGCCGATCTTGCCGGTGCCAAGCATTGACTTTCCGTTGACCGAAGAGCGCAAGTCCGGCTTTTTGCCACCCACCATCGGCGTGGACAACATTGGGGGCCTGGAATACACGCAGCCCTACTATGTGAACCTGGCCCCCAACCGGGACGTGACGTTTTTTCCCACCTACTGGAGCCGCCGTGGGCTGCGCCTGGGCACCGAGTTTCGTTACCTGGAGAGTCAATCGGCAGGTGCGCCGTTTGGTGGGGAAGCACGCATTGATTACATGGAGAAAGACCTGCTACGCGGCGAGCGTCGCTGGGGTCTGCAATACAAGCACACCGGCTTGATCGACCCGTCATACGCAGGGGGTACGCTGGGCTTGAACCTCAACCTCAACCGCGTGAGTGACGACAACTACTGGAAAGATTTTTCCATGGTCAACAGCTCGGGCGTGCAACGTTTGTTGTCCAGCGACGCAGGCCTGACGTGGACAGACGGCGTTTTCAGCACCAGCTTGCGGGCGCAAAAATGGCAAACTCTACAAGACGTGGCAGACACCAGCAACCGCATCACGCCACCGTTTGACCGTGTGCCCCAGTTCATCGCCAGGATGCAACGCAGCAATGTGGCGGGGTTTGACTTCAGCGTGCAAGGCGACTTGACCCGCTTTGAATCGAACCGTGACTACGAATGTGCCAACAGCGGCTTGTACAACTGCGCGCCCAACGCCAACCGCAGCGTGGCCTCGCTCCAGTTGAGTCGCCCATTCACCAATGCGCTGGGTTATGTCACACCCAAAATGCAGGTGAATTCACGCAGCTACCAGTTCGATGGCGGCTTGCCCAACAACAGTTTCTACGACGGCCACACCGGTCAAACCAGCGCGAGCGTAACCGTGCCCACCTTCAGTCTTGACAGCGGTATGACCTTCGAACGCAAACACCGCTTGTTTGACCGTGCCTGGTTACAAACACTGGAGCCTCGCGCGTTTTACGTCTACACCCCCTACAGAGACCAGAACTATTTGCCCAATTACGACTCAGGCAGCAATTCGTTCAACTTCGCCAGCGTGTTCACAGAAAACGCGTTTGGTGGCTCTGACCGTATCTCTGACAGCAAGTTGTTGACCTTGGGCGCGATCTCACGCTTGATAGACCCTGAGACAGGCGCAGAAGGTGCGCGCTTTGGCTTTGCACAGCGTTTGCGGATGCAAGATCAACGCGTGGTGATTCCCGGAGACTCAACGGCTAAATCGGGCATCAGCGATATCTTGGCCGGTGCCACCCTCAACTTGAGCAGAACCTGGGCGCTGGACTCGACGGTGCAATACAACCCCAAAACTGAAAACTACATACGCCGCATGGTAGGCGGGCGTTACAGCCCAGGCTCATACCGCGTCATCAACGCGGCTTACCGCAGCCAGAACAACGACGACGGTTCGGCGTCTTCACGCCAAATCGATATCGGTTGGCAATGGCCATTGCACGACCTATGGGGTGGCGCGGATGAGTCCTTGGGCGAGGGCCGTGGCTTGGGAGAAGGTCGCTGGTACAGCGTGGCACGCATGAATTACAGCCCTTTGGACAAAAAAGTGGTCGAGTCCATCATTGGCTTCGAATACGATGCAGGCTGCTGGATCAGCCGCGTGGTGGCCGAGCGTTTGCAAGTGACCGACGGTTTGGCTCGCCAACGTTTGCTGTTCCAATTGGAGTTTGTCGGCTTCTCTCGCTTGGGCACCAATGCCTTGGGCTCGTTGCGCACCAATGTGCCACGCTACCAACCCCTGCGTCAAAATTCGATGACGCCTAGCCGTTTTGGCAATTACGATTGATGGTGACCATGTCTTTTTCAATGCTTCGCTCTGCACTCAGGTTGCCCCTGGTCTTGCTGGTTGTCTTTGCAGCCACTGTGACGACCCATGCACAAACATCTCCACAAACAGCGTTGGCAGGGCGTGATTTCATCGTTGCCGTGGTTGACGCGTTACCCATTACCAACCACGACGTTCAATTGCGCGCAGAACAGTTGCGTCAGCAGCTCTCACAGCAAGGCCGTTCGATCCCACCAACCAGCAGCTTGCTGCGCGAAGCCTTGGAAGGCTTGATCAACGAAAAAGCGTTGTTGCAATTCGCCAAGGAAACGGGCGTCGAAGCAGAGGCCGTCCCCACCGAACCACTCACGGGAACGCCCGCGAACTCGGCACGAGAGCGTCAAGATCAACGTGACCAACTCACGCTGCGACGACTGACTGAGCGCAACGTGCCTGCACGCATCAAAATCAGCGATCTTGAAATTGAGCAAGCGCTTCGGGACCGCCAAGGTTCGCAAGTCAACACCACCGCCGAGATTGAGCTCGGTCACATTTTGATTGCGGTGCCAGAAAACGCCAGCGAAGCACACGTGTCCTTGTTGCAAGCCAAAGCACAGAGCACCTTGTCGCGCCTCAAGCGAGGTGACAACTTTGCAGTAGTGGCCAAGGAAGTCTCTGACGGCGCGGACCGAGACAAGGGGGGCTTGATGGGCTTGCGTCCCGCCGACCGTTACCCCACGTTGTTTGTCGAAGCCACCCAAGGCTTGTCTGTGGGTGAACTGAGCCCCGTGGTGCGATCGGGTGCTGGCTTTCACATTCTCAAGCTGGTGAACAAGCGCAGCAACAACACCATGACGGTCACCGAAACACGTGTGCGTCATATTTTGCTGCGCCCCAGTAGCCAACTGAGCCAAACCGCGGCGCGCGCGCAACTGGCTGAGAGCCGTCGCCAAATCGACGCCGGTAAAGCAGACTTCGCCAAGGTGGCACAGGAAATATCTCAAGATGCCAGCGCCGCCAATGGCGGCGATCTGGGCTGGGTGGGTCCTGGCATGTTTGTGCCTGAGTTTGAACAGGTGATGAACAAGTTGACCGTGGGCCAGTTGTCTGACCCCGTCATTTCTCGCTTTGGCGTTCACTTGATTCAGGTGTTGGCGCGTCGTGACGCCGCGTTGAGTGAACGCGAAATGCGCGACATTGTGCGCAACAGTCTGCGGGAGAAGAAATACGACGAAACGCTCCAACTGTGGGTGCAAGAGGTGCGTGGGCGCGCTTATGTGGAATACCGCGATTCCCCGCAATAAATTGGATCTGCGTTGAAACACATTGCCCGCAAACGCTTCGGCCAACACTTTTTGACCGATGGGGCCATCATCGATGGCATCGTCGACGCCATCGCACCCCAGCCAGGTGAGCCCATGGTTGAAATTGGCCCGGGCCTGGCCGCTCTCACGCAACCTTTGGTGGAGCGCTTGGGCCACCTGCACGTCATTGAGCTAGACCGTGATTTGGCGGTTCGCCTGCGTGCGCATGGTCAATTGACGGTGATTGAATCTGACGTGCTACGGGTGGATTTCACAGCCCTGGCACAAACGCTGAATGTGCCGCGTCTGCGCGTGGTGGGGAACTTGCCCTACAACATTTCGTCGCCCATCTTGTTTCATCTGCTGGACCATGTGGCCGTCATCCAAGACCAGCACTTCATGTTGCAAAAAGAGGTGATCGACCGCATGGTCGCAAAACCATCCACCAGCGACTACGGACGATTGAGCGTGATGCTGCAGTGGCGTTACGCCATGGAAAACGTGTTGTTCGTTCCCCCAGCGTCGTTTGACCCACCCCCACGGGTAGACAGCGCAGTGGTGCGCATGGTGCCTTTTGCTGAGCCTCCTACCTTGGACCTGCGTTTACTTGAAAGCATGGTCCAAGTCGCCTTCAGCCAGCGGCGTAAATTGCTGCGCCATACCTTGGGGCGCTGGCTAGAAGCACGTGGTTTTGGCGGGCATTTTGACGTGCAACGCCGCGCCGAAGAAGTGCCTGTCGCCGAATACGTGGCGCTGGTTCAATCTTTATAAAGATCGTTTAGATCACAGACCCACCCAACAGCAAAAAGCCCGTCAATGACGGGCTTTTGGTTTGGATACGGGTGTTGGGAAAGATTAAGCGGCCGTCAACCAGTAACCGGCATTGAAGGGGCTGCTCATACGCAAGGCCATGGGCGAGACATCGACCAGCTTGTCGGTTGGCATCTTCTCGCCTTCTTCCAGACCTTCCACGCCTTCGACATCCGCAGCACCAGCGACTTTTTCAGCCGATGGTGCACGTGCCACCGAGAAAGAATAGAAGCAACGGAATGGGACTTTGCGATCTGCCCAGTAATCTGAGGCTTCGCGGAAGATGTCCAACAGCTGCTCACGGGCTTCTTTGTCGAACTTGGCATGAGCAGGGATGTGCTCCAACACCAAGATAAAACCTGGCTGAGGACCTGATTTGTGCAAGGGGTCGGTCATACCGTCGTACAAAGAATCGAAATTCTTGCTGGCTTGGGCAGGGAAGGTGAACTCTTTGGCGATCAAATCCAGAACATCTTGCTTGCTTTGGGTTTGAGCCAAATTGGCATACAAAAAATGGTGTCCGAGTGCTTGTGCAGCATCTTGCAAGTCTTGCACGCGGAATGCGCGAATCGACTGAACAATGTTGGTTTTCACCGTACGAAGTGGCATATCCATCGCCGTCTAGTTCCTGGGGAAGTTGTTTGCATGAATTCGGGTAAACCCCGAAATTTGATGTGCAAGTGTCGCTGAAAGCCCACAAAAAAGCAAGTGCCCGCCCAAGAAGGGCGGGCACCGAAGTGGTTAATGCAAGAAAAGTAGGTGCTTACAACAATGTCATCAGCGCGTGGCGCTGGCGTCTGCCACGGTGAGTGCCGTCATATTGACGATACGACGCACGGTGGTGCTCGCCGTCAAAATGTGGACCGGTTTGGCCGCACCCAGCAACACGGGGCCAATCGCAATGTTGCCGCCTGCCGCTGTCTTGAGGAGGTTGTACGCAATATTGGCGGCATCCAAATTCGGCAACACCAACAAGTTGGCATTGCCAATGAGGGTGGACGTGGGCATTTGAGCCGCGCGCGAAGCACCGTCCAAGGCGACGTCGCCGTGCATTTCGCCATCTATTTCAAGCCAGGGCGCTTTTTTCTGAACCAATGCAAGGGTTTCGCGCATTTTGATGGCGGTGGGCTGGTTGCTGCTGCCAAAGTTGGAGTGGGACAGCAAGGCAGCTTTGGGGTGAATGCCGAAGCGGCGCATTTCCTCTGCCGCCATGATGGTGATTTCTGCCAATTGCTCGGCTGTCGGGTCGTAGTTGATGTGGGTATCCACCAAAAACACCTGACGATCGGGCAACAACAAGCCATTCATGCAGGCATAGGTGCTCACACCTGGGCGATTGCCAATGACTTGATCGACGTAATTCAGGTGGGTATGCGGCGTGCTCCAGGTGCCACAAATCAGGCCATCAACCTCACCTTTTTGCAGCATCATGGTGCCGATCAAAGACAAGCGGCGACGCATGTCAATTTTGGCCAATTGCTCAGTCACGCCTTTGCGCGCGGTCATCTTGTAATAGGTTTGCCAAAAATCTCGGTAGCGGTGGTCTTGCTCCACGTTGACCACTTGGTAGTCCACGCCCTCTTTCAGGCGCAAGCCAAAAGTTTCAATGCGCTTGGCAATCACGGCGGGACGCCCGATCAAGGTTGGCTGGGCCAAGCCCTCGTCCACCACGATCTGGACCGCACGCAACACGCGTTCTTCTTCGCCTTCGGCGTAGCACACGCGTTTTTTGCTGGCGCGCTTGGCTGCCGCATAGATGGGCTTCATGGTGGAGCCCGAGGCATACACAAAGCTCTGCAGTTTTTCAATGTAGGCCTGCATGTCTTGGATCGGGCGACGCGCCACGCCACTGTCCGCTGCGGCTTTGGCCACAGCTGGCGCGATCTTGATCATCAGGCGAGGGTCGAACGGTTTGGGAATCAAGTACTCAGGGCCAAAGGCCAAGCTTTCACCCGCATAGGCAGCCGCCACCACTTCGCTTTGCTCGGCTTGAGCCAGCTCAGCAATCGCATAGACCGCAGCAATTTCCATCTCATCGTTGATGGTGGATGCGCCCGCATCCAGAGCACCGCGAAAGATGTATGGGAAACACAAGACGTTGTTGACTTGGTTGTGATAGTCGGTGCGACCTGTGGCGATGATGGCATCGCTGCGCACAGCCTGAACTTCTTCAGGCAAGATTTCTGGCGTAGGGTTGGCCAATGCCAAGATAAGTGGCGTGGCTGCCATTTTCTTGACCATGTCGGCTTTGAGTACGCCGCCAGCGGACAAGCCCAAGAAGATGTCTGCACCTTCAATCACATCACCCAAGGTGCGTGCTGAGGTTTTTTGAGCAAACTGAATCTTGTCTTCGTCCATCAATTCGGTGCGGCCCTCAAAGACCACACCGGCCAAATCCGTCACGAAAATATTGCTACGTGGCACGCCAAGCTTGAGCAACAAGCCCAAACAAGCCAGCGCTGCAGCTCCGGCCCCAGAGGTGACGACCTTGACGTTTTTGATGTCTTTATTGGCGACTTTGATGCCGTTCAAAATGGCCGCGCCCACCACGATGGCGGTGCCGTGCTGGTCATCATGGAAGACTGGGATTTTCATGCGTTCGCGCAATTTGCGCTCGACATAAAAGCAATCTGGGGCCTTGATGTCTTCGAGGTTGATGCCCCCAAAGGTAGGCTCTAACGCGGCAATGATGTCCACCAACTTGTCGAGGTTCTTCTCCTCAATTTCCAAGTCAAACACATCAATGCCCGCAAATTTTTTGAATAAAACGCCTTTGCCCTCCATGACTGGCTTGGACGCCAGTGGGCCGATGTCGCCCAAACCCAAGACGGCAGTGCCGTTGGAAATCACCGCCACCAAATTACCACGGCTGGTGTATTTGTAAGCGGCCTCCGGGTCTTTGACGATTTCTTCGCAAGGTGCAGCAACGCCGGGTGAATAAGCCAGGGCCAAGTCGTGCTGGTTGACCAGCTGCTTGGTCGCCGCAATGGCAATTTTTCCGGGGGTAGGGAACTCGTGGTACTCAAGCGCCGCACGGCGCAGTTCTTCACGGGCTTGGTTGGAATTCACGGCCATTGTTTATCTCCTGAAAATGCAATGGGCTGTCACTTGGAATTCCAAGCAACAGCCCAACAAGGCGCTTTCATTGTAGGCCGGGGCAAGCCGCGGTCACGGCCGCGTGATGTGCGTGGCTAGGTGGCTCTGTTTTTACTTTTATGCAAAGCCCACTCAATGAACCACGAGCCGCGTGTGCTCGGCACGACGCGCGGTCTGTGCACCACTGAGCACAAAGCCGCGCACCTGAGCCTCAGCGTCAACAAAGTGCCAAACACCTATCGCCGTGCTTTGCCATTGCCCGGCTAGACCTGGCGAAGGAGGTGCCACCACCAGGGGCATGGCGGGTGTTTTGATGGCCACGGGCATCAAAGGAAAACGCACCTCCGTGGGCGTACCCGCCAAGGTGTGCGCCAGCGCTTTGGCAGCATGCATGATGGGCATGACGTAAGGCAATGTGCGAGAAAGCCCACCGACCGATGATCCAACATATTGGGTGTTGTCACCCAAGGCATACACATGAGAAGCACTGCTCTGCAAGTTAATGTCCACGAGCACCCCACGGTCGACCTCAAGACCCGCTGCCTGTGCCAAGCCAATGTCCGCTCGCAAGCCCACCGCGCTCAACACGACATCGGTGGTTGTGCTTTGCCCATTGGCCAAGGTAACAACCAACTCATGACCTGCACGATCTACTGCCTGCACTGTGGTGCCCAAATGCCATTGCACGCCCAACGCACTCAAAGCCGTTCGCAGATCGGCGCTGGCCGCTTGAGGTAACAGGGCGGACAAGGGTTCAGCGCCGGGATCTACCACCTGAACCGCGTAGCCAGAAGCTGCCAAGTCATTGGCGAACTCGCAACCAATCAAGCCTGCACCCATGACCAACACACGCGCACCGGCAACCAACTTGTCGCGGAACGTGGCGTAGTCACCCAATGAGTTCACCGACATCACGTCATGCGTCGCGTTGCCCGCGAAACTCAACCGAATGGGTCGGGCTCCCGTGGCCAGCACCAACTGACGGTAGGCAAATGCGCCTTTGGAAGTTTGGACTTCTTGGCCCACCACATCCACCGCGCTGACCTGGGTGTGTTGCAACAGCGTGACGCCTAGCGTTGCCACCATTTTTTCGGCTGACGTAGTGACCAATTGCCCGGGGGCTTTACCCTGTACCAGCGCGTTGGAGAGTGCCGGTTTGGCATAAAAGTCACCCGCATCGGCCGTCACCATGAGCACTGGTGTGGTGGTGTCGAGCTTGCGAAACTCTCGCACGACAGACCAGCCAGCCAAGCCAGAACCCACCACCAACACGGGGGCATCGGGGTGACGCTGTGCAGTCATGGTGACTCCTTAAAACTCGACCGGTTCGAAATCAGCTTTGGCCACACCGCAGTCAGGGCAAGCCCAGTCTTGCGGCACATCAGCCCATAAAGTGCCAGGGGCGATGCCATCTTCTGGGCGACCTGCGGCCTCGTCGTACACAAAACCACACACGATGCAGATGAAAGATTTGAAATTAGCGTTGCTCATGATGTATTCCTTTTTTTGAGTTCAGTCGGTGGACGTGGGTTAAACAGCAGCCTTGACTTTGTCGAGTTGGGCTTGGTAATGGTTGGCATGGCGCTCTTCCACCTTGGCCAAAGCAGCAAAGCGCTTTTGCGCTTTCAACAAAGTGGCAGCAAACTGGGCGGCGTGCACTTTGGATTCTTCAATTTGTTCGTCCATCTCGGCCACGGCAGCGGCATTGCCTTCTGCTTCGGCGGTTTTGCGGAACGTGGGGTACATCTCGGTGTACTCGTAGGTTTCACCATCGATGGCGATTTGCAAGGCTTTGGCAGGGGTCATCTCAGCCTTGGGGTAGAGCAAGTCCAAGTGACCAAAGGCGTGCATGACTTCCTGATCCGCGGTTTCTTCGAACGTACGCGCGGTTTCTTCATCGCCCATTTCTCGGGCTAACTTGGCGAAGTAGCGGTACTTGATATGGGCCATCGATTCGCCCGCAAAAGCGGCTTCGAGGTTGGCGATGGTTTTGATCTCGGGACGGGTCTGTGCAGTCATCTGGAACTCCTTCAGTTAACGAAATTAATCGGGACAGGAGGAATGATAGGCCCAGTTAATTGATTGGGCCAATTGAGATTTTCTAATTCATTGATAGGGGCTATGAAGTACAGGGCGTGGGTGGATAAGCCAGCCCTCCTCAGAGACTGCGTCACGATTACGTCGGGCGGGCTCACCCCACCCACACCCTATGCGCCGTGCCAAATAAATCAAGCCCGCATCAAGGCTTCAATTTCAGACGCCACCACCGGCACACCACGCGTGATCAACTGGCAACCATCAGAGGTCACGATCGCATCGTCTTCAATGCGGATACCGATGTTCCAAAACGCCTCGGGCACATCGTCTGCAGGGCGCACATACAGGCCTGGCTCGATGGTGAGCACCATGCCCTCGCGCAAGATGCGGCTGGGACGATTGATGATGGTTTCGCCTGAGAGCGGGTCTTGGCGCTCGCTGGTTTGGCCCAGCTCTGACTGCTCCACATAGCTGCCGCAGTCATGGACATCCATGCCCAGCCAATGGCCGGTGCGGTGCATGTAAAAAGGAAAGTAAGCCCGCTTTTCAATCACGTCTTGTGCGTTCCCGTGTTGGGCTGGATTCAACAGCCCAAGGTCTAACAAGCCTTGCGCCAGTACCTTCACGGTGGCTTCATGCGGATCGGTAAAGCGTGCACCTGCGCGGGTCGCTGCCACGGCGGCGTCTTGGCTGGCGAGCACCAAGTTGTAGAGGTCGCGCTGCGGACCTGTGAATTGACCATTGGCGGGGAAGGTTCGGGTGATGTCGCTGGCATAGCCGTCCAGCTCACAACCTGCATCGATCAACACCAATTCACCAGAGCGCACAGGCGCCACATCCGCTCGGTAGTGCAGGACGCACGCATTGGCACCAGCCGCCACGATGGAGGTGTAAGCCGGAAACTGCGAGCCGTGCAGGCGGAACTCATGCAACAGCTCCGCATCTAAGTGGTACTCGCGCACGTCTTGGCCAGCGCGCAACATGCGCACGCTGGTTTGCATGGCGCGGATGTGCGCACGTGCGCTGATGGCACTGGCGCGACGCATGATGTCTTGTTCGTGTGCGTCCTTAACCAGGCGCATCTCATCCAAGGGGCCGCACACATCGCGTTGCTGCGCGGGACACTGCGCGCCAAAGCGCACGCGCGCGCGCACGGCATTGAGCCAACCGTCGACACGCGTTTCCAAGCCTTTGTGCGTGGCAAACGGATACCAGACCGTGTGTTGGTTCTCCAGCAGCTTGGGCAATTGCTTGTCCAGCTCAGCCGCCGAGTACGCAGCGCTGACGCCCAGCGTATCAACCGCCGCATCAGGGCCCAGTCGGTAACCGTCCCAAATTTCGCGCTCTAAATCTTTAGGCTGGCAAAACAAGGTGCTTCGCCCTGTGGCGTCCAGCACCAACCACGCATTGGGCTCGGTGAAGCCGGTCAGGTAATAAAAGTAGCTGTCGTGGCGGTAGGGAAAATCGCTGTCTCGGTTGCGGGCATGCTCAGGCGCCGTGGGAACGATGGCCACACCACCAGTGCCCAATTGGGCAGCCAACTGGGCGCGTCGTTGCGCATAGATTGAAAGAGTCGTTTGAATCATAGGATGGCGCGCTAGGGAGATGGTGATGTACAGGTTCAGCGATTGAGCTGGCCCAAACGCTCGGGCGTGCCCACGTCAGTCCAAGGACCCTCGTAGAGTTGGGCGCTCACGGCGTGATTGTCCATGGCGGCCCGCAACATCGGTGCCAAAGGGGCTTTCAAGCCCAACGGATTTCCGTTGGGAACGGCACACCATGGTGCGTTGAAAAATGCGCGCTTGTAGAGCGCAATCGTGCTGAAGGTCCAGCGGGGAACGTCCGGCGTTCCCGTCGTCGGCTCATGCTTGGGCAGGTTCATGGCCAAGCCTTGAGGGGACAAGCCAAAGTCGCCACCCGGGTTGTGCGCCGGGTTGGGAACCAGCCAAATGTGGGCGAGTTGGGGGCTGGCTTTGAAGCGCGCTTTAACTTCGAGAGAAAAGACAAATTCTGGGGCAAACACATCGCCCGCAGCCACCCAAAACACCTCATCGAGTTGGGGCAGTGCGCGAACAATGCCCCCGGCAGTTTCAAGTGCGCCACCAAAGTCAACCCCTTCTTGCGAATAGTGCAGGTGCATCGGGGCTTGGCCCGCGATTTCAAACACTTGGCCAAAGTGCTGTGGAATTTGCTCGCCCAGCCAGGCCGTGTTGATCACCAGCTGTTGCACGCCACCACGCTGCAAGCCCTCCATGGCCCACTGCATCAAGGGTTTGCCACGCACGGTCAACAAAGGTTTAGGCGTGGCATCGGTGAGCGGGCGCATGCGCTCGCCACGACCCGCGGCCAAGAGCAAGGCATCGGCCGCAAGGGTTGGATGGGAGGGAGCACGATTCATGACCAAACGAGTGTAGCCAGCGGTTTTGAGTCAATACACGCAGGCGACAAGGCGGGTTCAGCCCGGTGTAGGGCGGCTCGCTAAAATCTGGGTTTTCCCTCATTACCCCCCGGAGTCGCCTGACATGGCAAACACCCAACAAATGGCCAGTGCAATTCGTGCCCTGGCAATGGACGCTGTCCAACAAGCCAACTCAGGACACCCCGGCGCGCCCATGGGCATGGCCGATATGGCCGTTGCCTTATGGGGCGACCACCTGCGCCACAACCCCAAAAATCCGCATTGGTTGAACCGCGATCGCTTTGTGCTCTCCAACGGACACGGCTCAATGCTGATTTACGCCTTGTTGCACCTCACCGGTTACGAGTTGCCGATGAGCGAGTTGAAAAACTTTCGCGTGCTGCACAGCAAAACTGCAGGCCACCCCGAAGTGGGCGTGACTCCTGGCGTAGAGACCACCACCGGCCCGCTGGGCCAAGGCATCACCAACGCCGTGGGCATGGCCTTGGCTGAAAAGCTGCTGGCCAGCGAGTTCAACCGCGAAGGCCACAACGTGGTTGACCACCACACCTACGCCTTCATGGGCGATGGTTGTTTGATGGAAGGCATCAGCCATGAAGCCTGCTCGTTGGCAGGCGCTTGGAGACTCAACAAGTTGATCGCACTCTACGACGACAACGGCATCTCGATCGACGGTCAAGTGGCCCCATGGTTTGCCGACAACACCCCCGAGCGCTTCAAAGCTTATGGCTGGCAAGTGATTGGGCCCATCGACGGGCACGACGCCGCGGCAGTCAGCAGGGCCATTGCCACCGCCAAACTGAGTGCCGACAAACCCACCTTGATCGTGTGCAAAACCAGCATTGGCAAGGGCAGCCCCAACCGCGCCGACACCGCCAAAGCCCACGGCGAACCCTTGGGTGCCGAAGAAATTGCATTGACCCGTGCGGCCATTGGCTGGAACCACGCGCCCTTTGACGTGCCCAAAGAGGTCTACGCAGACTGGAATGCCGCCGCCAAAGGCAAAGCCTTGGAAGCCGAATGGAAAACCACCTTTGCGGCCTACAAAGCGGCTTACCCCGCGTTGGCCAAAGAGCTGTTGCGCCGCATGGCGGGCGAACTGCCCAAGAACTTTGCCCAAAGCGTGGTCGACACGGTGATTGGTGCACACACCAAAGCTGAGACTGTGGCCAGCCGCAAGGCCAGCCAGTTGGCTCTGGAAGCATTCACCGCGGCTTTGCCCGAGATGCTGGGCGGCAGCGCAGATCTGACCGGCTCGAACCTGACCAACACCAAGAGCACGCCCAATCTGCGCGTGGACTTGGCAGGCCACGTGGTGAAAAACGAAGCCGGTGTGGGTGGACGTCATATCAACTATGGCGTGCGTGAGTTCGGCATGGCCGCGATCATGAACGGCGTGGCGCTGCATGGTGGATTCATTCCCTACGGCGGCACGTTCTTGACGTTCAGCGACTATTCACGCAACGCCATTCGTATGGCGGCACTGATGAAGCAACGCGTGGTGCATGTGTTCACCCACGACTCCATTGGTTTAGGCGAAGACGGCCCCACGCACCAGTCCATCGAACATGCGGCCTCACTGCGCTTGATTCCCAACCTGGACGTATGGCGTCCCGCAGATACGGCTGAAACGGCAGTTGCCTGGGCTGTGGCACTGCAAAACCAACACAAGCCCACGGCTTTGTTGTTGAGCCGTCAAAATCTGCCGTACTTGCCCAAAGGTGAGGCGCTGGTCAGCCAAACGGCTGGCGACATCTCCGGCTTGGATGCCATCAACAAGGGCGCCTACGTATTGGCAGAGCCCTCCGAAGTGGGCTTGAAGAAGAAGGCCCAAGCCGTGATCTTGGCCACGGGCTCTGAAGTTCACTTGGCGCTCAAAGCCCAAGCGCTGCTGGCCGAGAAAAAGATCGCCGTGCGCGTGGTGTCTGTGCCCAGCACCACCACCTTTGATCGTCAAAGTGTGGCGTACAAATCGGCGGTCTTGCCAGCGGGCATCCCACGCATTGCCGTGGAGATGGGCTCGACCGACGGCTGGTGGAAATATGGTGTCTCCGCGGTGGTGGGCATCGACACTTACGGCGAGTCCGCGCCTGCACCGGTGCTGTTCAAGCACTTTGGCTTCACCCCCGAGAACGTGGCCGAGACGGTGCAAGCCGTGCTGGCCAAGTAACTGTTTCACTGCTTCATTTTTAACTTTAGAAGGGTAATTTCATGGCTATCAAGATCGGTATCAACGGCTTCGGTCGTATCGGACGCATGGTGTTTCGCGCCGCTGTACAGAACTTCAACGACATCGAAGTGGTTGGCATCAACGACTTGCTGGAACCCGATTACTTGGCATACATGCTCAAGTACGACAGCGTGCATGGCCGCTTCAAAGGTGAGGTGTCTGTGGACGGTGGCAACCTGGTGGTCAATGGCAAAAAGATTCGACTGACCCAAGAACGTGATCCGTCGGCTTTGAAGTGGAACGAGATCGGTGCTGACATCGTGATTGAAGCCACTGGTTTGTTCTTGGACAAGCCCACGGCCGAGAAACACTTGGCGGCAGGTGCCAAGAAAGTGTTGCTGTCAGCGCCTTCCAAAGACGACACCCCCATGTTTGTGTACGGTGTGAACCACACCACGTATGCGGGCCAAGCCATCGTGTCTAACGCTTCTTGCACCACCAACTGCTTGGCACCTGTGGCCAAAGTGTTGAACGACAAATGGGGTATCAAGCGCGGCCTGATGACCACCGTGCACGCAGCCACCGCCACCCAAAAAACCGTGGACGGCCCGTCCAACAAAGACTGGCGCGGTGGCCGTGGCATCTTGGAAAACATCATCCCCTCCAGCACTGGCGCCGCCAAGGCGGTGGGCGTGGTAATTCCAGAGCTGAACAAAAAGCTCACTGGCATGTCCTTCCGCGTGCCAACCTCTGACGTGTCGGTGGTGGACTTGACGGTTGAATTGAACAAAGAAGCCAGCTACGCTGAAATCTGCGCCGAAATGAAAGCACAAAGCCAGGGCGCCTTGAAAGGCGTGTTGGGTTACACGGAAGACAAAGTGGTTGCCACGGACTTCCGCGGCGAGCCATGCACCAGCGTGTTTGACGCAGATGCCGGCATTGCACTGGATAGCACCTTCGTGAAAATCGTGTCTTGGTACGACAACGAGTGGGGCTACTCGAACAAGTGTTTGGAGATGGTTCGCGTCATCGCCAAGTAATACGGCAAGCCCAAGGCACTCGAGGTGCCTTGAGCATCCAGCGCCCGGGCTTGAATGCTGCGGGCGTTTTTTATGCCACAACCAGTATGGCCCACACCGAGCGCCGCAAATATGGCGACGGGCATGGTGTGAACAAGCTTCATGGGAATGCGGTCTGCCAATCTATTCCCCAAAAACACGGCGGGTACGTCTGCAATCAGCATGCCTAGCGTGGACCCCATCACCACCAGGAGTGGATCGCCATAGTGAACCGCCATGGCCACCGTCGCGATTTGGGTTTTGTCTCCCATCTCCGCCAGAAAAAACGTGACAAAAGTCGCCCCGACCACACCAAAACGTTGTGCAATCTGCGTTTCTTCCTCTTCGATTTTGTCCGGAATCAACGTCCAAATGGCCATGCCAATATGAAGATGCGATCTATCTACGTATACGAAAAATCTATTCTTGTGAAAAATTTCGCCCCAAAACCGTGATGGGCTACTTGTTTGGTGCGTTTATTGCTTGCATATGGTGCGCTTTGTAAAAAAAGCACCGACTCGCACCAAACAAGTTCAACCCATCAAGGATTTATTCATGGACGCACTTAAACAGGGCGCAGATGCACTGTTCATCCTCCTCGGAGCCATCATGGTGCTGGCAATGCATGCCGGCTTTGCTTTCTTAGAACTAGGCACCGTTCGCAAAAAAAACCAGGTCAATGCTTTGGTGAAAATTTTGGTGGACTTTTGCGTATCGACCGTCGCTTATTTTGTGGTCGGTTACGGCGTAGCCTATGGCACGAGTTTCATGGTGGGAGCCGAAACACTAGCGGCCAAAAATGGCTACGAACTCGTGAAGTTCTTCTTTTTGTTGACTTTCGCTGCTGCCATTCCTGCGATTATTTCTGGCGGCATTGCTGAGCGCGCCAAGTTTTGGCCACAGCTTATTGCCACCGCCGTGATCGTCGGTTTTATTTATCCCTTTTATGAAGGCATTGCCTGGAATCAACATTTCGGTGTTCAGGCTTGGCTCAAAACCAGCACCGGTGAAGAGTTCCATGATTTCGCAGGCTCCGTGGTTGTGCATGCCTTGGGGGGCTGGATTGCTTTACCCGCCGTGTTATTACTAGGCGCACGCAGCAACCGTTACCGCAAAGACGGGGCTGTCTCTGCCCATCCACCTTCAAGCATCCCCTTTCTCGCCTTAGGCGCATGGATTTTGATCGTGGGCTGGTTTGGATTCAACGTGATGAGCGCTCAAACGCTAGACAAAATTTCTGGTTTGGTGGCGGTAAATTCACTGATGGCCATGGTCGGCGGCACTTTGGTTGCTCTGCTGTTGGGTAAAAACGATCCTGGCTTCGTGCACAACGGCCCACTTGCCGGTTTGGTCGCTGTTTGCGCTGGCTCTGATGTGATGCACCCGATGGGCGCTTTGGTGGTTGGCGCTGTGGCTGGGGCCATTTTTGTGGTCATGTTCACGCTGACACAAAATAAATGGCGTATTGACGATGTGTTGGGAGTCTGGCCTTTGCACGGTTTGTGTGGCACCTGGGGCGGCATTGCCGCTGGCATTTTTGGCACCACAACGCTCGGCGGCCTAGGTGGGGTGAGCTTGTCGGCCCAGTTGGCAGGTACGGCATTGGGGGTTTGCTGGGCCTTGATTGGGGGCTTTGTGGTTTACGGTATTTTGAAAATATCCCTTGGTTTGCGGCTGAGCCAAGAGGAAGAATTTGAAGGAGCCGATTTGACAATTCACAAGATCAGCGGAACACCCGAACGAGAAGTGAGCTGGTAAGCCGCATGAATTGTGGTTTTTCACGCATGAATTCTTTCAAATACAGGTAAACGCTTGGTTTTTCTGCTCACTTGTGCTCCATAATGGTCTTTGCTGGGTTGGCGCTCGCGCCAGCACAGTGTGTTTGGTGATCGGTCAGTTTCGCGCCACCGCTTTGGTTGCGTTGTGCATTCGGGACTCCATCGCTTGTTTTTTGTGTTTTAAGGAGTCCCTTTCATGGGCAATAAACTGTACGTCGGCAATTTGCCGTATTCGGTACGCGACAGCGATCTTGAGCAGTCTTTCGGACAGTTCGGTACTGTGACCAGCGCCAAAGTCATGATGGAGCGCGACACTGGTCGTTCCAAAGGTTTTGGTTTTGTGGAAATGGGCAGCGACGCCGAAGCACAAGCCGCTGTTGAAGGCATGAACGGCGCACCTTTGGGTGGTCGTAGCCTGGTTGTCAACGAAGCACGCCCCATGGAGGCACGTCCTCCACGTACCGGCGGCGGTAGCTACGGTGGTGGTGGCGGTGGCGGCTACGGTGGTGGCGGTCGCGAAGGTGGTGGCGGCGGCGGTTTCCGTAGCCCCTACGGTGGCGGCGGTCGCGAAGGCGGCGGCGGTGGTCGCAGTGGCGGCGGCGGTGGTCGCGGCGGCTTTGGCGGCGGCGGCAACAGCTACTAATCTGCCCAGCTCACGCTGAAGCAAATCAAAAGGCTCCCTCGGGAGCCTTTTTGCTGTCTACTCACACGCCTTAGGGTTTGCTTTTACGCGGCAATATCGTGCCATGCACACGACCGCCCAGTTGCATCAAGCGGTCCATGTTGTCGTAATCCATGTGATCAGCCGTGAATCGTTCGCCATCGCCCCTAAGCAGCTCCACGGGTAAATGCGTTCGGATTTTTTCTGTATTGGGAAACAAGTGTAAAAACTCACTGCGCAATTCGCTACGCGGCCATATCTCACCCCGTGCACTTTGAGCAGCCTCTCGGATCAATACTGTTTTCTCAAACAGCTGAATTTCTGAGCCATCGGCATTGATCACGGCACGCGTAGCACGCGCCGTGGTGATACGACCCTCTCTAGAGATCGCACGAATACGTGGCTGGTCTATTTCAAGAGTATCGGTGTCTGGATAGTGTCGGCCTTGCACTCCTGCCATTTCGCTTTTGAGTACGCCGCGTGCATCAAAAACTTTGACCGAGAAGTCACGCATGAAATAGTCAGGAACATGCTGGGGTGCAGCTTCCAGCTCCACATCCAACACGGTTGGGGTGTTGCGAACCAGCCAATACGTCGCAAGCGCCATCAACCCCATCAAGATAAGTGGAAGGTAAACCGCCACACGATCCCAAAGGTGTCGAGCTCGCATCCACCATGAAACACGTGTTGCCAATGCGGTCATGCCAAATAACCTCGCCACAGATCTGCATAACGACCTGAAGCGACCAATAACAAATCACAGAACTCACGCGCCGCGCCATGGCCACCTTCGCGTTCGGTGACGTAATGGGCGATGGCCTTCGCTTCGATATGTGCATTGCTAGGTGCACAAGCAAAAGCAACGCGCTGCATCACGGCCAAGTCAGGCCAATCATCGCCCATTGCTGCAGCTTGCGACCAATCAAGCCTCAACGATTGCAGAATTTCGAGCGCAGCAGGGGCTTTATCTTCCGTGCCATAGCGAACATGTTCAATGCCCAGAGCCTTCAGTCGTGTCCGCAAAGGGGCACTGTCCCGACCGGTGATGACAGCCGGTGTAATGCCCGCCTGCCGCAACATTTTTAAACCATGTCCATCCAGGGTCGAGAAGCGCTTGATCGTTTCGCCGACGTCGGTGAAATACAAACCGCCATCGGTCAAAACACCGTCGACATCAAAAAAAACTACGCGAACACCCTGGGCGCGTAACAACAATGTCGGATCAATTTGGAGAGCAGGCGTACGCAAAGGCGAATGAGACATCAAATCACCTTGGCACGCATCAGGTCGTTGGTGTTGATGGCACCACACAGGAGGCCCTCCTCGTCAACCACCAGCACACTGGTGATGCGATGGAGTTCCATCAACTCCGCGGCTTCTGCGGCCAAAGCATTGGCGCGTACAGAACGAGGGGTCGTGTGCATCACTTGTTCTGCCGTCAGGGCGCGCATGTCTACACCTTTTTCAATCAGGCGACGCAAATCACCGTCGGTAAAAATACCAAGAACTTTGCGCTGTTCATTGACCACAGCCGAAGCACCCAGCCCTTTAGCGCTCATCTCGCGCATCAAATCACTGAATGTGGCGGACGGCAACACGCTAGGAACAGCGTCGCCACTGCGCATGACATCGCTTACATGGGTGAGCAAGCGACGACCCAAAGCGCCTCCGGGATGTGAGCGTGCAAAGTCTTCAGCTTTGAAACCACGAGCATCCAGCAATGCAACGGCCAAGGCATCACCCAATGCCATTTGTGCCGTCGTACTGGCTGTAGGCGCCAAATTCAACGGGCAAGCTTCCTTGGTTACTCCGCTATCGAGCACGATGTCCGCATGACGCGCCAATGTGGAAAGAGCTCCTCCGGTAATGGCAATCAACGGCACACCTTGCCGCTTCAAGACTGGCAAGATAGCCGACAGCTCATCACTCTCACCGCTGTTGGAGATGGCAATCACCAAATCACTGTCTTTGACCATGCCCAAATCCCCGTGACTAGCCTCAGCAGGGTGCACAAACATGGCTGGTGTTCCGGTCGACGCCAGGGTTGCCGTGATCTTGCGTCCAATGTGTCCGCTTTTACCCATTCCCATCACCACCACGCGGCCACGCACAGCCAGAATAGCGCGAACAGCGTGCACAAAACTCGGCGTCAATCGGTCACGCAGTTGATGGACCGCTTGGGCTTCAATTTCTAGCGTGTCATGCGCGAGCGTCAAGATGCGTTGATCATCCAAGACGTTTTGAATGGTCGCGTTATGAGAAGTTTGGGTCATGGGTTAATTTTATCGGTCCACCTGTATTTATTTGCCAATACAAAAACTTGAAAAAATCACGCCTAACAAGTCGTCAGATGTGAACTCACCGGTGATCGCATTCAGTGCGTTTTGCCCCAGTCGCAACTCTTCGGCTAGCAAGTCCAAGGCGGGTTGTTGCACCTGTAAACAGGCCATGGCTTGATTCAAATGCGTTTGCACATCACGCAATGCTTGAACATGCCTTTCCCGCGCCATGAATAAGCCTTCTGTGCCACTGCCCTGCCAACCCACAACATCCAGCAACTTTTGCCGCAATGCCGACAGCCCCAGTCCTGTCTTCGCAGACAACACAAGGTGCTCATCTGAAGTGCAACTCTTTTGTGTGAAAGCGCTTGTGTCTGCCTTGTTCCATAAATGCAGCAGTGGGACATGACGCGCGAGAGTGGTTGTCAATGTCGCTTCAATTTGTGCATCGGCTTGAACATACATCGGATCGTCTTGCCGTGTGAGGTCATGTAAAAACAACACCGCATCTGCTTGTCCAATTTGCGCCCATGCACGTGCAATGCCTATGCGCTCGACCTCATCTACATCTGGGTGATCACGTAGACCGGCCGTGTCCACCACATGCAATGGAACACCCTCAATCTGAATGGTTTGTTGCACCACGTCACGGGTGGTCCCGGCAATAGGCGTCACGATGGCGAGTTCGGCACCCGCCAACGCATTAAGCAACGAACTTTTCCCCGCATTGGGCTGTCCAGCAATGACCACGCGAATGCCTTCGCGCAACAGCGCACCTTGACGTGTGCGCAGCATGACTTGACTGAGCTGATTTTGCAATCGTTCTAGCTGGCCTTGCGCGTCCGCCTGCTTCAAAAAGTCGATGTCTTCTTCCGGAAAATCAAGCGTCGCCTCTACCAACATGCGCAAGTGAATCAGTGCATCTCGTAATTGATGAATTTCTGCTGAGAACGCACCGGCCAGAGAACGGCTCGCACTACGGGCGGCTGACTCGGTGCTGGCATCTATCAAGTCGGCCACAGCCTCTGCTTGAGCCAAATCGAGTTTATGGTTCAAAAATGCGCGCTGCGTGAACTCACCTGGCTGCGCCAAACGCAAACCAGGCAAAAGTGGTTGCTGACCTTCAACGCACGTTGCCGCGACCTCCAAACAACGCGCCAACAAAAGCTGCAAAACCACCGGACCACCATGTGCTTGAAGTTCAAGCACGTCTTCGCCTGTGTAACTGTGTGGCGCTACGAAGTGAAGCGCCAGCACATGGTCTATGGGCGAGCCAGTTGCATCAAGAACTGGTAAATAAGTCGCCTCTCGTGGCTTCAACCCTCGACAACACAAGGCCTTGACCAAAGGCGTCAATCGTTTGGCACTCAAACGAACAATGCCAACAGCCCCGCGACCTGGCGCTGTGGCAATGGCAATGATCGGTGCGTCGTGTTGGGCAAACATGGTGGTGATTGTCAGGAAAAAACCCCGCTGTCCTTGCGGACGGCGGGGTTTATTTAAAAAACAACGTGGCCTTCGTTTAGAACTTAGGCAAGTTGAACTGAGGGGGGACACCCATGCGGGTGTTGATGACCCACTGCTGAACAATTGACAAAACGTTGTTGGTGATCCAGTACAACACCAACCCAGCAGGGAAGAAGAAGAACATGACACTGAACGCGAGCGGCATGATCCACATCATCTTAGCTTGCATCGGATCTGGTGGTGCAGGATTCAAAGCTGTTTGCAGCATCGTGGTTGCTGTCATGGTCAGAGGCAGAATAAAGAATGGATCCGGTGCAGCCAAGTCATGAATCCAACCAATCCAAGGAGCGTTGCGCATTTCAACGGTTGACAACAGAACCCAGTACAAGGCAATGAACACTGGAATTTGTATCGCGATCGGCAAACACCCACCCATGGGGTTGACTTTCTCTTCACGATAAATTTTCATCATCTCCATTTGCATTTGTTGCGGGTTGTCTTTCAGGCGCTCACGCATTTCCATGATGCGCGGATTCACCGCCTTCATCTTGGCCATGCTGCGATACGCATGTGCGTTGAGCCAATAAAACCCTGCCTTCAACAAAACCACCAAGGCCACGATAGACCAACCCCAGTTACCCAGGAAATGGTTCAACTTATCGAGCAACCAGTACAAGGGTTTAGCCATGATGGTGAGCCAGCCATAGTCTTTGACCAACTCCAAACCAGGATAAACGGCTTCGAGTTTTTTCTCTTCTTGAGGGCCCACATAGAAGGTGGCTGCCACCGTTTTGGTATCCCCTGCCTTGATGGTGTCGAGGGGAGCAATCAACGTTGCGCGGTAGCAGCAGTCTGCAACCGAAGAACCAATGTCCACAGCATCCAAAGAAATATTGCGATTCAACCCGTCTGGCAAGATCCACGCACTAAAGAAGTAATGCTGGACCATTGCAATATAGCCATTGAGCGACTGCTTCTCGACATCTACTTTTTTCTTCTTGATGTCTGCGAACTCAACCTTTTGATATTTCTTAGCTTCGGTGTAAACCGCGGGACCCGTAAAAGTCGAATAGAAAGACGACTCGCCAGTGGGTTTGTTGCCGTCACGTACCAACTGGAAATAAAGCTGAGGCGCAACGTCTTGTTGACCCACGTTCACAATCTCATGTTTCACAGCAACGTCATATGCGCCACGCTTGAGGGTGTAGGTTTTCACCAGTTTCACCCCGTTTTGTACGGGGGACTCAAACGTCACCGAAACTTCGGAAGCATATTTTTGTAGGCTGCGCACGCCGGGATGCACCGTCATTTGGCTTTTATGCGTAGGCAAAGCATCGCTTGTCGCGCTGCCAATCAGCCCTGTTTGAGCTAAATAAATGCGGTCCTTGCTGTCATCCAGCAAAACCACATTTTTGCCCACATGGTTGACATCTGCATGTTCCAAAAACTCCACGCGTGATACGGTTGCACCTTCTGTATCAAAACGAAGTTTCAACACATCGCTTTGCACGTCAACGTATTCTTTAGCTTTGCTGCTTGCAGCATCAGCCAAAGGCAGAGTCATCGAAGATGCACTCGCCACGGCTGAAGGCACGCCAGCATTATTTGTTGCGGTTGATGATGCCGCGATAGCAGGCACCTCCTTGGAAGAAGAGGCTGTCGTAGGCGTTGGGAAAAACGTGGCTTTATGACCATTGTGTACTTGCCACTGATCCCACAGTAGAACCATGGAAAAACCAAAGATCACCCACAAAATGGTGCGGCGAATGTCATTCATGAAGATTTCTTCCGGAGTTGGAGGAGGTCAAAGGCGTTGTAAAGAGGGCTTGCTTTGGCGGAACAGGGTCATGTCCGCCAGCACACCAAGGATGACAACGCGCCAAACGGCGCAATGTCATGTAGGCACCATGTTGCGCACCATGGCGCTGCAGCGCTTCAAGTGCATACGCTGAACATGTTGGCTCAAATCGACAAACTGAGCCCAACCAAGGGCTCAAGAACAGTCGGTATGTCTGGACACATCGAATTAAAAAGGCTTGCATCATGAAGTAGCCACTTTGCCAAACAACTGTGTCAGTTCTTGTCGCACAGCTTGTTTGAGAATCTCAGAAGAAGCACTCATGAATCTCTTTGAATCAAACGCTGCACGCAGGCGAACAACATACGCTGTCGGCTTCAGATTTGATGCAAATTCTTGTGACACGTGATGAATTTGACGCCTGATGAGATTTCGCGTGACAGCACGCTTGGCCCACCGTTTGGGTGTCAAGGCACCAAGTATCAAAACACCGTCAGCAAACGGGGCCTGAGTTTTTTCAAACCCAAGCCCCGTAGAGGTTTTTTCAGTTGGTTGCCATTCGTGCAACACAAAGTGCGGTGTTTTCGCCGCGGTGCTTGCGCGCATGACTGCCTGAAATTCAACCCACTGCTTTAAACGTTCCACGGCTCGCTGGTCGCGGATAGGTTCAATCGCAAGAAAATTAGACAGCTAAACGCTTACGACCTTTGGCGCGGCGTGCGTTGATCACGGCACGGCCGCCACGGGTCTTCATACGGACCAAAAAACCATGGGTACGGGCACGACGGGTTTTAGAAGGCTGGTAAGTGCGTTTCATGTTGATTCCAAATATCTGAACCCTGTAGATCAGGGAAACCAATTATTATCTCAAATTTTTTAGCTTTCGACAAGCCATAAACAACCTACCAACTTGAGCAGCGTTTTTGCCTTTCAAAAAACATTTATTTCTTCTGTGGATAAATTTTTGATAAAGTCCAGTTCCGCGTGCTTTTATGCACAGCTATCCACAGAAAAAACTCATGATTCAGGGTGCATCCCCATCCAGCAGCTCCGACGGCTTACCAGCAGGTTCTGGTGATGGTTTATGGCAGGCCTGTGTCGATCAATTGGCCCAAGAACTCCCTGAACAACAGTTCAATACTTGGATCAAACCTTTGACGGCAACCGTTGCTGAAGATCTCAGCAAGATCCTTGTTTTGGTTGGAAATCGGTTCAAACTCGATTGGATTCGTGCCCAATATGCAAGTCGAATTGCGTCAATTTTGCATCAAATGTATGGTCATCCGATACAACTTGAGTTAGCGATTACTCCTAAAGAATCGCCCGTCAGAACTAAACCTATTTCTTATTCACAAGAATTAGAGTCATTGCCTGAAAGTCTGATTGGTTTGGAAGAAACCGCTCCCAGCGGTCCCAGAACCAGATTGAATACGGCGTTGACATTTGATAGCTTGGTTGAAGGAACTGCAAACCGTATGGCACGTGCAGCCGCCATGCACGTCGCCACCATGCCAGGACAACTTTACAACCCACTCTTTATCTATGGTGGCGTGGGATTAGGTAAAACACACTTGGTCCACGCTGTAGGTAATAAGTTACTGGCAGAGCGGCCCGATGCAAAAGTTCTCTACATCCATGCAGAACAGTTTGTTTCAGATGTGGTCAAAGCTTATCAACGCAAAACATTTGATGAATTCAAAGAGCGCTATCACTCCTTGGATTTGCTTCTGATTGATGACGTTCAATTTTTTGCTAACAAAGAAAGAACACAAGAAGAGTTTTTCAATGCGTTTGAGGCATTGTTGGCTAAAAAGTCACACATTGTGATGACCAGTGATACCTACCCCAAAGGTCTGACAGACATTCACGAGCGACTCGTTTCCAGATTTGATGCTGGTCTGACCGTTGCCATTGAGCCTCCCGAGCTGGAAATGCGGGTTGCAATTTTGATCAGTAAATCACGCACCGAAGGCACTGAAATGCCTGAAGAAGTGGCTTTCTTTGTTGCCAAAAATGTTCGATCCAACGTGCGTGAGTTGGAAGGAGCACTGAGAAAAATCTTGGCTTACTCACGTTTCAACCAAAAAGAAATTTCTATTCAATTGGCACGTGATGCCTTGCGTGATTTGCTGTCTATTCAAAACCGACAGATCTCTGTCGAGAACATCCAAAAAACCGTCGCAGACTACTACAAAATCAAAGTTGCAGACATGTATTCAAAGAAGCGTCCTGCTTCAATTGCAAGACCTCGACAAATTGCCATGTATTTGGCTAAAGAATTGACCCAAAAAAGCCTTCCT
Organism: Limnohabitans sp. JirII-29; assembly: GCF_003063395.1. Taxonomy (NCBI): domain Bacteria; kingdom Pseudomonadati; phylum Pseudomonadota; class Betaproteobacteria; order Burkholderiales; family Comamonadaceae; genus Limnohabitans; species Limnohabitans sp. JirII-29. The sequence continues at coordinate 224,862 of NZ_NESB01000004.1, forward strand.
GAAATCGGTGAACTGTTTGGTGGCAGGGACCACACCACGGTACTTCATGCTGTACGGAAAATCACAGCTGAACGATTACAACTCAGCGAACTCAATCAACAACTCCATGTCCTTGAGCAGACACTCAAAGGCTAAACCGTAACTGTATAAAGCTGTGGATGAATTTTGCGCAACACATGACTTATCCACAGACCCAACCACTTTGTAGAAGTTATCCAGTTTGATGAAACACCAGAAAACACATTTGCCAACACCTTTGAAAGCCTCTCAAGTGCTTGAAAAAAAAGAGGAAAATGCTGTTGTCCACAGAAACAAGCTGTGCTTATCTACTACTACTAATCTAAATTAAGAAATCAAGAGGAAACCATGATCGTACTGAAGGCCACACAAGACAAGGTGCTCGCAGTCCTGCAATCTGTCGCAGGTATTGTGGAACGCCGTCATACCTTGCCTATCTTGGCCAATGTGCTGATTCGTAAAACAGGTGGTTCATTGCAACTAACCACAAGCGATCTAGAAATTCAAATCCGCACAACAGCCGAACTTGATGGCGATGCTGGCAATTTCACAACCACAGTGGGTGCACGCAAGTTGATTGATATTTTGCGCACCATGCCATCCGATCAAACCGTCAGTTTGGAATCAAGCCAAAACAAAGTGATTCTCAAAGGTGGCAAGAGTCGTTTCACTTTGCAAACTTTGCCAGCAGAAGATTTTCCATTGGTTCAAGAAGCGGCAACCTTTGGTCCCTCTTTCAGCGTGCCACAAAAAACACTGAAAGAGTTGTTGCACCAAGTCTCTTTTGCAATGGCCATTCATGACATTCGCTACTACCTCAACGGCATCTTGTTCGTTGCAGAAGGAAAGCAGTTGAGCCTGGTAGCAACCGATGGACATCGGTTGGCTTTTGCTTCTGCCATCTTAGACATCGAAGTTCCACGCCAAGAGGTCATCTTGCCGCGCAAGACTGTGTTGGAAATGCAGCGCTTGCTGAGCGACAAAGAAGGCGCCATCGACATGCAATTTGCCAGCAATCAAGCTAAGTTCAGTTTTGAAGGAATGGAATTTGTGACGAAGTTGGTGGAAGGTAAGTTCCCCGATTACAACCGTGTGATTCCAAAAAATCATAAGAACACCATCACTCTGGGCCGTACAGCCTTGTTGGCGACATTGCAACGCACAGCCATTTTGACCAGCGAAAAATTCAAAGGTGTTCGTTTGAATTTGGAGCCTGGTGTTTTGCGTGTGGCGTCAAGCAATGCAGAACAAGAAGAAGCAGTGGACGAACTTGAAATTGATTACGGTGGTGATGCCATTGAAATTGGTTTCAACGTGACGTATTTGATCGACGCCTTGACCAACATGGACCAAGACATGGTTCAAATTGATCTGGCTGATTCCAACAGTTCTGCCCTGATTACCATTCCTGAAAATGCCACCTTCAAATACGTTGTGATGCCCATGCGCATCTGATTTGCATCTGACCTTACTTTTATTGATAGATCCCGTGATGCCATGCGCATCGCGAACGAAGACTTGCCATGACTGAACCTACAAACACCACCAACCAAGAAGCCGCCGGGGAAGGCTATGGCGAAGGATCGATTCAAATTCTTGAAGGTCTTGAAGCCGTTCGCAAGCGTCCAGGTATGTACATCGGTGACACATCTGATGGCACAGGCTTGCACCACTTGGTGTTTGAAGTGGTGGACAACTCCATCGACGAAGCATTGGCTGGCCACTGTGACGACATCGTGGTGACTATCCACAGCGACAACTCCATCAGCGTGACCGACAACGGTCGTGGCATTCCAACGGGTGTCAAGATGGACGACAAGCATGAGCCCAAGCGCAGTGCCGCAGAAATCGCATTGACCGAATTGCACGCGGGTGGAAAGTTCAACCAGAACAGTTACAAAGTGTCTGGCGGTTTGCATGGTGTTGGTGTGTCGTGCGTGAATGCTCTGTCTAAATCTTTGCGTTTGATCGTTCGTCGCGAAGGCAAAGTTCACACGCTGGAATTTGCCAAAGGATTTGTGCAAAACCGTTTGATTGAGGTTGTCAACGGCGTTGAAGTTTCACCCATGAAGGTCACTGGAGAAACAGAAAAACGCGGTACCGAAGTTCACTTTCTACCCGACGTGGAAATCTTCACGCAAAACAGTGACTTCCACTATGAAATATTAAGCAAGCGCTTGCGTGAACTCAGTTTCTTGAACAACGGTGTGCGCATCCGCTTGATCGATGAACGGACCGGCAAAGAAGACGATTTCTCTGGCGCCGGGGGTGTCAAAGGTTTTGTCGACTTCATCAATTCGGGTAAAAAAGTCTTGCACCCCAACGCTTTTTATGCCGAAGGTGAGCGCCCTGCCGACACCTACGGTGGCATTCCTGGGACCAGCATTGGTGTCGAAGTGGCCATGCAATGGAACGATGGCTACAACGAGAGCGTGCTGTGTTTTACCAACAACATTCCTCAGCGCGACGGTGGAACGCATTTGACGGGCTTGCGTGCAGCGATGACCCGAGTCATCAACAAATACATTGAAGAAAACGACTTTGCTAAAAAAGCCAAAGTTGAAGTCACCGGCGATGACATGCGCGAAGGCTTGTGTTGTGTGTTGTCCGTGAAAGTACCTGAACCGAAGTTCAGCAGCCAAACCAAAGACAAGTTGGTGTCCAGCGAAGTGCGTGCGCCGGTTGAAGACATCGTCGCCAAAACACTGACCGACTACCTGCAAGAGCGTCCCAACGATGCCAAGATTATTTGCGGAAAGATCGTGGATGCTGCACGTGCCCGCGAAGCCGCCCGCAAAGCCCGTGAGATGACACGTCGCAAAGGGGTCTTGGATGGCATGGGCCTACCAGGCAAATTGGCCGATTGTCAGGAGAAAGATCCTGCCTTGTGCGAAATCTACATCGTTGAGGGTGACTCCGCTGGTGGCTCTGCCAAGCAAGGACGTGATCGCAAATTCCAAGCTATTCTGCCCTTGCGCGGCAAGATCTTGAACGTCGAAAAAGCACGTTACGAAAAGCTGCTGACCAGCAACGAAATCTTGACCCTCATCACGGCCTTGGGTACCGGTATTGGCAAAGCCAGTGCCGAATCGGGTAAGTCGGCGACGGATGACTTCAACGTCGACAAACTGCGCTACCACCGCATCATCATCATGACCGACGCGGACGTCGACGGGGCACACATTCGAACCTTGCTGCTGACTTTCTTTTACCGTCAGATGCCCGAGTTGGTCGAGCGTGGCCATATTTACATTGCACAACCGCCGCTCTACAAGGTCAAAGTGGGCAAAGAAGAGCAATACCTCAAAGACGGCCCAGCACTCGACAGCTTTTTGCTGCGTATTGCGCTCAAAGATGCCAGCATCACCACAGGTGGCACCAACCCCCAAACCTTGAGTGGCGATACCTTGGCCGAACTGGCGCGCAAGCACCAACTGGCAGAAGCGGTCATTGCTCGCTTGAGTGGCTTCATGGATGCAGAGGCCTTGCGCGCTATGGCAGATGGCGTGTCGGTCAATCTGGACACCGTGGCCGAAGCAGAAGCTTCGGCTGTCGCCATGCAAGCCAAGTTGCGTGAACTTGGCAGTGGTTCAGAAGCCTCGGGCGAGTTTGATGTGCGCACCGACAAACCCATTTTGCGCATCAGCAGAAGCCATCACGGCAACGTCAAGAGCAGCGTCATCACGCAAGACTTTGTGCACGGTGCCGACTATGCTGCGCTGGCTGAAGCTGCTCAAACCTTCCGCGGTTTGCTCAACGAAGGCTCACGCGTTCAGCGCGGTGAGGGCGAGAAGGCCAAAGAAGAAAAAGTCAGCGACTTCCGCATCGCCATGCGTTGGTTGATTGCCCAGGCAGAACACGCCACCGCACGTCAGCGCTACAAGGGCTTGGGTGAGATGAACCCCGAGCAGTTGTGGGAAACCACCATGGACCCCAATGTGCGCCGCTTGTTGCGCGTACAAATTGATGACGCGATCGAAGCCGATCGCGTGTTCACCATGCTGATGGGCGACGAGGTGGAGCCCCGTCGTCACTTCATCGAAAGCAACGCGTTGCGCGCTGCCAACATCGACGTTTAATTGGCTTTGCTGGCTGGGCCTTGGCCCATGCGACCCATCCGTGGTCCGCGTGGCAAGGTTTCAGCATCAAAAACCCTTTGCTGTTCTGCGGTTAGCTGAGCATAAAACTGCTTGGTGGCATCGCTGCGTTGCTTCATGTGGCTTTGCATGGCCGCTTGGTGTGCTTCATGAAACGCAGCCATTTTGTCCATGCGCTCAGGTGTGGTCAGCTTGCCCAAGGCTTCTCGGTCCAAGGAAGCGATGACGGGGTGTGTGGAGGGTTTCATGGCCTCTACAAACGTGTTCCACGCAGGCTCTTGGCTGCTGTTGAGTTTGAGTTTGGCCTTGAGTTCGTGTTGGCGCGCTTCCCAGCGTTGGGCCATGTGGGTGTGTCCCATCATGCCGTCGCCGGCCATGCCCATGCCCCCCATGGGTTGGGCTTGCGCGCCCAGGCTCAAAACCAAGCCAAGCCCAGCCAGGGCAGTGGCGAAAGTCAAACGTGAAGGTGTGAAACGGTTCATGACAAAGTCCTTTGAAACAAGAAGCGACATGCTTCGGTCAAGTTCAGACTGTGCGCGGCCTATGTTTCGCCACCTTGTGTCACACAACAACTTACGTAAAGTTGTGTAACTCAATCCATCAGACCGGCACGGAAATCGTCCACGGCTTGGGCCAACTCTTCGCGGGTGTTCATCACAAATGGACCGTATTGCGCAATCGGTTCATGCAAGGGCCTGCCTGCGATCAAGATGGCACGGGTGTTGGCGTGAGCACGCAGCACCACACCGTCGCCACCATTGCTCAAAATCGCCATCCGTTGCGCGGGCACTGTTGTTGCCGTGTTGCCTTGAACAACGTCTAAGCTGCCTCGGTAGACGTACAAAAAGGCGTGATGACTGGACGGAATCGCTTGTTCCAGAACCACGCCGTCGCGATCGGGGAAATGCACATCCACATACAGCGGCTCGGTGTGCTCGCGTGTCACGGCACCTGCCACTCCCAGTGAGGAGCCAGCAATCACCCGCACCAACACCTGCTCAGGCGTGGTGACCTCGGGAATGTCTGCACTTTGAATGTCGCGGTACCAGGGCTCACACAGCTTGTTTTTGGCGGGCAGGTTGAGCCAGAGCTGAAAACCCTCCATCACACCTTCTTCTTGCTCGGGCATCTCGCTGTGCACCAGGCCTCGTCCTGCGGTCATCCACTGCACACCACCGTTTTGCAGCAAGCCTTCATGGCCACCGCTGTCACGATGCCGCATGCGACCTGCAATCATGTAGGTCACGGTCTCAAAACCGCGGTGCGGGTGATTGGGAAAACCGGCAATGTAGTCGTCGGGTTTGTCGCTGCCAAAGGCATCGAGCATCAAAAACGGGTCTAGGCGTTGCTGCAAATCGTGCGACAACACGCGGGTGAGACGAACGCCCGCGCCGTCTTGCGTGTCTTGGCCGCGTACCAGGCGCTCCACACCTCGGGGTCGTGTGATGGGGCTCATGCGACTTGGTACCCTTCTTGTGCAATGGCTTTTGCCAACGCTTCATGGGCTTGTGTGCTGTCGACCTCCACTTTGTTGTGTGCTCGGTCAATCGTCACCTTGGCTTCGGGGTCGAGACGCAACACCGCTTTTTTGACCGCCATCTCGCAGTGACCGCAGGTCATGCCTTGAACTTGGAATGAGTGATTCATCAGTGGCTCCTTAACAAAGGAGTAAGCTTAACTCTTATGAGTGATACCACCTGTGACATTGGAATTGGCGGCATGACCTGTGCCTCATGCGTGGCCCGTGTGGAGCGAGCCATCGCCAAACTGCCAGGGGTGACGGATGTCAGCGTCAATTTGGCCACGGAGTCCGCGCGTGTAGTCTGGAATGACGACGACGCCAGCCACGAAGCGCGCTTGCGCCGTGCGGTGCGTGATGCGGGCTACGAACCCCTGGCACCCGAGCACCTCGAACAACAAGCCGCAGGTCCGTGGGTGGGTTTCTCGCCGGTGTTCGCGGGCGCGGTGTTGAGCTTGCCCTTGGTCTTGCCCATGCTGGGTGATGTGTTGGGCCAGCATGGGATGTTGCCTGCGTTGTGGCAGTTTTTGTTGGCTACCCCGGTCCAGTTTGTGCTGGGTGCGCGTTTTTACAAAGCGGGTTGGCACGCTTTGTTGGCGGGCACGGGCAACATGGACTTGTTGGTGACCCTGGGCACCACTGCCGGTTGGGCCTTGTCGGTGTGGCTGTGGTGGTCTGCCGCTGATGGCACCATGGTGCACTTGTATTTCGAGGGCTCGGCTGTGGTCATCACGCTGGTCTTGCTCGGCAAATGGCTGGAAGCCCGCGCCAAGCGCCAAACCACCGACGCCATTCGTGCGCTGCATGCCTTGCGTCCCGCGCGCGCGCGCGTCATCGGGCCGGATGGCGAACAAGACATTCCCATTGAAGAGCTGTTGGTAGGCGACCACGTGGTCGTGTTGCCAGGTGAGCGCGTGGCTGCCGATGGCCGGGTCTTGGAGGGCGACTCTCAACTCGACGAATCCATGCTCACTGGCGAACCGCTGCCTGTGCCCAAGGGTGTTGGGGCCCGGGTAACGGGTGGCAGCATCAACGGGGAAGGCCGTTTGGTCATGCAGGTCTCGGCCACGGGCACCGCCACGGTGTTGGCCAACATCATCCGTTTGGTGGAAGACGCGCAATCGGCCAAGGCCCCCATTCAACGTCTGGTGGATCAAGTCTCCGCCGTGTTTGTGCCCGTGGTGTTGGTGTTGGCCTTGCTGACCTTGCTGGCCTGGTGGTGGAGCGGCCACAGCGTCGAGCTGTCGCTGATTCATGCCGTGGCCGTGTTGGTCATTGCCTGTCCGTGTGCCCTAGGGCTGGCCACGCCGGCGGCCATCATGGCGGGCACGGGTGTGGCGGCCAAGCACGGCATCTTGATCAAAGATGTGCAAGCCTTGGAGGTGGCGCACCGCGTGGACACGGTGGCCTTTGACAAAACCGGCACCCTCACGGTGGGGCAACCGCGCTTGCTGTCGCTCACACCCGTTGTTGACGCACCGCAAGGCGCAGACGATTGGTTGGCCATAGCTGCCAGTTTGCAAAGCGGCAGCGAGCACCCCTTGGCACGTGCCGTGGTGCAGGCTGCCAAAAACCAGAACGTCACCTTTGCCGCTCCACAAGCCGTGCGCGCGGTGCCAGGCTACGGCAGCGAGGGCCAGGTGCAGGGGCGCGCCTTGCTGTTGGGCAGCTTGCGGTGGATGACGGCCTTGAACTTAACTGGCTCTGCCAGTCAGGCCGCGCCCTGGGAGGCGCAAGCGCTGGCCTTGCAGGCCCAAGGTGCCACGGTCTCGGTGTTGGTGGAGCGCGTGGGTTCGGGCGACACGGCGCAGTTGTTGCCACGTGCCTTGCTGGCGTTTGGTGACGAGCCTAAACCGGGTGTGCAAGCCGCCCTGGCCGCGTTGCGCGCGCGCGGCTTGCGCTTGGTCATGATCTCTGGCGACAACCTGGGGGCTGCACGCGCCATGGCGCAACGACTGGGCCTGCACGATGATGAGGTACATGCCGAGGTTTTGCCTGGCGACAAATTTGCCTTGGTGCAGCGCCTGCAGCAGGGCGACAACGGGGCCCGTCGGGTGGTGGCCTTTGTGGGCGACGGCATCAACGACGCGCCTGCACTTGCGGCTGCCGATGTGGGCATGGCCATGGCCAACCCCAACGGGGGCGGCACCGATGTGGCCATGCAAGCCGCAGGCTTCACGCTCATGCGTGGCGAGGTGGCGTTGGTCGGGGCGGCGCTGGACATTTCCAGCCGCACCGTGGCCAAAATTCGGCAAAACCTGTTCTGGGCTTTTGCCTACAACGCGGCAGGCATTCCATTGGCCGCTTTGGGCTACTTGAGCCCGGTGGTGGCTGGTGCTGCCATGGCCTTGAGCTCGGTCAGTGTGATGACCAACGCCTTGTTGCTCAAGCGTTGGTCACCACGTGTTGGGACCGAAAAACCTCAGTGACCGTTGTGGCCAGGTGGCTTGGGGCTGTTGGAGAACCAGGCCACATACAACGCAGGCAACACCACCAAAGTCAGCAGCGTGGCGGTGAACAAGCCGCCAATCACCACAATGGCCAAAGGACGTTGCGTCTCTGAGCCGATGTCGTGACTCAGCGCCATGGGCAGCAGGCCCAAAGCGGCCAGCAAGGCCGTCATCAGCACGGTGCGCAAGCGCTGAAGTGCACCTTCTTTCACGGCGTCAATCACGGTGAGGCCGGCGTTGCGCAACTGCTGAAATACGGACAGCATCACCACACCGTTGAGCACCGCTTGACCGGACAGCGCGATAAAGCCAATGGCCGCAGACACCGACAACGGAATGCTGAAAATCCACAGCGCCACAAAGCCACCAATCAAAGCCAAAGGCACGTTGAGCAAAATCAGGCCAGCCGTTTTGAACGACGCAAATGCGTCAAACAGCAGCACAAAAATCAGCAACAGCGAAATAGGCACCACCACCGCCAAACGTTGCATGGCGCGTTCTTGGTTTTCGAACTCGCCCGACCAGGTGACGGCGTAGTTGTCGGCAATCGTCACGTTCTTGGCCACACGTGCTTTCATGTCGGCCACGATAGAGCCCATGTCGCGGCCCTTCACAAAAATGCCAATGGCCATGGTCCGGCGCCCCGCTTCACGGGCAATGTTCATGGCACCACTGGCCTGACGGATGGTGGCCACGTTCTCTAGCGTCGTGTAACCCCCGCCGGGTATGGCGATGGGTGTGGCGGGCAGGTTGGCGGCGGTGCGTTTGTCGCCGCTCAAACGCACCACCACGCTGAACTTGCGCTCACCCTCCCAAATTTGGGTGGTGGCACGCCCTGCGAGTGCTGACTCGATCACGTCTTGCACGTCGCCCACATTCAGCCCCAAGCGTGAGGCGCGGTCGCGGTCAATGTCAATCACCAGCTGTGGCACTTCGCCCAAACGGTCAATCTCGGCACGTTGCACGCCTTGCACCTGTTTGAACTCGCGTTGCATGGCTTCTGTGGTGCGCCGCAACTCGGTCAGGTCGTCGCCCGAGACCTTGACCACGATCTGTCCTTTGATTTGCGAGATCGACTCCAGCACGTTGTCGCGGATCGGCATCGAGAACGCGGGGTCCACGCCAGGAATGACGGCCAGCTTCTCGTCCATCTCTTCAATCAGCAAATCACGCGTCATGCCCTTGCGCCATTCTTCTGCGGGTTTCACGTCGACAAACACCTCGGCCATGCTGAGGGTTTTGGGGTCGGTGCCGTCTTCGGGTTGGCCGGCTTTGGACACCACGGTGCGCACTTCGGGCACCGTGAGCAGTTGCAGGCGTGCTTTGCGCAAAATCTTGGCCGCCTCTTCTTGTGACACGCTGGCCGGCATGTCCCAGTTGACCCAGAAGGTGCCCTCGTTAAGCTCCGGCAAGAACTCCGAGCCCAAATGGGCGGCTGCTACAACAGACAGCGCAAAACAACTCAGGGCAACTGTGACGACCTTGCGGGGCTTCTCAATGGCCCAGTCCAGCACCGGGGTGTACACCTGTTTGGCCCATGCCACCAGGCGGTTGTCGCCGTGTGGAATGCCCTTGCGCAGCATCCAGTAGGCGAGCAATGGCACCAAGGTGAGCGAGAAAATCAAGGCCCCAACCAGCGCCGTGGTCACCGACAAGGCCATGGGCTGAAAGATACGGCCCTCATGGCGTTGCAAGGCAAAAATCGGGATGTGCGCCGCAATGATGATCAGCATCGAGAACAAGGTGGGGCGTCCCACCTCGTTGGCGGCGTTGGTGATCAGGGTGCGACGCTCCTTCTCGTTCATGCCTTCCCCGCGCTCAGACAGGCGGTGCATGATGTTTTCAATCACGATCACGGCACCGTCCACGATGATGCCAAAGTCCATCGCGCCCAAGCTCAGCAAGTTGGCGGGCACGCCCATGATCTTGAGTCCCAAGAACGTGGCCAGCAAGGCCAGCGGAATCACCACCACCACGGCCAGCGAAGCGCGCATGTTGGACAAGAACAGGTAGAGCACCAGCGAGACCAGCAACGCACCTTCAACCAAGTTTTTGAACACCGTGGTCAAGGTTTTGCCCATCAACCACGAACGGTCATAGAAGGGCTCGATTTGCACACCGTGTGGCAGCACACGGTTGTTCAGGTCGGCAATTTTTTCTTTCACGCCCTTGAGCACCACGCTGGGGTTTTCGCCTTTGCGCATGATCACAATGCCGGTCACCACATCGTCGTCCAAGTCTTGGCCCACGGTGCCCAAACGTGGCACGGCACCGATGCTGACCTTGGCCACATCGCGCACCAGCACCGGGGTGTTGCTGCGTGCGGTGACCACGATTTGGCCAATGTCGTCGGCGGAGCGCAATAGCCCCAAGCCACGGATGGCGAACTGCTGTGCGCCTTGCGCCACATAACTGCCGCCCGCGTTGGCGTTGCCTCGGCCCAGCGCATCTTGCAAGTCTTGCAGCGTGAGCTTGTAGGCGCGCAGCTTTTGCAGATCGGGCTGAACCTCGTATTGTTTGATGTAGCCGCCCATGCCCACCACGTCGGCCACGCCTGGAATTTGGCGCAAAGCGCGCTCGACGGTCCAGTCTTCGATGGTGCGCAAATCGGTGGAGGTCTTGCCATCGCCCTTGAGGCGGTAGCGCATGATCTCGCCCACTGGCGTGGCGTTGGGCATGACCTCGGCTTCAACGCCAGGGGGCAAATCAACACCCCGCAAACGCTCGTTGACTTGCTGGCGTGCCAAGTTGACCTCAGCCTTGTCGTCATACGTCACCACGGTGAATGACAAGCCGAATTGGGTGTGTGAGAACACGCGGATCGAATTGGGCAAGCCCGACAGCGCGACTTCAATGGGCAGAGAAACCTCCTTCTCCACCTCCTCCGCCGCGCGCCCAGGGTAGAGCGCAATCACCGTCACTTGGGTATCGGTCACGTCTGGGAACGCCTCAACCGACAGGTTTTTGAACGCGATCACGCCAGACATCACGAACAACAGAGTGCCCAGCAGGATGAACAGCGGTTGGTTCAGCGCATAGTGGATCAGACGTTTCATTTGTGATCCGCGCTGGTGCCACCGGCAGAGGTGTGGGGTTTGGCCTGGTCTTCGGCGTTGCGGAACTCGCGTGCTAGCAGCAACCCGTTGTCTTTCACCACCAGCTCATTGGCTTTGAGCCCGTCGATCACCAAGACCTCTTGCAAACCTTCATAACCGAGTTTGATGCGACGAGGCTCAAACACGCCGGTTTCGGTTTGCACATAGGCCCAATGTTCGGTGCCGCGCAGCTGCACGGCGCTGGCTGGCACCAACACACCTGCAGCGAGCTGACGCTCGATGCGCGCCGTGCCCAGCATCTCAGCTTTGAGCAAGCGTTGGCGGTTGTCGATCACGGCGCGGACCTTGATGGTTCGGCTCGTTGGGTCAATGAAGTCGCCCGTGGCCGCAACCGTGGCTTCGAATTTTTGGCCTACGACGTTGGGCAACACCAGTTCAATTTTGGTGCCCGGTTTGAGGGATGCCACGTCAGACTCGCGCGCATCAATTTGCACCCACAACGAACTGGGGTCGCTCACCACAAACAAGGCCGGGTTGCCGGGGCCCCCTTGGTCGGGGCGCACTTCCAGGCCCGCGCTGAGGTTGCGCTCTACCACCACGCCGGAGATGGTTGCTGACACGCCCAGTTGTTGGTTCACCAAGTTGCCGCTGCCATACATGCTGGTGCGTGCTTGTGCCCGCGCAACCTCGGCTTGCGCACGCGATGCGTCAGCTTCGGCTTGCTCTAGGTCTTTGCGTGACACGATGCCCGCATTGAACAGGGTTTGTTGGCGCGCCAAGGCGCGCTCGGTCAAACGTGCATCGGCTTGCGCTTTGGCGGTGTCGGCTTGTGCGGCACCGAAGTCGGGAGAGGCAAACGTGGCCAGCACTTGTCCTGCCTTGACGCTTTGACCGACATCCGCGTTGAGTTGCACCACACGGCCCGCAAACGCGGGGTAAATGCGTTGGGTGCGCTCTTCGTTCCAGACCAAACGCGCCGGTAAATCAATGGTCACGCTTTGGGCCGCGACGGCCGGGGCTGTGCCCAACAAGGCCAGCTGCGGGTGACCAGCGGGAAAGCGCAGTTGTTGCCCTTGCACGATGGGTTGAGCGATCACAGGGTGGGGGGCGAGTTCGGGTTTGCTCAGCCAGTAACCCAGTGCCAGCACAGCCACCAAGCCAGCGGCGACTCCCCAGCGTTTGGTCGGGGTGTTCAAGAGGGTTTGGAGCTTGTTGGGCTCGTTCGCAGTGTTGTGGTGCATGGTGTGTCGGCTCAGCGTGTGCTGGCGGTCTGAGGGGGGGTGCGCAGCTGCCAGGCGGTATGCGCTTTGGCGTAGTCGGCGCGGGTGAAGGCGGCTTCAATCAGGGTGCTGCGCAAGGTGCGGCGTGCATCCAGCAAATCGGTCAAAGACGAGGCGCCTTGGGTGTAGGCCAATTCGGCTTGCTCGGCCACGCGGCGTGCACGCGGCAAGATGTCTTGTTCGTACAGGGCTTCGCGCTGTTGGGCGGCATTTCGTTCTTGCAGCAGGCGTTGAAAATCGGCCAAGGCGTCGCGGCGGGTTTTGTCCAACAGATCTTGGGCCAAGGTCAGCTGGGCCTGTGCGCGGCCAATTTCACCCTCATAGCCATAGCCCCATTGCAAAGGCACCGAGACGCGCAATTCGAGCAGGCGACGCGATTGCGAGGGGTAGTGGTCCAGGCTGCTGCCCAAGGTCAGGTCAGATTTCTTTTGGGCTTGTGCCAGCTCCAGTGCGGCGCGCGCGGCGGACACGCGCTCCAGTGCCGCCACGACGTCGGGGCGTTGGTCCAGCCAGGCCTCTTGCACGGTGCTGGCGTCCAGCATGGCTTGCAGCAAGGGCCAATCGGCGTTGATCTGCCAATCTTTCAGGTTGATGCGCAGGTTGGTGAATTGGCCCAGTTGCAACACGGCGCGTTCTTGGTCGAGCTGCGCACTGTGCGCGTCGGCTTGTGCGCGCTGGGCTTCGATTTCCAGCCGCGCCGACTCTTGGGCTGATAAATCACCGGCTTTCAGTCGCACCGAGGCGCTTTGTGCCAGTAGTCTGGCGCTGCTGGCCAGTGCCTGCATTTCGCGGTTGCGCTCCATGGCGGCCAGCAAATCGAAATAAGCAGACGCAGCCCCGAGTTGTTGCATCACCCGCATATCTTGCAGGTCAGCCACGGCGGCGTTGGCCTGACGTTCGGCGCTTTGGGTGCGTAAGCCGCGTTTGTTGCCGCGTTCCCAGGTCCAGTCGATACCGCCCGACTTGTCGATCTTCTTTTGACCGAAGGGGCCAGCGCCAATGCCGTGTTCCAAGTCCATTTGGCTGGTCTTGGCTGTGAAGATCGGAAAGGGGGATCGATCGGCGGCCAGCACGTCTGCGCGGGCCGCCTCAGCGGCTTGGCGTGCCATCGACACATCCAGGTTGTTGCGTGCTGCTTCCAGCACTTGGGGCAACCCCAGCGTGTCGGCGCAAGCCAGGCCACCCCACAGGGGCAGGGCCAGGCTTAAGACCCAGCTCAGGCGGCGTGGATGCAGGTTCTGTCGTATGCTCATGCGGCGTTTATCGCGCATCCTCCCTGACCAAAACCTGACCACAACTTTTTTCTACGCCCGTGCGAATTTTGCTCATCGAAGACGACGCCGTGCTGCAAGCGGTGATGCTGCGCAGCCTGAGCGATGCGGGCCACCGCGTGGATGCGGCCAGCCATTTGGAGGAAGCCTCCCACTATTGGCAAGTGCAGGCGTATGACGCGGTTTTGCTGGACTTGAATTTGCCTTTGAATGGACAGCCTCACGCAGCGGCGGGCAGTGGCTTGCAACTGTTGCGCGAGGCCCGTCGCCGAGGTGACCGTACCCCCGTGCTGGTGTTGACAGCGCGCAACAGAACCGACGAACGCATTGCGGGTTTGGATGCCGGTGCCGATGACTACTTGGGCAAACCCTTCGACTTGGAAGAGGTCGAAGCGCGGCTGCGCGCTTTGGTGCGTCGAACCCTGGGGGCAGATGACCACGTGCAGGTGGGCCGTTTGGTGTTGCAGCGCAAGAACCGCCGGATCTTGGTCGATGAGATTGATCTGGCCTTGCCCGCGCGTGAGTTTGAAGTGCTGTGGGAGCTGATGACACCGCCCGGGCGCACTGTCAGCAAGCGCGTGTTGTCCGACAAGCTCTCAGGCTTTGACGAGGCCTTGGGCGACAACGCCTTGGAGGCCTTCATTTCCCGTCTGCGTAAAAAACTGGCCCACACGGGCGCGACCATTCGGACCCTGCGGGGCATGGGCTACTTGCTGGAGGAGCAGGCATGAGCACTGAGCGACTGACTGTCAAACCGTCTTTGCGCAACCGCTTGTTGCGCCATGTGTTGCTGCCCTTGGCGCTGACCTGGCTGGTTGGCTCGGCCTTGGTGGTCGGCATTGCCACGTACTTCACCCAACAAGCCTATGACCGTGCCTTGCTGGACGATGCCTATCTGGTGGCCAGCCATGTGCGCCGCAATGCCGATGTGAGCATGGGGGGCTTAGAGCTGAGCTTGTCGGCTCAGGAAATGAGCACCGTCTTGTTTGACCAAAGCGAGTCCTTGTACTTTGCTGTGCTGCGGCCCGACGGCAGTTTGGTCGCCGGTCATACCGGGTTGCCAGGCAAGCTGGGGACGACAGGGCAGCCGGTGTTTGACACCCTGGACTATCAAAATCGCAGTTTGCGCAGTGTCACCATCCACCGCGAGCAGCCGGTGGATTTTTATGTGGTGATGGCGCAAACTACCACCAGCCGAGACCGCTTGTTGCAGCGCTTGCTGGCGTTTTCGATTGCGCCGCAGATTTTGTTGTTGATTGGTTTGGCGTTGTGGTTGCAGCGCGCCATCGAAACCGACCTGCACCCCTTGGCCGAGCTGACCCGCTTGGTGGGCAAGCGCGATGCGCGTGACCTCACGCCCGTGCCCGTCTCGGGCAGCACGCGTGACGTGCAGCGCTTGGGCCAGGCGGTCAACGCTTTGTTGACGCGCATTGCGCAAAGCGTGCAAGCGCAGCGTGAGTTTTCGGGCAATGTGGCCCACGAACTGCGCACGCCGCTGGCGGGCATTCGCGCCCTGGCCGACTATGGTTTGCGTCATACCGACCCTCAGGTGTGGCGCGAGCAATTGCAGGGCATTGCGCACAGCCAAGAGCGTGCCAGCCATTTGGTGGACCAGCTTTTGGCACTGGCTTTGGCCGATGAGGCCCAGCAAAGTTTGGTGCGTGAACCGGTGGCGCTGGATGTGCTGGTGGGCGAAGCCGTGTTGCGCTTTTTACCCCGTGCCGACGCCGCAGGGGTGGACCTGGGCGCACGGGGCGTGGAGCAACCTGTGCAAGTCATGGGCGGCGCGGCCTTGATCGAGGGCGTGCTCAACAACTTGCTGGATAACGCGTTGCGCTATGGCCGAGCGCCAGAAGGCGAGAGCCACATCACGGTGGCGGTGCACGAGGCACCGCAAGCCGTGGTCTTGTCGGTCAGCGACAACGGGCCGGGTGTGTCGGCCGCGCAAATGCAACAACTCACCAAACGCTGGGTGCAGGGCTCGGCCGGCGAGGCGCTCAAAGAGGGCTCGGGGCTGGGCTTGGCCATCGTCAGCGAATACGCCCGTTTGTTGGGTGCGCAGGTGTCGATGCAAGGCGAGACACCCTCTGGCTTGCGGGTCAGCTTGACCTTCTTGAAAACGCCGTCCGCCTGAAGCTCAGGGCGCACCCATAAGCGATATGGCGCTCAACCCCAGACCCTGCGGGCCTTTGGCGCTGTGCGCAGCGAGCGAGGGCCTTGTAAAATCGCACCCTGCTTGACAGGGCGGCACACAGCCCCTGTATTCAAAGGTTGGCTGTTTTATGTTGTATCCCCAAGAGTTTGATGTCATCGTGGTCGGCGGTGGCCATGCCGGTACGGAGGCCGCGTTGGCCGCTGCGCGCATGGGCGCCAAAACCCTGCTGTTGTCGCACAACATCGAAACCTTGGGCCAGATGAGCTGCAACCCTTCCATTGGGGGCATTGGCAAAGGGCACTTGGTCAAAGAGGTGGATGCCCTTGGTGGCGCCATGGCCTTGGCGACCGATGAAGGCGGCATTCAGTTTCGTATTTTGAACAGCTCCAAAGGGCCAGCCGTGCGCGCCACCCGTGCCCAGGCCGATCGCATTTTGTACAAGGCGGCCATCCGCCGCCGTTTGGAGAACCAGCCCAATCTGTGGTTGTTTCAGCAAGCGGTCGACGACTTGATGATGGACGGCGACCGTGTGGCCGGTGCGGTGACCCAAGCCGGCATCCGTTTCAAAGGCCGTACCGTGGTGCTGACCGCCGGCACTTTCCTAGACGGCAAGATCCATGTGGGCTTGAACAACTATTCGGGTGGTCGTGCAGGCGACCCACCGGCGGTGAGCTTGTCTTCCCGTCTGAAAGAGCTCAAGTTGCCGCAAGGCCGCCTGAAAACCGGCACGCCCCCAAGGCTTGATGGACGCACCATTGACTTCAGCCAATGCACCGAACAACCCGGGGACGGCATGCCCGGTGGTTTGCCCGGCGAGGTGCCGGTGTTCAGCTTCATGGGTCGTGCGGTGATGCACCCTCAGCACATGCCGTGCTGGATCACCCACACCAATGCGCGCACCCATGACATCATCCGCTCAGGCTTTGACCGCAGTCCCATGTTCACCGGCAAGATCGAGGGCGTGGGGCCACGCTATTGCCCCAGCGTGGAAGACAAAATCAACCGCTTTGCCGACAAAGACAGTCACCAGATTTTTCTCGAGCCCGAAGGCCTGGCCACCCACGAGTACTACCCCAACGGCATTTCGACCAGCTTGCCCTTCGACATCCAGTACGAGTTGGTGCGCTCGATGAAAGGGCTGGAAAACGCCCACATCATTCGCCCGGGTTACGCCATCGAGTACGACTACTTTGACCCGCGTGAGCTCAAGCGCAGCTTTGAAACCCGGGCCATTGGCGGCCTGTTCTTTGCAGGCCAGATCAACGGCACAACAGGTTACGAGGAGGCTGCGGCCCAAGGCTTGTTTGCTGGCATCAATGCGGCCCTGCAGTGCCGTGCCATGGCGGGGCAAGCCAATGATTTTGGCGGCGCTTGGACGCCTGGGCGTGACCAGGCCTATTTGGGCGTGTTGGTTGACGACCTGACCACCAAAGGCGTGACTGAGCCCTACCGCATGTTCACCAGCCGGGCTGAGTTCCGCCTGCAACTGCGCGAAGACAACGCCGACATGCGCTTGACCGAGATGGGTCGCCAGATGGGGTTGGTCGATGACGCACGGTGGGAAGCCTTCAGCCGCAAGCGCGATGCTGTTTCACGTGAAACAGAGCGCCTGAGGTCGGTCTGGGTCAATCCCCGCAATTTGCCGTCCGCCGAGTCTGAGCGGGTGTTGGGCAAGGCCATTGAGCATGAGCACAACCTGGCTGATTTGTTGCGCCGCCCAGATGTGAGTTATGACGCGCTGATGTCGCTGGATGGCGGTCGCTATCAAAGCCCCGAGTTGGTGGCTGGTTTGGGCGGCGATGATGTTTCACGTGAAACCACCCGTGCCGTGGTGGAGCAGGTGGAAATTGCTGCCAAGTACTCGGGCTACATTGACCGTCAGCGTGATGAGGTGCAGCGTGCCGCCCATTACGAAAACCTCAGTCTCCCAGAAGACCTGGACTACAACCAGGTGACGGCACTGTCTATCGAGGTGCGACAAAAGCTCAGTCGCCACCGTCCCGAAACGCTGGGGCAGGCTTCGCGCTTGTCGGGCATCACGCCTGCTGCCATGTCCTTGTTGCTGATCCACCTCAAGCGCGCCCGTGTCAAAGGCTTTGTGCCCGAGGCCTCGGCGCTAGAGTCTTCCGACGTAGCGGCGGCGGTTTGACCATGTCGCACCCCTTGGCTGGCGCTTTGCGCCAAGGCTTGCTTGATTTGGACTTGTCTTTGGATGAGGCTGCACAGGCGCAGCTCTTGGCCTACATGGACTTGATCGCCAAATGGACCAAGGTCTACAACCTCACGGCGGTGCGTGATGCACAGGAAATGTTGACCCACCATTTGCTCGATAGTCTGGCGGTCGTTGCGCCATTGCGTCGCGAGTTGGCTAAGCTGTCAAAACCCGAGGTGCCGTTACCCACGCCGTTGAAAGCGACAGCTGCGGCCTTGTCTGTGGCGCACCCTAGGTATCGTTTGTTGGATGTGGGTGCAGGTGCCGGTTTGCCGGGCGTGGTCATTGCCATCACTTGCCCGGAGGTGTCGGTGACCTGTGTCGACACCGTGGCCAAAAAAGCGGCATTTGTGCAACAGGTGGCGGCCAGTTTGCGCCTGCCCAATTTGCGCGGCCTGCACGCCCGGGTCGAGACCTTGACCGACCCGTTCGATGTGGTGTGTTCGCGTGCCTTTGCCTCGTTGTTCGACTTCACCGCCTGGTCCGCCTCGGCACTGGCGCCGCATGGCGTGTGGCTGGCCATGAAGGGCAAGCATCCCGAGGTTGAAATCCAGGCCTTGCCGCCAAGTGTGAAAGTGTTTCACGTGGAACAGCTGACTGTTCCCGGCCTGAATGCCGAGCGCTGTATCGTTTGGATGCGCGGTTAAACTCCCACTCCCATCCCCTGTTTTGAGGCTTGCATGCTCGGTGTATCCGACTACGGCGCTTTCGTCGTGGCCATCATTGTGTTTTTGGCCATTCCCGGCCCTGGTAATTTGGCATTGCTGACGGCAACAGCCAAAGGAGGCATCCGTGCGGGCTTGGCCGCGACCTTGGGCGTGATTGCGGGCGACCAGGCCTTGTTGTGGATGGCCGTCGCCGGTGTGGCGGCCTTGTTGTTGACCAATCCGGGCGTGTTTCACACCGTTCAGTGGGTCGGGTCGATTTATTTGGTTTGGTTGGGTGCCAAGTTGCTCAGCGCCAAACCAGGGGATGCCCCGGTGCTGGAACTCAAGCCCCACCACTACTTGCGACAAGCCTTCGTTATCACCGTGTTCAACCCCAAAGCCATTGTGTTTTACATGGCGTTTTTCCCATTGTTTGTCGATCCGACGGTGCATCAGGGCTGGGTGACCTTTGCGCTCATGGCCGCAACCATTGCCGCGTTGACCTTTGTCTATGGCTTGGTGGTCGTCGTGTTGGCGCATTTCCTGGCCGCGCGCGTGCGCGCCAGCGCGCTGGCCTCTACCTTGTTGAACAAGGTCGCCGGCTTGTTGCTGATTGGTTTTGGTCTGAAATTGGCCTTGTCTAAATAAATACTCTCAACGGAAAGTCTCCATGGCCAAAATCTTCTGTGTCGCCAACCAAAAAGGTGGCGTGGGCAAAACCACCACCACGGTGAACTTGGCGGCTGGTTTGGCCTCGGTGGGGCAGCGCGTGTTGATGGTGGACTTGGACCCGCAGGGCAATGCCACCATGGGCTCTGGAATTGATAAGCGCCAACTCACTTTGTCGGTTTACGACGTGCTGCTGGAGTCCGCCAGCATTGCGGAGGCGCGGGTGCGCAGCAACTGGGGTGACGAGGGCGCACGCGCCAAGGCTCCGACCTACGACGTGCTGGGTGCCAACCGAGATTTGGCGGGGGCCGAGGTGGAGTTGGTCGATCTGGACAACCGTGAGAACCGCCTCAAGCAAGCCCTGGCCAGCGTGGCCCAAGACTATGACTTTGTGCTGATCGATTGTCCGCCTTCATTGTCCATGTTGACGCTCAACGGTTTGTGCTCTGCGCATGGCGTGATCGTGCCCATGCAGTGCGAATACTTTGCGCTGGAAGGCCTCACGGACTTGGTCAACACCATCAAGCAGGTGCATGCCAATCTGAACCGCGAGCTCAAAATCATTGGCTTGTTGCGCGTCATGTTTGACCCTCGCATCACCTTGCAGCAACAGGTGAGCGACCAGCTCAAGGACCACTTTGGCGACAAAGTGTTCAACGCCGTCATTCCGCGCAATGTGCGCTTGGCCGAGGCCCCCAGCTACGGCCTGCCAGGCGTGGTGTTTGACCCGTCGGCCAAAGGCAGTCAGGCCTTTGTCGATTTCGCGCAAGAGATGGTCCAGCGCGTCCAAACCCTTTGAGTTCCCAGACCGCCATGTCCACCGTCTTACTTTTGCCCGGCTGGCACAACAGCGGCGCTGACCATTGGCAAAGCCTGTGGGAGACGCAGCATGGCGACACCCGTGTGGCCCAGCATGACTGGTCGTTCCCTCTGCGCGGCGACTGGATGGCGCAACTTGAAGAGGCCGTGTTGGCCCATGACGAGGTGATGTTGGTCGCCCACAGTCTGGGCTGCATTCTGGTGGCCGCATGGGCTGCGCATTCCCAGCACACCGAGCGTGTGTTGGGCGCACTGTTGGTGGCGCCGGGTGACGTGGAGCGGCCAGAAATGCGGCACGTGCTGCACAGCTGGAGCCCCATCGTGCGTGAGCGGCTGCCGTTTCCAAGCACCTTGGTCACCAGCCGCAATGACCCGTATTGCAGCTTCATGCGCGCCAGCCGGTTGGCCATGGACTGGGGCTCGCGCTTGGTCGATGTGGGCAACCGAGGACACATCAACAGCGACTCAAATGTGGGTGACTGGCCTCAAGGCCGAGCCTTGTTGGACGAATTCAAAATCAAAGAGAAAACACACCATGGTCACTAAAAAACCCAAAGGCTTAGGCCGCGGACTCGAAGCCTTGTTGGGCCCCAAAGTGGACGATAGCGCAGCAGCCAAAGCCGCGGCCAACGAGGGCTTACCCCATACCTTGCCTTTGAGTGAGATGGTGCCTGGCATGTACCAGCCACGCACGCGCATGGACGAAGGCGCGTTGTACGAGTTGGCCGAAAGCATCAAAGCCCAAGGCATCATGCAGCCGATTCTGGTGCGCCAACTCACCGACGGCCCCAACGCAGGCAAATACGAAATCATTGCCGGTGAACGCCGCAGCCGCGCGGCCAAACTGGCCGGGCTCGACACCGTGCCCGTGCTGGTGCGCGACGTGCCCAACGAGGCCGCTGCGGCCATGGCCTTGATTGAAAACATCCAGCGTGAAGACCTCAACCCACTGGAAGAAGCCCAAGGACTGCAACGCTTGATCAAAGAGTTTGGCCTGACCCACGAAACTGCCGCCCAGGCGGTGGGCCGCTCGCGCAGCGCGGCCAGCAACTTGCTGCGCTTGCTCAATCTGGCCGAGCCCGTGCAAACCATGCTGATGGCGGGTGATTTGGACATGGGCCATGCCCGTGCCTTGTTGGCCCTGGACCGCGCAACGCAAATCACGGCGGCCAACCAAATCACCGCCAAGCACATGTCGGTGCGCGAGGCCGAGAGCCTGGTCAAAAAGCTCAGTGCCGAATTCAATCTGGTGCCGCAAAAGCCCAAAAAAGAAAAATCACGCGATTTGAAGCGCGTGGAAGAAGAGTTGTCCGACTTGCTCACAGCGGAGGTCGATGTGCGCATCAAAAAGCGCGTCAAACGCCAAGGCCGCATCGAGGAAATGGGCGAACTGGCGATTCAATTTGGCTCGTTGGACGAACTCAATGGCTTGATCGACAAGCTCAGGGCTTGAGCCTGTTCGACCGATACCCACACTGATGCACGATGGCTGTAAACCCCGTCGTTGACCCTTCGCTGGACGATGCCGATCGTGTGCTGGAAGACATGTCTGCCGCCCGGCGGCGGCTGTTTTCCAAATACTGTTTGCAGCTGACCCTGGCCTCGGCGCTGCTCTTTTACTTTCTCGATCATCCCGGTTACGACCATCGCATTTATTTGTTCAGCGCGGCCCTTTGTCTGGTTCTGATGGTGTTGCTGCGGCGAGGTTTTTCGACCTTGTACTCGGCCAATGCCGTGTTGCTGACGGGTCTGGTGACCCTGACCTGGGCTGCGGCGCAAACCGGGGGCGTGAACTCCTCGAAAAACTTGTGGTTCAGCCTGCTGCCCATGGTGGCTTTGCTCACGGTCGGCCGAACGGCTGCGGTGTGGTGGCTCGGACTGATCTCGCTGGTTCAGTGTGGGCTCATGTGGGCGGGCATGCGGGGCCTGATCGATACCCGTGTCGACTGGCACCACATGATTGCCTGGGGCGTTTTCAACCAAGTGTGCGTGGTAGGTGCTTGGGTTTTTGGGGTGCATCTGTATGAGCGCATGTACCGCCAGCAAGTGCAGGCCAACGAACAACATAACCAGGCGCTAGAAGCAACCCACGACGACTTGCAACGCGCCCAGGCCCACAAAGATGAATTCATTGCCTCGGTTGGCCACGAGTTGCGCACGCCCATGAATGCAATTTTGGGCTTCAACGGCATCTTGCATGGGCAACTCGCTGACCGACCCGACGATGTGGCGGTGGTGGACCACATCCGTGTCTCCACCGAGCGCTTGCTACAGGTGGTCAACGACATCCTGGACTTTTCGCAATTGCAAGCCGGACGCCTGGTGTTGCATGCGCAAGAGTTTGATTTGACCGATGCCGTCACCTCGGTCTTGAAACCTTACCGAGAAATCGCCCAGCGCAAGGGCTTGGCCATGAACGTCGAGATGCCATTCGACGACCATGCGTGGGTCTATGCTGACAAAGGCCGGTTCCAACAAATCTTGCAAAACCTGGTTGACAACGCCATCAAATTCACCGACCAAGGTCTCGTCTCGGTGTCTGTTGTGTTGCAAGACGCACATGTCCGGGTGGGAGTGCAAGACACGGGCATTGGCATCGCCGAGGACCGACAACAAGTCATTTTTGACCGCTTTGAACACGCCAACATTCAAACCAACCGCCAGTACGGTGGAACCGGTTTGGGCATGTCCATTTGCGAGCGTCTGGTGACCTTGCAAGGTGGCACCTTGGGCGTGCGCAGCCATGTGGGCGAGGGCGCTTATTTTTGGTTCACCCTGCCCATGCTCATGGTGGCCACGCCCACCTTGGCATCACAAGACTGGGCCAGCTTGACGCAAGAGCCCTTGAACTTTTTATTGGTCGACGACAACGCCGTGAACTTGCTGGTGGCGGGCCTGATGTTGAAAAAGCATTTCCCCAACGCCACAGTGCAACAAACCGACACCGGCGAACATGCCCTGACCCTGCTGCGAGAGCAACGCTTTGACTTGGTCTTGATGGACATGATGATGCCGGACATGGATGGCTTGGAGGCCACCCGCACCTTGCGCCAAACCTTTCCCGCGCCTATCTGTGATGTGCCGGTGCTGGCGTTGACCGCCAGTGTGAATCCTGTGGACCGCGAGCGCTGCTTGGACAGCGGCATGGACGATGTGTTGTACAAACCGCTCGACCCGGTGGAGACGGTGCAACACATTTGTAAATTCTTGTCGCGTCACCGCCAAGCAGGGGTGAGTGCATGATGGGCTGGCATCGCCTCATGGACTGGCTGGCGGCTTGTGTGCCAGCACGCTTGCGTGAAAACAAGATGCAGTCTTTCGTCTTGTCTTCTTTGCTGGTGATCGTTGGCTGGTTGCTGTGTGCCGCGCTTGGCGCGCCCGCGCAAACCCTGGGCGCCAGCGCCATTGTGTTGGCCCAAGTGGTGGGCCTGCTGGCCTTGTACAAGGGCGTGTCTTTGCGTACCTGCATTCAGCATGTGTTGTGGGTGGGTTTGGTTGCGCTGTGCTACATCGCTTGGTCGACCGGCGGTTTGTTTTCTCCCTTTTTGGCATGGCTGACCATGGTGCCGGTCATTTCCTTTCACCTGGTGGGTCGTCGCCAGGGCTTGTGGTGGACCGGCGGTGTGTATGCCTTGGTGCTGTGCATGGCCTATGCCAACGCACAGGGCATGCTCGACCCCAGCTTTGTGCTGGATGACCACTTGGTGTGGACATCGCTCATCATCAACTGGGTCGTTCCCGTTGCGTTGATGCTGGTTCCCATGCTCTACGACAAGCTCTACAAGCGCGGCTTGCAAACCAGCAAAGAACGCACCCTGGCGCTTGAACAAAAGCGACAGGAACTGCTGCGCGCCTCAGAAATTCGCGAGCACTTCATCAGCACCGTCAGCCATGAATTGCGCACTCCCATGAATGCCATTTTGGGCTTCAACGCCATGCTGTTGTCGCGTGTGCAAGATCGGCCTGAGGCGCTCAAAATTTTGAACCACACACGCCAGTCCGCCGACCATTTGCTGACGGTCATCAACGATGTGCTGGACTACTCGCAGTTACAAGCGGGTCAACTCAGCGTGCACACCGAAACCTTTGCACTCAGGGACACGGTGAACAACGCCTTCGGTCTGTTCCATCTGCGTGTGCAAAGCATGCGCATTGACTATTACTGCATCATCGATCCTGATGTGCCGGTTTGGGTCAAGACAGACCGCCATCGCTTGATGCAAGTGCTGGTGAACTTGCTGGGCAATGCCATCAAGTTCACCCACCAAGGCCATGTGATTTTGCGTGTGCGTGCGCATGACAATGGCGTGCGATTTTTGGTCGAAGACTCGGGCATTGGCATTTCTCACGAGCAGCGTGGGCGCATTTTTCAACGCTTTTCCCAGGCCGATTCGGGCATCCAAAATCGCTATGGTGGCAATGGACTGGGCTTGTCCATCTCGCAACGGTTGGTCGCCTTGCTGGGCGGAGAAATTGGCTTTGAGAGCGAGCCTGGCCGAGGCGCTGTGTTTTGGTTTGACTTGCCCTTGCGTGAGGTGGCCGAGCCGACCACAGGACAAACACACCATGGGGCCGTGCATGAAACCGTTGATGCGCCGCTGCGTTTTTTGGTGGTGGACGATC
This sequence comes from Limnohabitans sp. JirII-29, assembly GCF_003063395.1. NCBI lineage: Bacteria > Pseudomonadati > Pseudomonadota > Betaproteobacteria > Burkholderiales > Comamonadaceae > Limnohabitans > Limnohabitans sp. JirII-29. Next base: position 249,678 of record NZ_NESB01000004.1, read on the forward strand.
ACCCCATCAACCGTTTGTTGATTCGTCAAATCCTGCACAACACCTGGAAGAACTGTGTGTTGGTGGAGGCTGAAAACGGCCTCAAGGCCTTGCATGCGCTCAAGAGTCAGCCTTTTGATGTGGTGTTGATGGACATGGTCATGCCCGAGATGGATGGCATTGAAGCCACCCAAAGCCTACGCAAAGCTTTGCCCGCGCCTGCTTGCAACACCCCCGTGTTGGGACTGACCGCCAACGTCAACCCGCAAGACCTGGCCCGCTTCGAGGCAGCCGGCGTGAATGCCGTGCTGCTCAAACCTTTCGACCAAGACAAGCTGTGTCATCAAGTGGAGGCACTGGTGTCAGCCACCGCCCACACACGCGCCACCTGATCGCGCTAGGCCTCAGAGGCTGAAAATCTTGCCGGGGTTCATGATGTTGTGTGGGTCCAAGGCACGCTTGATGGTGCGCATCATGTCCACCGCCCCGTGGCCCGTTTCGGTCAACAAGAAATCCATTTTGTGCAAGCCAATACCGTGCTCGCCGGTGCAAGTGCCTTCCAGGGCCAAGGCGCGTTGCACCAGTTGGTGGTTCAGCTTTTCAGCGGTTTCACGCTCGGCGGGAATGTTGGGGTCGATCAAATAGCCAAAGTGGAAGTTGCCGTCGCCCACATGGCCGACCAAGAAATACGGAATGCCTGAGGCATCGGCTTCGGCCACCGAGTCAAGCAGGCAATCGGCCAGTCGGCTGATGGGCACACAGGTGTCGGTGCTGATGGCGCGACATCCGGGCTTGCTTTGAATCGCGGCAAAGTACGCGTTGTGTCGTGCCGTCCACAAGCGCGTGCGTTCTTCGGGCGTGGTGGCCCACTCAAACGATTGACCGCCGTGCTCTGCCGCAATCTCTTGCACGGTTTCGGCCTGCTCTTTCACGCCGTTGGGCGAACCGTGAAACTCCATCAACAGCATCGGCGACTCGTTCAGGCCCAGCTTGGCATAGGCGTTGACCATGCGCACAGTGTTGGCGTCGATCAACTCCACACGCGCAATCGGCACGCCCATTTGAATGATGGTGATCGTGGCCTGCACAGCGGCTTCAATGCTTGGGAAAGAGCACACCGCCGCAGACACGGCTTCGGGCAAGGGGTACAGGCGCAGCGTGATTTCTGTCATCACCCCCAGCGTGCCTTCGCTGCCCACCATCAAGCGGGTCAAGTCATAGCCCGCGCTCGACTTCTTGGCACGCGTGCCGGTGCGAATCACCTCACCACTGGCCGTCACCACTTCGAGGGCCAACACGTTCTCACGCATGGTGCCGTAACGCACGGCGTTGGTGCCGCTGGCGCGGGTGGCGCTCATGCCGCCGATGGTGGCGTCGGCCCCGGGGTCGATCGGAAAGAACAAGCCTGTGCTTTTGATTTCTTCATTGAGCTGTTTGCGTGTCACGCCAGGTTGCACCGTCACGGTCAAATCTTCGGCATTGATGCTCAGCACGCGGTTCATGCGCCCTACGTCCAGGCTGATGCCGCCTTGCACGGCCAGCAAATGACCTTCGAGCGACGAGCCCACGCCAAACGGAATCACGGGCACTTTGTATTGCGCGGCCAAGCCCACTGCGTCGGCCACGTCTTGGGTGCTTTCGGCAAACACCACCGCAGCGGGTGGTGGCACCGTGGTGAAGGCCGACTCGTCACGGCCATGCTGCTCGCGCACGATCTGCGCGGTAGAACAGTTGGCGCCAAAGCGTTGGACCAGAGCGTCGAGCAAGGCCTGTGGCACCTCACGCTGGGTGACGTGTGGGGTGAAGTGGTCGAGGGATGTGGGGGCGTTCATAGGGCAGTCTCCGTGTTTGCCAAAGATTCTACGGACAAGCCTTGCACCATATTCCTCTCGTGAACCCCGTGTCTAAGTTGGCACTCCAAGTATGATCAGTGCAAGATAAGCGCTTAGGAACATAGAAACAAAAATGGCATCCGATTTACTTTCACCATTCATACTCGAAAATTATGAAGTACATGAGTGGAAGCACGCATGCGCGATTCTTAAACATGATTTTTCTCAAGAGTGGGACGACATCGTTGAAGTCTTAGAAAATTTTCGACTTTACCGAAGCTGGTTGACCGTTGGTGGCGGACGAAAGTCAAAGGTCTCAGAGGCTATCGACAGCCGACTATACGCAAAAGGGTGGGTCGAAAAACAATTTCAAACCCAAATTCTGGTGGATGGCGCGAAACAAGAAAGCCCTACGCATCAAATCGACTGTTTTAAAAATCGTGTTGCGCTAGAAATTGAATGGAATAACAAAGACCCTTTTTACGATAGAGACTTAAATAATTTCCGGTTGCTTTTTGATTTGCGAGCAGTTTCTGTCGGCGTGATCATTACGCGTTGCGATCATTTACAAGCTATCTTTGATTCCCTCGGACGCGGCCCAAGCTTTGGCGCATCAACAACCCACATGCGTAAATTGTTACCGCGTATCAGTGGGGGCGGAGGCGGGGGCTGCCCAATTTTGGTTTTTGGCATCAGCAATTCACTTTATGTCGAGGACTAACATGATGATTTCTGAGTCTGGTATGGATCTTTTAACAAGAACGGGAGGCCAGAAATTTGCAACAGTTTTGGCGGATCCTCCGTGGCAATTTCAGAACCGCACAGGAAAAATGGCACCAGAACACAAGCGGTTAAATCGATACGAAACAATGGATCTAAAGTCCATCATGGAGTTACCCGTTTCTGACGTTACCGCAGAGACGGCCCACCTTTACTTGTGGGTGCCTAATGCCCTACTGCCAGAGGGTTTGCAAGTTCTCAAGGCTTGGGGGTTTCAGTACAAATCAAATCTCGTTTGGCACAAGATCCGAAAAGATGGTGGCCCAGATGGCAGAGGTGTTGGTTTTTACTTTCGAAATGTCACAGAATTAATTTTGTTTGGTGTCAAAGGAAAAAACGCAAGAACACTTCCCCCCGGACGCTCACAGGTGAATTTCTTAGCGACTCAAAAAAGAGAACATTCACGAAAACCAGACGAGTTCTATCCGCTTTTAGAGTCATGCAGTCCTGGCCCTTATCTGGAAATGTTTGCACGTGGTTCTCGTGCTGGTTGGACAACATGGGGTCATCAAGCGGACGAGTACTTTCCAGACTGGGCAACATACAACAATCATTCGCAGATCGATTTTGTGCGAAATGAGCAAACCGCACTTTTTGAAAACAAGACAAGCTATAAAGCATCAAGCATTTGATACACGTCGCCACTCAGAGGCTACTAAAACGCTGGTTACTTAGCTTGCAAGGACTACACCATGGGCAACCGACTGACACAAATCGCCACCCGCACCGGAGACGCAGGCACCACCGGCCTGGGCAACAACCAACGCGTGTCCAAAAACAGCTTGCGCGTGCATGCCATGGGCGACGTGGACGAACTCAACTCCCACATTGGCGTGCTGTTGTGCGAAGACATGGGGGCCGATGTGCGTGAGGTGCTGGTGGAAATTCAGCACCAGCTGTTCAACCTCGGTGGCGAGTTATCCATTCCCGGCTTTGAGTTGCTCAAAGACGAAGCCGTGCTGGCGCTGGACGAAGCGCTGGAAAAGTACAACGCCCAATTGCCGCGCTTGCAGGAATTCATCTTGCCTGCGGGTAACCGCGCCGCATCGCTGGCCCATGTGTGTCGCACTGTGGCGCGTCGCGCCGAACGTGCGGTGGTGGCCTTGGGCAACGAAGAAGCCATTCAAGAGGCCCCGCGCCAATACCTCAACCGACTCAGCGATTTGATGTTTGTCTTGGCCCGTGTGCTCAACCGCCTCAACGGCGGCGACGATGTTTACTGGAAGAGCGAGCGCATGCAGCGCGCGGCCAGCCAAGACTAAGCACGGTCTTTCACGTTAACGCGGCGACAAAACGGCCATCGTGATGCGCGACACGCAGGTCAGCTCACCTGCATCGTTGTGCATCTCTATCTGCCACACCTGCGTGCTGCGTCCGATGTGTACCGCACGCGTGATGCCGGTGACCCAGCCGCTGCTGGCCGCCTTGATGTGGTTGGCGTTGATGTCTAAGCCCACCGCCCGAAAACCCTCGGGGCAGCTGTAATGCGCGCCGCATGAGCCCAGGGTTTCGGCCAGCACCACACTCACCCCACCGTGCAAGATGCCGTGCGGTTGCTGCGTGCGGTGATCCACCGGCACGCGCGCGCGGATGAAGTCGTCGCCCACCTCCAAAAACTCCATGCCCAAATGCGCGGGCGCGGTGTCATGGTGGCTCTCGCTGAGCAGCGCCACAGAAATGGGTTTTTGCCAAATACGCATGGTTTGCCTTTCAGGTGTTGGGTGATGACGCCATCAACGCGTCGTCAAAAATTGCCACGGCACGTGTCCACCCGGCGGATGCGCCGCGGATCTTGTGCGGAAAGCAGCTGATGTAAAAGCCAGTCGGCGGCAAGGCTTCGAGGTTGTGCATTTTTTCGATGTGGCAGTAGCCAATGTCACGGCCTGCTTTGTGGCCTTCCCAAATCAGGGAGGCGTCCTGCGTTTCGCCATATTTTTTCGCCGTGTGCACAAAGGGCGCGTCCCAACTCCAGGCATCGGTACCGGTCAAACGAATGCCACGCTCCAGCAAATACATGGTGGCTTCGTAACCCATGCCGCAACCACTCGATACAAAGTCGTTGCGCCCATAGCGCGACCCGGCGCGGGTATTGACCACCACAATCTCCAGCGGACTCAAGGTGTGGCCAATGCGTTGCAACTCGGCCTCCACGTCCGCGGCGGTCACCACATAGCCGTCTGGCAGGTGGCGAAAGTCCAGCTTCACGCCGGGCTGAAAACACCACTCCAGCGGCACGTCGTGAATGGCAATGGCGGGCTTTTTGCTACCCAACGCGTTGTCCATGGTGGAGTGAAAGTGGTACGGCGCATCCAGGTGGGTGCCGTTGTGGGTGGACAGTTGCACAAACTCCACGGCCCAGCCCTCGCCATCGGGCAAGTCCTCTTTCTTCAGTCCGGGAAAAAACGGCTCAATCTGCGCATACGTGTTCTCGTGTGTGAAGTACTCAATCTTGGGCGCGAACGCGGGGGGATCGCTGACCACATCGTTCTCTAAAAAAATAGACAAGTCCACAAAGCGTCGGGCCATGGGTATCTCCTGAAATAGTCTTGTAGACGGAGCTTAACTTGGTGTTCTCTCGGGGGCTATGCAGGGCTGTCGCCTGTTAATCTTGGCGCATGACAACGCCTGCGTACATTCCTCAGATTCGGCTCTACCAAGACTGGCTGCGCCAGCACAAAGGCCTGAGCTTTGACAGCTACGACGCTTTGTGGCGTTGGTCCACCACCGACTTGAATGCGTTTTGGCAAAGCATTTGGGACTACTTTGACCTGCGCTCGCCCACACCGCACCAAGCGGCGTTGGTGAAAAACGCTATGCCCGGTGCCCAGTGGTTCACCGGCGCGCACCTGAACTATGCACAACAGGTGTTTCGCCACGTGGAGGCAGCCCATGCGGCAGGCTTGATGGCCCTGGTGAGTCGCAACGAAAAAGGGCTGCACCAAGAACTGTCATGGCCCGAACTCCAACGCCAAGTGGCCTCGCTGGCACTGCACCTCAAAGCCCAAGGCCTGCAACCCGGCGACCGCGTGGCGGCCTACTTGCCCAATATCCCGCAAGCCATGGTGGCGTTTTTGGCCACGGTGAGTTTGGGGGGCGTGTGGAGCATTTGCGCGCCGGACATGGGCACCAACGCCGTGCTCGACCGCTTTGCGCAAATTGAGCCCAAAATTTTGATCGCCTGCGACGGCGTGAGCTATGGCGGGCGTGACCACGACCGCTTGCAGGTGGTCTCCGAGATGCGCGCCCAACTGCCCACCGTGCAACACCTGATCTTGCTGCGCAACCTCCACCCCGACGCCAGCCTGCCCCACAGCTCCGATTACGACAGCACCATCACCCGCGACGACGCGGCCACGGCGCAGTTTCAGCCTTTGTCACTGCCCTTTGACCATCCGCTGTGGATTGTGTATTCGAGCGGCACCACAGGCTTGCCCAAGCCCATCGTGCATGGCCACGGCGGCAGCACCATCGTGGCCTTGGCCTTGAAGGTCTTGCACAACGATGTGGGCTGCAGCTACCACCCCAACAGCTGGGGCGAGCGCTACCACTGGTACAGCTCGACGGGCTGGGTGATGTGGAACGCGCAGATGAGTGGCTTGCTCAACGGCACCACCTGCGTCATCTTTGACGGCAACCCCGGCGGCACCGACAAAGACAAACCCGATTGGGGCACCTTGTGGCGCTTTGCGGCAGAAACTGGCGCCACCTTTTTTGGTGCCGGTGCTGCCTTCTTTGCCAACTGCCTCAAGTCGGGCTTGGACCTGTCGCAGTGGCCCACCTTGGCGCGCGTGCGTGCGCTGGGTACCACCGGCTCGCCCTTGAGCGAAGACGCGCAGCGGTGGGGCACCGAGCAGTTCCGCGCTTTACGTGCCATGGCGGCCAGCTCAGCCATGGCGGGCGCACAAGCCCCAGACCAAGACGTGTGGTGGTGCAACATCTCGGGCGGCACCGATTTTGCGGGCGCCTTCATTGGAGGCAACCGTGAGTTGCCACTCATCCCTGGCCAAATGCAATGCCGCCTGCTCGGGTGTGCGGTCGAGTCGTGGAACGAACAAGGCCAGCCGGTGGTTGATGCGGTGGGTGAATTGGTGTGTACCCAACCCATGCCGTCCATGCCGCTGTATTTTTGGAACGACGCGGGCAACGTCCGCTACCTCTCCAGCTACTTTGACATGTACCCTGCTGGGCATGGCCGTGCGCCTGGAGGTGGCGACGCCTCGCCCGAGATGGGCGCCGTGTGGCGGCATGGCGATTGGCTCAAGGTCACGCCCCAAGGCGGTTGCGTGATTTATGGCCGCAGTGACGCCACCATCAACCGCCATGGTTTGCGCATGGGCACCAGCGAGTTGTACAGCGCGGTGGAGGCCCTGCCCGAGGTGATGGACAGCATGGTGGTCGACCTGGAGTACCTGGGCCGCGACAGTTACATGCCTTTGTTTGTGGTGCTGCGCGACGGCCTGGTGCTCGACGCGGCCATGAAGGCCAAACTCAACGACGCCATTCGAACCGCACTCAGCCCACGCTTTGTGCCGAATGAGATTTTTCAGGTTGACCAAATCCCGCGCACCCTCACGGGCAAGAAGCAAGAGCTGCCCATCAAAAAACTCATGCTGGGTCAGCCGCTGGAAAAAGTGGTCAACCAAGACGCCATGGCCAACCCGGGCTGCCTGCCTTGGTATGTGGACCTGGCCCGCCGCCACTTGGAGTCGGCATGAGCTTGCCCGCACCCACCCTTGAACATGTGTGTGACTTGGCCGTCACCATCGACGCGCCGGTGGAAGTGGGCACCACGGCCATGGGCCTGCGCCGCATGATCCCCATCACCGGCGGCACGGTCACGGGCCCGCGGATGCAAGGGCGCATCGTGCCGGGTGGGGCCGACTTTCAGTTGATCGTGGGCGATGGCACGCAAGCGCACCTGGATGCGCGCTATGTGCTGGAACTCGACGATGGCACGCGGGTGTTTGTGCAAAACAAGGCGCTGCGTGTGGCCAGTGCCGAAGACTCCGCGAAGATTCGTCGCGGTGAGCCGGTGGACCCGACGCGGGTGTACTTCCGCTGCCAACCCAGTTTTGAAGCGAGTACGCCGCAGTGGTCTTGGTTGGCGGAGCACCAGTTCATTGGTGTGGGGTTGCGGTTGCCGGATGCGGTGCATTTGAGTTTTTACAAAGTCTGTTGAGGTTCGGGCGCTTGTCTCGTTCGCTTGCTTGCCTTGCTTAGTTCATTCGCTTAGTTCATTCGCTTCGCCAAGACGATCAGCCAGCACCCGCTGCTGCTCCGCGCTGCGCGCTTGATGTCGCCGCATCGGGCGCTGACTGCTCGCCTTGGCCACGGGCGAGAGTTAGGGTGAGGGCGACTTGGCGTTGCGTGGTTTTGCGCTGAGACTTAGTGGGGTCACAGGTGGTTGGGCGATCAGCCAGCACCCGCTGCGGCTCCGCGCTGCGCGCTTGATGTCGCCGCATCGGGCGCTGACTGCTCGCCTTGGCTACGGGCGAGAGTTAGGGTGAGGGCGGCTTGGCGTCGTGTGGTTTCGCGCTGAGGCTCGTTGTCACAAGCGGTTGGGCAACCACAGCGCGATGATGGGAAACGCGATCAAGATGATCAAGCGCAAGATGTCGGTGACGACAAACGGAATCACGCCTTTGAAGATGGTCATGAAGCTCACGTCTTTGACCACGCTCTTGATCACAAACACGTTCATGCCGACGGGCGGGTGAATGAGCCCGAGCTCCACGGTCATGACGATGATGATGCCAAACCAGATCGGATCAAAGCCAAGCTGCAAGATCACCGGGTAGATGATGGGCACGGTCAAGATGATCATGGCCATGGCGTCCATCAAACAACCGAGCACCAGGTACATCACCATGATCAGGGCCAGCACCCCGTAGCGGCCAATGCCTAAGCCGGTCAAGAACTCGGTGAGCTTTTGCGGGGTTTGGGTGATGGTGAGAAAGTAGCCAAACAGCAGCGCACCAATCAACACGGTGAACACGGCCGCCGAGGTGCGGGTGGCGGAGAGCAGGGCTTCACGAATGCCCGCACGGTCGAGTTTGCCGCGCAACACACCCAGCAAAAAAGCACCACTGGCCCCTACGCCACCGGCTTCGGTGGGGGTGAAAAAGCCGCCGTACAAACCGCCAATGACAAACAAGAACAGGGTCAGCGGGGCCCACACATCTTTGAGGCCGTTCATGCGCTCACCGAAGGACTTGCGCTCGCCAGCGGGCAGCCAGTCGGGGCAAAATTGCACGATCAAGAAGATGGTGATGACGTACATGCTCATGGCCAACAAACCCGGCACGATGCCCGCCATGAAGAGCTTGCCAATGTCTTGCTGCGTCAAAATAGCGTAGACCGCGAGCACGGTGGAGGGGGGCAACATGGCACCCAAGGTGCCGCCCGCGGCAATCACGCCGGTGGCAAACGATTGGGGGTAGCCAAAGCGGCGCATCTCCGGGTAGGCCACGGCAGAAAAGGTGGCGGCGGTGGCGACCGATGAACCACAAATGGCGGCAAAGCCGCCGCAGGCCAGCACGGTGGCCACACCCAAGCCGCCGCGCAAATGGCCAATGAAAGCATTGGCGGCGCGAAACAATTCACGGCTCACGCCCGACACCGACACAAACGCGCCCATCAGCATGAACATCGGAATCACGCCAAAGGTGTAGTCGGTCACGGTGCGCATCGAGGTCTGTCCCACCAGCTTCAACGCGGGCCCCATGCCCGCGATGTAGCTGTAGCCCACCACGCCCACCAGCCCCATGGCCATGCCCACGGGCACGCGCAAGAGCATCAACACAAACAAGACCACAAAGCCGATCACGGCCACAGCATCGGTACTCAGTTCCATGGTCACTCGTTGGTTTTTGTTTCGGGGTGATCTTCCAGCGCTTCGGGCTGCATGATCAGTCGCCAGGTGCGGATGCCAATCAGCAGCACCGCGCACACATCGCCCATCCAGGCCACGGCAAAGAAGGGCCAGGTGGGCAAGTTCAGGTCGTAGGTCAGCACGTTGTCGCGCATCGTCACGGCCACCTTGTCAAACAGCATGATGGTTTGCACCGTCACCACAAACAGCAACACCAAGGTGGCAAACACGTCGATGAAGCGGCGCATGCGCGGGCTCGCGCCGGTCCACAGCAAGTCCACCGTGATGTGGCTGCCGCGGTAGCTGGTGGCGGCAATGCCCCAAAAGATCAAGATGCCCAGCAGCATGCGACCGAAGTCGTAGCTGTCGGGAATCGAGGTGTCAAAGAACTTGCGCAGAACGACGGCGATGAAGATGTTGGCGGCCACGATGCCCACAAACAAGGCCGCCATCCATTCGATGGCATCGATGATGCGATCGAACGGGCTCTTGGTTTTTTCAGACAGGCCCGTCATGGGCGATCACAGGCCCGACTTGTACTTGGCCAGCGATTGCTTGAAGGCCGACAACACAGCCACCGGGTCTTGGCCGGTTTTCTTCACGTCGTTGGCCCATTGCACTTCCACCGGGGCCACCGCTTGTTTCCAGGCGGCGAGTTGCTCGGGCGTGAGTTTGTAGACCTCGCGGTTGGGGTCGGCGGCCAGTTTGACGCGACCCGAAATTTCAAAGTCGGCCCAGACGCTGCCCACCTTCTCGGCCCACTCGCTGGTGCAGTGGCTGTCCACCGCTTTCTTTTGGTTGGCCGACAAGGCGTTGTATTTGTCGTTGTTCATCACCCACACGAAAGGCGTGGCGTAGAGGGGCACGTCCATGTGGTACTTCACCACCTTGTCAATGCCAAACAACATCACCGAACCCCAAGGGAAGGTGATGGCCTCGGCCACACCGCGCTCGAGCATGTCGCGTGACTCGGGGGCCGAGGCTTGCACGTTGGTGCCGCCCAAGAGCGTGATCATCTGGCCCACGGTCGAGGTGGCGGGACGCACTTTCATGCCTTTGATGTCGGTGGGCAGCACGATTTTTTTGCGCGAGTGAAACGCGCCGGGGTCATGCGCGAAGGCAAAGCAAAAGTGCACGTCCTTCATTTCTTTGGCCGCGTAAGCGCGGTACCACGCGTCAATCGCGGCAGAGCCTGCTTTGGCGTTGCTGATCATGAAGGGCAGTGAGGCGGCGGCAAAGATCGGGAAGCGCCCCGGTTGGTAGCCAGGGTTCACGTACGAAAAATCGGCAATGCCGTCGCGCGCCATGTCGTAGTGGTCAAACGCTTTGCCCAGTTGTTCGGACGGAAACATGGTGGCGGTGAGTGTGCCGCCTGAGGCCGCTTTCAAGCTCTCGCCCCACGCCACCAAGGCCGGGTTCAGTGCGTGCTGCGCGGGCACCCAGCTGGCGAACTTCAAGGCCACCGGTTTGTCTTGGGCCTGGGCGGCGCCCAAACTGAAGGCCAATGCGGCGGTGGTGAGCAGGGTGCGGGAGAGTGGGATGGGCATGGGTGTGTCTCGCAAAGAAAGGGCTTATTTGTAATCGCTGAACTTGGGACTGACTACGGGTGTTTCCCCCTGTCAACCTTTGTCTGCGTGCTGCGTGCGCACCCGTGGCATCCAGCGGATGGGTTGCGCGCGCAGCTCGCGCGCTGGTGCGCCGTGCGCGCGCAAGGCGACGTCCAGGGCCTGACCAGCTTCGTCGCGCAAGGCGGCTTCGCGCGCTTGGTCAATCGCCTGCGCGCGGGCTTGTGGCGTGTCAAACACGGCACCCTGTGCCAGGTGACGCACGATGTGCAACAGGTTGTCGCGCCCGCGTGTGTGGGTGCTGCCATAGCCTTTGATCAGACGGCCGCATTGCGCCAGCGCCAGCCCTAAAGCCGGGTGCGCACGTGCGCCTGCCTCGACAGCAGCCAGCCACTCGGTGATCAGCGCTTGTTCTTGCGCGTAGCGGTGGCCCAAGCGACGCAAGCCGCGCATGCTGCTCAAGAGCCGCAGCATCAGCCAGCCGCCCACCGTGTGTGTGCCCACCTTGATCGGCAGGCCCAACGGCGCTTTGCCGCTTGCCACACGGCGTTGCTCCCAAGCCATCAAACGTTCGGCCAGGGGGCTGGGCAAGAGCCCGGCAAACTCCGGCACGCCGGGTTTGAAGTGGTCGTAGAGCTTGACCACATCGTCGGTCTTGGCCTTGACCTCGTCGCGCACGCGTTGCAAGCGCGAGGCGCGGCTTTTCAAGTCGGCCACGCGCACGATGTCGTCAAACGCCATCCACAGCGCCAACCAACGCGCCATCTCTTCGGTGGCGCGGCTTTGCCCCGGCGCGCCCGACTGCTCGGCGGCCCACACGGCTTGCAAACGTTGCACATACAGCGCCGCGTAGTTGGCGCCTTGGTAGTCGATCAAGCGGGCGTGGCCCAAGCGCAGCATGGGGTGCACGGCGGCTGGAAACAAAGCCGCCACGCCCTCTGGCAGCGCGGGCGCATCCGCTGCGTCGGCTGTGACGTTGGCTGTCGGTGCGAGCACGGCATCGACATAGCGCGACTGGGTGCGTTGCTGTTGCACCGCGTCCAGCCCCAAGGCAAAGCCGCGCAAGCTGGCTTGCTGGCTGGCGTTGCCCGTGGCGTGGCCGTCCAAAATGGCGGCCTCAAAATCGGCGCGTTGCATGGGCAGCACACCGCTGGCGGCAATGCAGCCGAGCATGGTGGCGCTCACCACAGTGCCCGCTTGGCGCGTCAACGCGGCCATGTCCAGCACATGGCTGGTGCGGCTGTGCTGTTGCAACAGGTGCACCAGCGCGGCGTCGTCCAAACGGCCATCGCCGAGTTGCATTTTTTCTTGCGTGGTCAAGGCGCGGTTGCTGGCGCTGACCACACAGGTGCGGTCGGCCGAGCACAAGCCCAGCGCGGTTTGCCTGGCGGTTTCCAGCAACTCCGACGACACCAGCAAGTCCAAGCGTCCCGGCAAAGGGTTCAAGCCAAACACTGGGCGTTGCCCGCCCAGGGCGCTGTGGGGTGTGGGAAACACCTCCAGGTAATACGTGGTGGCCCCGGTGCGCTGGGCCACGCCCGGCACCGAGGTGGCTTGGGCCGGGTAGCCCGCGTGACGCGCCGCGTCCACCAGCCAGTCGGCCAGCACACCGCCGCCTTCGCCGCCGAGGGCGCACAACAAAATAGAAATCGCTTGGGTCATGTCAATGCCTTAGGCTGGTTGAAGCACGCGCACCAGCCCTGCGCGCAGTGAGGCCAGCAAACGCTCCCACACACCTGGGTTTTGCACCACCTCGGCCCGGTAAAACGAGGGGCACAGCGTGGCCGCATGCGCGTTCTCGCCACACAAACCGCAGCCCACGCAGCCGTCGATCACCGTGGCCACCGGGTCCACCTTCAAGGGGTCGGGGTTGTCTTTCAGGGTCAGCGTGGGGCAGCCGGAGAGGCGAATGCAGGCATGGTCGCCGTTGCACACGTCCTCGTCCACGCCGTACTTCACGCGTTGCACACGCTCGCCTTGTTTCAGCAAACTGGCAATCCAGGGCTTGATGCGGCGTTGCCGCTCGAGTTGGCACTCGCCCTCAGCCACGATCACCTTGAGCCCATTGAAGTCCGAGGTGAAAGCCTCCACCAAGGTCTCGCGCACCTTGGCCACTTCGTAGGTGTGTACGGTGCGCAGCCATTGCACACCCAGCCCTTGCAGCGTGCGCTCAATGGTTTGGTTGGTGTGGGCCAGGCTTTGCCATTTGTCGGCGGCGGCGAGTTTGGCCGCGTCGTCTGGGGTGGAGATGATGTCTTGCGTGCCCGTCGCCGAGGTGTAGCCATTTTTAAAAATCAGCAACACCGCGTCGCCCCCGTTGAACAGTGCGCTTTGCACCCCGGTGAGCAAACCGTTGTGCCAGAAGCCACCGTCACCCATGATCGAGAGCACGCGCCGTTGCATCGACGGCGACACACCGGCTCGGCTGGCCAGGCTCATGCCATAACCCAAGATCGTGTGGCCGGTGGAAAACGGCTCGAACGTGCCCAGCGCATGGCAACCAATGTCGGCGGACACGTGCACCGCGCCAATGTCTTGTTGCGCCAACTTGATGGCCGAAAACACGGGCCGTTCTGGGCAGCCAATGCAAAACCCGGGCGGGCGTGGCGGCAGGGTTTGGCCTTGGGCTTGCAACGCCTGCGCCACACCGGTGCGGCGTGCTTGGTTGCCTTGCAGCCAGGCCTGCACACCCGACGTGGCGGTGGCCGTGGCGTCGGTTGCGCTGGCGGCAGACGCTGGGCCCACGGGCTCCGTCAAATAACGGTTCACAAACTGCAGCAGGCCTTGCGCCATCACCTCGGCGGTGTATTCGCCGCCTTGGGGCAACACGTCTTTGCCGTGCAAGGGGGTTTGCAAGTCACGGCGACGCAGCAAGGTGGCCACTTCTTGCTCGATGTATTCGGGCTGACCCTCTTCCATCAGCAACACGCCGCGCTTGCCTTGGCAGAAGTTGGCGATTTGGTCGGGCAGCAAAGGGCAGGTCACGTTGAGCACCAACAGCGGAATGCGGCTGTTGCCAAACGCGTCGGCCAAGTCGAACTGCTGCAAGGCGCGGATCAAGGTGTTGTAGAGACCGCCTTGCACGATGAGCCCCAAGTCGTGGTGCTCGCCGTCAAAGTGTTCGTTCAGGCCATGCGCCTCGATGTAGGCGCGTGCGGCCGGAATGCGTTCTTGGTGCTTGAGCTTTTCTTGGCCAAACGTCACCGGTGGATGGGCCAAGCGGCTGTAGTCAAACTTGGCGGGCTCTGCCAACAGGTGCAACGCTGACTGCGCGGGCGCTTGGTTGTCTTTGGCCACAAAGCTGCCGCGCACATGGCAGGCGCGGATGCGCAACTCCATCAAGGTGGGCATGTTCGACGCTTCGGAGAGCCGAAAGCCGTGCTCCACCATGTCGACCATGCGGCTCAGGTCGGGACGTGGGTCCAGCAAGACCATGCCAGACTTGAGCGCGTAGGCGTGGGTGCGTTCTTGTATCACCGACGCGCCTTCGCCGTAGTCTTCGCCCACCACAATCAGCACGCCACCTTTCACACCCGGCGATGACAAATTGCTCAGTGCGTCCGCCGCCACGTTGGTGCCGACGATGGATTTCCAAGTCACGGCACCGCGCAAGGGGTAGTGGATGGAGGCGCCCAACATGGCCGCTGCCGAGGCTTCGTTGGCACAGGCCTCCACATGCACGCCAAGCTCTTGCATGTAGTCCTTGGCTTGCACCATCACATCGAGCAAGTGCGACACCGGTGCACCCTGGTAGCCGCCCACATAGGCCACGCCCGATTGCAGCAGCGCTTTGGTGATGGCCAAGATGCCTTCCCCATGAAACGTCTCGCCCGCGCCCATGCGCAGCATCTCAACTTCTTTGCTGAATGAAACTTCCACGGCTTGTCTCCTGTTGTGAGCGCAAGCTTAGCAGGGCCTGATTTTTTCAAGCGTCAGACAAATGACGCGCATCAGTTTGGATAAGCGGAGTAAAGTCTCTTATCCCTTCGGTTTACGTCCGAAAAAGAAGAACCTCCCCATGCATTTAAGTCGTCTCCCGGGCCGCTCTCTAAAAGCAAGGGTCACCCTGTTCACGCTGTTTATATTTCTGAGCAGCATGTGGTCCTTGGCGTTGTATGCCGACCACATGTTGCGCAGAGACATGCAAACGCAATTGGAAGCGCAGCAACTTTCAACCGTCACGTTGTTGGCCAACGAAGTCAACCGTGGCCTCACCGAGCGTCGTAACGCACTGCAAAAAGCAGCCACGGTTATCGGCGAAGTGATACGCCAGAAACCGCAGGCCACACAGACACAACTCTCGTCCTTGGTCGTGCTGCAAGAGATGTTCAGCGGCGGCACATTTGTGACCGACACACGCGGCACGGTGCTCGCCTCCTATCCTGAATCCTTGCATCGCCAAGGTGTGAATTACGCCGGCCGTACCTACCTTCGTGCGGTGCTCGACAGAGGGGAAACCGTGATCACGCAGCCTGTCATGGCCCAGCTGCTGAAAGCGCCCGTTTTCGTCATGGCCACGCCGGTGCTGGATGCGCAAGGGCAGCGCATCGGGGCGTTGGTCGCAGGCATCAACTTGGAGTTACCCAACTTCATGGACATCGTGCAAGACAGCCATTACGGTGAGACTGGCAGTTACTTGGTGGTGGCGCCCGAGCAGCGCATGATCGTGACCTCCAGTGACAAGCGCCGCATCATGGAGACCTTGCCAGCCGAGCACGTGAGCCCCACCTTGGACCATTTCATTCGTGGCGCAGAAGGCTCGGCGGTGTTCGTGAGCCCGCTGGGCATTGAAGTGTTGGCGTCGGTCAAGCGGATCCCGGTGGCGGGTTGGTATGCGGCCGTTGTGCTGCCGACACAAGAGGCCTTTGCCCCGATAGAGGTGATGCACCAACGCATCTTGTGGGCTGCTTTCGTGACCACGTTGCTCGCTGGGGCCGTGACGTGGTGGATGTTGGGTTGGCAGCTTTTGCCCCTGCAATCCACGGCACGGGCGTTGGCGGAGATGGCGCAAGAAAGCGCGCCCTTGCAGCCGCTGGTGGTCACCCGGCAGGATGAAATTGGTCAGGTGATTGGTGGCTTTAACCACCTGCTGGTCGAGTTGGAGAAACGCCAGCAAGGCTTGAGGGAGAACGAGCTGCGTTACCGAACCGCGTTCATGACCAGCCCGGATGCGCTCTCGATCACCCGTTTGTCCGATGGCCAGTACCTCGACATCAACCAAGGCTTTGTGCGTCTGTTTGGTTGGTCTCGTGAAGAGGTCATCGGTGCCACTTCCTTGAAGCTCAAAATTTGGCACCGTCTGGAGGACCGTGCGGTCTTCATCCACACGATGCAAACACAGGGCCAATGTCAAAACATGGAGTTTGAGTTTCTCACCAAGACGGGGCAGCGAATTTCAAGCTGGGTGTCCTCTACACCGCTGGCAGTCGACGGCGAACCTTGCCTGTTGTCGGTGACACACGACATCACCGAGCGCAAGGAGGCCTTGAGTCAAATTCATCAATTGGTCTACACCGACACCTTGACCGGGTTGCCCAACCGACGCTACTTTTTGGACCGACTCAACCAGGCCTTGACGTCGAGTCTTCAAAAACGTCGCTGGGGCGCCTTGATGCACATTGACCTGGACGACTTCAAAACCCTCAACGACACGCAAGGCCACGAAAAAGGTGACCGACTGCTGCAGCACATTGCCACGCGCCTAGAAACGTGTGTGAGGGCTCAAGACACCGTGGCCCGACTTGCTGGCGACGAATTCATTGTGTTACTTGATGATCTGAGCCAAGACACTGGCGAGGCGGCCACCGAGGCTGAACACGTGGCCAAGAAAATCGTAGCCGCGCTGAATTTGCCCATGTACCTTGACCGCATGGAACATCAAATGACGTGCGGCATTGGCATCACCTTGTTTGGGCCTGCGCATGAGACGGCCACAGAGTTGCTCAAGCGTGCCGATTTGGCTTTGCACAAGGCCAAGCGCATGGGCCCCAACACCACGCTCTTTTTTGAGCCCGAAATGCAGGAAATGGTCAGCGCACGCGCGGTGATGCAACGCAACCTCCGAGAGGCCTTGCAAAAGCAGCAGTTCGTGCTCTATTACCAAGCGCAGGTGTCGGATCAGCAGCAGATTTTTGGTGTGGAGGTCATGGTGCGCTGGATTTCGCCTGAGCGAGGCCTGGTGCCTCCTGGCGAGTTCATTCCGTTGGCTGAGGAAACGGGGCTCATCGTTCCCTTGGGCACGTGGATCTTGCATGAGGCCTGCAAACAGTTGGCTGTGTGGCAGCACCACGAAGACATGGCGCACCTCACATTGGCCGCCAACGTCAGCGCCCGTCAGTTCAACCAAGATGATTTTGTCGACCAGGTGCAAGAGGCCTTGCGCGCCACCGGCGCGCCGCCGAACAAGCTCAAACTTGAATTGACCGAGGGCATGATGGTGACCCACATGCAAGGCGTCATTGCCAAGATGCATGCGCTGAAAAAAGTGGGCGTGGGTTTTTCTCTCGATGACTTTGGCACGGGCTTCTCATCGTTGGCCTATCTGAAGCGCTTGCCTCTGGACCAGCTCAAAATCGACCAGGGCTTTGTGCGCGACATCTTGGTGGACCACAACGATGCTGCCATTGCCAAGATGGTGATTGCCCTGGGCGACAGCCTGGGCCTGTCCGTGATTGCCGAGGGGGTTGAAACCGAAGCCCAGCGCCAAGCACTGGCCAACATGGGCTGCACCAATTACCAGGGGTATCTCTTCAGCCGGCCGGTGCCGGTGCGAGAGTTTGAGGCCCTCTTGCGCGCCACCCACGCGCACGCATGAACTAGCGCGTGCTCAGCAGCGCCTGCTCTTGCACCCACGTGCGAAAGCGCGTGAGCACTCCAGGCGCGTGGCCCACATCGGGCGTGATCAAGTAGTAACTGCGTGTGCCGCGCAAGGCCTTGGGGCAGGCCACCACCAATTCGCCACGCGCCAACTCACCCGCAATCAACAGCCGTGGCATCAAGGCCACGCCCAGGTGGTGGGTGGCGGCCACCGCCAGCATGGAGAACAGTTCATAACGCGGGCCACCCAGGGCGTTGGGCGCGCTCACGCCCATGGCGTCAAACCACTGGCGCCAACCTTCGGGCCGTGTGCTTTGTTGCAGCAGGGGCAGTTGTGCCAGGGCTTTGGGCGTGAGGTGGGTGCGCCCGGCCATCAGCTGGGGGCTGCACACGGGCACCACCTCTTCGTCCAGCAGTTTGTCGGCCCGCGTGCCGGGCCAGTTGCGCACTTGTTCGGGGGTGCCGGTGTAGAGCGCGGCATCGAAGGCGGTGTCGGCAAACAAAAACGGCCGCGTGCGGGTGTCGATGTGCACTGTGATGTCGGGGTGACGCTGGGCCAGGGTGGCCAGACGCGGAATCAGCCAATGGGTGGCAAAGGTGGGCACGGCGGCCAGGGTGAGGTGACCACCCGTGCCTTGGCGTGTCATGGTGTCGAGCGTGTCGCGCTCCAGGCCGTCGAGCCGCTGCCCCACTTGGCGGGCGTAATCCACCCCCGCCGGGGTGAGCGCCACACCGTGGCGGGTGCGGCGAAACAGCTTCAACCCTAAAAAGTCTTCTAACAGCGTGACTTGACGTGACACCGCACTTTGCGTCAGCACCAGCTCTTGCGCAGCCCGTGTGTAGCTCTCATGACGTGCGGCAGCGTCGAAACACAACAGGGCTTGGGTAGACGGTATTTTGCGGCGCATCGTCTGTTCAGATATCAGGATTGAGCATAACTGGATGTTAAATCACCGTTTCTCCGCGGTCCTCGGGGCATTTAAGATCACCCCAACCTTTATTCAGACACACAGGAGCTCCCTCATGGCCCACGCCGCTTTCAATTGGCAAGACCCGTTTTTGCTGGACCAACAACTCACCGACGAAGAACGCATGATCCGCGAAGCGGCAGCGGCGTACTGCCAAGACAAGTTGCAGCCGCGTGTGCTGAACGCCTTTCGCAACGAAAAAACCGACATCGAAATTTTTCGCGAAATGGGTGAGCTCGGTTTGTTGGGCCCCACCATCCCCACGCAATACGGCGGCCCTGGATTGAACTACGTGGCCTACGGCTTGATTGCCCGCGAGGTCGAGCGCGTGGACTCGGGCTATCGCTCCATGATGAGCGTGCAGTCGTCGCTGGTGATGGTGCCCATCAACGACTTTGGCACCGAAGAACAAAAGCAAAAATACCTGCCCAAGCTCGCCACCGGCGAGTGGATCGGTTGCTTTGGCCTGACCGAACCCGACCACGGCTCAGACCCCGCCAGCATGGCCACCCGCGCCAAGAAAGTGGCGGGCGGCTACCAGCTCAAGGGCAACAAGATGTGGATCTCCAACAGCCCCATCGCCGATGTGTTTGTGGTGTGGGCCAAAGAGGTCAGCGAAGGTGGCCAAGTCGGCCCCATCCGTGGCTTCATTTTGGAAAAGGGCATGAAGGGCTTGAGCGCCCCCGCCATCCACGGCAAGGTGGGCTTGCGTGCCTCGATCACTGGTGAAATCGTGATGGACGGCGTGTTTGTGCCCGAAGAAAACGCCTTCCCCGAAGTCCAAGGCTTGAAAGGCCCGTTCACTTGCTTGAACAGCGCGCGCTACGGCATTGCCTGGGGTGCTTTGGGTGCGGCCGAAGACTGCTGGCACCGCGCCCGCCAGTACACCTTGGACCGTCAACAGTTTGGTCGCCCCTTGGCCGCCAACCAGTTGATCCAAAAGAAACTGGCCGACATGCAAACCGAAATCTCGCTCGGCCTGCAAGGCTGCTTGCGCCTGGGTCGCATGAAGGACGAAGGCACGGCCAGCGTGGAAATCACCTCCATCTTGAAGCGCAACTCGTGCGGCAAAGCCTTGGACATTGCCCGCATGGCGCGCGACATGATGGGTGGCAACGGCATCAGTGACGAGTTTGGTGTGGCCCGTCACCTGGTCAACCTTGAAGTGGTCAACACCTACGAAGGCACACACGACATCCACGCCCTGATCTTGGGTCGTGCGCAAACCGGCATCGCCGCATTCGCCAACTGAGTCTGGCGTGATGAGCAACAGCGGGACATGGGTGTTGTCCCGCTGTTGCGCTTGGCCCTGAGCGGCTAACGTCGGCTTCTGGAATGGTTGTTTTCTGGAGCCCCCGTTGACCCACCTCTTTTCCCCCAGCGTCACCCGCCGTCAAGCCTTGCAGGGCTTGGCGGGTTCTTTGACCAGCTTGGCCGCCCCTGCGCTCATCAGCCGCGCAGCCTGGGCGCAAGACAAATTCCCCAGCAAACCCATCAGCTTGATCGTGCCGTGGCCCGCAGGTGGTCCCAGCGATGCGGTGTTGCGCGCCTTTGCCGAGAGTGCCAGCCGCGCCTTGGGCGTGGCGGTGGTGCCCGACAACAAACCCGGCGCGGGCGGCATCTTGGGCGCCACGGCCATGGTGAGTGCCAAGCCCGATGGCTACACCTTGACCCAGTTGCCCTTGGGCATTTACCGCTTGCCCCACATGCAAAAAACCAACTTTGACCCGATCAAAGACATCACCCATATCGCGTGCTTGACGGGCTACACCTTCTGCTTGGCCGCGTCCATGGACGCACCGTTCAAAACCTTGCAAGAGATGGTGACCTATGCCAAAGCCAACCCGGGCAAATTGGAATACGGTCACACGGGGACCGGCACCACACCGCATTTGGCGGTGGAGGAGTTTTGCCAAAAAGCAGGCATGGTGCTCAACCCGATTCCCTACAAAGGCGCAGCAGAAATTTTGCAGGCCATCCTGGGGGGCCACATCCGTTTGATGAGCAGCACCACCGAGGTGATGCCTTTGGTGAAAGAAGGCAAGCTGCGTTTGTTGGCCACCTTGGGCAGCAAACGCGCCAAGGCGTTTCCCGATGTGCCCACCGTCAAAGAGAGTGGGTGGGACACGGTCTCTGAGTCGCCCTTTGGCATTGGCGGCCCCAAAGGCATGGACCCGGCGGTGGTGCGCGTGCTCCACGACGCGTTCAAGAAAACCTTGGATGACCCCAAGGTGATCGAGACCCTGGACCGCTTCAACCAGCCCGTGATCTACATGAACAGCGAGGACTACACCAAGTACGCGCAGCGCACCTACGAGGCCGAGCGCGCCACGGTGGAGCGCTTGGGGCTGGCCAAAAAAACTTAAGCCTGGGCGGTGCGGTTCACCAACACAATGCCCAGCGCCACACCGGCAAGTGCCATCAACAAACCGAGGGTCACCGGTTCACCCAGCCACAAGGCGCCCGCTGTCAACGCAAAGATGGGGGTGAGAAATACAAACGCATTCAAGCGTGTTGCGGGGTAATGGCGCAGCAACCACATCCACACCAAATAGCTGGCAAAGGCCCCCATCACGGTTTGCACCGCGATCGACGTCCAGGCAAACACGCCGAAGCTGCTCGGCCAGCTTTCGTGCATGAGCCAAGACAGGCAGGGCAAGACGCATGCGCTCACGCCCACTTGGTAGAACAACATTTTTTCTGCGCTCACCGTGGCCATGCGTGTGCTGCGAATCACCACCGTGGTCAACGCCCACAACACACCCGCGCCCAGCGCCAAGGCGTCGCCCAGCCACGACAGCCCGTGACTGTCGGCATGTGCGGTTTGCAGTCCGTCCTTCAGTGCCACGCCCACCGAGGCAAACGCAACCCCAAGACCAAGCCATTGCACGGCGCGCAGGCGTTCGGCCTTGACCCGCAAGGGCAGCAGCAATGCCACCCAAAACGGCGCCGAATACAAGAACAGCGTCAGCCGCGAGGCCGAGGTGTATTGCAAGCCCAGGTAGATGCACACGAACTCGCTGCAAAACAACGCACCGGCTAACAAGCCGGCCCCCAGACTGCCATCGGCTTCAAACAAGGCCACGTGCCGTAGACGGCACCACAGCCACAGAAGTACCGTTGCGCCTGCAAACCGGATCGCGGCTTGCAGCATGGGCGGCACATCGGCCAAGGTGGCTTTGACCAAGACCTGTTGCAGGCCCCAAAACAAGCAGCAGATCACCAACAGGCTCATGGCCAGCGCATCCAAATGTGTACGTCGTGTTTTCATCAGATTGAACTTAACATGACCGGCTGTTCCTGGCCTCACCTCTGACCCTTTCCATGCAAAGACGCGCTTTCAACCAACACCTTCAACGCAGTGCTCTGGCGCTGGCGCTCTCGCCTTGGATGACCGCCATGGCCGAGCCTGCCGTGCGTGCTTACACCTGGCGTGTCCAGCCCTTTGCCTTGGGCGTGGCCAGTGGCCGACCGCGCGCTGATTCGATGGTGCTGTGGACGCGCTTGCTGTTGTCGCAGGAAGACCGTGCGGCTTTGGGCGATGGCACGCTGCGCGTGCAGGTGGAGCTGTTTGCCGATGCGGGCTTGAAGCGCCGCGTGCAACACGCCGAGGTGTTGACCGATGCCAGCCGTGGCCACAGCGTGCACCTGCATGCGCAGCACCTGCAACCCGCGACCGATTATTGGTACCGCTTTCGCCAAGGCGATGCGCTCAGTGCCGTGGGTCACACCCGCACGGCACCGGCCCTCCATGCCGATGTGCGCCAGTTGCGCATCGCGCTCGCTTCGTGTCAGCACTACGAGCAGGGCCAGTACGTGGCGCACCAAGACATCGCCCAACAGTCGCTGGACCTGGTGCTGTTTGTGGGCGACTACATCTACGAAAGCAGCAACCCGCAATACGCGCTGCGCAAACACAGCGGGCCCGAACCCAAAACCTTGCCGCAGTACCGCGAACGCTACGAGCAATACAAACGCGACCCCATGCTGCAAGCCGCACACGCAGCACACCCTTGGGTGTTGATGTGGGACGACCACGAAGTGGTCAACGACTACGCCAACGACCAAGACCGCAACTACACCGACCCGCAACAATTTTTGTTGCGCCGCGCGGCGGCCTACCAAGCCTACTTTGAACACCAGCCCGTGTTGTTGGGGCCTGACGCCAACAGCCCGCAGGCTGCATCGATGCGGCTGTACGACCAACTCAGCTGGGGCCAGTTGGCCGACTTGTGGACGCTGGATTGCCGTCAATACCGCAGTCCCCAGGCTTGTCGCGACCCGGTGCGCGGCGGCGGGCGCATGGTCACCCAGTGCGAGGCGCTGGACGACCCACAACGCAGCATGCTGGGCGCCGCCCAAGAGCGTTGGTTGAGTCAAACCCTGAGTGCTTCCAAACGCACCTGGAAGTTGTTGGGCCAAGCCACCTTGATTGCGCCCACCAGCATTCCCGCGCCTGTGGGGCGTGCCACCTACACCGATGCGTGGGACGGCTACCCCCAGGCCCGCCAGCGCTTGCTGCAAACCGTGGTTGACGCACGCTTGCAAAACGTGGTGACCCTGGGTGGTGACGTGCACATGAACGTGGCCAGCAACTTGCGCTTGGTGCCCAACGACCCGCTCTCGCCCATCGTGGCGAGCGAGTTTGTCACCACCTCCATCACCTCACGCGGCATGGGCGACAACGTGCTGGCGGTGATCAAAGCCAACAACCCCGACCTGGTCCATGCCCGCGCCGACGAGCGGGGTTACAGCCTGATCACCGTCACACCGCAGAGCGTGCGTTGCGACTTCAGAACCACCGCGTTTCCTGCCGGCAGCGAAGCGGGCATGAAGACACAGGCGAGCTTTGTGGTCCACAAAGACAAGGCGGGCGTGCAGAGTGTGTGATCTGTAAAAATACAAGTACGCGACGTGTCACACGTCATCCTCCACTGACCGAGAAAGCTCCTTCATGTCTTTGATCGAAATTCGCAAGCGCTGCCTGATCGTAGAAACCACCTACCACGAGGGTGGCCCGGTGGTGGACAAGCCACTCAAGCTGGCGGCCTCGTGTGCTGTCATTCGCAATCCCTATGCCGGTCGTTACGAACCCGATCTGATGCCCTTCATGGCCGAGTTGCGCAGCCTGGGAACATTGCTCGCACAAGAGCTGGTGGACACCTTGGGCAAAGACAACATCGAGGTCTACAGCAAGGCCGCCATCGTCGGCATCAACGGCGAGATGGAGCATGGTGCGGTGTGGCACGAAGCCGGGGGCTGGGCCATGCGTTCGGTGTTGGGTGAACCCAAATCGATGGTGCCAGCGGTCAAGGCCGTGGCCAGTGCGGGCTACCGCATGATGGTGCCCGTGCATTACATCCACGCGTCGTATGTACGCAGCCACTTCAACAGCATCGAGGTGGGCATTCAAGATGCACCGCGCCCCAATGAAATTTTGTTTGCCTTGGTCATGGGCACTGGTGGGCGCGTGCATTCGCGCCTGGGCGGTTTACTCAAAGAAAACGTGACGGTGCACGACGGACAGCGCTGAGCAGCCTCACGTCTTCGACGCACGGCCACCCTCGGGTGGCCGTTTTTCGTACAAGAGGCCTCAGCGCCCGCGCACCCGCGCCACCGCTTCTGGCAAGTTGTGCCACGCCGGTTGTTGTGGCGCATAGCGGGCCCGCATCCAGCCTGCCAGCTCGGCAATTTGGCTGTCGCTGAGGCTTTGTGCAAAGCTGGGCATGAAGCCAATGTCGCGTGAAGCCGGGCGTTGCACGCCCTCCAAGATGACGCGAATCAAGTTGTCGGGTCGCTCGCTGTGCAAGTTGGTGTTGAGCGCCAACGGCTGGTTCAAGCCCAGCAGTTGCGGGCCGTCGCCGTCGTGGTGGCAGCTGCCGCAACTGCCTTCGAATTGGCGTTGGGCGGCACTGGGCGGCGGCGCTTGGGCGGCGGCGGTTTGCACCAAGGCACGGGCTTGCTGGGCCAGATTGGGGGTGTCGCTCACGGGGTTGAGGCTGCTCAGGTACACCGCCATGGCGCGCAGGTCGGCGTCGGGCACCACGGCCAATTCACGCACCACCTCACCCATGGGGCCTGCCGCCATGCCGTGCTGCGGGCTGTGGCCACGGCGCAAATAACTGAACAAGGCGTCCTCGGTCCACGGCACGGGGCTGCGGTTGAGCGCGGTCAGTGCGGGAGCTTCCCAGCCGTCCACCAGCGCGCCTTGCAGGTAGGCGGCTTGCGACTTTTCCGCACCCAACCACCCGCGAGGTGTGTGGCAGCCGCCGCAGTGGCCCAGGCCGTTGACCAACTCGGCCCCACGGTTCCAGGCTTCAGACTGTTGGGGGTTGGGCGTGTAGCCGGTCTCGGTGTGGAACAGCGCATTCCACAGCCCCATCAAAGGCCGCAGACTGAACGGAAACGCCAACTGTGTTTGCGGCGGGCGTGATGCCACCGCAGGCTGCGACATCAGGTAGGCGTACAAAGCCATCATGTCGTCGTCGCGCATGTGTGCAAAGGCGGTGTACGGAAATGCCGGGTAGAGCCGGTGCCCGTCGCGCGACACGCCCTCGCGCATGGCACGCTCAAACGCGCGGTATGACCAAGCGCCGATACCACTCTCGCGGTCGGGCGTGAGGTTGGTGGTGTAGACCGTGCCAAATGGGGTGGCCATGGCACGGCCCCCGGCGTTGCGCTCGCCGTCTTCGGTGCTGTGGCAGCCCGCACAGTTGCCCAGCGCCGCCACTTGCTGGCCGCGTGCCAACATGCTGGCGCTAAAAGGTGAGGTGTCGAGCGGGCCCACCAGCGGCAAGCTGCTGCGCCAACCCAGCAAAGCGGCGCTCACGGTGAACACCCCCAGCCCCAAAGAGGCCAGCTGTCCCCAGCGGCGACGCCATGCCGACGCCACGCCCGGTTGGCGGCTGCGCGGCGTGCGCCGGTCCCAGCCTGGCTTGGACGGCGTGACCTGGTCGGCAGGTGGCGTGGGCGGGGTGGTGTGGCCCAGCGGGTGCAAGGCGGCGCGCACCACCTCGGGGGTGAACGGCGGGTTGCGAAAGCGAATGCCGGTGGCATCAAAAATGGCATTGGCAATCGCGGCGGTGCCCGGCACCGACGACGATTCGCCCGCCCCCAGCGACGGCTCGCCCGGACGCGGCATGTGCATGACCTCGATCACAGGCACTTCGCGGAAACTCAAAATCGGGTAGCTGCCCCACTCTTGGCTGGTCACGCTGCCGGTTTGGGGGTCGACCTGCACCTGTTCTTTGAGGGCGCGGCTGGTGGTTTGCAGCACGTTGCCGTGCACCTGGTGTTGCACGCCTTGTGGGTTGACCATCAAGCCAGCATCGTGGCCCACCACCACGCGTTTCACATGCACTTCACCGGTGTGTTGGTGTACCTCCACATCGGCCACCCAGGCCGCCCACGCTGCACCAAAGCCCGGCCATTTGCTGTGGATGTAGCGCGCATAGGCAAAGCCTTGGCCTTGCAACCAGTCGCCCTGTGCGGCTTGTTGTTGCGGCAGGCGGTGTGGCTTCCAGTGGGCGCGCTCGGCGGTGGCTTGCACCAACTCATGGGCGCGTGGGTCTTGCAAGATGCGCAAGCGGTAGTCCACCGGGTCCACCTTGGCCGCACTGGCCAGCTCGTCAATGAAGCTCTCATGCGCAAACGAATTGGGCAAGGCCGACACACCGCGCAACCACGAGGCACGCAAGATGGCGGGCATGTCGTTGACGGTCACGCGCAAGTTGTCGTAGGCGTAGGGTGGGCGTGCGGTGCGGTCGCCCATCTCATACGCACGCGACACCGGGTCGAGCGTGCGCGTCAGCAGCAGGGCCAGTGTGGGCGCGCCGTTGGAGGGGTAGGCGGTTTGAAAGTCGTAGGCCGCAGGCATGCCGTCGGCCTTCAAGCCACCGCGCACTTGCATGAGTTGTGCCGCGCCTTTGGGCTCCCACGCATGCTCTTGCTCGCGCGTGAGTTGCACCCGCACCGGCGCACGCACGGCTTTGGACAGCAGGGCCGCATCAGCGGCCACGTCGTCGGCGCCGTTGCGGCCATAGCAACCCGCAGCTTCCATGCGCACCACGTCCACGGCCGTGTCGGGCAGGCCCATCAGCAGCGCCAGATCAGCACGCAGCACATGCGGGTTTTGGCTGCCGGCCCAGACCCGCAGCAGGGTGTGGGGTGCGTCAGGGTCGCCGTCTTTCATCCACGCGGCCACGGCGCACGAGGGGCCGATGGACGCATGCATTTGGTAGGGCCACACGTAGGTGCGGTCGAAGGTCTGCGCGGCATCGTGCAGGGCTTGGTCCACCGCGCCTTCGTTGACCAGCTCGCGTGGTGTGCTGGGGTTGTTGCGCAGGGCTTGTTCGGTGTCATCCAGGCCCGGCATGCCGGGCCACGGCTTCCAGTGCACCACCAGTTCGCGCAGCGCTTGTTCGGCTTGTTCTTCGCGCTCGGCCACGATGCCCACAAAGTCGCGTTGCGTCACCACAGCACGGATGCCGGGAATGTGCGCGATCGACTGTGCGTCCACCCGCTCCAAGGTGTTGCCCACAAAGTCGCCGCTGTCGGCGCCCGCGTAGGGTGGGCGCACCACACGGCCATGCAGCATGCCGGGCAAGCGCATGTCGTGCACAAAAATCTGCTCCCCGGTGGCTTTGGCCAGCAGGTCGACCCGAGGCAAGCTGCTGCCCACCAGCCGGTAGTCGTCGGGCGATTTGACAGGTGTGTTGGCGTCCAGCATCAAGGCGGTGTGCTGTTCGCGCACCCACTCACCAATGTCGGCCTGTTGGGCGGGCCCGTGCACCACCCCTTCACGCAGTTGCACTTGGCTGGCGTCGACAGCCCATTGGTGTGCTGCTTGGGCGAGCAACCATTGGCGTGCTTGTGCTGCAGCCAAACGCAAAGGCTGGGCATGAATTTGTAGCGAGGCGCTGGCAATGGTGGCACCTTGGTTGGGCGCAGCGGCGGTGCTGCCCATCACCAGGTGCACGCGCTGCGGCGGCACGTCCAGCTCTTCGGCCACCACCTGGGTGAGCGCGGTGCGTAAGCCGGTGCCCAAGTCCACATGGCCGTGCAAGGCGGTCACACTGCCGTCGTCCCACACCGCCAGCAAAATTTCGACGCCTTCGGCGGGGTTGCCCGCCACCAACGCCGGTTGACCGGGGGCTAGCGGGGGTGCCGCTGGCGGGTCGCGCACCACCAGCAACACGCCATGGGCTTGGTGAAAGTCGGCGCGCGAACGCACTTGTTGGGCGCGCAGTGTGTTCATGCGGGGTTGGCCATCAGCGAAGCGGCGCGGCGTACCGCATCCATGATTTCAAGGTGCGCGCCGCAGCGACACAAATTGCCAGCCAGTGCGTGGCGAATTTGGTGATCGCTTGGGTTGGGCGTGTGGGCCAACAAGGCGACGGTCATCATCACCATGCCATTCAAGCAATAGCCGCATTGGGCGGCTTGCGCGTCGATGAACGCCTGCTGCACCACGTGCAAATGCTGTGCGTTGCCCAGTCCTTCCAGCGTGGTGATGGCGCGGTCTTGCACCTCGCAGGCCGGGATCACGCACGCGCGTGCTGCCACGCCGTCCACCAGCACCGTGCACGCGCCGCACTCGCCCAGGCCGCAGCCAAACTTGGGGCCGTTGAGGCCCAGGTCGTTGCGCAAGGCGTTCAGCAAGGTGGTGTGCCGCGTGAGCGGCAGGTGGTGCGATTCGCCATTGACAGACAGATGGACGGGCTTCATCGTGCGTGTGTTGAGGCGTTGCGTCAGACGCTCAGGTAGTTACGGCGAATGTCGTCGTCTTTTACCAGCGCAGCCATGGCGGCCTCGTGGCGAATCTGCCCCTTCTCCAGCACATAGGCGCGGTCCGACACCCACTGTGCAAAGTGCAGGTTCTGCTCAGACAGCAAGATGCTCACGCCTTCGGCTTTGAGGGCCAAGATCATGTCGGCCATTTGCTCCACGATCACCGGGGCCACGCCCTCTGAGGGCTCGTCCAACAGCACCAACAAGGGGTTGCCCATCAAGGTGCGCGCTACGGTGAGCATTTGCTGCTCGCCGCCGCTCATGCGGCCACCCGCGCGGTCTTGCATTTCACCGAGGTTGGGAAACAGCTTGAACAGTTTTTCGTGCGTCCAGTAGGGCGCGGGCGTGCCATCGGGGAAATGGCGTGCGGCCTGTCGGCCCACGCTCAGGTTTTCCAGCACCGTGAGTTCGCTGAACACGCGGCGGTCTTCCGGCACAAAACCCAAACCAAGGCGCGCCACTTGGTAGGGTTCGGCGTGCGAGATGTCGTGGTTCAAAAACGCCACTTGGCCGCTGCGTTTGGGCATGAGCCCCATGATGGCTTTGAGGGTGGTGGACTTGCCCGCGCCGTTGCGACCCATCAGCGCCACCACTTCGCCACGTCCGACGTGCAGGCTGACATCGAACAAAATTTGCGCTGCACCATACCAGGCGTTGAGGCCTTGCGTTTGCAGCAAGGTGTTGGGGCTCGGGTTCATGCCGGTTCTTTCCGTTCAAAGGTTTTGCCGCTGCCAAAGTAAACCTCTTGCACTTTGGGGTGGTCGCGAATGTCTTGCGCCTGGCCTTCGGCAATCAAGCGTCCACGGGCCAGCACGATGATGCGGTCGGCAAAGCCAAACACCACATCCATGCTGTGCTCGGTGAACAACACGGCCATGCCGCGTTGTGTCACCAGCTCACGCGTGAGGGCCATCAATTTGTTGCGTTCGCCCGGCGCCATGCCGGCGGTGGGTTCGTCCATCAACAGCAGGCGCGGTTGGTTGGCCATGGCAATCGCCAGCTCCAGGCGCTTGACGTCGCCATAGGCGAGTTCGCTGCACGGTCGATCGGCTTGTTCGACCAGGCCCACTTGTGCCAGCAGGGCCAAGGCGTCGGCACGGCGGTACAAGGTGGCACGGCGCCACATGGCAAACAAACGTGCGTCGTCGGACAGCAAGGCCATTTGCACGTTCTCGGCCACGGTGAGGGAGCTGAAGGTTTCGGCGATCTGGAAGGTGCGGCTCACCCCCATCTGCCACACCTCGCGCGGCTTGCGCCCCACCAGGTTGTGACCGCCCAGCGTGATGCTGCCGCTGTCGGGTTGCAACTGGCCGTTGAGCATGTTGAAGGTGGTCGACTTGCCTGCGCCGTTGGGCCCAATCAGGGCCAACAACTCACCGGGTGCGAGGCTGAAGCTGATGTCGTCCACCGCCCGGTTGCCACCAAACGATTTGCCCAGCCCTTGCACTTGAAGCAGGCTCATGTCGTACCCCCTTGTCGCTGCGCGTGTGTGTGGCCACGCTGAAAGCGTGCCTGTAATTTGCTGCTGACAAAACCTGCCAAGCCCTGTGGGAAGACCATCACCAACAGCAAGATGGTGCCGCCCAACACGGCGCGCCAATAGTCGGTGCTGCGGGCGATGGTGTCTTGCAGACCGGTGAAGGTGATGGCCCCCACCAACGGCCCCACCACGGTTTGCACGCCGCCCAGCAAGACCATGACCAAGCCATCGACCGACTTGGACACACCCAAGGCGTCGGGCGAAATGCTGCCTTTGGAGAAGGCAAACAAAGCGCCCGCCAAACCGGCAAATGCAGCGGCCACCACAAAGCCCGCCCACTGCAAGTGTTTGACGTTCATGCCAATGGCTTCGGCGCGCAGCACCGAGTCACGGCTGGCGCGCAAGGCATAGCCAAACGGTGCAAACAGCATGCGCCGCAGGGCGTACACGCTCAAGCCGCACAAGGCGAGCGTGAGGTAGTAGTACATGCGCTTGTCGGCCAGCCAGGGGCTGGGCCACACGCCGGTGAGCCCGTTGCTGCCACCGGTGAAGTTGTCCCACTGAAAACAAATCGACCACAAGATTTGGCCAAAGGCCAAGGTCAGCATGGCCAGGTACACGCCCGACAGGCGCACACAAAACCAACCAAACACAGCCGCCGCCACGGCGGTGAGCAGCGGTGCGCACACCAAGGTCAACTCCATGGGCATGTTCGCGCGCAAAGCCAGCAAGGCGGCCACATAAGCCCCCAGCCCAAAGTAAGCGGCGTGACCAAACGAATGCATGCCGGCAGGCCCCATGATGAAGTGCAAGCTGCAGGCAAACAACGCGGCGGTGAGCAGGTCAATTGCCAACACGGTGGTGTAGGGCGACTGCGCGGTCAACAGGGGCAAGGCCCATAACACCAAGCCACACAACACCCAGACCAGCAGTTGACCGCGACCGCCCAAGCGCAGCGGGGCCTCGGCTTCGCCGCCATGGCGTGGCGTGCTTTGGGGTTTGCCCATCAGGCCCCAGGGGCGCACCATCAGCACCACGGCCATCACCAAAAATTCAGCCACCAAGGTGAGCTTGGAAAATGCGAACGACATGCCCCAGAGCTCCACCGTGCCCAGGCCCACGCACAGGGCTTTGATCTCGGCAATCATCAGCGCCGCCACATAGGCCCCCGGAATTGAGCCCATGCCGCCGACCACCACGATCACAAACGCGTCGCCAATGGTCAGCAAGTCCAACCCCAAGTTGGCGGGTTCACGGGGCAACTGCAAGGCGCCGCCCAAGCCCGCCAGTGCGCAGCCCAGGGCGAACACACTGGTGAACAACCAACGTTGGTGGATGCCCAAAGCGCCCACCATCTCACGGTCTTGGGTGGCGGCACGCACCAAGGTGCCAAAGCGGGTGCGCGTGAGCAGCAACCACAACAAGCCCAACACCACCGGGCCAATGACGATCAACAACAAGTCGTAGCTGGGAAAGCGACGACCCAAAATATCGACCGCACCGGACAAGCCCGGTGCGCGTGGGCCCAACAAATCTTCGGGGCCCCACAGCCACAAGGCCGCGTCTTTGATGACCAGCACCAAGGCAAACGTGGCCAGCAATTGAAACAACTCAGGCGCGCGGTAAATGCGGCGCAACAGCAGCATCTCCACCAAGCCGCCCAGCAGGCCTGAGATGAGCGCGGCCAACAGCAGCAACCACCAAAAGCTCAGCGCCAAACCGATGGAGCGACCCACGTGTTCCACCAGCGAGTACGCGATGTAAATGCCGAGCATGAAAAACGAGCCATGGGCAAAGTTGACGATGCGCGTGACCCCAAAGATCAGCGACAGGCCGGCAGCGACCAAAAACAAAGAGGATGCACCGGCCAAGCCGTTGAGTCCTTGCACCACAAAGCCAGAAAAATCCATGTCTACATTTCCGTGAGCATCTGCATGCAGCACCGAGGTGCGCTGCATGCGGACAGAGGCTGCTTAGTCGGCAGCGCGCAGTTTCTTGACTTCGTCGTTGCTGGGCTGGAAGGCCGCGCCGTCGAGGTAACGGTAGTCGACCATCACGCCCTTGCCGTTGTCATTCTTGATGCGACCCACAAAGGCACCCATGGTGGATTGGTGGTCTTGCGCCCGAAAGCTCACTTTGCCAAACGGGCTGGTGAAGCTCAGGTCGCGGAACGACACGGCGAGTTTTTCAGAGTCGGTGCTGCCGGCTTTTTTGATGCCAGCGGCCAGTGCCTGAATCATGCTGTAGCCCACGATCGAACCCAGACGTGGGTAGTCGTTGAACTTGGCCTGGTAAGCACCCAAGAAGGTTTTGTGCTCTGCGGTGTTGATGCCGTTCCAGGGGTAGCCGGTGACGATCCAGCCGTTGGGCGTTTCGTCTTTCAGCGGGTCCAGGTACTCGGGTTCACCGGTCAGCAAGCTCACCACCTCACGGCCTTGGAACAGACCACGCGTGTTGCCTTCGCGCACAAACTTGGTCAAGTCAGCGCCAAACAACACGTTGAAGATGGCGTCGGGCTTGGCGTCTGCCAGGGCTTGGGCCACGGCACCCGCGTCGACCTTGCCCAGTGCTGGCGCTTGTTCGGCCACGAACTCGACATCAGGTTGTGCGGCCTTGAGCAATTGCTTGAAGGTGGCGGCAGCCGATTGGCCGTATTCGTAGTTGGGGTACACCACGGCCCAACGTTTTTTCTTCAGCTTGGCGGCTTCGGGCACCAGCATGGCCGCTTGCATGTAGGTGGAGGCGCGCAGACGGAAGGTGTATTTGTTGCCACCTTGCCAAACAATTTTGTCGGTCAGAGGTTCGCCCGCTAGGAAGAAAAATTTCTTTTGCTTGGAGAAGTCGGCCACCGCCAAACCAATGTGTGACAGGAAGGTGCCACTCAACACATCGACTTGTTCGCGTGACACCAGCTCTTCGGCCGCGCGCACGGCGTCACCGGGGTTGGCGTTGTCGTCACGGATGATGAGTTGCAGTTTTTTACCGTTCACACCTCCGGCGGCGTTGATTTCGTCAACCGCCAGTTCCATGCCTTTTTTGTACGGTTCCAAGAAGGCGGGCTGGGCCTTGTAGCTGTTGATCTCACCGATCTTGATGACACCTTGTGCCATCGCCGGGGCAAGACCCCAGGCCAAGGCCGCGGCTGCGGCTGCGGCTGCACGGGTCAGGCTGCGAAAACTCTTCATGCTGGCTCCTTTAAAAAACGAAACGTGAACGATAAACGAAACAGATCACTCAAGCTGTTAGCGCAGGCCGTCTTGGCCCACGATTTCAGACACTTGCAAACCGCCAATGCGCGGCGCGGGCCGACCACTGTCGGTCACCACCACGGCCACCACCATTTCGTTGGCGCGCGGCGCGTCGCTGACGCGGGCTTCCATGGCGTCAAAGTGGCTGCGCACAAACGCAGCGTCTTTGTGGCCCAAGGGCACATCGATGATGGTGCCCAAGGTGCCGCGTTTTTTCGCCGATGGCACCAAAGCGGCGCCGTGGCTCACGGCTTTGCGCAGCGGCGCACCCAGTTTGGGGTGCAACACAGCGGCGGCGTGTTCAAGCTCGCCCGCTTCGCCCACGATGGCGGCTTTGCCGTAGCTTTGCGCTTGCTCGGGCGTGATGCCCAAAGCCTGGACGCAACGTTGGCCCAACAGACCGCCCAGCTCTTCGCCGATTTCGATCAGGATGTCGAGGTTGGCGCTGTAGTGGCCCGCATAGGGGTTGTCGATCACCGCCATCGCCAGGGCGCGGCGTGTGGGTGGGTCAATGGCTTGACCGCCTTCGACATGGGTTTCGTCGACTTGCACGACGATCTTGCGAATGGTGGCTTTCATGGGGTTCATTTCTCCTATCAGGCTAAGCAGGCTTCGTGCCCGGCAACTTCGATCTGACCTTGGCAACACAACAAGGCGGCGTGTATCAAACCTTGGGCTTGCAACTGGTGGGCATAGCGTTGACCACGTGTCAAGGCCTGGCTAATTTGGCAGGCACTGAGTGGCGGCACATCCACCGTGACCCAGCGTGTGCCCAGGTCGGCGTCGTCACGCAACTGATTCGCGGCTTGACGCACGATGCGTGGGTCGTCCACGTTGACGGCGTTGGCAATCAAGGTGGCGGCGGCGTCGGCCTGTGCAGCGGTGGCGGCCAACACGGTCACGCTGTCGGCAATGCCGAGCGACTGGCTGCGACCGCGCCAACCACTGGTGGCGATGCCACGCACGGGCATGTCGGCGCTGATGTGCAACGCGCCATCGAGCACCCAGTCACTCAGCGGCGACTCACCCCAAGCGCGTGCGATGTCGCTCACCAAACCAATGCGCACTGAAGTGTCTGGCGTCAAATGCAGCGCAATGTCGCCCCCGTTGTTGACCCAAGCGCGTGCAATGCCCGGGCGTTGGTAGCACGCCAGCACCGCTTGCGCCACGGCCCCGGCGACGGCCGCCATGGCAGTGATGAAGCCGTCGGGGTGTGTGGGGCAGGGAGCGGCCAGTGGCGCACAGGCTTGCCACATGCTGCGTGCAATGGCACCTCGCAGGAGATTGTGTGCACGCGCTGGCACGGCTTGGCGCAGCTGGGGCAACTCTTGCACCAAGCTGGGCAGCATGGGTTGAAACGCGGCCCACGCGGCCTCGTGCGCGGCTTGCACGCAAGCGGCGTCACCGTCGGCCTGAATCACCAAGTCGATCGGGCCGTGCTGGAAATGCCAGCGTTGCGGGTCCAGGGCTTGGCGATGGGCTTGCATGGGTGGGTCAGCCCAACATCGGGGGTGTGTCCAGCGGCCAAGGGCTGTCGCTGGCGGGTGGTGCCACCCAACGCAGTTGTGTGGGTGCGCCGTCGTTGTGCCAAGCGCCGTGGCGCAGCGTGTCGTCCAGGCTGCGCACAAAGCCCATGTGACCGCCCAAGGCTTGGTAGTCACTCAAGCGCATGGTGAACTCAATGGGCGCCACGATGGCCGGTGTGGGCACGGTGCCAAAGCTGCCGCGAGGCATGCGCAGCACGTCCACCATCAAGGTGATGCCGCCGCCCGGCCATACATAAGACGGTGCGCCGCCGCAGGTGACATTGACCAGTGCGCGTTTGATGGCGCGTGTCAGTTGCACCGGGTTGTCGGTCACGCCCGCGCGCAAGCTGCCGCCCGCGCCGCCCAGGAACAGCACCGACACGAGCGAGGGTTCGCAGTTTTCGCCAATGCGTTCGACCACGCGACGCACGGCTTCGGGCATGTCGGCCACTTGGGGTTGCAATTGTTCATCCAGCACATACCACGCCGCGTGTTCGCCCGTGGTCGAGGTCATCAACAAGCGCAGCCCAGGGCGTGCCACCTCGGGGTCCCAGCTGTCCAAGATGGACAACGGGTCTTCGATGTCGGTGCCACCCCAGCCGGTGCCCGGATTGGCGACTTGGAAGTAGCGCCCCGGCGTGGACTTGCGCCCTTTGATGCAGATGCCGCTGGGGGGAATGTGCAGGCAACGCCCGGCTTGGTGTTCGCTGAGCACACCGGTGATGTGGTCGTCCACGACCACCACCTCGTCGCACAGGCCCAGCCATTGCTGGGCAAAGATGCCAATGGCCGCTGAGCCGCAGCCCACGCGCATGCGTTGCTCGGTCACACCGTTGACGATGGGCGCTTGGCCTGCTTGCAACACCACGGTGGCACCGCCGTCGATGGACACTTCCACCGCCTCGTGGTTACCCAGGGCCTGCATCAAGTTCATGGTGACGCGGCCTTCTTTTTTGCTGCCACCGGTCAGGTGGTGCACGCCGCCCAGGCTGAGCATTTGCGAGCCGTATTCGGCCGTGGTCACATGGCCCACCACTTCGCCCTTGCACAGCACGGCGGCTTGTTCGGGCCCGAGGTAGCGGTCGGTGTCGATCTTCACTTTCAAGCTGCAGTAGCTGAAGATGCCTTCGGTCACCACCGTCACCATGTCCACGCCGCGCGATTGCGAGGCCACGATGAAGGGGGCGGGTTTGTAGTCGGGGTAGGTGGTGGAAGACCCAATGCCGGTGACAAACACGCCACGCGAAGCGCTGGCGGTTTGGTCTTTGGCATCGACCTTGAGGTCGTGGCGTGGCGTCAAGGCCTCGGTGTCAGGCTCGGGCGTGGTGCCTTGGTGCAACAGCACCACCGGATCGAGGCGCACCAACACGCCGTGGCGGTTGGCATAGCGGTCGCAGGCGCCCACACGGCCATCCGAGATTTGGCACAAGACGGGACAGGCATTGCACTCGACCTTGTTGCCGGCCATTTGCTCGTTGCGCGGCGTCACGCGCTCCAGTCCCCAGTTGGGAGAAGCATCGTCGGGGCCTGGCAGGCCATCGCCTTTGGTGTGCGTCGTCATGTTGTACAGCCCAATGTTTTTGTGTAGTATTCACCACAATTTGATGTTGTGAACACTACATGAAATCGCAATATAGAGCATTCAACGTCGCTCAGCAAGAGGGACATTCACGACAGACGTTTCTTTTTTTAACCTTTGGGCGTTACCCATGAGTGCATTCCACGAAGAAGAAGTGTTGACGGTTCATCACTGGACCGACCGCTTGTTCAGCTTCACCACCACGCGCGACACCGCGCTGCGTTTCTCCAACGGCCACTTCACCATGATCGGCCTGCGCGTCAACAACAAACCCCTGTTGCGCGCCTACAGCATCGTCAGCCCCAACTACGAAGAGCACCTGGAGTTCTTGAGCATCAAGGTGCCAGACGGCCCCCTCACCTCACGCCTGCAACATATCCAGGTGGGCGACAAAATCATCGTCGGACGCAAGCCCACGGGCACGCTGCTGATTGACTATTTGTTGCCCGGTAAAAATTTGTACCTGCTCTCCACCGGCACCGGCATGGCGCCGTTTCTGAGCGTGATCCGCGACCCCGACACGTATGAGCGTTTTGACAAAGTGATCCTGGTACACGGCGTGCGCGAGGTCAAAGAGCTGGCCTACCACGACTACCTCACGCAAGAGTTGCCCCAGCACGAGTTTCTGGGCGAGATGGTGCGTGAGAAGTTGCTGTACTACCCCACGGTCACGCGCGAGCCATTCAAAAACCAGGGCCGTTTGACAGACGCCATCGAGAGCGGCAAGCTGTTTGCCGACTTGGGGCTGCAGGCCTTCAACCCCACGGATGACCGGGTGATGATTTGTGGCAGCCCACAAATGCTCAAGGATTTGAAGCACATACTCGAAGAGCGTGGCTTCAAAGAGGGCAACACCACCAAGCCCGGCGACTTTGTGATCGAGCGCGCCTTCGCCGAGCAGTGACCATGGCCACCACGCGCACCCCAGCCACACCTGCCCCTAAGCGCGCGGTGACGGGCGTGCGTTTGGCCAAGCGTGTGGCGCCACAGCGTAAAACGGGCGTGCGCGAGTTGTCGGCCCAGGCCACGCGTGAGAGCATTTTGAAAGCAGCCACGCGGGTGTTTGCCAAATACGGTTTCGATGGCGGCAGCGTGGAAAAAATTTCCAAAGCGGCCAAGTCGGTGGACCGCATGCTGTACTACTACTTCGGCAACAAAGAGGGTTTGTTCATCGAGGTGATCGAAGACATTTACCGCCGCATGAACGAGGCCGAGTCGCAACTCGACCTCAACACCGACGAGCCCGTGCAGGCCTTGAAAGACGTGATCGCCTTTGTGCTGAATTACTACCGCCGCAACCCCGAGTTTGTGACCCTGCTCAACACCGAGAACTTGCACTTGGGGCGTCACATCACCAAGTCAGACCGGGCCGCGCAGTACTCGTCGCCTGCGATTGATGTGATCCGACGCATCTTGGAGACCGGGGTGCGCCAAAAACTATTTCGTCAAGACTTGGTGGCGCGCGATGTGTATTTGCTCATCGTGTCCACCGGGTACTTCTTCATGTCCAACCGCTACACCTTGTCGGCCTTCATGGGCGAAGATTTGCAAACGCCCGAGGCCGTGCAGCATTGGCAAGACTTCGTCACCGACACGGTGCTACGCACGGTGAAGCGGTGAATTTCCACGTTCTAACCCTTTGATTGGAGAACCCCATGGCCACCGCCGCTGTTGAAGAAAAATCTGGCAAAGTTGTTTTGCGCAATATCGGGCTGCTGCTCTCGGGCGACATCGACCATCCGATCTTGGACGCCGACACCATCGTGATCCATGATGGCCTGATCACCGCGGTTGGGCGTGAAAAAGACTGCGACATATCCGAGGCCAAGACCACCATCGATGTGCGCCAGACCTGCGTGGCCCCGGGCTTGATCGACAGCCACGTGCACCCGGTGTTTGGTGATTGGACGCCACGGCAAAACCAAATCGGCTGGATTGACTCCACCATGCACGGTGGCGTCACCACCATGATCTCTGCCGGTGAAGTGCACTTGCCCGGACGCCCCAAAGACATCGTGGGTTTGAAAGCCTTGGCCATCACCGCGCAACGTGCGTTTGACAACTTCCGCCCCGGCGGCGTGAAGGTGATTGCGGGTGCCCCCATCATCGAAAAAGGCATGACCGAACATGATTTTCAGGAACTCGCCGCTGCCGGCGTGACGCTGCTGGGCGAGGTGGGTTTGGGCTCGGTGAAGGCGGGCTACGAAGCCAAAGAGATGGTGGCCTGGGCGCGCAAGTACGGCATCCAAAGCACCATCCACACCGGGGGGCCGTCAATCCCGGGCTCGGGCTTGATCGACAAAGACGTGGTGCTCGAAGCCGATGCCGACGTGATTGGTCACATCAACGGTGGTCACACCTCGTTGCCTGAGGCGCATGTGTGTGAGTTGTGCGAAAAGTCGAGCCGTGCGATTGAAATCGTGCACAACGGCAACGAGCGCGTGGCCATTGCCGCTGCCAAAGCTGCGCTGGAGCTGAAGTGTCCGCACCGCGTGATCTTGGGCACTGACGGGCCTGCGGGCTCTGGCGTGCAGCCCTTGGGCATGCTGCGCATGGTGGCTTTGTTGTCGAGTTTGGCCAACATCCCTGCCGAGTTGGTGTTTTGTTTTGCCACCGGCAACACGGCGCGAATTCGCAACCTGAACTGTGGCTTGATCGAAGTGGGCCGTGCCGCCGATTTTGTGTTCATGGACCGTGCCCAGCACACCGCTGGCAAAACCTTACTTGAGAGCGTGCAGCTGGGCGACATTCCTGGCATTGGCATGGTGATGATCGACGGTTTGGTGCGTTGCACCCGCAGCCGCAACACACCGCCTGCCACCGAAGTACCGGTGGTGGTGCACTGAATGTCTGTGCTAGTCTGCGCGGGTGTCACAGCCCAACCGTCACCTCGTGCCCAAACTTGAAGTTCGCTGGCCAGGCGTGGCCATCTGGCTGAGCGCATGGGCGTTGCTGTGGGCCTGCGATGGCGTGCTCAATTTGGGCAACTTGGCCTTGTTGCTGGTCTTGGCCAGTGCCATGGCGAGCATGTGGTTGTCGGCCACGGCCTCGGTGGTGCTCAGTGCGTTGTCGGTGCTGGGCTTCAACTGGTGGTTTGTGCCACCGCGCTTCACCTTCCATGTGCATTTGCACCAAGACTTGCTGCTGCTCGTGACCATGTTGGGTGTGAGCGTGATGGTGAGTTATCTGATGGCACGCTTGCGTTTGGCTGCCCAACGCGAGAGCCAACATGCACAAGCAGCCCAACAACTGCGGGCCTTGAGCGAACAGTTTCGAGAAAACATGGATTTGCCAACGCAAGGCCATCTGTTGCAGTCGGTGCTGCAAACGAGTGTGCGGGGCACTGTGTCGGTGTTGTTGCTGCGAGAGCTCGCTGCGCTGAGTACCAGCCCTGCTGCGAGCCTCTTGATCGGACACCCCAACGCACAAGACACACAAGGTTTGTGGGCCTGTGTGAAACAGTTCGCGGCCATGGGGCCGGGGACGGGTCGTTACGAAAACCAGAGCACCTTGTTTTTGCCGTTGCGTGGCCAGTCCTGTGCTTGGGGTGCGGTGGCTCTTCACGGTGTGTCATGGCCTGCCTTGACCGCATTCACGCGACACACGGTGCAGCAGATGTGTGATGTGCTGGGGCTAGAAATCGAACGCGCCCACACCTTGCAGCAGGCACAGCACGCCAAAGAAGAAGCGCAGAGCCAGAGCTTGCGCAACACCTTGTTGACGTCGATCTCTCATGACTACCGAACACCCTTGGCCAACCTCATGGGGGCGGCGTCCGCCATTCACGACCAGGGCGCGCTCTTGAGTGCGCAGCAGATCACCGACCTCGCGCACACCGTGCTGCTGGAGGCACAACACCTCAACCGCATGACCACCAACACCTTGCAGCTGGCACGCCTGGACGCGGCCCCATGGCAAGTGCACAAAGACTGGGAGTCCCTGCAAGAGGTGGTGGGTGCGGTGCTGTCCAAAACGCGTCTGCGCTATCCGCAGCGCCAGATCGACGTGGTATTGCCCGCGGGCTTGCCGCTGATTTTTTGCGATGCCATGCTGCTGGTGCAGCTGCTGGATAACTTGGTGGAAAACGCCATCAAATACAGCCCTGACGAGTCCTTGATCCAGCTCCACGCACAACGGCAAGGCGACACCATCGAGGTGCGGGTGATCGACCAAGGGCCTGGTATTCCCGATGCCTGGAAAGACAAAGTGTTTCAAGCGTTTGAGCGCATACATCCGCAGGCGGCGCAAGCCGATGCCTCGGACGAGACGCAGTTGCGCCGCGGCGTGGGGGTGGGCTTGGCGGTGTGCCAAGCCATTGCCAAAGTGCATGGCGCCAAGATTTGGATTCAAGACACGCAGCCCCATGGCGCAACGGTGTGCGTGGCGTGGCCCGTGGACGTGCAGCCTGAAATGAATAGCCCAAGCTCGGAGGTTTGACGGACATGGCTTTGCGTGTGCTGTTGGTAGAAGATGACCGTGAACTGCGTCGCACCTTGCGCGATGCGCTGATGGTGGAAGGCTATGAGGTGGTGCTCAGTGGCAGCGCTGCTGACGCTGCCGCCGTGTTGCGGCACACCATGCCGTCGCACACGCCGCTGGATTTGTTGATTTTGGATTTGGGCTTGCCCGATGGCGACGGCGCTGACTTGCTGCACGAGGTGCGCGCGCAGTATGACGTGCCGGTTCTGATCATTTCGGCCCGGCACGACGATGACAACAAGGTGCATTTGCTGGACGCTGGGGCAGATGATTACTTGGTCAAGCCTTTCAGCATCAGTGAGTTGTTGGCGCGCATGCGTGTGACTTTGCGTCACCGCGGCACAGCGGTGCAAGCGCCCCAAACACATTACCGTTGGGGTGAACTTACGGTGGATTTGGCCAAGCACGAGGTGCGCATGGGCGTCCAGGCGGTCCATCTGACACCGACCGAGTTCAATCTGCTGGCGCGCTTGGTGCGGCAGGCGGGGCAGGTGGTGACGCATCGCCAGTTGCTGTTGGATGTCTGGGGTGCGGAGTACGTGGCGCACACCCACTACTTGCGCTTGTACATGGGGCAATTGCGGGCGAAGTTGGAGCACAACCCGACAGAGCCGCAGATGCTGTTGACCGAACCTGGTGTGGGCTATCGTTTGAGCGAACCGGATTAAGCGCTTGCGGATACTTATGCGTTCCTAACGCGAACTTAGGCAAGCTCGAGGCACTTCATACAGGAGAGCCCATGTCAGTCGCAGCGATAGATTCAGACAACCCGTCCGCCCACATTAAACGCCAATCCACGGCGGCCTTGACCTTGGCTGCCATTGGCGTGGTGTATGGCGACATTGGCACCAGCCCGTTGTACACCGTCAAAGAAGTGTTTTTGCCAGCCACGGGTGTGGCCATGACGCCTGAAAACCTGATCGGTGCTGTCTCCACCATCTTC
This sequence comes from Limnohabitans sp. JirII-29, assembly GCF_003063395.1. Classification (NCBI taxonomy): domain Bacteria; kingdom Pseudomonadati; phylum Pseudomonadota; class Betaproteobacteria; order Burkholderiales; family Comamonadaceae; genus Limnohabitans; species Limnohabitans sp. JirII-29. The sequence continues at coordinate 291,533 of NZ_NESB01000004.1, forward strand.
TGGGCTTTGATGCTTATCGTCACACTCAAGTACGTGCTGCTGATTTTGCGTGCGGACAACCGGGGCGAGGGCGGTGCTTTGGCATTGACCGCGCTGGCGGCCCATGCCGTCAAAGACCGGCCTGCGTTGCGCCGTTTCTTGTTGCTGTTGGGCTTGTTTGGGGCCACTTTGTTTTATGGCGATAGTGTGATCACGCCCGCGATTTCGGTGATCGGCGCTGTCGAAGGCCTGGAGATGGTCACCCCCGTGTTGCAGCCGTATGTCGTGCCCATTGCGGTGGTGGTGCTGGTGCTGTTGTTTGTCATGCAACGTTGGGGCACGCAACGGGTGGGCAAGTTTTTTGGTCCCATCATCGTGGTGTGGTTCACAGTGCTCGGAGCCACAGGGGTGGTGCAGATTGCGCAAGAGCCCAGCATTTTGCAAGCGCTCAACCCCTGGCATGCGGCCACTTTTTTGTGGGACCGCGGGCCGTTGATTTTGGCGGCCGTGGGTGCGGTGGTGCTGGCCTTGACCGGCGCTGAAGCGCTGTATGCGGACATGGGGCACTTTGGCCGCAAACCCATTCAGTGGGCATGGATGACATTGGTGTTGCCCGGTTTGGCTTTGCACTACATGGGGCAAGGCGCGTTGCTGATGCGCGATGCCAGCGCGATTGAAAACCCCTTCTTTCGCATGTTTCCAGAGGCTTGGTTGATTCCTGCTGTGGTGTTGGCCACGGTGGCGGCCGTGATTGCTTCGCAGGCGGTGATTTCGGGGGCGTATTCCATGACCAAGCAGGCCATTTTGTTGGGGTTCTTGCCTCGCATGGACATCAAGTACACCTCCGAGCAAGAGGTGGGTCAAATTTACATGCCCGCCGTCAACTGGATTTTGTTGGTGGGCGTGGTGGCCGCTGTGCTGTCTTTCAAAAGCTCATCGGCTTTGGCCGGTGCCTATGGCATCGCGGTGACCTTGACCATGGTGATCACCACCACCATGACCTTTTTTGTGGTGCGTGACGCCTGGAAAATGTCCTTGCCCTTGGCGGTGACCGCAACCTTGTTTTTTCTCAGCATCGATGTATTTTTGTTTGCCGGGTGCATCATCAAATTCTTTGATGGGGGTTGGTTCCCTCTGGTCATGGGCTTGACCTTGTATGTGGTGATGACCACTTGGTCACGCGGTCGTGAGTTGGTGGTCGAGACCATCCGTCGCGACGGGCTGGATATGCAGTCGTTCATCCAGCACATCGATTCCGGAGCCACCCACTTGGTCCAACGCACCGCGGTGTATGCCGTGGCCAACCCAGAAACCGTGCCGCAAGCGTTGCTGCACAACATGAAGCACAACCAGGTGCTGCACGAAAAGAACGTCATCTTGACGGTTCGCTTTGACGAGGTGCCTTGGGTGTCGGTCAACCAGCGTGTGAAGGTCGAGCGTTTGAGCGAGCACTTTTGGCAAGTGGTGGTGGTGTTTGGTTTCATGAACACGCCCGATGTGCCCAAAGCCTTGCTGCAATGCCAAGCCTTGGGCCTGGAGATTCCCGTCTTTGAAACCACCTACTTCTTGAGCCGAGAAACCGTGGTGTCTACCCCGGGCAGCGGCATGGCGCAATGGCGAGAAAAAATGTTTGCAGCCATGACGCGCAACGCAGGTGGTGTGGTGGAATTTTTCCACTTGCCCGACAACTCGGTGGTAGAACTTGGCACACGGGTGCAAATATGAACCACACCACCTTGCCCATCACCATCAAACTCACTGGCAAAGATGGGTTGGACCCCAGGGCTTCTGCGTTGCTGGCCATGCAAGCTTCGCATTTCAATTGCGACATCACCTTGGCTTGCCATGGGCATGTGGTGAATGCCAAGTCGATTGTTGAGGTGATGGCCTTAGGTGCCATGCAGGATGACTTGGTGGCCCTGTCTGCCGAAGGCGAGCAGGCACAGCAAGCGGTGAACGCCTTGATTGCCGTGATTCAGCGTGCTTAGCGGGTCGGTGGGTGGCGCAGTTGCAGCCACGAATGCACGGGCCAGGACTCACGCGCCTGCGGCGTCTCGCCACCAAACACCACGCAGCCGCTGATCAGCGTGTGCGGGTGGTGTGCGTCGAAGCGCTTGAGGCCTTTGAAGTAGTCGGGGTTGACGGTGCCACCGGCTTTGATCTCAATGGCGTGCAGTTGTCGCCCTACGGGCATGAGCAAGTCCACCTCGTTGCCTTCCGAGTCTCGGTAGAAATACAGCGCGCTGTTTTCGCCTTGGTTGAAGCGGTCTTTCAAGGCTTCGGCCACGACAAAATTTTCAAACAACGAACCCCACAGCGGGTCACGTTGCACCTGCTCCGGCGTGCGCAAACCCAAGAGCCAGCAGGCCAAGCCGGTGTCGTAAAAATAAAGTTTGGGCGTTTTGATCAAGCGCTTGCCCGTGTTCACAAACCAAGGGGGCAGCAAATGAACAATGAAACTGCTTTGTAGCAAATCTATCCAGGCGCGTGCCGTGGGTTGCGATACGCCCGCGTCATTGGCCAAGCTGTTGAGGTTGAGCAACTGCCCGGTACGTCCGGCACACAAGCGTACAAACCGCTCGAACAAGCGCAGGTCTTGCACGGCAGCGAGTTGCCGTAAATCGCGCTCAACATAGGTGGCGAAGTAGTCGCCCATGGCCTGTGAGGCTTTCAGATTTTGGTCGTGTACACGTGGGTAAAACCCGTTCAGCAAACACGAGGGCAGCGCCAGTGGCGCTTGCGAATCGATGGGGCGAAGCGACTCCAGCTCAGACAGCGTCAAGGGCAACAACCGCAGCAACGCCGTGCGCCCCGCCAATGATTGGCTGACTTGCGTCATCAGCTCAAACTGTTGACTGCCCGTGAGAATGAACTGCCCGGCCTCAGGATGGTTGTCCACCATCGATTGCAAGTAAGAGGGCAGCTCTGGCGCGCGTTGAATTTCGTCAAAAACTGCGCCCCCCTTGTAGGCAGACAAAAAGCTGCGCGGGTCTTCGGTGGCGAAGCGGCGTACATCGGGGTCTTCCAGCGACACATAGGGCTTGTCTGGAAACACCATGCGTGCCAGCGTGGTCTTGCCGCTTTGGCGTGGCCCCACCAGCGTGACGATGGGGTACTGCCCAGCCAACTGGCGAAGAAGGGGTTCAATGTTGCGCCTGATCATGCGCAGAAGTTTAGCAAAAACCTGTTAATTCAAAATCAGACTTTGAATTAACAGGTTTTTGGGTGGCTGAGCCGAGCCACCCAACGTGTTGCAGCGTGCCGGGCTATGTTCAGGCGGTGGCCAAGCGGGCAGCCAATGCTGCTTTGGTGGCTGTCATTTCAACCGGCAGGTGGTAGGCCAGTTGGGTGAACAGCTCTTCGTGCAACTTCAACTCTTCCACCCAAGCGGCTTTGTCGACGTGGGTGACGGTTTTGAATTGGTCGGCCGAGAAATTGAGGCCGGTCCAGTTGAGTTCGTTGTACGAGGGGCTGATGCCGAACACGTTCTCGGCGCCTTGGGCGGTGCCTTCGATGCGGTCGATCATCCACTTGAGCACGCGCATGTTCTCGCCGTAACCAGGCCACACAAATTTGCCGTCTTCGCCCTTGCGGAACCAGTTGACACAGAAGATGGCGGGCAACTTGGCCTTGGCTTGGGTGAGCTTGTCGCCCATGTCGAGCCAGTGCTGGAAGTAGTCGCTCATGTTGTAGCCCGTGAACGGCAGCATGGCGAAGGGGTCGCGGCGCACCACGCCTTGCTGGCCAGCGGCTGCAGCGGTGGTCTCCGAGCCCATCGTGGCGGCCATGTAGACGCCTTCGGTCCAGCTGCGTGCTTCGGTCACCAAAGGCACGGTGGTGGAGCGACGGCCACCGAAGATGAAGGCGTCGATCACCACGCCGGCAGGGTCGTCCCAGGCGGGGTCGAGGGCCGGGTTATTGGTGGCTGCGACGGTGAAGCGTGCGTTGGGGTGGGCGGCTTTGGCACCGGTTTCTTTGGCAATCTGGGGCGTCCAGTCTTTGCCTTGCCAGTCGATCAGGTGATCGGGCAATTTGCCGGTGTCTTTGTCCATGCCTTCCCACCACACGTCGCCGTCGTCGGTCAGGGCGACGTTGGTGTAGATCACGTTCTTGTCCAAGCTGGCCATGCAGTTGGGGTTGGTGTGGAAGTTGGTGCCAGGGGCCACACCAAAGTAACCCGCTTCGGGGTTGATGGCGTAAAGCTTGCCGTCGTCGTGCGGCTTGATCCAGGCAATGTCGTCACCGATGGTGGTGACTTTCCAGCCTTCAAAGCCAGCGGGCGGCACCAGCATGGAGAAGTTGGTTTTGCCACAGGCGCTGGGGAAGGCCGCCGCCACGTGGTACTTTTTTCCTTGGGGGTTGGTCACACCCAAAATCAGCATGTGTTCGGCCAACCAGCCTTGGTCGCGGCCCATGTTGGAGGCAATGCGCAACGCAAAGCACTTCTTGCCTAGCAGCGCATTGCCGCCGTAGCCCGAACCGTAAGACCAGATTTCGCGGGTCTCGGGGTAGTGCACGATGTACTTGGTCTTGTTGCACGGCCATGTCACGTCGGCTTGGCCAGCGGCCAGTGGTGCGCCCACGGTGTGCACGCAAGGCACAAACGCGCCGTCGGTGCCGATCACGTCGTACACGGCTTTGCCCATGCGGGTCATGATTTTTTGGCTCACGGCCACATAAGGGCTGTCCGACAGTTCAATGCCCACGTGGGCAATGTGCGAGCCCAAGGGGCCCATGCTGAACGGAATCACGTACATGGTGCGGCCTTGCATGCAACCGTCAAACAGAGGTTGCAAGGTGGCGCGCATGTCGGCGGGGGCCACCCAGTTGTTGGTGGGGCCGGCGTTTTCTTTCTTCTCAGAGCAGATGTAGGTGCGGTCTTCTACGCGCGCCACATCGGTGGGGTCGGAGCAAGCCAAGAACGAGTTGGGCCGTTTGACGGGGTTGAGTTTTTTGAAGGTGCCGGCGTCGACCAATTGCTGGCACAGGGCGTTGTATTCCTCTTCGCTGCCATCACACCAATGAATCTTGGCGGGTTTGCACAAAGCGGCCATCTCGGCTACCCAAGCGATCAGCTTGGGGTTCTTCACATAAGCGGGTGCGTTCATCAAAGCTCCTAAGTCAAAAATTGTTGGAGGTCAGGGCTCAGCCGACCGCGTAGGGCGCGAAGCCCTGACCTCAAACAATTTCATCCTGATGACAAAAGGTCGCACATTCTAAGAATGGATGGCCTTACCCAGGCTTGCAAAGGTGACTCAAAGCAGAAAAAGAACCCAAAAGGGTGCAAAAAAGCGCCTGAGAAGGCGCTTTTTTGAGGTGCTCTGCCGCTTTGGCGACAGATTTGGTGCATCAAGACATGAACACGGCGATGAATGCCAGCAAGAAAATCAGGATAGCACCCGCCACAGGCAGCACGATGGGCATCAGGGGGACGATGGACTCCACAACGTCTTGTTCGCCGTTGTGGGGTGTGTGGTTGTCGTGGGACATGTGGGTTTCCTCAATCGATGAATGCTGCGAATTCTAAATCAGCCGCGACATGGGCCCGGGCGATGTGGGCTTGGGTCACGCATGGGTGACCACGCGCAAGACTTCTTCGCCATAGGCTTCGAGCTTTTTCACGCCAATGCCGGCAATGCCTTGCAAGGCTTCCAAGCTGTCGGGACCGGCCTGCGCGATGGCACCCAAAGTGGCGTCGTGAAAAATCACATACGCGGGCAGGTTGTGGGCGCGTGCCACTTCGGCCCGCCAAGCTTTGAGCGCCGCATAGCGGATCTGGCCTTGGGCATCCAGTTCAACGGGCGCGGGCTTGGCCGCCCCGCTCGTGCCCCGTTTGGCTTTGCGGTCAGCGGGTGTGGACACCGAAGCGCGCAAACGCACCGTGACTTCGCCTTTCAAAACAGCACGCGAGGCCTCGGTCAAATACAGCGTGCTGAAGGCTTGGGCATCCACGCCCAAGGCGCCGATGGCGATGAGCTGGCGCAACACCCCGCGCAACTGCACCTCGGTGAAGTGGGCGCCAATGCCAAACGTGCTCAAGGCCTGGTGGCCGTATTGCTGTACTTTTTCAGTGGTCTTGCCGCGCAAGATGTCCATCAGATGCCCGGCTCCGAAGGAGATGCCGCTTTGTTGTTGCACCCGGTAGATGGTGGACAGCAGCATGCGGGCCGCTTCGGTGCCGTCCCAAATCTCGGGGGGCTGAAGGCAGTTGTCGCAGTTGCCGCAAAAATACTGAAGTGCCCCCACGCTCGGCACTGGCGTGTCCTCGCTGCCCCCCGAGGGGGTTGGCCTGCCTTGGGAACGGCCCGGCGGCAGTCCGGCTGCCCCCACGCTCGGCACTGGCGTGTCGGGTTGGTAGGTTTCGCCAAAGTAGCGCAGCAGCCGCACGCGGCGGCAGTCGGTGGCTTCGGCCAGGGCCAGCAGGGCGTCGAGTTTGCCGCGCATGACTTGTTTGAAGTCTTCTCCCGCTGGGCTCTCGTCGATCATGCGGCGCTGGTTGACCACATCGTTCAGGCCATAGGCCATCCAGGCGTGGGCGTCTTGGCCATCGCGACCGGCACGCCCGGTTTCTTGGTAGTAGCCTTCGATGTTTTTGGGCATGTCCAGATGCGCCACAAAGCGCACATCGGGTTTGTCGATGCCCATGCCAAACGCCACGGTGGCGACCATCACCAAACCTTCTTCGCGCAAGAAACGGTTTTGGTGCCGCTGGCGAATCGCGCCGTCCAAGCCCGCGTGGTAAGGCAACGCGGCAATGCCGGCGTCGCACAACAGCTTGGCCACTTCTTCCACCCGTCGGCGAGATTGGCAGTAAACGATGCCGCTGTCTTGGCCCCATGCCCCGCTGTGTTCGCGTTGGATGAAGCGCAGCAGCTGCAAGGAGGCGTCTTTTTTCTCGACGATGGTGTAGCGGATGTTGGGACGGTCAAAGCTGCTGACAAACTGTTGGGCGTCCTCCAACTGCAAACGCTCCACGATGTCCGCGCGGGTGAGGGCATCGGCAGTGGCGGTGAGTGCCAGGCGCGGCACGCCCGCATAGCGTTCGTGCAGCACGGTGAGGGCGCGGTACTCGGGGCGAAAGTCGTGGCCCCATTGGCTCACGCAATGCGCTTCGTCAATCGCGAACAGGCTGAGCTGCCCTTGGGCATGAAGGGCATCGAGCTGGGCCAAAAAGCGGGGCGTGGTGACGCGCTCAGGCGCGGCATACAGCAAGGTGATGTCGCCCCGGCGCAGCCGTTGCTCCACCGCATAGGCTTCTTCGCCGCTCAGGCTGGAGTTGAGAAAGGCCGCTTCCACACCGGCTTCGTGCAGCGCGCCCACCTGATCGTGCATGAGCGCGATGAGGGGTGACACCACGATGGTGATGCCGTGACCCATGCGCTGGCGCGCAATGGCCGGTATTTGGTAGCACAGCGACTTGCCGCCACCCGTGGGCATGAGCACCAGCGCGTCGCCACCGGCGCACACGTGGGCCACGATGGCTTCTTGCGGACCACGGAATGCGTTGTAACCAAAAACCTCGCGCAGGATGTCGTGCGTGCTTACATCTGTTCCCACGGCAGCCCATCAAAGCGCCAGCCGTTGAGGCTAGAGCGCTGGAAGTTGGCGTTCAAGTCGCCTTCAAACCCGTGCAACACATTCACCACGTCGGTGAAGCCTGCGGCCTCTAAGGCGCGACCTGCATCGACTGAGCGCTGGCCGCTGCGGCACAACAGCACCACCGTGCGGTCTTGGCGGCCCGCTTCGGCAAGCACTGCGGCACAAAACGCTGGCGCGTCGGTGGTGAACTCGGGGTATTCGTACCAGGAAATATGCACCGCACCCGGCGGGCGACCCACATACATGGACTCGATCTCCATGCGGATGTCGATCATCAGCACGTCGGGATTGGCTTGCATCAGGGCCCAGGTATCGGAGGGAAGCAGGTTTCGCATGGGGCGTGATTGTCCCTCTTCTTACAATCTCCCCATGACCCAGTCTTACACCCGAGCCCAACAATTGCCCGCATTGCTGGCCCAACGCATTGTCATTTTGGACGGTGCCATGGGCACCATGATTCAGCGTTTCAAGCTGAGCGAGGCCCAATACCGGGGTGAAGGCTACACCGGCCCCGACGCGCAGTACGCGCGTTTCAAAGACTTTCACAAAGACGTCAAAGGCAACAACGAGTTGCTCAGCTTGACGCGTCCCGATGTGATTCGCGACATCCATGAAAGCTATCTCGCAGCGGGTGCCGACTTGATTGAGACCAACACCTTTGGTGCGACCACGATTGCCCAGGCCGATTACGACATGGCCGATTTGGCCCGCGAGATGAACCTGCGCTCGGCCCAAATTGCGCGCGCAGCCTGCGACAAATACAGCACCCCCGAGAAGCCCCGCTTTGTGGTCGGCGCTTTGGGCCCCACGCCCAAAACGGCCAGCATCAGCCCGGATGTCAACGATCCCAGCGCACGCAATGTGGATTTCGAGCAGTTGCGCGCAGCGTATTACGAGCAGGTGCAAGCCTTGGTGGAGGGTGGTGCCGATGTGCTGATGGTGGAAACCATTTTTGACACGCTCAACGCCAAAGCCGCCTTGTTTGCGATTGACGAGTACTTCGAGGCGAGCGGTGAGCGCTTGCCCTTGATCATCAGTGGCACCGTGACCGATGCCTCAGGGCGCATCTTGAGTGGCCAAACCGTGACCGCGTTTTGGCACAGCGTGCGCCATGCCCAGCCGCTGGCGGTGGGCCTGAACTGCGCGTTGGGTGCGGCGCTGATGCGTCCCTACATCCAAGAGTTGGCGCGGGTGGCAGGCGACACCTTCATCAGTTGCTACCCCAATGCGGGCTTGCCCAACCCCATGAGCGACACTGGATTTGACGAAACACCCGATGTGACAGCCCGCTTGCTGCACGAGTTTGCGGCCGAGGGATTGGTCAACATCGTGGGCGGCTGCTGCGGCACCACCCCTGAGCACATCGCGGCCATTGGTCAAGCGGTGTCCGACCAACATACCCGTGCTGTGAGTGCGGGCCCTTTCTACCGCGAATCTGCGTAAGGCGTAATCCATGTCACACCATCTCCTGAGCGCCTGTCAGGCGGCCCAACAACTGGCCCAACGCACACTGCGTGCTGAAGACTTGGTGCGTGATTGCTTGGCCCGCATCGACGCCCGTGAAGCTGAGGTGCAGGCTTGGAACCATGTGGCGCGCGATGCCGCACTAGCGCGTGCGCGGGCTTTGGACCAAGGTGCCCACCAAGGCTTGTTGCATGGCCTGCCGATTGGTGTGAAAGACCTGATCGCCACCGCCGATATGCCCACTACCTATGGCTCGCCCATCTATGCCGGGCATCAACCGGCCAACGACGCCAGTTGTGTGGCCTTGGCGCGTGCGTCGGGCGCGGTGGTGTTGGGCAAAACCGTGACCACCGAGTTCGCCACCTTTCAGCCCAACCAAACCCGCAACCCGCACAACACGGCGCACACGCCGGGCGGGTCGTCGTCGGGCTCGGCGGCTGCGGTGGCCGATGGCATGGTGCCGCTGGCGTTGGGCACGCAAACCGCAGGCTCGCTCACGCGACCTGCTGCGTATTGCGGCATCGTGGCCTTCAAACCCAGTTTTGGCGGCATCAATCGTGCAGGCGCCAAACCTTTGTCAGACACCTTGGACACCGTGGGCACCCTGGCGCGCAACGTGCCCGATGCGGCCTTGTTTGCTGCGGCCTTGAGCGGTCGCCATGACTGGTTGGTGCGCCCCATGGGCGAACACCTGGCCCGCCCCTTGCGCGTGGGCCTGTGTCACACCTATGAGTGGCCGCAGGCTTTGTCCGAAACCCAAGCTGCTATGCAGCAAGCGGCGGCACGCGTTCAAGCCTCGGGTGCGATGACCTTGCACGAGGTGCGCCTGCCCGTGGACTACGAGCTGCTGGTGCAGGCTCAAACCCACATTCAGTTGGCTGAACAAGCCCAGTGTTTGGCGTATGAACGCTTGCAACACTTTGAGCGCTTGAGCCCGCGCTTGCAGGGCATCATGCAATCGGGCGTGGCCGTGACCGCTGCGCAATACGACCAGGCCCAAGCCTTGGTGGCGCGCTGCCGCGCCCAGTTGGCTGATGTGTTCAAAGATGTGGATGTGCTGCTCGCGCCCAGCGCAGCAGGTGCGGCACCACTGGGCTTGGACAACACGGGTGACCCGGTGTTTTGCCGCATCTGGACCGTGCTGCACACCCCCACGGTGAACATTCCAGCAGGCCACGCGCCCAACGGCATGCCTGTGGGGTTGCAGGTGGTGGGGCCGGTGGGGGGTGATGCGTTCACCTTGGCGGCGGCGCATGCGCTGCACCAGTTAAAATAATGCCTTCCCCAAGGAGCGTTGCAGCTTCACCCATTCTTTTCAGGATCGGGCGTGAAGTCAGGCTTGGGGCCGTATCTTTGCAACGACGCTCACCTGAACGATGACCCCAGGTGAGATCCCCCATGAATTCGATAGCCGTTCCTCCCATGAAACTGTCTGGTTTAGAGCCAGTCTCTATTGGCGCGGACACTTTGTTCGTCAACGTCGGTGAGCGCACCAACGTGACGGGCTCCAAAGCCTTTGCTCGCATGATCTTGAACGGCGAGTACGAGCAAGCCCTGGCCGTGGCCCGTCAGCAAGTGGAGAACGGCGCGCAAGTGATTGACGTCAACATGGACGAAGCCATGTTGGACAGCCAGGCCGCGATGGTGCGTTTTTTGAACCTGATGGCAGGCGAACCCGACATCGCCCGCGTGCCGGTGATGGTGGACTCCAGCAAGTGGTCGGTCATCGAAGCGGGCTTGCGCTGCATCCAAGGCAAGGGCATCGTCAACTCGATCAGCATGAAAGAAGGTGTGGAGGAGTTCAAGCGCCAGGCCAAGTTGGTCAAGCGTTATGGCGCGGCAGCGGTGGTGATGGCGTTTGATGAAAAAGGCCAAGCCGACACCTACGCGCGCAAGATTGAGATTTGCGAACGCGCTTACCGCGTGCTGGTGGACGAGGTGGGCTTTGCGCCCGAAGACATCATCTTTGACCCGAACATCTTTGCCATTGCCACCGGCATTGAAGAGCACGACAACTATGCGGTGGACTTTATCGAAGCCACGCGTTGGATCAAGCAAAACCTGCCCGGCGCAAAGGTGAGCGGCGGCGTGTCTAACGTGTCGTTCAGTTTCCGCGGCAACGACCCGGTGCGTGAAGCCATCCACACCGTGTTTCTGTACCACGCCATCAAAGCCGGCATGGACATGGGCATCGTCAACGCTGGCATGGTGGGTGTGTACGACGACTTAGAACCCACGCTGCGCGAGCGGGTGGAAGACGTGGTGTTGAACCGCACTCCGAAGTACAAAGACGGCGAAGAACACCTCACCCCTGGTGAGCGTTTGATTGAAGTCGCCGAAAGCGCCAAAGGCGCGGCCAAAGACGACAGCGCCAAACTTGCTTGGCGTGGCACGCCGGATGTGCCCGTGTCGGTGGAGGCGCGTCTGAGCCACGCGCTGGTGCATGGCATCACCGACTTCATTTCAGAAGACACCGAAGAGGCTTACCAGGCCATTTTGGCCAAGGGTGGGCGCCCTTTGCATGTGATCGAAGGCCCCTTGATGGACGGCATGAACGTGGTGGGCGATTTGTTTGGCCAAGGCAAGATGTTCTTGCCCCAGGTGGTCAAGAGCGCGCGCGTGATGAAGCAGGCCGTGGCACATCTGGTGCCCTACATCGAAGAAGAAAAGCGCTTGCAAGCTGCTGCAGGCGAAGACGTGAAAGCCAAGGGCAAGATCGTCATGGCTACCGTCAAAGGTGACGTGCATGACATTGGCAAGAACATCGTGACTGTGGTCTTGCAGTGCAACAACTACGAAGTGGTGAACATGGGCGTGATGGTGCCTTGCCATGAAATTTTGGCTAAAGCCAAAGAAGAAAACGCCGACATCATTGGCTTGTCCGGTCTGATCACGCCCTCGTTGGAAGAAATGCAGTACGTCGCCGGCGAAATGCAAAAAGACGACTACTTCCGCAGCCGCATGATGCCGCTGATGATTGGCGGCGCCACCACCAGCCGTGTGCACACCGCTGTGAAGATCGCTCCGCATTACGAAGGTCCGGTCGTGTATGTGCCCGACGCTTCGCGCAGCGTGGGCGTGGCGCAAGGCTTGTTGTCAGACCAAGCGGCGACCTACATTGCTGAGCTCAACGCCGACTACGCCAAAGTGCGCGAACAGCACGCCAATAAAAAACAAACGCCCTTGGTCACACTGGCGCAAGCGCGTGCCAACGCCACGCCTATTGGCTGGGACATCTACAAGCCGACCAAGCCCAAATTCATCGGGCGACGGGTGTTCAAAAATTTCGATCTCGCCGAGTTGGAAAAGTACATCGATTGGGCACCGTTCTTCCAGACCTGGGATTTGGCCGGACCCTATCCCGCCATCTTGGATGATGCGGTGGTCGGCGAGGAAGCCAAGAAGGTGTTCGCCGATGGCCAGGCGATGTTGAAAAAAATCATTGCCAACCGTTGGCTCACCGCCAATGCGGTGGTGGGCCTGTACCCCGCCCAGCGGATGGGTGACGACATCGTGTTGTATGCCGACGAAAGCCGCCAACAACCCGTGATGACTTGGTATGGCCTGCGCCAGCAAACCGTGAAACCACAAGGGCGTCCCAACCGGTGTCTGGCCGACTTTGTGGCCGACCAAACCCAAGCGGCCGATTACGTGGGCCTGTTTGCGGTGACGGCGGGCATTGGTTCTGAGAAGCAAGAAAAGCGCTTCATCGATGCGCACGATGACTACTCGGCCATTTTGTTCAAGGCCCTGGCTGACCGCTTGGCAGAAGCTTTTGCTGAATGCATGCACCAGCGCGTGCGCACCGATTTGTGGGGCTATGCGGCCGACGAGGCGTTGAGCAACACGGAGCTCATTCAAGAAAAATACCAAGGCATTCGTCCTGCACCCGGCTACCCGGCGTGTCCCGACCACAGCGCCAAAAAACCCATGTTTGAACTTTTGCAGTGTGACGACATTGGCATGGGCGTGACCGAGAGCCTGGCCATGACGCCAGCGGCCAGCGTGAGCGGCTTTTATTTGGCACACCCCGACGCGACGTACTTCAACGTGGGCCGTATTGGTGATGATCAGGTGAATGACTTGGCGCAGCGCCAGGGGGTGGCGGTCAAAGACCTGACGCGTTTGTTGGCACCTAATTTGTAAACAGCGGCGACGTTTGCGACACGTTTGCAAAACACAAAGGGCGCTCCTCGGAGCGCCCTTTGTGTTGGGGAGCATGGTGCGTCAAGCCTTGAGGCAAGCACTCATTTTTTGTTTGCGCTCGTCGCCTTTGAGTCCTGCGGCTTCTTCGTTGCAGCGCTTCATTTTGTTTTGTTGTGAGCCAGTGCCTTTGGACTTGGCTGTTTCTGTGTCGGCAGCAGGCGCTTTGGCGCTCAGGCACTCCTTCATGAAGGCTTTGCGCTCGTCGCCTTTCTTGCCTTCGGCGCTCTTGTTACAAGTGGCCATCTTGGTTTGCTGGGTCGGTTTGTCGCCTTCGGCGCGTGCGGTGTTGAAAGCCAAGGCGCACGCCAAGCTGGTCCATGCCAAAAGTTTGTTCATCGTGTTTCTCCGTTGTGTGAAAGTGAAGCCCTCATGCAACCGCAGCGAGGGTCGATAAATTCGATCACGCACAACCCAAACGGGAACACATCGCACACAGATAAAAAGTGAGCCATACCTTCTCAGTGCGTGGACAGAACCCGTCTGTATTGCACCGCTTCTGCCACATGCGCGGTATGGACGGCATCGCTCTCGGCCAAGTCGGCGATGGTGCGCGCCACACGCAGCACGCGGTGGGTGCTGCGGCTTGACCAGCCGAGTTTGGTGGCGGCATGGTTCAGAAACTGTGTGGCGGCTGTGTCGAGACGCAGGTGGGTCTCAAGCGCTTGCCCATGCAGGGCCTGGTTGGGCACGCCTTGTCTGGCCATGGCTCGGGCGTGGGCGCTTAAGCAACGCATACGAACTTGCACGGTTGGTTCGCTGGCGCCTGATTGCAGCAACACATGAGGGGTCAGTGCCGGGACTTCAACTTGTAGGTCTATGCGGTCTAGCAGCGGGCCGCTGAGTTTGGCTTGGTAACGCGCGACTTGGTCTGGCGTGCAGCGGCAGGCCTTGATGGCTGAGCCCAAGTGGCCGCATGGGCAAGGGTTCATCGCAGCAATCAACTGAAACTGCGCCGGAAACTCCGCTTGCGTGGCTGCACGTGACAAGGTGATGTGCCCGCTCTCTAGTGGCTCACGCAGTGCTTCGAGTGCGCGCCTGGGAAACTCGGGCAGCTCATCCAAAAACAACACACCGTGGTGTGCGAGCGAGATTTCGCCGGGACGTGGTGGCGTGCCTCCGCCGACCAGCGCAACGGAGGTGGCGGTGTGGTGTGGACTGCGCGTGGGGCGTTGCATCCACTGCGACAACGCAAACCGACCCGCCAAGCTGGCAATGGCGGCACTCTCTAAGGCTTCGTCCAAGCTCATGTCTGGTAACAACGCGGCAAAGCGCTGCGCGAGCATGGATTTGCCCGAGCCCGGGGGACCGACAAACAGCAGCGAATGACCGCCTGCGGCGGCGATTTCAAGCGCACGTCTGGGGACGGCTTGACCTTTGACATCGGCCAGATCAGCACCGTCATGGGGCCGTGAGCCGTTCTTTGGTGCAGGCGATAACCGAGCCCAGCCCATTCCATCGATGGCGAGCGTTTGCGCTAGATCTGTCTCTGGTTTGGCAAAGTGCGCGACCACATCTTTCAAATGGTGCGCACAGTACACCTCCGCGGTGGGAACCAAAGCCGCTTCTTCGGCGCTGGTGCGTGGCAGCACCAGGCGTGTGCGTACCCCTGCGCCATGCAAAGCCAGTCCCATGGCCAAGGCGCCGCGTACTGGGCGCAGCTCACCCGAAAGCGATAACTCGCCTGCAAACTCGTGCAGTGCCAAAGCCTCAGCATCCAATTGCCCATGAGCGGCCAAGATGCCGAGCGCGATGGGCAAATCGAAGCGCCCCGAATCTTTGGGCAGATCAGCAGGGGCCAAATTGACCGTGATGCGCTTGTTGCTGGGGAAGTCGAGCCCCGAATTCTGAATGGCGCAGCGCACCCGTTCACGTGCCTCTTTGACCTCGGTGTCGGCCAAGCCCACCAGTGTGAAGCTGGGCAATCCATTGGCCAGATGCACCTCGACCGTCACGGCAGGAGCACGCAACCCCAACAGCGCACGGCTGTGAATCAAAGCAAGTGTCATATATCTCCCGTGTGATTGAGCCCCAATGCAGGGCAAGCAAGGCGAAGGTGCGCACCAAATATGTGCGCCAAAATGGTTCTGTGTTCAGACTACCGCATCACTTTGGGGGGTTGTGTAGGTGCGATAAACACTTTTGTTTACTCCTTCCCTGGCACGGACCCTGCTAACTGAACATGTACCCAATCTTTTTCATGGAGAAAACAAATGAACATCAAGTCCAAACTTCTGCTGGCCCTCTTGGCCACCTCTTCGGCTGCTTTTGCTCAGACAGCACCTGCTGCGCCTGAGTCGACCTTGGGCTACAACGTGGGTGTGGCGAGCGAGTACCGCTACCGCGGCATTGCACAAACGCACGGCCAACCTGCGCTGCAAGGTGGCGTGGATTACGCGAACACCAATGGCTTTTACCTGGGGGCTTGGGCTTCAACCATTCGTTGGATCAAAGACAACAGCACGGCAGCCAGCCCTGTCAAAGGTCCCGTTGAAATCGATCTGTACGGTGGCTACAAAGGTGAAGCAGCTGGTTTGGCTTATGACGTGGGTTATCTGCGCTACCAATACCAGGGCAATACGTTGAAAAACACTGGAACAGGCACGACGTGGACCAATGCCAACACCGACGAAATTTATGGTGCCGTCACTGCTGGCGCTTACACAGCCAAGTACTCTTACTCTTTGTCTGATTTGTTCGGCAACATCAATTCCAAGGGCAGCACTTACATTGACTTGAGCGCCACCTTTGACCTGGGTGACGGCTACTCGCTGGTTCCCCACGCTGGTCGCCAGGTGGTGAAGAACACCGCTGCTGCCAATTACACAGATGTGGCGTTGACTTTGAACAAAGATCTGGGTGACGGCTTGTCTGCCAGTGCATCTGCAATCAGCACGAACGGTAATGGCGCTTCGGGTGGCTTCTACAGTAGCCCTTACCAGTCCTTCAACCAAGCCAAGAGCACTGTTGTCCTTGGCGTGAAATACAGCTTCTAAACCAAGCTCGTCGTCTTCTCTAGGAGCAACCATGAAACTCATCACCGCCATCATCAAACCTTTCAAGTTGGACGAGGTTCGCGAAGCCTTGTCGCAAATTGGGGTTCAAGGCATCACTGTCACAGAAGTCAAAGGCTTTGGCCGTCAGAAAGGCCATACCGAGTTGTATCGCGGTGCCGAGTACGTGGTTGACTTCTTGCCTAAGGTCAAGATTGAAGCCGCTGTGGCTTCAGAACAAGTCGACCGCGCCATCGAAGCCATTGAGGGTTCTGCCCGCACCGGCAAGATTGGCGACGGCAAGATTTTTGTCTACGACCTCGAACAAGTGGTTCGCATTCGCACCGGTGAAACCGGTCCCGAAGCCCTTTGATCGTGTCGCACAGACGCCCTTTTTGAAAGACCCCATCATGAAAAAACTGCTTGCCTCCCTCGCCCTCGGGCTAGGCCTGCTGCTCGGCGGCTCTGCCGTCATGGCGCAGACCGCAGCGCCCGCTGCTCCTGTTGCTGAAGCCAAGGCCACTGCGCCAGCTGCTGCTGCTGCAGCCGCCGCACCTGCTGCTGCCGAAGCTGCTCCAGCTCCCGTGCCTAACAAAGGCGATACCGCTTGGATGACCGTGGCCACTGTGCTCGTGATTCTGATGACCATCCCTGGTCTGGCCTTGTTCTACGGCGGTTTGGTCCGCAGCAAGAACATGCTGTCCGTGTTGATGCAGGTGTTTGTCGTGACCTCCTTGATTTATGTCTTGTGGGTGATCTACGGCTACTCCATGACCTTCTCGGCGGGTAATCCGTTCATTGGTGGACTGGACAAGTTGTTCTTCAAAGGCATCACGCCTGACTCCATTGCTGCCACGTTCAGCAAAGGTGTGGTGATTCCCGAGTTGACCTTCGCTGCCTTCCAAGCCACGTTTGCTGCCATCACTTGTACCTTGATCGTGGGTGCTTTCGCTGAGCGCGCTCGCTTCTCTGCGGTGTTGTTGTTCTGCGCTTTGTGGTTCACCTTCAGCTACATGCCTGTGGCCCACATGGTTTGGTATTGGGACGGCCCTGACGCCATCACCGACGCTGCTTCTTTGGAAACTGTCACAGCTGCCGCAGGTTGGTTGTGGGCCAAGGGTGCACTCGACTTCGCTGGCGGTACCGTCGTGCACATCAACGCTGCTGTGGCAGGTTTGGTGGGCGCTTATGTGATCGGCAAGCGCACGGGTTATGGCAAAGAGTCCATGGCACCTCACAGCTTGACCTTGACCATGGTGGGCGCATCGCTGCTGTGGGTGGGTTGGTTCGGTTTCAACGCAGGTTCTAACCTGGAAGCCAACGGCGTGACCGCACTGGCATTCATCAACACCTTGGTGGCCACCGCTGCTGCAACCTTGAGCTGGATCACCGGGGAGTCCCTGTCTAAAGGCAAAGCCTCCATGTTGGGTGCTGCGTCTGGTGCTGTGGCTGGTTTGGTGGCGATCACCCCAGCTTGCGGATTCGTGGGCCCCATGGGTGCCATCGTGATCGGTTTGTTGGCAGGTTTCTTGTGCCTGTGGGGTGTCAACGGCCTCAAGCGCATGCTCGGTGCTGACGACTCGCTCGACGTGTTTGGCGTCCACGGCGTGGGCGGTATCTTGGGTGCTTTGTTGACCGGTGTGTTTGCTGCGCCTTCTTTGGGCGGCACGGGCATCTTTGACTACGTGGCCAATGCGGTGAGCCCTGAGTACTCCATCTCAGGTCAAGTGTGGATTCAGTTCCAAGCCGTGATCACCACCATCGTGTGGTCGGCTGTGGTGTCTTACATCGCCTACAAACTGGTTGATTTGGTCTTGGGTCTGCGTGTCTCTGAAGAAGAAGAGCGCGAAGGCTTGGACATCAGCTCACACGGCGAAACGGCCTACCACCGTTAATCCATCCAGGTTTATTTCAAGTTTTCCTTGGACTTTGAGCCCGCCTAACCGGCGGGCTTTTTTTATTTGCCCTGAATCTTTCCAGACGCGCAATGTAGTCTTGTGGCAATCCACGTAAATGCGCAGCTTCAATCAAGCGTTCAAGGTAAGCGGTATCAGGACCTTGCAAGTTTCGACTGGGCGGGATGAAGCACAGGGCTGGAACCCAGTGCGTATCGTTGACAGTCACCAAAACCGCTTCAGGTAAAAATACACCTACACCTTTGACCCCGTACAAGCGGTCTAACTCCGCATGCGAAGCACGAATCAATATGCCATACACGCACGTCATAGGATGCGGAAAAATATTGGCATGTGGATCTAGCGCAATGTCATAGCCATTCAACTTCGCGACTTCGAACTTTGCAGGATGGACGGCGGACTTTGCCAAGACCTCGGGGCGCATGAAGCTCCCGTAAAAGAAGACAGAAACGATTTTGGACATAGACAGAGCTCCAATCAGTGGGTGACGCGTTATGCTAAAAATCAGCCATCTATCGCAACCGCCAATCAATGTCGATGAACCGCCAAACGACACGTCTGTGGAAGGTACTTGCCAAAACGCATTTGCGCGGGCGTTTGTTGGCGAAACATGCGCACAGCACGCACCAACTGTTGTTTGCGACTCGAGGGGTGATGCAGGTGCAAACGAATGATGGTCAGTGGACCGTTCCGCCAAAGCGTGCGCTTTGGATCCCTGCGGGTGTGGAGCACTCTGTGATCACACTATCGGACACAGAGATGCGAACGGTTTATTTCTCGTGCAACGAGTGCGTATTTGGCAATGAACACGTTCATGCTGTTCTCCCTAGTGCCTTGGTGCAGGAGCTGATCTTGGCGCTGTTCGAACACCAGCACAGTGATGCGACGCAGGAAATGATGGCCCATCTGCTGCACCAGCTTGTCGCAAAGTGTGAAGAGCCCCGGTGCCATCTTCCATTGCCACGTCACCCCCAGCTTGTGAAGGCCACGGCATGGCTCATGAGCCATCGCCAGTGGGGCTTATCTTTGGCTCACGCCGCAGCAAAGGTTGGCATGAGCGAGCGCAGCTTCACGCGGCATTTCAGCGCAGAGGTGGGGTGCAGTTTTCGGCAGTGGCGTCAAAGGGCTCGCATTGTCAGCACGTTGGATCGCTTGGTGACAGGTGACTCTGTCAAGCAACTCGCGGACATGGCCGGCTTTGCGAGCACCTCGGCCTACATTGCTGCCTTCAAAAAAATCGCAGGATGCACGCCTGCACAATTTGCGGCACAAGTCTGAGCATGACCTTGGGCTGATTTTTGATGAAGTTGTGTAAAAAATTCAAACCCTGCATTCCAGCCTGCCGCTAACATGCCTGCCATGCAAGCGACCCTGCACTATTTCTCCGAGCGCTTACGCGCCGCATCCAGCAACGCCACACCTCTGCGTTTTCGTGGTGGCGGCAGCAAAGACTTCTATGGTCAAACACTGCAAGGCGAAGTCTTAGACACCCGTGCGTACCGCGGCATCTTGAGCTACGAGCCCAGCGAGTTGGTCATCACCGTGCGTGCGGGTACCCCCATGGCCGAAGTGCAAGCTGCCTTGGCCGAACAAGGCCAGTGCTTGCCGTTTGAGCCGCCGCTGTTTGGCGCGGCCACGGTGGGCGGCATGGTGGCTTCGGGGTTGGCGGGCCCTGCCCGCGCCAGTGTCGGCACGGTGCGTGACTTTGTGTTGGGCGCGCGCATGCTCAATGGCCAAGGACAAGACTTGACGTTTGGTGGCCAAGTGATGAAGAACGTGGCCGGCTATGACGTGTCGCGTTTGATGGCGGGTAGCTTGGGGCAGTTGGGGTTGATCACCGAGGTGTCTTTGAAAGTCCTGCCCGTGGCGCCTGCCGAAGCCACCTTGATGTGCGCGGGCGTGGGGCAGTTTCAGGCCCTGAGTTTGCTCAACCAGTGGGGCGGGCAGCCGCTACCGCTCAATGCCAGTGCTTGGGTGCACGACGACACCTTGCCCGTTGCACAAGACTGTTTGTTTGTGCGTTTGCGCGGTGCGGTGGCGGCGGTGGAAGCGGCGGTGCAGAAGATGGGCGCGCAAGTGCAGGCCCTTGGCGCAGCCGTAACGCGCATGGACAACGCCCAGGCCATGCCTGATTGGCAGGCCAGTGGCGAGCAGACCTTGCCTTTCTTTACCCAAGCGCCAACGCCGGATGCGTGTTTGTGGCGCTTGTCGGTGCCGCAAACAGCGCCTGCGCTCAACGTGCAGGCCTTGTTGGGCTTGCCGGACCGTCAATACGTGGAGTGGCATGGCGCACAGCGCTGGGTCTGGGCCGCCGCGTCGCAGGCGGGCGCATTGCGTGCGTTGGCACACAGCGCGGGTGGTCATGCCGTGTTGTTCAGAACCAGCACGTTGCACGGTGACGCAGACAAGGCGGTGGGTGTGTTTTCGCCGCTCGATGCGGTGCAGCAGCGCATCCAAGACCAACTGAAAAAACAATTCGATCCAGCGGGTATCTTGAACCCAGGGCGCATTTGAAAGCAGCACATCCATCATGCAAACCCACCTCGCCCCCGAATACCAAGACACGCCGCAAGGTCGTGAGGCCGAAGCGATTTTGCGCAAATGCGTGCATTGCGGTTTTTGTACCGCCACCTGTCCGACGTACCAATTGCTGGGTGATGAGTTGGATGGGCCGCGTGGTCGCATCTACCTGATGAAGCAGGTGTTGGAGGGTGCACAGCCCACGCGCAAAACCCAGTTGCACCTGGACCGCTGCCTGACCTGTCGCAACTGCGAGAGCACCTGTCCGAGTGGGGTGCAATACGGCCATTTGGTGGACATTGGCCGCCAATTGGTGGATGCCAAAGTGCCTCGCCCCTTGGGTGAACGGGTGGTGCGTTGGGCGCTCAAAGAAGGCTTGCCATCGCCCTTGTTTGCCCCGGCGATGAAGCTGGGCCAAGCCGTGCGTGATGTGCTGCCTGCCTCCTTGCGCGCCAAAGTGCCGGCGCCTCAAACGGCAGGGGTATGGCCCACCCAAAGCCATACCCGGCAAGTGCTCATGCTGGCTGGGTGCGTGCAACCGGCCATGTTGCCCAACATCAACAGTGCCACAGCCCGCGTGTTGGATGCTGCGGGCATTCAAACTTTGGTCGTGCCTAAAGCGGGTTGCTGTGGGGCCGTGAAGTTTCACCTCAATGACCACGAGGGTGGCAAGGACCACATGCGCGCCAACATCGATGCCTGGTGGCCGTTTGTGCAGCAAGGGGTCGAAGCGATTGTGATGAACGCATCGGGCTGTGGTGTGATGGTCAAGGACTATGGCCACGTGCTGCGCGATGATCCCGTCTATGCCGAGAAAGCACAACGCATCAGCGCGCTCACGCGCGACCTGAGTGAGCTGTTACCTGCATTGGTGCCCGTGCTCAAACCCAAACTCAAGGCCGCAACCTTGGCGCAAGCAGGCCTGCAAGCCTTCCATCCGCCTTGCACTTTGCAGCATGGTCAACAGCTCAAAGGTGGGGTGGAAAAACATCTGGCTGATTTGGGTTTTGCGGTGCAAGTGGCTGAGGTGGAGTCCCATTTGTGCTGTGGCTCGGCGGGCACCTACTCTGTCTTGAACCCGGACATTGCGTACACCTTGCGCGACCGCAAGCTGGGTCACTTAGACGCCTTGCAACCGCAAGCGATTTTGAGTGCCAATGTGGGCTGCATCACGCACTTGCAAAGTGGCACCGCCTTGCCAGTGAAGCACTGGATAGAGGTGGTGGACGCGGCGTTGGCCTGAGGGCCGCGTGGCGTCACTGTGCGGGCGATGTGGCAACGGCTTGCAGTGGTGACAGGCCGTGTGAGGTCCAAAAATGTGGCGAATCAAGCAGCAGCGCCTCGATCTGCGCGCACAGTTGTTTGCGGTCAAAGGGTTTGAGCACAAGGCCGTTCATGCCCGCTTGCATGCAACGTGCGTGGTCGTCGGTGTTGACGTTAGCGGTCAAGCCCAACACCGGGACATGGCATTGAGGTTCGGGGAGTTCGGTTCGTAGCGCGGCCGTGGCAGCGATGCCATCCATCACGGGCATGACCATGTCCATCAACACCAAATCAAACGCATGACCGCGCAAGGCGTTCATGGCTTCTACCCCGTTGGTGGCTTGCTCCAGATCGGCTTTGGGCCAACGTGATTGAACGACTTGGCAAGCCAGCAAGCGGTTGACGGGGTTGTCGTCCACCACCAGTACGCGCAAGGGCAGGTCTTGCCAGGTTATTTCCAAAGAAGAGGGTGTGTTGGTTTCACGAAGCGCCGATGCGGCGATCAGCGGCAAGCGAAACCAAAACCGTGAGCCCACGCCAAGCGCGCTCTCAACACCCATCGTGCCACCCATCAGCGTCACCAAATGGTGACCAATCGAAAGACCCAAACCATTGCCACCATACAGGCTGGCCGTTTGTGGTGTGGCTTGCTCGAACCGGTCGAAGATTTTGTCCAATCGGTGTGGGGCAATGCCGATGCCGGTGTCTTTGACCACAAACAGCAAGTCATTGCCCGCGCGGCTGACGTGCAGCGTGACCGAGCCACGATGCGTGAACTTGAGCGCATTGCCTAGCAAATTCACCAGAACTTGTACCAGTCGATGGCGGTCACCCATCACGATGGCAGGCAGGTCATCTTGAATGTCCAAGGTGTATTCAATTTTCATGCTTGCGACGCGTTGTTGGAACAACGCGAATGCGCTGCGTGCTGTTTTGATCAGATCGAATGGCTCATGCTGCACAGAGATCTTCCCGGTCTGCATCTGCGAGTAATCCAGGATGTCGTTGATGACCGTGAGCAGGTGGTCTGCCGATTGGTTGACCAGGCTCACCACTTCGGATGCGCGCGGGTTGTGCGCTAGCTGTTGTTGCAGCAAATCGTTGAAACCCAAAATGGCGTTCATGGGTGTGCGCATTTCATGGCTCAGCGCCGCGATGAAAGAATTCTTTTGGGTTTGTGCCCTCAGCAGCTCTGCGCGTTTGCTCAACAACTCGGCTTGACGTTGCTGGTTGCGTTGCAGACTTTTTCTGAATAGGTGTTCATAAAACAAAGGCAATATGAGCACACTCAGCGCAATGGCGATGTGGTTGCTCAGAGACCACCAGCCAAGCCGCATATCGGTGGTGTGGTCTGCCGGAATGTAGCCAAACCAAGCCAAGACAGCCAAAGTGGTCATGCACAGCAGGCTGATGAGCATCCATGCCAGTCCGTGTCGAATACCCAGGACAAACAATGGTGACAAGGGCAACAGCACCAACCATCCGGTGGTGGCTGCAAATATGCCACCCGTCAACATGGAGACATAGGCCACGCGAGCCACGGCATACAGCGTGCCAAGCGTGAGCCCTATGACGGGTGGCAAGCCTTTGATATGGGCGTAAGTGAGCAATAAAAACACCAAACCGATGTCGATGCTGGTGGTGCCTGCGGGCATGAAGTCAAAGTAATGAAAGAGCGTGGCGATCAGGACCAAGAACAACGTAAAAAACAAATAAAACGAGCCCTGGATTTTTTTGTGTGCCGAGGTGTCATGCGTCATCAAGCACTCCCTCTGCGCTCAGCAACGCGTGTACGCGGTCGAACAATTGCAGTTTGTCAATGGGCTTGTGCAGCACGGCGTTCATCCCCGCCATCAAGCATGTGGCACGGTCGCTCGGATGGGTGCTGGCGGTCAAGCCCACGATGGGGATGCGACATATGGGTTCGGGCAACTGGGTGCGTATTTCGCGTGTGGCTTGCGCGCCATCCATGTCGGGCATGATCATGTCCATCAAGATGATGTCGACAGGCGATGTCATCACTTGCTCCAGGCAACTTTTTGCACTGTGTGCCGTCATCACACTCGCTTGTGGCCATAAGGTTCGACAGAAGTGCACGGCCACTTGCAAATTCACGGCGTTGTCGTCGACCACCAGAATGCAAAATTTGGCGTCTGCTTGGCTTGGCAGGTTTGCTCTGGGTGGACTGGGTGCATCACAAGGTTGGCACGGAATACAAAACCAAAAATGTGAGCCCTGACCAGGTTGGCTTCGCACCCCGATCTCACCTCCGAACAACTGCACCAGGCGCTCGCAAATCGACAAGCCCAGGCCTGCGCCACCAAACTGCCGACGCGTTTCTGCGTCTGCATGTTCAAAGCGGTTAAAGATGATGCGTTGAAGCTCCAAAGGGATGCCCACGCCCGAATCGATGACATCAAAGCGCAGCGCATCCCCTTGCCGACGCAGACCCAGACACACTTCGCCTTGTGCGGTGAACTTGAACGCGTTTTCAAGCAAGTGGCACAGGATTTCTTTGACGCGCAAGGGGTCGGTCATCACCCAGGCGGGCAATCCGTCTTCGATCTGGGTGACAAACCGCACCGGGCTGTCGGGTTGCTGTGCAAACGACCCAACGCACACGTGCAAGGCTTCGTACAAATGCACAGGGACTTGTTGCAGTTGCAGCCGACCGGCTTGCAGCTGTGAAAAATCCAAGATGTGGTTGGTCAATTTCAGCAGGCGTTCGGTGGAGTCCCGAATCAAATCGACCGTCGCTTCAGCTTTAGGGTCGCCTTTGACTTCGCCCCGCAACACATCGTTGAAGCCCAAAATGGCGTTCATCGGCGTGCGTAACTCATGGCCGACACCCGCCACAAATGCGTCTTTGTAGGACTCGGCCTGAATCAGCTCTTCGCGCATCTTCTCCAGTTCTTGGTTGCGTGTTTTGACCGATGCCATTTGGCGGCTGTGCAACACGTGGTACATCATGGGAATCATGAACACAGCCAACATGACCGTCACTTTGGCGAGCAAGGCCCAGCCGACGTACTGCGGCGCAAGGTAGAAGTGCTCTTGCAAAACCCCAAGATAGGTTGCAACTGCCAGCATCACCATGGTCAGCACCACCACCCCTGCCCACACCAAGGCCGCGGTTTGGCCGATGAAAAACACGGCGGGAATGGGCAACAACGCCATGCAAATGAGCTTGGGCGAATTGATGCCACCGGTTTGTTGCGTCACCGTCAGTATCAAGGCCAGGCCAATCAGCAGCATGGCATGCACAACGGCACGCATGCTCCAGCCAGCCCACAGATAACCCACCAACAAAATCAGCAAGCCAGCAGAAGTGGCCAGTTGAACCCAACGGTGCTCAGGCGGGAGGGGTGAGTTGATGAAGTAAAAAGCCAAGCAATCGAGCACCATGGTGCTCAAAAAGATCACCAACATCACATGTTTTTGACGGGGCAAATCCTGAGGAAATGCATTGAGCCAAGTTTTGTAGAGAGGCTTCATGCATCGATAGTACCCATAAATCCGTAAAAAGTAACAAAAATAAAACTAAATAGTAATATTTGTTACTTTAAAAATCTATTTTTACCTATCGTTGAGCGCGGCTTCAATGGCCGGTGCCAGTTTGGCGGGGGTGTCTTGCGGTGCGTAGCGCTTGATCACGTGCCCATCCTTACCCGCCAAGAACTTGGTGAAATTCCATTTGATTGCTTCGCTGCCCAGCAAGCCTGGGGCTTCGGCCTTGAGCCATTGATACAAAGGGTGGGCTGCGTTGCCGTTGACATCGATCTTGGCCATCATCTCAAAGCTCACGCCGTAATTTTTTTGGCAAAAAGCGCCAATCTCGGCGTTGCTGCCCGGGTCTTGTGCGCCAAATTGGTTGCAAGGAAACCCCAGCACCGTCAACCCTTGGTGTTGATAGCGTTGGTGCAAGTCCTCCAATCCAGCGAATTGCGGTGTAAACCCACATGCGCTCGCGGTGTTGACGATCAGCACCACCCGATCTTTCAGGGCGGACAAGGGCATGACACTGCCATCCAACCGGATCGCTTCAAAGTCATAGAGGGTGCTCATCGTGTGTCTTTCGTAAGGGGTGTACGTTGAGATTGTGAGGCCAACAATGCGGCCAGAACGATCAAGCCACCACCCAGCGCAATGCGCCAAGTCAGCACCGATGCGCCCAGACTGACCGAAGAAACGCTGGCAAACACCACCTCAGACAGCATCACCATCGATGTGGTGTGAGCACTCAGGCGTGCTGCACCATATTGCAGTGCTAAGTTGCCCACCAGAAAAGCCAAGGTCAGCACCAACGCCCAGGGCCACCAAGCGGCCACATCCCAGGTCAACCCAGGTAGCAAGCCCGAGGCTTGCGCCAACACCGCACACAACAAAGCCATGAGTGCACCGCCGCCAAACATGGCCACCATGCGCGAAGGCTCCGGGGTGTGCTGCAAGCGCAACAGCAACACATTGGTGAGGGCAAAACTCAGCCCCCCCATCAAAGCCAGCAGGTCAGGCAAGCTTTGCGGCACAGGCCATGGCGTATCGGGCGTTTTGAGCACCAGCACCACGCCGAGCAAGGCCAAGCCCATGCGTGCAAGCGCTGGGGTGTTGGGGCGCTCGCCCAACAACCACCAGGCCAACAGCAACGACCACGTGGGCATCAAATAAAACAGCAACACCACCCGCACTACATCGCCTGTGGTCACGGCCCAGTTAAAGCCGACATTGGTCAGCCCTGAGGCCACCAACAGCCACCACAGTTCGGGGTGTTGTTTCAGGCCACGCCACGCCGAAGGGCGCCACAACGTGATGCAGATCCAGGCGGTAGTGAACACGCAGGCCGTGGTCCATAAAGGGTGCAAGCCATCGGCATGCAATTGACGCAAAGGCCACCAAGAAAGGCCCCACACCAAGGCATTCAAGCCCAGGGCCAAGACGGGCAGCAGGCGCGGTGTGTTCACCTCAGCCGTGCAAGTCGTCGTTGCGTGCGATGTGCATCAAGCGCGCCAACTCTTCGCGGTGGTGGATGTGGTTCGACTCGTGCCAGAGTTTGATCAGCCACATCACATAGGCGACCAACACGCCAAACGCGGTGATGGCACCAAAGGCACTCAAGCCCATGCTGGTGAACAACGTGTACAAACCCCCCAGGCCCAAGATGCACAGTTGTTCATTCAGGTTTTGTACGGCGATGGAGCGACCCGCCCCCATCAGGTTGTGACCACGGTGCTGGAGCAAGGCGTTCATGGGCACCACCAAAAAGCCGCCCAAGCCACCCAGCACAATCAAGAACGGCACGGCGATCCACAGGTTGTCGATGAAGTTCATGGCCACCACGCACACGCCCATCAAGATGCCCAAAGGCATCAGGCGTGTGGCGTGGTCGAGGCGCATCTTCATGGACGCTGCGACCGCACCCACCGCTGTGCCAATGGCCACCACGCCCACTAGGCTGGACGCCTGCGTGGTGGTGTAGCCCAAAGCTGCCGCACTCCAGGCCAACACGATGTAGCGCAGGTTGCCACTCACACCCCAAAACAAGGTGGTGGTGGCGAGAGAAATTTGTCCCAGCTTGTCGTGCCATAAGCGCTGGGTGCAGTGCCAAAAGTCTGGAATCAGCGCCCACAGATTGCGCGCCATGCTTTTTTCAGGATCCAAACGCATGGGGATCAGTGCTGCGCCGGTATAGGGAATGCGGGTGTTGAACCAAGCCGCCAGCGCGTAGATCAGCACTAGCAAACAAATCGCAGCCTCGGTGGGGGTATCGATGCCCGTGGTCACAAAGGGCACATCCAAAGACAACAAAGCACTCGAGAGTGCATGCCCGACCAACTGGCCGCCCAACAACACACCCAAGATGATGGAGGCAATCGTCAGTCCTTCAATCCAGCCATTGGCCTTGACCAACTGGGAGGAGGGCAACAGCTCCGTCAAGATGCCGTATTTGGCGGGTGAATAAGCTGCCGCACCCAAACCCACCACGGCATAAGCGGCCAGAGGGTGCACGCCAAACAGCATCATCAAGCAGCCAATCACTTTGATGCTGTTGCTCATCAGCATCACCTGGCCTTTGGGTTGCGAGTCGGCAAATGCGCCCACGAAGGGTGCCAGCACCACATAAAACAGCGCAAACATGGGCACCAAGGCCGCGCGTTGCCATTCCGCAGCGCCATCTGCTTTGAGGAGTTCAACCGCGGTGACAAACAACGCGTTGTCGGCCAACGAACTGAAAAACTGGGCCGACATGATGGTGTAAAAACCGCGCTTCATGAAACATGGGCATGCCGTCGCCAACGACGTGACATGCAAACTCCTCTTTCTTATGGATCGCAACGCTTTGGTTATATCACGCGGGTGCCACAATATTGACCATGCCCCGCCCGATACAAGCCATCGTTCACACCCAAGCCCTTCGTCACAACTTGCAGCAAGTCCGTACGGCAGCACCCGATGCACGGGTTTGGGCGGTGGTCAAAGCCAATGCGTATGGCCACGGCATTGAGCATGCTTTTGAGGGGCTGCGAGGCGCGGATGGCTTTGCACTGCTGGACTTGGACGAGGCCCAACGCGTGCGTGCTTTGGGCTGGCGTGGTCCGGTGTTGCTGCTGGAAGGCGTCTTTGAAGCCCGCGATTTAGAACTTTGTTCGCGTTTGGACCTGTGGCACACGGTGCATTGCGACGAACAAATCGACATGCTCAGCCGTCATAAAACGCAGGTGCCACATCGGGTCTTTCTCAAAATGAACAGTGGCATGAACCGCCTGGGCTTTAAGCCACAAAGTTTTCGCTCGGCTTGGAGTCGCCTCAACCAATTGCCGCAAGTAGATGAAATTTCTCTCGTCACCCACTTCAGCGATGCCGATGGCCCGCGAGGCGTGGCCGAACAAATGGCCGTGTTTGCCCGTACCACCCAAGACTTGCCGGGTGAGCGCAGCACCGCCAACAGCGCCGCGTCGCTGCGCCATGCACAAGCGCCTGAAGTGGCCGCCGATTGGGTGCGTCCTGGCATTGCGTTGTACGGCAGCGCCCCCGACTTTCCTGAGCATGACCTGGCGCATTGGCATCTACAGCCGACGCTGAGTTTGCGCAGCCAAATCATTGCGGTGCAAGAGCTGCAAGCGGGCGACAGCGTGGGCTATGGCTCGTTGTTTCGCGCCGAAGCGCCCTTGCGCATGGGGGTGGTGGCATGTGGCTATGCCGATGGATACCCGCGCCATTGCCTCACGGGCACACCGGTCTTGGTCCATGGGGTGCGCACCCGCACCTTGGGGCGCGTGAGCATGGACATGCTCGCGGTTGACCTCACGCCTTGTCCCCAGGCCGGTTATGGCAGCGAAGTCACCTTGTGGGGGCGTGCCTCCAATGGCGCCGTGCTGCCCATCGACGAGGTGGCCCATGCCGCAGGCACGGTGGGTTACGAGCTGATGTGCGCTGTCAGCGCGCGCGTTGGTTTTCAAGTCGACTGAGTCACGCACGTGCCGCTGCGTCACCTGCTGCTTGCCTTGCTGCTGATGGTGGTGTGGGGCAGCAACTTTGTGGTGATCAAAACCACGCTCCATCAACTGCCCCCTTTGCTCATGGCCGCCTTGCGCTTTGCGTTGGCGGCATTTCCGGCCTTGCTGTGGTTACCTCGACCTGCGGTGGATTGGCGCAATGTGGCGGCCTATGGCTTTTTGATTGGGGTGGTCCAGTTTTCTTGCCTCTACACCGCGATCCAAGGGCACATCACGCCGGGGCTGGCGTCTTTGGTGGTCCAGACCCAAGCGTTCTTCACCACCGGTTTAGCCATGTACTTTTTGCGTGAGCGCGTTCAAGCCTTCCAGTGGGGGGCCTTGTGCTTGGCCATGTGTGGTTTGGGGCTGATTGCTTGGCACACCGATGGCGACACGTCGCTGTTGGGCCTGGTGCTTGTGTTGACGGCGGCGCTGGGCTGGTCGTCGGGCACTCTGGTGTGCAAACAAGCCGGTGGTGTGAACCTGTTGAGCTATGTGGTGTGGTCCAGCGTGTGGGCCACGTTTCCTTTGCTCGGCTTGTCCTTGGTGTTTGAAGGCTGGCCTGTCATTCAAGAAGCACTGCAACAGGCGCACGCCCTCACCTGGGCGGGCGTGGCGTGGCAGGCCTGGGCCAATACCTTGTTTGGCTACGCCGTGTGGGGCTGGTTGATGGCCCGTCATCCGGCAGCCACCGTAGCGCCTTTGTCCTTGCTGGTGCCCGTGTTTGGCATGGCCTCTTCGGCGCTCTTATTGGGCGAGCCCTTACCGGGCTGGAAGCTGGGTGCCGCCGCCTTGGTGATGGCAGGCTTGGCGCTCAACGTGTTGTGGCCGCGCTGGCGCGCCCGTCACGCAGGGTAAAGCCCCAAGCCTTGCGCTTGCAAACGTGCCAAACCCATCAGGGCATCGGTGAAGGGTGTTGTCACGCCGGTGATCTGCCCCAGCTCGCGCACCGCACCCACCAGTGCATCCAGCTCCACCGCGCGGTGTGCTTGCACGTCTTGCAACATGGACGTTTTGAATGCACCGAGTTTGCGTGTCACCGCGTGCCGGTCTTCGGGCTCTTGTTCAATGGCCAAGCCGATGCGCGCGCCAATCTCTTTGGCTTCCAGCATCACGCTGGAAATAAAGCTGCGCACCAGCGGGTCGTCCATGATCTTGTCGGTCGTGGCACCGGTCAGCGCACTGATCGGGTTCACGCTCATATTGCCCCACAACTTGTACCAAACGTCTTTTTGAATCTGCGGCGACAGCGTGGCGTCAAACCCCGCTTGGGCCAGCAGCGCTTGCAAGGCCTGGCCTCGCTCGCTCAGCGCACCGCAGGGCTCGCCCACGATCAAGCCGTTGCCAAAGTGGTGAGCGATCTCGCCGGGAGAACGCAAAGAACAACTCGCGTGCACCACGCCCCCCAGCACGTGTTGGGCAGGAATGGCGCGTGCAATGCTGCCGTCGGCGTCAACACTCACCAAGGGCGTGTTGGCATAGTCGCCACCGAACTGTTGCAAGAACCACCAAGGCACGCCATTCATCGCCGTCAGCACCACCGTGTGCGGACCGATCAGCCGGGCGATGTGGCGCGCCACCTCGTGCAATGCGGGGGCCTTGACGGCGATCACCACCAGGTCTTGCACCCCCAGATCGGCCGGTTGCGCGCTGGCGCGCACAGGCACCGCATGGCTCACCCCGCCGCTGTGCAGACGCAGGCCATGCGCTTGCAAGGCGCTCAGCGTGTGACCGCGTGCCACCACCGACAGCTGCACGCCGGGCAGTTGCCCCACGCGCGCGCCAACCCAGCCGCCAATGGCACCTGCGCCGTAGATGCACACCTTGGAAAACATCATTGCCGGTACCCCATGTCGATGCGATCCACCTGACGCACCAGGGCCTCAAACACATCCACCCCTGCGCCCCCGTGCTGGTTGTCGAATTGCAGCGAGTCGCGTGTGCACCTGGCGGCAATGGCTTCGGGCACGGCAATGGGCGTGCCCATGCTCAGTGTGGCGAGTTGAATTTCGCAGGCGCGTTGCAGCGTCCACAAAATCGCAAAGGTTTCGGGCACCGTGCGCCCCCAAGCCAACAGGCCGTGGTTGCGCAAAATCACGGCTTTTTTGTGGCCAATGCTGTGCAGCACGCGTGGGCCTTCGTCGGCGTGGATGGTGATGCCTTCAAAGTCGTGGTACGCCACCATGTCGTGCAACTGCGCCGAATAAAAATTGCTTTGCGACAGCCCGCCTTGCAAGCTGGCCACAGCCACCCCGGCGGTGGTGTGGGTGTGCATCACGCAATGCGCGCCGTCTATGCCGCCATGCAAGGTGGCATGCACCACAAAGCCTGCGGGGTTGATGCGGTGCGTGGAACCGTCCAGCACCTCGCCTTGCAGGTTGATCTTCACCAAGTTGCTGGCCGTGACCTCGCTGTAGTGCAGGCCGAATGGGTTGATCAAAAACTGCTTGTCGTCACCGCTCACGCTGTGCGGCAGGCGCACCGTGAGGTGGTTGTAAATCATCTCGGTCCAGCCCAGCATGGCAAAGACGCGGTAGCAAGCTGCCAGCTGTACGCGGGCGGCCCATTCGTCGGGGTGAAAACGGTGGCTCATGGCGTCTGGCTCAGTACACCTGGCCTTTGGCGCTGGCAGGCGCCGCGCCGCCCAAGCCTTCTTTGTATTTGGCGGCCAAGGCTGAGGTTTGGCGCGACAAGATCATGCTGTCCACGCCCACCGCCACAAACAAGGCACCGAGGGCCAGATACTGGCGCGCCAGAGTTTCGTCCCCCATCAAGATGCCTGGCGCTTTGCCCGCTTTTCGAATGCGTGCCATCGCGTCCACGATGGCTGCTTGCACTTCGGGGTGGGTTTGGTTGCCGATGTGCCCCATCGAGGCCGACAAATCGGCAGGACCGATGAACACCCCATCCACGCCCGGCGTGGCTGCGATGGCGTCGAGGTTCTTGAGCGCTTCACGCGTTTCTGCCTGCACCAGCACGCACACTTGTGCATTGGCTTCTTTGCCGTAGTTGGGATAGCGCCCCCAGCGCGAGGCACGCGTGCCTGCCATGCCACGGATGCCACCTTGGCCATCGTCTTGCGGGTAGCGGCTGGCTTGCACAATCGCGGCCGCTTGTTCTGCGGTGTCCACCATCGGCACCAGCAAGGTGGTCGCGCCCAAGTCCAGCACTTGCTTGATCAGTGCGGGGTCGTGGTGCGGAATGCGCACCACTGGGTGCGAGTTGGGGTAAGCCGCCACGGTTTGCAACTGGGCCAAGAGGGTGGTCAAGTCGTTGGGGCCGTGCTCGCCGTCGATCACCAGCCAGTCAAAACCGGCCCCCGCACAGATGTCGGTGGTCACGGCATTGCCCAGGCCCATCCACAAACCAATTTGGGCTTGCTGTTGGTGGAGCGCTTGTTTGAAGAGGTTGACAGGTGTTTGCATGGCAGTGTGGTGGGTTGAAAAAAAAAGAAAGTGTGTGCGTCTTTGCGTCTACTCAAGTGGGCGCGGCAAACAGTGGGTGGAGGTTACCGAAACGCCCATCAAACACGGGCAGGCCCACGTCAATTTGCAAGGTGATGCCCACATGGCGGCGTGTCAGCAGGTCGGCCAAGTGGGCACGTGCGGTGGCCATCAAGCGTTGCCCCGCATCTTGTTGCGTGGCCTCGCTGCGGCCCTTGCCCATGCGCAAATTCAGATAGACAAAGCCGTGGTCGCCACTGCCGTCAGCCACGGCGTAATGCGTCGCTGGGTAGGCGAACACGCGCACGCCACCGGTGGGGAACACCTGTTCACCCGCTTCGTCACGCACCGTGAGCATGGTGTCGGCCAAGCGGCGGCACAACTGCGTCATGTCGGTGTCGTGGTCGAGTTGGCCGCTGTAGAGGATGACGAGGTGTGGCATGAGGGTGTCAACAAAGAGCTTGGATCTTACAAACGGCCAAACGCTTGGTAGGCAGTGGCCGCGCTGGCTTGTGCGGCAGGAATGTGTGAGCCGTCTTGGGGCGTGACCGGAAACACCGCATTGATCTGGCCTGTGCCTGAGGCACCAAAGTATGGCGTAATGATTTCGGCACTGCCGTCGTAGCCCGACCAACCCAAGGCACCCAACAGCATGGCGGTGTCGTGCATGAAACCTTCGCCATGGCCTTTGCTCGCGTACTCGGGCAGCATCTCGCAAAACGCCGCCCATTCGCCCATCTGCCACATGCGGATGACTTGCGCGTCGAGCTTTTCCAACAACGGACTCCAGACCTTGAAGGCAAATTCAGGCGCCAAGCCGTTTTGTGCAAAGCGGTGGCTCAGCGAGCCACTGGCCAAAAACGCCACCCGTCCGTCGTAGTGTTGTTCGATCGCTTGGCGCATGGCCCAGCCTAGGCGCGCGCTGTCATTCAGGTAATGCGCCATGCACAGGGCCGACACCGACACCACCTTGAAGTGCTGGTCGGCATTCATGTAGCGCAGCGGCACCAGCGTGCCGTACTCGGGCGACAAGGTGGTGGCGTCGTGCGCCAGCGTTTCCACGCCGTACTCGTTGCACACGCGTGCCAGCAGCTGCCCGAGTGCCGGATTGCCGGGCGACTCAAAATCCATGTTGCGGATGAAGTGCGGCAACTCGTTGCTGGTGTAGCTGCCTTTGAAATGCGCGGCACAGTTGATGTGGTAGTTCGCGTTAACCAGCCAGTGGGTGTCAAACACCACCAGCGTGTCCACCCCCAGGGCGCGACAACGGCGGCTGATGTCTTGGTGCCCCGCAATGGCGTCTTGGCGCGTGCCGTGGCGCGGGCCCGGCAACTCGCTCAGGTACATGCTGGGCACGTGGGTGATCTTGGCGGCGAGGGCGAGCTGTCCCATCACACGCCCCAATGTGGAATGTGGTGGCTGCCCATCGACACCGCCACGTTTTTGGGTTCGCAAAACACCTCGTAACTCCAGGTGCCGCCTTCGCGCCCGGTGCCACTGGCCTTGGTGCCACCAAAGGGCTGGCGCAAGTCGCGCACGTTTTGGCTGTTCACAAAGCACATGCCCGCTTCCACCGCAGCGGCCACGCGGTGGGCGCGGCCAATGTTCTCGGTCCACACATAGCTGCTCAAGCCGTAGGCGATGTCGTTGGCCAGGGCAATGGCATGCGCTTCGTCCTTGAACGGAATCAGGCAGGCCACGGGGCCAAAAATTTCGTCTTGCGCGATCTTCATGCGGTTGTCCACATCGGCAAACACCGTGGGCCACACATAGTTGCCGCGTGCCACGTGGGCAGGCAGTTCAGGCGCATACGAGGGCCGGTCGAGTCCGCCGCACAACAGCGTGGCACCTTCTTTGGGACCGAGGTCGATGTAGCTGCGCACCTTGGCCAAATGGGCCTGGCTGATCATCGGGCCCACCACGGTGGCTTCATCCAATGGGTCGCCCACGCAGATGCGCTTGGCGCGTTCGGTGAACTTGGCCACAAAGTCGGCGTAGATGCTTTGCTGCACCAGGATGCGGCTGCCCGCCGTGCAGCGCTCGCCGTTGTTCGAGAAAATCATGAACACGGCCGCGTCCATGGCGCGCTCCAAGTCGGCGTCTTCAAACACCACAAAGGGCGACTTGCCGCCCAGCTCCATGCTGAACTTTTTCAGGCCCGCGGTTTGCACAATGCGGTTGCCGGTGGCGGTCGATCCGGTGAACGAAATGGCGCGCACATCGGGGTGTGCCACCAGCGGTTCACCCGCGTCTTTGCCGTAGCCGTGGACCAAGTTCAGCACGCCCGGTGGCACACCGGCTTCCAGCGCCAACTCGCCCAAGCGCGCGGCGCTCATGGGCGAGAGCTCGCTCATCTTGAGCACCGCCGTGTTGCCAAACGCCAAACACGGTGCCACCTTCCAGGTGGCGGTCATGAAGGGCACGTTCCACGGGCTGATCAATGCGCACACGCCCACCGGGTGAAACAGCGTGTAGTTCAGGTGGGTGGGGGTGGGGTAGGTGTGGCCATCGACGCGCGTGCACATCTCGGCAAAGTACGAAAAGTTGTCGGCTGCACGCGGCACCAGTTGCTTGCCAGTTTGGGCAATCACTTGGCCGCAGTCTTGGGTTTCGGTGCGGGCAATCTCGGGCACGTGCTGGGTGATCAGCTCGCCCAAGCGACGCATCACCTTGGCGCGTTCGGGGGCGGGCGTGTTGGCCCATTTGGGAAACGCGGCTTTGGCGGCGGCCACCGCAGCGTTGACTTCGGCCTCGCCCCCGCTGGCCACTTCGGCCAACACCTCTTGGGTCGCGGGGTTGATGGTTTCAAAGCGCGGGCCGTGGCTCACCGATTGGCCGTTGATGAGGTGGTCGATGGTCTGCATCGTTGTCTCCAAAAGTGGGGTGTTACACGCGGGTCGGGGCCGCCGCGATGGTGTTGGTGAGCGAGCCCACGCCCTCGATCTCGGTCACGACCACATCGCCTGGCTGGCAGTCCACCACGCCGTCGGGCGTGCCGGTCAAGATCAGGTCGCCGGGGTAGAGCGTCATGAAGTCGCTGAGGTACTCGATCAAGGTGGGCACATCAAAAATCATGTCGCGGGTGTTGCCGCTTTGTGTGACCTGGCCATTCACTGTGGTTTGCAGCGCCAAATTCGACGGGTCGCCATAGGTTCGGTGCAGCGACGCCGCGTCTACCAACCAGGGGCCCAGGGGGGTGCAGGTGTCACGGTTTTTCACCCGCATGTTGGGGCGGTACCAGTTCTCTAAGTAGTCGCGGATGGCGTAGTCGTTGGCCACGCTGTAGCCACCCACAAAGTCGTAGGCATCGCTGCGGCGCACCCGCTTGGCGGTTTTGCCGATCACCACCGCCAATTCGCACTCGTAGTGCATGAACCTCACCTCGTTCGGGCGCAGCGTGTGTTCGTGGTGACCGATCAAGCCGCCTTCGCCTTTGACAAACACCAAGGGCTCTTTGGGCGGCTCTTTGAAGGCCAGCTCTTTGGCGTGGTCGGCATAGTTCAAGCCCAGTGCCAGCACCGTGCGCGGGCGCGCCACCGGGGCCAAGGGCGGCAGCCAGCGCACGGCGTCAAAGGCCACACACCGTCCATCGTCCAGCAGCAGTTGGCCGTCGCGCTCGGTCGCGTCGTGGGTCTGGTGTTGGTAGATCACGCGTGCGTGTTTCATGACACAGCTCCCATCAAATGGTTACGCAAGACGCCTAAGCCTGGCACGCCGGGTGCATGAATTTCCACCACGTCGCCCACCACGGCATGCGGGCGACGTCCAGCTTCAGGGCCATCGTGGCACACGTCCAAGCCCAGCATCAGCACATCGCCGGCTTGCAGCGTCATGAACTCGCCCACATCGGCCAAGAGCTGTGGCAGCAAGCGACGCATCTGGCCGAGCTGCACCGTTTGGCACAACGTGCCGTTGATGCGCACTTCCAGCGTGATGGCGTGGGGGTCTGGCAAGTCGGCGGCGGGCAGCAGCTGCGCGCCAATTCCCAAAAATCCATCGATGCATTTGTATTTCACGGGCGGGCGGTAAAAACCTTGCTCGGCCACGCTGTGCGGCACGGACAGGTCGTTGAGCAACACATAGCCGCGCAGCGCGCCTTCCTCGCTGAGCACCACGCCGAGCGTGGCGCCGATCTCCACCGCAGAAAGGTGCGAAGGCACCGCGATGGCATGTTCGCTCAAGGTCCAGGTGTTGGCCGTCTTGATGTAGAGCACCGGCGCTTTGGGCGGCGCTTGGTAGGGCGCGCTGCTCATCAGCGGCGCGGCCGCTTGCCATTCAGCCTGGCTGTTCAGCAAGACGCCGTAGACCGTGCCATGAATGGGCAGGTCGGGTGAGGGGATGTGGGCGGTCATAGGTTTGAGGTGTGAAGGGTTGGCGGCGTTGCGTTCAGTCGGTCGGCGGCAGGTCGAGCGCGATCACCTCGTCGAGCAAGGCATACAGCTGGGCCAATTTGGTTTTACCTAGGTGCTGCTCCATGGTTTGGTAGTGCGCTTCGATGGTGTGTGACAGGGTGTCCACGCGTTGCAGCCCCAAGGCGGTGGGTCTCACCACAGTGCGGCGTTGGTCGCTGGGGTCGCGTTGGCGTTGCACCAGGCCATCGCGCTCCATGCGCGTGAGCACGCCGCTAAGGCTGGGGCCGGTGATGAAGGCCTCACGCCCAATGCGTCCGGTTTCGACGCCTTGGCCTCCGTTGCCGTGGTCTTCGCCCAGCACCCGCAACACCCGCCATTGCTGGTCGCTCAGACCATGGCTGCGCAAGCCCGGTCGGGTGTGGGCCATCACCGATTCGCGTGCTTGCAGCAGCAAACGCGGCAGGTTGCGATGGACGAAGGGTTGGCGCATGGGAGCAACACGAGATGGAATTTATTTAACATGTTAAGTGAATGCTTTGCATGGACCAAGCTCTGAGAGGGCGTTGCCGCCTGGGATTTACCCTCGAAATTTTGAACTTCATTCGAAAGACGAGATATTTCACCGGTCACACAATGATTGGCCGTTAATGCGGCAGTTCCGACTTTCACCTTACAGATGCCGGCTGTAGGCTGGTCAGCGACGCACACCGTCGAACGACGAATGTCAGCGGACTCAGCAAGCGGGCCCCAAAGAAGACAGCCAGCGGACAGGAGAGCGGACTCTCAACGTTGAAGAAGCTCGCCGATAGGATGTCCGTGTCGATTGATGGGTTAGCCCTCATACGAAGTTACGCGGGGTCTTCAAGGCGAGTTAGCTCGCATAGGGCAAGGCCAAGACTCCTGGCCCTCTTTCATCTCCGTTCCCCATATTTCGGGCGAAACTGCCCTATGCGAATTTTTCGAATTTGATCCATAATCGAAACTAAATTCGAAACGGCGGCCACTATGCAACCATCCATCACTACTAACGGAATAATGAGCCAGAAAGCGCTGGCTGGTGATCCCCTAGGCGGGTTGGCTGACCTAGTGGCTCAACATGGTTCCCCGAGGATTGTGCAGGTTAAACAGATCAAGGGAGTCAAGCGAAATCAGATCGACTCGGGTGTTCTTCGGGTGGTTCTGCATGAGGTCCTCGAATCTCAGGACGAAGCCTCCCGTCAAATCAGAGGCGAGTTGCAGCTCTACCTCGCGCAGGTGATCCTTAGTAAGGACATGCGTGTGACGCAGGCGAGCAAGGACAGGATGCTTTCCACTGAGGAGGCCGCTCAAATCATGGGGCGCAGCCGTCCATACGTCGCAATGCTGATCGACTCCGGAAAACTACCTAGTGCGCAGACGACCGCCGGTGGGCATCGCCGTGTCCCTGAGTCATCGGTGAAGGCTTGGATGGCTCAAAATCCGCCGGATTCGGAGACAACAAAGAAAGCAGTCTACAGACAGGCCGGGGTCCAGACGGGCCTGTACAACATACCAGAAGCCGCTTTCGTAGCTAGGAAGGCATCTAAGCCCGCTAAGAAGGGCCCCAAGCGTGGCTAACCACCCGTTGTCTCCGAGCGGGCGCACCTACGCCGTCCTGGATGCCAACACGCTGCTGCCTCCACGACTGTCCGACGTCCTTTTCGATCTGCACCTAGGCGGGCTCTATGAGCCGCGCTGGACGCAGGACATCGAAGTCGAGTTCGTCCGTAATTGGGCCCAAGTAGTCACCGGCTTAAAAGGTCAGACCTTGGAGGCATACAAGGATAGTGACAAAGGGGCAGAGGACGCACAGCGAGCGGCCCTCCGGTTGGCTGCTTTTCGCAGTGCCACCGGCACTGAATGGGAAATCCTTGGTCACGACCACGAAAGCGTGACGACCCGAGTGCCCGCGAAGGTCAACAATGGCGACACGCATGTCGTGGCGGCCGCGGTCCGCTTGAAGGATGTCTTGGCCACCGAGGGCTCGCCGAGTGATATGGTTTTCGTCGTCTCTTCAAACCTGAAGCACTTGGCGGTGAAGGACACGGCAAAGCTCGGTATTCAGGTAGTCAAGCCTGGTGTCTTCGTTGATCTGATGTGCGTCGCGGATCCGGGCAGGGTTGAAGCTGCCTTGAAGAAGAGTGTGAAGGACCTGAGAAATCCGCCCTACACAAGGGCGGATTTGTTGGGTGCTTTGGAGCTGCACGGTGCCGCCGACACCGTGGCGCATTTCAGAAATCTCTGGAAGACCTGCAGCTAAGTTACTGTCATCCCTGTACGTCCGGTGCAGAACTCACTGAGACTCGACATTACCTTCGAAAAGCGCGAATACTGTTTGTTTGTCCAGTACTATTGCACCATGGCCAAAGAAAAAACCCACTACGTCTGCACCGAATGCGGCGGCACCAGCCCCAAATGGTTGGGCAAATGCCCCAGCTGCAACGCCTGGAACACCCTTCTGGAGAGCGCGGTCGAGTCGGCGGGCTCGGGCAGCAAAAACCGCTACGCGGGCATGGCCGCACTCGCGCCCAGCGCCGAGGTGGCCACGCTGTCTGACATTGAAGCCCACGACGTGGCCCGCACCCCCACCGGCCAAGAAGAGCTCGACCGGGTGCTCGGTGGTGGCATGGTGGACGGCGGCGTGGTGTTGATTGGCGGCGACCCCGGCATTGGCAAATCCACCTTGTTGTTGCAAGCCATGGACGGCTTGCAGCGCAGCGGCATGGCCACCTTGTATGTGACGGGCGAAGAGTCGGCGGCCCAAGTGGCGCTGCGCTCGCGCCGTTTGGGGCTTGACCACAGCCAGGTGCAAGTGTTGGCCGAAACCCTGTTGGAAAAAGTGCTGGCCACGGTCGACAAACTCAAGCCCGCCGTGGTGGTGATGGACTCGATCCAAACGGTTTACTCCGACCAACTCACCAGCGCGCCGGGTTCGGTGGCGCAGGTGCGCGAATGCGCGGCCCACCTCACCCGCATGGCCAAGTCCACCGGCACGGCCGTGGTGTTGGTGGGCCACGTCACCAAAGAAGGTGCCTTGGCCGGGCCGCGCGTGTTGGAACACATGGTGGACACCGTGCTGTACTTTGAAGGCGACACCCACTCCACCTACCGGCTGGTGCGCGCCATCAAAAACCGCTTTGGCGCGGTCAACGAAATTGGCGTCTTCGCCATGACCGAAAAAGGCCTCAAAGGCGTGAGCAACCCCAGCGCCATTTTCTTGAGCCAGCACCCCGAGCCCGTGCCCGGCAGCTGTGTGTTGGTCACGCTCGAAGGCACGCGCCCCATGCTGGTCGAAATCCAGGCCTTGGTCGACACCGGGGGCCCCTCGCCACGTCGCTTGAGCGTGGGCCTGGACCGCGACCGTTTGGCCATGTTGCTGGCGGTGTTGCACCGCCATGCCGGTGTGGCGTGCATGGACCAAGATGTGTTTGTCAACGCCGTGGGCGGTGTGCGCATCAGCGAGCCCGCCGCCGACTTGGCCGTCATGCTGGCCATCCAGAGCAGCTTGCGTGGCAAGCCCTTGCCCCAGGGTTTCATTGCCTTTGGCGAGGTGGGCCTGGCGGGCGAAGTGCGCCCGGCCCCGCGCGGCCAAGAACGCTTGAAAGAAGCCGCCAAACTGGGCTTCACGGTGGCTGTGATTCCGAAAGCCAACATGCCTAAAAAGCCCATCGAAGGCATGACTTTGCACCCGGTGGAACGTGTGGATGAGGCGATTGGTTTGGTGCGCTCGCTGGGTTGAAGCGGGACCAAAGGAGCCGCAGGTTTGCGTCGCCTGTGTGGCGCGGGCAAAGACGATCGGACGATCACGGGCCTGAGACAATAGCGCCATGAACTTTCAACGATATGCGATACCGATAGGTGCTGTGGGCCTGACTGCTTGGGCTTGGCAATCCATGCAGTGGATGGGCGTGGCCATGGTCTTCACTGGCGGGGTGATGTGGCTGTTGCTCTACTTCACCCGCTTGGTGCAAATCATGAAACGCGCCAGTAAGCGCCCGATCGGCTATGTGGACAGCGCGGTCATGCTCAACGCCAAGCTCAAAACCGGCTTGAGCTTGATGCACGTCATTGCCATGACGCGTGCCCTGGGGCAACTTGAGACCGAGAAAGACGCCCAGCCTGAAGTTTTCAGCTGGCGCGATGGCTCCGAGTCGGTGGTGCGCTGCACCTTCTTGCATGGCAAGCTGCAAAGCTGGGACCTGACGCGACCAGAGGCTGAGCCAGACCACGACGCGCCCGCACTGGCAGCCGCAGAGGTCTCGGATGTGACCGCCAAGGCATGAGCCTCTGAGCGACTTCTCTGCCCTCGTTAAAATCAAATGCTAGGCTGGACCGGCCCAGCACACCTACATACAAGTCCAAAGGAAATCCCATGAGCGTCGTAATTCCCTCAATGTCTGACCGTGACGGCAAGATTTGGATGGATGGCCAGATGGTGGAGTGGCGCGACGCCAAGATCCACGTGTTGTCTCACACCCTGCACTACGGCTGCGGCGCGTTCGAAGGCGTGCGTGCTTACAAAACCGCCCAGGGCACCGCGATCTTTCGCCTGCAAGAGCACACCGACCGCCTGTTCAACAGCGCCAAAATTTTGCGTATGGCCATTCCGTTCACCAAAGAACAGGTCAACGAAGCCCAGCGCGCTGTGGTGCGCGAGAACAACCTGGAGAGCGGCTACATCCGCCCGCTCACCTGGATTGGTGACAAAAAGCTCGGTGTCAGCCCCAAAGGCAACACCATCCACCTGATGGTGGCGGCTTGGACCTGGGGCGCGTACCTGGGCGAAGAAGGCATGAAGCGCGGCATCCGCGTCAAGACCAGCAGCTACACCCGCCACCACGTCAACATCACCATGACGCAGGCCAAGGCGGTGAGCAACTACACCAACTCGATCCTGGCCAACATGGAAGTCACCGACGAGGGCTACGACGAAGCCCTGTTGCTCGACACCTCGGGCTTTGTGTCTGAAGGCGCTGGCGAAAACATTTTTGTGGTGAAAGACGGTGTGATCTACACCCCCGATTTGTCGGCCGGTGCCCTCAACGGCATCACCCGCAACACGGTGTTCCACATCGCCAAAGACCTGGGGCTGGAGATTGTGCAAAAGCGCATTACTCGCGACGAGGTGTACATCGCCGACGAGGCCTTCTTCACCGGCACGGCGGCTGAAGTCACGCCGATTCGTGAGCTCGACCGCATCGAGTTGGGCAAAGAAGGCTATGTGGGTAGCCGCGGCCCCATCACCGAAAAAATTCAAAGCGCCTTCTTTGACATCGTCAATGGCCGCAACCCCAAGTACGCCCATTGGTTGACCCAAGTCTGAAGCACAGGGAACGCACACATGACACACCCAGTTGAACTCCTGGCCAAAGACCTCAATGGCCATGGCGGCGTGTTTTGCCCCAGCGCCAAAGCCGACATGAAGCTCTGGAACAGCCACCCCAAGGTGTACCTGGATGTGGCCAAAACCGGCGAAGCCAAGTGCCCCTATTGCGGCACGGTGTACAAACTCAAAGCCGGCGAACACGTTGGCGGCCACCACTAAAAACGCCCTCGTCATCGCGCCGCAATGGATAGGCGACGCGGTGATGACCGAGCCTTTGCTGCGTCGCCTGGCGGCACGCGGTGAGCGCTTGACAGTGGGGGCGCTGCCGTGGGTGGCCCCTGTTTACCGTGCCATGCCTGGTGTGGCCGAGGTGATCGAGTTTCCATTCCAGCACGGTGGCCTGCAATGGCAAGGCCGACTGGCCATGGCGCGTGCCCTGCGCGGGCGCTTTGACGTGGCCTATGTGTGTCCGAACTCCCTCAAAAGCGCACTCATCCCTTGGCTGGCGCGCATTCCCCAACGCGTGGGCTACACCGGCGAAATGCGTTTTGGTTTGTTGACCGACCGTTTGGACAACCCCAGTGGCGAAGTACGCCCCCCGATGGTGGAGTTTTACGCCGCCCTGAGCTTGCTCGGGACCCAAGGGTCGATGCAGCTCAGTGGTGACTTGCGCCCCGTGCTGCAACTCGCGCCGGCCTTGCTGGACGAGGCGCTGGAGTTGGTGGGCCGCATGCCACATGTGCCTACGCTGGCGCGCAACAGCTATGTGGTGTTTGCGCCGGGTGCCGAGTACGGCCCTGCCAAGCGCTGGCCAGCCCACCACTTTGCCGAGCTGGCGGCCAAGCTGGATGTCCCCGTCTTGTTGCTGGGCTCGGCCAAAGAGCAGGCTTTGTGCGACGACATTGCGCGCCAAGCCAATGCGGTGCGACCGGGGCAATGCGTCAACCTGGCGGGTAAAACCTCACTCGTGCAAGCCTTTGCCTTGATCGCCTCGGCCTACCGCGTGGTCAGCAACGACTCGGGCCTGATGCATGTGGCAGCCGCCTTTGGCGTGCCCCAAGTGGCGGTGTACGGCTCGTCCAGTCCCGAACACACGCCACCGTTGAACGACAAAGCACGCGTGTTGTGGCTGCGTGTGGACCCCAACTACCACCCGCCACTGGCCTGTGCACCTTGCTATGAACGCGTGTGTCCGTTGGGCCATACCCGTTGCCTGGAAGACATCACCCCCGAGCGTGTGTTGCAGGCCTTTCAA
The DNA here is from genome assembly GCF_003063395.1 of Limnohabitans sp. JirII-29. Lineage (NCBI taxonomy): Bacteria > Pseudomonadati > Pseudomonadota > Betaproteobacteria > Burkholderiales > Comamonadaceae > Limnohabitans > Limnohabitans sp. JirII-29. Next base: position 335,354 of record NZ_NESB01000004.1, read on the forward strand.
TCCTGATTGATTTTTTGCCATGAACTACAGCACCGACTTCCCCAGCCTGCAACACAGCGTCTCGCCTGAAGAATGGCAAACCCGTGTCGAGCTGGCCGCTTGCTACCGTTTGATGGACCAGTTCGGCATGACCGATCTGATCTACAACCACATCACGGCGCGCATTCCAGGCACCGACCATTTGCTGATCAACCTCTACGGCTTGCTCTACAAAGAAATCACGGCATCGAGCTTGGTGAAAATTGATGCGTCTGGCCAGATCATCAGCCAGCCCGACACCGACTACGGCATCAACAAGTCGGGCTATGTGATCCACGGTTGCATCCACGAAGCGCGTGCCGATGTGCGCTGTGTGATTCACACCCACACCCGCGCGGGCATGGCGGTGGCCAGCATGCAATGCGGCTTGTTGCCGATGACGCAAACCTCCATCCGCTTTGTGGGTCACATCGGTTACCACGACTTTGAAGGCCCGGCCATTGACCTGGCCGAGCGCGTGCGCTTGGTGCAAGACCTGGGGCCTCACGACGCCATGATTTTGCGCAACCACGGCTTGCTCACCTGTGGCGCCACCATTCAGCAAGCGTTTAACACCATGTACCAGTTGGAAATGTCGTGCCGTGCGCAGGTGGACGCCATGGCCGCACGCACCGAGCTGACCATGCCCTCGCCCGACGTGCTGGCGCACACGGCCCATCTGTACCAACCGGGCACACGCCGCCCGTATGGTGTGCTGGAGTGGCCGGCCATGATTCGCCTGCTGCAAGCTGAGGGCAAACACTCGGGTTACCCGCCGTACGACATTTGAGCAAGCTGCTGGCCTGACGCACTTATCCCAAGGCGTGCGTACTTAACCAGTCTTTCAGCGCCGCATCCACACGGGTTTGCCAACCCGGCCCCGTGGCCTTGAAGGCGCTCATCACCTCGGGTGACAAGCGGATGGTGGTCATTTGCTTGGTCGGCGCTTTTTGGGGGCCACGCGGCTTCATGCCCAGCGTTTTTTGCAAGCCAGCAGGCAGTGCTTCCTGCGCTGGTTTGAAGCGACGCAGGTCGGCGGCGCTGAGTTCGCGCACTTCGCCGTCCGCGTCAATCAGTGGGGTGCGTTTGCTCATAGCTGTTGACCTCTCTGGGGTGAAGCACAGCACATGCAAGCGGGCAACTAAGAAGCCGATGGCCACGTAGCGCACTTCTGGGTAGTCCTTGCGAGTGTCTTGCGCAATGATGGCGGTGTCGAAATCAAATGCTGCTGCACGCTCGAAACTCAATCCACGAAGGCGGATGTTTTGTTCGTTCTTGACGGGATCAAACTCGACATGCATCGTCTTTTATTGTAATAACAATTTGAATAGATCCTCGCGCCAGCTGTCCGTGCCGTCGCCCAGTCACGGCATCAAGTGCTGCCGCCGTAGGCCAGCAGTGGCGCGCCTTGCAGCATGATGCGCAACAGGTAGCGGTATTCCTCGGGGTCGTAGTCCGCATTGGCTTGGTGCAGCACCGAGCGGTTGTCCCAAATCACCAAGTCCCCTACTTGCCAGCGGTGGCGGTATTCGTAGCGCGGTTGGGTGGCGTGGGCGTAGAGCGCTTCAATCAAGGCGTAACCCGCCTCGTCGTCCAGGCCATCAATGCCTTCCATGCGTCCGGTGTTCAGGTACAGCGCAGCCCGTCCGCTGTCGGGGTGGCGAATCACCAAGGGCTGCAGCGTGCGTGGAATGCGGGCCATCTCTTCGTCGCTGAGTTTGGCAAAGCTGCGCGGGCTGCGGCTGCTTTGGTGCACATGCAGCGAGCGCAGGCCCACGATGCGCTGCTGCATGGCCTCGGGCAAATCGTCAAACGCTTGGCGCGCATCGACAAACTGGGTGTCGCCGCCGTGGGACGGAATTTCCACCGCCACCAAGGTGGTGGCTTTGGGCGGTGCCAAGTCGTTGGAGTGGTCGGTGTGGTAGTTCTCGCCGCGCACTTGCAGCTTGCCGTTTTTGCGCGGCAAGTCGTGGGTGGAGTTGTAGCCCACCAACGGGTAGTCGGGCAGCACAAACTTTTTGATTTGCTGCGGCGTCAAGGGGCCAAAGATTTCGGCGGCTTGCATGAACTGCGGCGGCGTCAGCGGCTGCTGACGAAACACCAGCACGGCGTAGGTAGCGAACAAGTCGTTGAGCTGCGCGCGGATCTCGGCGTTTTGCGGCTGGGTCAAATCCAGGCCTGAAACTTCAGCGCCAAACCCGGCGCGAATGGGTTGTACATGGAGGGTCATGCAAAGTCTCCTGAAGGGCTGCACTTACTCGGCTTTGATGCCGGTTTGTTTGGCCAGTTGTGCCCATTTGACGGTGTCGTCGGCGATGAGTTTTTCCAATTCGCTGCGTTTGAGTGGTAGGGCTTCGGCCCCTTCCGAGGCAAAGCGCTGGTGCATCTCGGGCGTGGTCAGCACCGCATTCACTTCGCGGTGCAGCGCGTCCACCAAGGGCATGGGCGTGCCCGCTGGGGCCAGCAGCGCCCACCAGTTGCTGGCTTCCATGTCGATGCCCGACTCGCGCAGCGTGGGCACGGTGGGAATCAGGTCCACCCGTTTGGGGCCCGCCACCGCCAGCAGTTTGATCTTGCCCGCACGCAAAAAGGTTTGCATCTGAATCAAGCTGCCCAAGGACACCTGCACGTGCCCTGCCGCCAAATCCACCAAGGCTGGGCCACCGCCTTTGTAGTGCACCACACTCAGAACGGCACCACTGCGTTGCATGAACAACTCGATGGCGAAGTGCTGAAAACTCGCCACGCCTGCCGAGCCAAAAAACACCTTGCCCGCGTTTTTCTTGGAGTACTCCACCAATTCTTTGATGGAGTTGACCGGCAGGTCTGCCGCCACCGCAATCACGCTCGGGCCCATGCCCAGCATGGCCACCGGGATGAACGACTTCACCGGGTCGTAGCTGAGCTTCATGATCGACGCGTTCATGGTGTAGGTCGACGAGATCAGCACCAGCGTGTTGCCATCGGGTTCGGCGCGCGCCACCAGCTCGGTGCCCATCGCGCCTCCGGCGCCGGGGCGGTTTTCAACAATCACGCTGCGCTTGAGGCGGGCCGTGAGTTGCTGCGCCATGCTGCGTCCCACGATGTCGTTGCTGCCACCCGGCGCAAACGGCACCACGATGCGCAGCGGCTTGTTGTCTTGTGCCTGCGCCAAAGGCGTGTGGCCGAGTGCGCCGGCACCCAAGGATGAGGCGAGCAGCCACTGAGTGAAGCGCCGCCGAGAGGCCGCAGCATCGGAGCGAGGTCGTTGCAACTCAGGGGAGGTGTGGGGCAAAGACATAGGCGGCACGGTGTGGATGGCGGTGGGCGACTCAGAAGTCGTACAAGCGCGCAGGGTTGGTGGCGAGTATTTGGCGCAGCGTGGCGGCGTCATCCACCCACGCCGCCAAGCGGTTGAGCGCATGGCCATCGTTGATGGGGTTGAAGGCTTCCACCTGATCGCGATGGCGCGGCTGACCGGGGCGACCCCCGGGATGCGGCCAGTCGCTGCCCCACAGCAGGCGATCGGGCCGGTGGGCAATCAGCGTGCGCGCCATCTCGGTCATGGCCGCGCCGTCGGGGTCTTGTGCCACCCGGTGCGGAGCCGACAACTTGAGCCAGACACGGCCACTCGCCAGCAGCGCCAGCAAGGTGTCAAAGTGCGGTTGCGAGGTGCCCAACTCGGCCCGGGCCAAACAGAAGTGGTCGAACACCACGGGCGTATCCAAGGTGTTGATCACCTCACGCAAGGACGCCATCACGCTGAGGTTGGTGAACATTTGCAAGTGCCAGCCCAGCGGCGCCACGCGCGCCGTGGCCCAGCGCAGTTGTGTGGCGGCGTAGTCGGAGTTGTGGATGCCGCTGGTCTCTAGGTTCAAACGAATGCCGCGCACACCCACCTTGTGCATGGCCTGTAGCTCTGCGTCGGTGGTGTGGGCATCGATCACCGCCACGCCGCGTCCACGCGGGCCCAACAACCGCAAAGCGTCCAGGGTGCAAGCGTTGTCAGTGCCATAGGGGCTGGGGTGAACAATCACCACGCGTGCAATCTGTAAGCCGTCATGCAAAGCCAGCAGGTCGGGCACCAAGGCGTCGCCCGGCATGTAGTTGCGCTCGGACGACAGCGGGTAGTTGGCGCTGGGGCCAAACACATGGGTGTGGCAGTCGCAGGCCTCGGCGGGCATGGCAAAGTTCAGCGCGTCGTGTGGCACGCTGAGCACGGTCAGGGGTGAGGTATTCATGGGGCTGTTGTTCAAAATTTTCAGACGACGCGGTGGGCGACCGGGCCACCGTTCAACACATCAATCACTTGCTGAGCCACTTGGGTGGCACTGCGGCGTTGGGTGTCGTGGGTGCCGCCAGCGGCGTGTGGGGTGGCAATCAGATTGTCAAACGCAAGCAGCGGATGGTCGGGCGGCGGTGGTTCCACCTCAAACACATCCAAGCCTGCGCCAAACAAATGGCCACGTTGCAGAGCAGCAGCCAGAGCCACCTCGTCGACGATGCCGCCGCGCGAAACATTGATGAGCACCGCATCGGGTTTCATCAAAGCCAGCTCGGCTTCGCCGATCAGGTGGCGGCTCTCTGGCGTGAGCGGCAGGTGCAGCGTCAGCAGGTCCACATGCGGCAGCATGTCGTGCAGGTGCTGCACGCGCTGGTGCGGCAGGTCAGCCCAGCGGTCGCTGGACACATGGGGGTCGTAGGCCCAGATCTGCGCGTCAAAGGCGCCGCGCCACTTCTTGGCCACGATGGAGCCAATGTTGCCCATGCCCACAATGCCCACCGACTTGCCTTGCATCTCGATGCCCAAATGCTGGGGCCGCACGATGGGTGCGCCCGCGCGCAACAAACGGTCAAAGCGTGACACGCGCCGCGTCACCGACAGCGACAAGGCAAAGGCCAACTCCGCCACCGCTTCGCTGTTGACGCCCGGTGTGCGCGACACCGCAATGCCGTGTCGCTTGGCGGCTTGCAAATCGATGGTGTCGGTGCCCACGCCTTGCTTGCAAATCACCTGCACATGCTGGGCGCGCTCAATCTCCTCGGCGGTGATGGGGCGCATGCGCACCATCACACCATCGGCGTGTTCGGGCCAGTCGGCAATGGCCGGGTCTGGCCAACACACCACCTCGGCATGGGCCTTGGCCAGCGCGATGCCGGCCTCGTGGAAGGCGTCGAGGATGTAGATTTTTTTCATTGCTTGTCGATCTTGGCTTTGCCAATGACGTCACGCCACCACTGGATGTCGCGCACCAGCAGGGCCTGCATTTGTTCGGGGGTGTTGCCCTTGGCGGTCACGCCCAGGTCGAGGAATTTTTGTTTGATGTCGGGTTGCGCCACGGCCGCGTTGACTTCGGCGTTGAGTTTTTGAATCACCTCACGCGGTGTTTTGGCGGGCACGGCCAAGCCGTTCCAACCGGCCACGGCGTAGTTGGGCACACCGCTCTCGGCAATCGTGGGCACCTGCGGCAGGCCTGGAAAGCGCTGCTCTTCGGTCACGCCCAAGACCTTGACGGTGCCGGCCTTGGCCTGTGGAATCACCGGGGCCAAGGTTTCAAAAATCGCCTGCACATCGCCGCCACGCAGGGCACGCATCACGTCGCCCGAGGTTTTGTAGGTGACGATGGTCACATCGATCTTGGCCATCGACTTGAACACCTCGGCCGCCAAAAACTGCGCACTGCCCACCGAGATGGTGCCAATGAACAGCTTGCCCGGGTTGGCGCGTGCTTGCTCGATGAAGTCGCGCGTGTCTTTGAACTTGGCATTGCCGTCCACCGCCAAGGCAAAGCCGAAGGTGCCGATCAGCGACACCATCTCAAAGTCTTTCACCGGGTCAAACGGCAGCGACTTGAACAGCGAGGGCGTCATGGCAAAGTTGCCTGCCGCGATGAAGTTGAGGGTGTAGCCATCGGGCGCGGCCTGCTGCACAGTCTGTGAGGCCACGATGCCGCCCGCGCTGGGGCGGTTTTCAATCACCAGCGGTTGGCCTAGTTTGTCGCCCATTTTTTGCGCCACCAAACGCACCGTCAAATCACCCGTGCCGCCGGGGCCGTAACCCACCATCACCTTGATGGGTTTGGCGGGGAAGGTGTCGGCGTTGTTTTGCGCCTGCGCGGTGTGCGCAGCCAGCAGGCCCAGACACAGACCCAAAGACAGCCTCCAAGACAGCCCCAAAAACTGCTGCACGCGTCTTGTGGTCTGGTGGGCCCCATGCCATGCGCGCAGACCAAAGTCAAAGCCAGAGCCAGAGCCAGAGGCAGAGGCAGAGGCAGAGGCAGAGGCAGAGGCAGAGGCAGACCCAGACCCATAGCTTGAGCCGGAGCCAGCGCGTGGTGCCTCGGGTGCGGTGTGTGCGGTCATGGGCGAAGTCTCCTGTGTGTTTCAGTCGGCGCGGATGCGCGCACGCGCCACCACGTCTTTCCAAAGGCGTTGTTGTTGGGCAATCAGGGCGGCAAATTCGGCGGGCGGGCCGCCGCCCACCAAGGCGTCTTCGCTGGCAAAGCGTTCGGCAATGGTGGCGGTGTGCAAGGCTTTGTTGCACTCTTCTTGCAAGCGCTTGACGATGTCGCTGGGCGTGCTGGCGGGCGCCATCATGCCGTACCACTGCACCGACTCAAAGCCCTTGTAGCCCGACTCGGCCACGGTCGGCAAGTCGGGCAGCGAGGCCAGCCGCTGCGGCGTGCCGGTGGCAATGGCGCGCAGTCGGCCACTGCGGATGTGGGGCAGCAAGGCCGGGGTGCCAGCAGAAAACGCTTGCGTGCGCCCGGCCAACAAATCCGTCAAGGCTGGGCCCGTGCCCCGGTAGGGAATGTGGGTCATGAACATGCCGGTGGTGAGCTTGAGGTACTCCATGGCCAAGTGGCCCGCACTGGCGTTGCCTGCCGAGGCGTAGTTGAGCTGTCCGGGGCGGCGTTTGGCGTAGTCCACCAATTCGCGCAGGTTTTTGGCCGGCACGTCGGGGTGGACCACAAACAAGCTAGGCACTTTGGCCAGCAAGGTCACAGGGGCGAAGTCGTGGTTCACGTCGTAGCCGGTGTTGGCAAAGATGTAGGGGTTGACCGCCAGCGAGCCCACATGGCCCAGGATGACGGTGTGACCGTCCCCCGCCGCGCGCGCCACCTCTTGCATGGCGGGCACGCCGCCGCCGCCCGCCTTGTTGTCGAGTACGACGGGAAAGGGCAGCTGGCGCGACAGCTCTTGGGCCACCGTGCGCGCCACGATGTCGGACGTGCCGCCAGGCACAAAGGGCACCACAAAGCGAATCGGTTTGCTGGGCCAGCTCTGCGCGTGTGCGTGCTGCCCCAGCGCGCCCAAGCTCGCCGCGACGCTGGCCTGTAGCCATTGGCGGCGGTGTGGGTTGAAGGTGTGCGGCATCAGGGTCTCTCGGTGGGTGCTGCGATTCTGACCACCCGCAAGCCGCTTGCCGACTGGCGGGCGTCCAGTCGGTGACAGCCCTTTCCAAGAGGTTTGCAAGAGGGCTGCAACAGGCCAGCCAGATGGCGCAGGCCTTGACTCAGAATTTGGTTCAGACCCAAGGCCGCGCCGGGTGCAGTGGGTCCCACGGCAGGCAGCTTTGCAGCCGCAATGCCAGGCCCAATAGCCGGTCGTCGCTGTGTTGGGCGGTGGCCAGTTGCAAGGCCATGGGCAGGCCACTGCTGTGCAGGCCCATGGGCAGGGTGAGTGCCGGGTGGCCGGTGAGGCTGTAGAGCCGGTTGCAACTGCTGCGCTGGCCGGTGGGGTTGTGCATCAAGGCTTCCAGTGTTTCGGGTGGCATTTCGCGCCCGGGCGACAGCAGCACATCCACCTGCTGGGTCAGCACCTGTTCAAGCGCTTGTTCAAGTTGCCAGCGGGTGACGTTGGCTTGCCAATGGTCTTGTGGGGTCACCTCGGCGGCGCTCACCAAGCGGCGGCGCAGGCCTTGGCCCAGCAGCTGCGGCTGGTCGCGCACCCAGTGCTGCAACTGTTGGTAGCCCTGAAAGCCAATCAAGGTGTTGGCCAGGCTCACGGCTTGGTCGCTGCCCTCGAGGTCGATCTCCATGACGTGCGCGCCGCTGGCGCGGCAGCGTGCCAGCACCGCTTCAAAGCATTGCCAAATTTCGGGGTCGTGGGCTTGCGTTTGCAACTGGCGGCGCATCACGCCAATGCGCAGGCCGGGCAAGGCGGTGCGCGGTGGGGGTAAGGTGCCTGGGGACGCGCTGGCTTGTGGCGAGGGCGCACCAGGCGTGTTAGACGTGTGCACGCTGGGCGCATGTGCCGTGTCACCGCGCATGGCGTCAAACATCAACACCGCATCCCCCACGCTGCGGGTCAGCAAGCCCACATGGTCCATGCTGGGGGCCAGTGGAATCACCCCGTCCATGGGCAGCACGCCCCGGGTGGGCTTGAAGCCCACCAAGCCGCAGGCGGCGGCGGGGTGACGCACCGAGCCGCCGGTGTCGGTGCCCGTGGCACCCAGGCAAAAGCCGGCGGCCACTGCGGTGCCCGAGCCGCTGCTGGAGCTGCCCGGCATGTGCAGCGGGTTCCACGGGTTGCGGGCGGGCGCAAACACATCGTCTGCTGCTGGCGAGCCAAAAGCAAATTCATGGCAAGCGGTTTTGCCCAGGCTGATGGCGCCCGCCTGTGTCAAACGCTGCACCACCACGGCGTCGGTGTCGGGCACCCAGTGCTCCAAGGCCCGCGAGTGTGCGGTGGTGCGCACGCCACGGGTGAGCAGCACATCTTTGTGGGCGATCGGAATGCCATGCATGGGTCCGCGCCACTGGCCGGCGGCGATCTCGCGCGTGGCCTGCTCGGCCTGCGCCAAGGCTGCGTCTGCGGTGCGGGTGATGAAGGCGTGCAGCGCGGGCTCTTGCGCCTCGGTGCGTGCCAAACACGCCTGCACCAGGTGCAGCGGTGTCAGCGCGCGGGTGCGCAGCAGCTCACCGGCTTGCGCGATCGACAAGGCATGCAGCGGCACATCCATCGCGGGCATCACGTGCGTGGTGTGCCGGTGAGCGCCTGTTGCTCAAACCAATCACAGATTTGTTGGCCATTCCAAAATACCACGTCGTCGCGGCCGCTGAGGAACTCCAGCATTTCTTCAAAGTAGCGAATGCGGTGTGAGGCACCCGAAATGTACGGGTGCACCCCAAAGGCCAGAATGCGCGCGCCGTTGGCCGAGTCCATGTAGAGGCGGTCAAACGCATCGCGGGTGCGGTTGAGCATGGCGTCGGAGGCTTGGTGCGCGGTCAGCATGATGCCGATGTCGTTGAGCTCAATCGTGTAGGGCACCGACACCAAGCGGCCATGGCGGGTGTTGACGAATTGCGGCTGATCATCGAGCACCCAGTCGCCAAACCACTGCATGCCGAGTTCTTTGATCAGGTCGGGCGTGACAAAGGTTTGGCTGCGCCCTGGGCCCAACCAGCCTTTGGGCCGCTGGCCGGTGAAGCGGGTCAAGACGTCGAGCGTCTGTTCCATCATGGCGCGCTGGTCGGTGATTTTTTGAATCGGAATTTGTTCGTAGCAGTGGGCCATGAACTCCCAGCCTGCATCGAGGGCTGCTTGTGGCACGCGTGGGCGGGTCTCGCACACCTTGGCGTTGATCGACAGGGTGGGTTGAATGTCGTAGCGCTTGAAGGCGTCGAGCAAGCGCCAAAAGCCCACCCGCATGCCGTACTCATGCCAGGTCCAGTTGGGCACATCGGGCACTGGCGCCACACCGCCGGGCGGGGGCGAGGCCATGCGGGGCATGGGACGCGAAATGTCCCACTCTTCGATGTTGACCACGGGCCACACCACCACGCGTGCGCCGTCGGGCAGCTGCAAGGGGGGGCGGTCGACGATGGCTGAAAAATCAAGCCGCTCGTGCGGGCGCCATGCGTTGGCTTCTTCGTCTGACATGAGAGAGGTGTCCTTGTGTGAGAGGGGGAGTGGTTTATTGAATGCCGCCTGGAATGGCGGCTGCAATTTGGCGCAGCTTGTCGGTCTCGGTGCGGATTTCGCGCACCAGTTGGTCTGGCGTGCTGCCCACCAGGGTCATGCCCATGGCGGTGAGTTTGCGTTGTGTCTCGGGTTCTGCCAGCACCGTGCGCACGGCGGCGTTCAAGCGCGCCTGGATGTCGGGGGCCATGCCTTTGGGGCCAAACAAGCCGACCCAGTAGGTCAAGTCATAGCCCGGCAAGCCCGCTTCAGCCAGCGTGGGCATGTCTGGAAAACGCGGGTCGCGAATGGCGCTGGTGGTGCCCAAGAACCGCACCTTGCCGGCGTCGATTTGGGGCTTGGCAGCGCCGTCAAAAATGACTTGGCACACGCCCGCCAGCACGTCTTGCATGCCGGGGCCCGAGCCTTTATAGGGCACATGGACCATGCTGGTTTTGGCCATGCCGTTGAACAACTCACCGGCAAAGTGCAAGCCGCTGCCCATGCCCGAGGAAGCGTAGTTGACCTTGCCGGGGTTGGCGCGGGCGTAGGCCATGAATTCTTGCAAGTTGCGCGCAGGCACCGAGGGGTGGGTGACCATGAGCAAGCCATAGCTGCCCACCAGCGAGACGGGCGTGAAGTCGGCCACCGGGTCATACGACAGGTTTTTTTCGGTCACCGCCATGTAGGTGTGGGTGCCGTTGGTGGTCATCAGCAACTGGTAACCGTCGGGGGTGGCGCGGCTGATCACTTCACTGCCAATGCGCCCGCCGCCACCGGCACGGTTGTCGATGACGATGGGCTGCCCGAGTGCACGCGACATGCCCTCGGCCAAGATGCGCGAGGCTTGGTCTGAGTAGCCGCCGGCGGCATAGGGCACCACCATCTTGATGGGGCGGTTGGGATAGGTCTGTGCGTGCGCCCCTGCGCTGCATGCGATGGCGCACACCGTGAGAAGCGTTTGTGCGGCGTAGAGGGGCCATCGGCGCATGCTCATGAGTTCTCCTGCTAGGTAGGGGTTGTCAAAGGTGGCGCAGTATGCGCTGAGCTGTTTCTATGTGCAATCGGCGTAAAACCCCAACCTGTCGAGTCGCAAAGGCTACACATCCGACGCTCAGCAGCGCGTGGACTTTGCCGGCGCGCCGTCAAAATCCGAGCTCATCCACACATCGCGTATGTCCTGAGCGACAAAACCGAGAAACAACATGAAACAACAACGTGCGTCATTTCTCCAATGGCTCTTGTGTGTCTGCTGTGCTTTGCTGACACTGACGGTGCTCAATGCCCAGGCTCAGACCCCAGCGTCAACCTATCCCAACAAAGCGATTCGTTTGGTGGTGCCTTTTGGGCCGGGTGGTTCGGGCGATATCACCGCGCGTGCGTTTGCGCAGTATCTCGAAGCGCAAACCAAGCAGCCGGTGGTGATTGACAACCGGGCGGGGGCCAACGGCATCTTGGGTACCGAGATGGTGAAGAACGCACCCGCCGATGGCTACACCATGTTGTTGACCACCAACACCACGTTGGCTGCCAACTTGAGCTTGTACAAAAAAGTGCCCTACGACCCGCTCAAAGATTTGGACCATGTGGGCATGTTTGGCACCGCAGCGTCGGTAGCCTTGGTGCTCAAAGGCTCGGGCATCAATTCGGTGGCCGATTTGGTGAGCTATTCCAAGGCCAACCCGGACAAAGTGTTTTATGGCCACTACAACTCGGCTTCGCAAATGACGGCAGAAATGTTTCGCGTCAAAACCGGTGCGCCCATGACCGGCGTGCCCTACAAAGCCATTGGCTCAGCGCTGCAAGACTTTTATGGCAAACAGCTGCAAGTGATGTTCATCGAGTACCTGCCTGCGATGGCGCAAATCGACAACGGCAAGGTGCTGGCGTTGGGCGTGACCGCGCCCACGCGGTTCAAGACCTGGCCCAACGTGCCCGCCATTGCCGAGACCTACCCCGGCTATGAATTGGGGTTCTTCTTGGGGCTCGCTGCACCCGCAGGCACACCGCCTGAGTTGATGAAAAAAATGGAGGGCTGGTTGAGCGCCGCCTTGAAAGACGAAGGCTTTTTGGCGCGCTTGAACCAGCTGGGTTTGGAGCCGTCTAAATTGTCACGCGCCGACTACACCAAGTTTGTCGGCAGCGAGATCACGCGTTGGGCGCAAGTCATCAAAGACGCGGGCGTGCAGCCCGAATGAGCGGCAGAAATTTTCAATTGAAAACACAGAGAGAAACACCATGCGTTTAGGCTACTTCACCATGCCCTTGCACCCCTTGCATCGGGACACCACAGAGACGCTGCACGAAGATCGGCAAACCATCATCTATGCCGACCGCTTGGGGTTTTACGACGCGTTCGTGGGCGAGCATTTGACCGACAAAGCCGAGAACGTGACCAATAGCCTGATGTTTTTGGCCACGCTGATTTTTGAAACGCAGAGCATCTTGTTGGGTTCGGGCACTAGCAATTTGTCGCATGCACACCCGACCTTGATTGCGTCGCAAGCAGCCATGTTTGACCACCTGGCCAAAGGCCGCTTCATCTTTGGCATCAGCCCTGGCGCCTTGGCGTCTGACGCCGAGTCTTTGGGCATGTTGGACCAAGACCGCAACAAATTGTTTGCCGAAGCCATCGACGTGATCTTGGCCATTTGGCAGCGCGACCCGCCCTATGACATTGACTTTGAGAACAACCGCTTCAAGGTCACCACCCGTCAAACGGCGGTGCCCGCAATTGGTCGCGGGGAGTTGATGAAGCCTTTCCAAAAGCCCTACCCCGAAGTGGTGGGCACGGTGGTGGCACCGTTCTCCAAGGGCGTGATTGCCATGGGCCAGCGCGACTTTCACCCCATGTCGGCCAACTTTTTGTTGTCGCACTGGTTGCCCAGCCACTGGGCCAACTATGCCGAAGGCAAGGCCTCGGTGGGCCAGCAAGCCAAAGCCGCCGACTGGCGCGTGGCGCGCACGATTTTTGTCAGCGACGACGCCAGCACCGCCAAGCGCTATGGCCACGAAGACGCCAACAGCCCCTACCGCTACTACTACCAGCAGATGTTGACGAAGATGAAGATCTCCAACCGTCACGTCATTTTCAAGCGCTCGCCCGACGAGGACGACAGCTTGTTGACCTTGGACCGCTTGATGGGCGACTTGGTGATCACTGGCACGGTCAATGAGGTGGTGGACCAAATTTTGGCGCTGCGCGAGACCGCTGGTGATTTTGGCGAAATCGTCTACGCGGGCATGGACTTGGTCGACCCCGCTTTGGGTCGCCGCTCCATGGAGTTGATGGCGCAAGAGGTGATGCCGCGTGTCAACCAAGCTTTGGGTTTGGGCTCGGTGATCAACGCTTAAATCAGGCGTTGTTTGGGCGCGTGTCCTGTGCGCTGGGCACCTCAAGCTCTGGGCAGTTGCACCACAAAGCTGGCACCGCCGCCTGGGCGGTCTTCGCAGTGCACTTCGCCACCGTGGCGCTGCACGATGGAGCGCACCAAGGCCAGCCCCAGGCCCACGCCACCATCGCGTTCGCTGGCGCCGGGCAGGCGATAAAACGGCTCAAAAATACGTTCTCGCAACTCGGGCGGCACGCCAGGACCACGGTCACACACCCGCAACACCACGCGGTTGGGCTCGCTGGGTTCGAGTTGCACCTCGATGTCTGCGGTGCCATAACGGCGCGCGTTTTCTAACAAATTGCGCAGCATGCGACGTAGCAGCTTGGGCACACCGGGCACGAGCAAACTTTGGGGTTGATCACCCAGTTCAAGCGCGGCGTTGACGCGCGCGCATTCTTCGCTGGCCAGACCGGTCAGGTCGACGTTCTCCACCGTGCCAATGTCGGCCTCTTTGGCATCCAGTCGGCTGGCCAGCAAAATTTCGTCAATCAACTGATCCAGCTCACCCACGCTGCGCGAGATTTCTTCTTTCATGGTCGGCGAAGGCGTGTCCCCCATCAACTCCAGCCCCATGCGAATGCGCGTGAGCGGCGAGCGCAATTCATGCGAGGCATTGGCCAGTAACGATTTGTGCGAGGTGACCAACTGCTCGACTTGCTCGGCGGCATGGTTGAAGCGTTCGGCCAAGTAGGCCACTTCGTCACCGCCGTGCACCGCCACGCGGGCAGACAAATTGCCAGTGCCCCATTGCTCGACGCCTTTTTGCAATTGTTCGAGCCGACGCGTCAACCGTCGCACGATGGGGTAGGTGGCCAAGGCCACAGCAAGGCCTACCAGACCGAGGGTCCAGAAAAAACCAAACGGGGGGCGCGTCCAAAACGACCGTTGCTGGCGTGGCAAGTGAATGTGGATGAGTTCGCCGTCTTGCATGCGCACCATGAATTCAGGCCCGGTGCCGAAGCGGCCAGGTGGTGGTGTATCCATGTCGGGTGAGTTGTGCATGCCTTGAGGGGGCATGGGTGTTGCAGGCCCGTCCCCCGCCTCCCTTTCGTGCGGGTGCAAAGGACGGCGACCTTGACCCACCACTTCCCCGGCTGCGTTGCGCAAGACCACTTCGCGCAAGGGTGGGTCTGCGCTGATGCGCGCCACCCACCCTGCCAACAGGGTGAGCAAGGCCACCGCCAACACCACGGCCAGCCAAATGCGCACATACAAGGGCAGGTGCAAGGCGCGGCTGGACGGGGTCACTTCGGGCATGGAGTTGTCAGTCTTGTTGTTTGGCAAACACGTAGCCCACGCCGCGCACCGTCAAGATACGTTTGGGTGTTTTGGCGTCGTCTTCAATGGCCGCGCGGATGCGGCCCATGTGGACGTCGATGGAGCGGTCAAATGCTTCTAACTCACGGCCACGCACGGCCTCCATGATTTGATCGCGCGAGAGCACGCGCCCGGCACGCTCGGCCAAGACCCACAGCAAATCAAACTGGTAGGACGTGAGATCACAGGGCTGGCCGCGCACGGTGACGCTGCGTGCGTCACGGTCGAGCACCAGCGAGCCAAACTTGAGAGGCTCTGCACCTGCGGCGCTTGTGTTGCCGGGTTGGTGGCGGCGCAGCACGGCGCGGATGCGCGCCAACAGCTCTCGCGGTTCGAACGGTTTGGGCAGGTAGTCGTCAGCCCCCAGTTCCAGGCCCACGATGCGGTCCATTGGGTCGCCCTTGGCGGTGAGCATGAGCACCGGTGTTTGTGCCAAGGTGCCAGGCAGGGCGCGGATGCGGCGGCACACTTCCAGTCCGTCGATGTCGGGCAGCATCAAGTCCAGCAGCACCAAGTCCACAGGGGTTTTGAGTGAGAGGCT
This sequence comes from Limnohabitans sp. JirII-29, assembly GCF_003063395.1. Lineage (NCBI taxonomy): Bacteria > Pseudomonadati > Pseudomonadota > Betaproteobacteria > Burkholderiales > Comamonadaceae > Limnohabitans > Limnohabitans sp. JirII-29. Next base: position 350,507 of record NZ_NESB01000004.1, read on the forward strand.
GTGTTGCAACACATTCAAACCGCTTTGCCCGTTGGCCGCGTGCAGCACTTGAAAACCCGATTGGGTGAGGTACTCGCCCACCATCTGTGCGAGACGATGGTCATCTTCAATCATTAACAGTGTGTTCATGGTGTCTCCATCATGGACAAGCTTTGCCAAGACGCGCTTGCTGCTCTGTAAAGACTGTGTAAATCAATGTCTGCCCTCAGACGTGTTGGCTTGAACCGGCAGCACGCGTGAAGCCAGCCACACCAGCACCAGCACTGGTGCCCCTAGCAGGGCCGTGCTGGTGAAGAAGGCTTCATAGCCGTGGGCGTCGACATACACGCCGGAAAAGCCAGCCAGCCATTTGGGGGCGAGCAGCATCATGGAGCTGAACAAGGCGTATTGCGTGGCGGAGTAGTTGACGTTGGTCAGGCCCGAGAGATACGCAATGAAGGCCGCCGAGGCGATGCCGCTGGCCAGGTTGTCGGCGGAGATGATCCACACCAGCGCGGTCAGGTCATGCCCACGGGTGGCCAGCCAAGCAAACAGCAGGTTGGTGAGCGCGCTCAAAATGGCACCCAGCATCAAGATGCGCATGACACCCAGGCGCATCGACAACACACCGCCGATGAATGCCCCCAACAGCGTCATGACCACGCCAAACACTTTGGTGACGGCGGCTACCTCGTCTTTGGTGTACCCCATGTCGACATAAAACGGGTTGGCCATGATGCCCATCACCACATCGCTGATGCGGTAGACCGCGATCAACCCCAAGATCAAGGCGGCTTGCCAGCGGTAGCGGCCAATGAAGTCGGCAAAGGGTGCCACCAAGGCCTGTTGCAACCAGGCCCGCAGGTTGCGTGCAGGGGGCGTAGGGCGTTGCGCAGGCTCTGGCGACAGCAACACGGTGAGTACCCCCAGGCCCATGGACGCCGCCATGACGAGGTAAGCGGTTTGCCACGCTGCGTGTTGGTAGCTATTGCTGTCTGTGCCGGAGGCGCGTGCGGCCACCCACAACACACCGGCTCCGGCCCAAATCATGGCCAGTCGGTAACCGGTTTGGTAGGTGGCCGCCAAGGCTGCTTGGCGTTGCTGGTCGGCCGATTCGATGCGGTAGGCGTCAAGCGCAATGTCTTGGGTGGCTGAACCAAAGGCGACCAACAAGGCGCACCACACCACAGGCTCCAGGGCCTGCTGCGGGTCCAGCAGTGCCATGCCTACCAACCCGGCCACAACCACACTTTGCGCCAACAACAACCAGCTGCGGCGTCGCCCCAGCCAACGGTGCAACAGTGGCAACGGCAAGCGGTCGACCAAAGGTGACCACACCCACTTGAAGGCGTAGGTCAAGCCGACCCAACTTAAAAATCCAATCGTGCTGCGGTCGATGCCCGCTTCCCGCAGCCTGAAACTCAAGGTACCTAACACCAACAGCAGGGGCAGCCCGGCCGAAAACCCCAGGCAGAGCATGCGCCACGAGGCAGGCTCCAAGTACACCCGCACCGCATCGTGCCAGCTTTGCGCGGGCTTGGCCGCAGGCTGCGCAGTTGGGGGACTTGTTGTATCGTTCATCGTCCTTATTTTCAGGCTTTCTCAGAGGGCTTTTTGCCATGCGTCTTCAACGTGCTGTTCTCCATGCTTGTTTGGCTTTTGTGTGCTGCGCACCCACCGGTGCGTTGTTGGCGCGTGAAGGCGTGGAGGTGGGGCAAGAGTCGGCGTTTGCCAAACTGGTACCCGCTGCAGAGGTGGAGCAATCGTCCTTGCAGCAATACAGCCAAATGCTCAAACAGGCGGCAGAAAAAAATGCCTTGGGACCTGCCGACCACCCACAAGTGCTGCGCTTGCGCCGCATTGCCAAAGACTTGATTCCACACAGTTATGACTGGAACCCTCGCGCTCGCGAGTGGAAGTGGGAAGTGAACCTGATTGGCTCCAACCAAATCAACGCCTTTTGTATGCCCGGCGGCAAGATTGCGTTCTACACGGGCATCTTGAAGCAACTGGAGTTGACGGACGACGAAGTGGCCATGGTGATGGGCCACGAGATTGCCCATGCCTTGCGCGAACACGCGCGCGAGCGCATGGGCAAGTCGGCCGCCACCAATGGGCTGGCCACCATTGGCAGCACCGTGGCATCGGTGTTTTTTGGCGTCAACCCCAACTTGACCGACTTCGTGGCCAAGCAAGGGGCCAACCTGATCAACCTCAAATTCAGCCGCGACGACGAAACTGAAGCTGACTTGGTGGGCATGGAGTTGGCCGCTCGTGCGGGCTATGACCCGCGTGCGGGCGTGACGCTGTGGCAAAAAATGAGTGCGGCCAGCAAAGGGGCACCTCCGCAGTGGCTCAGTACTCACCCTTCGGGCACGACCCGGATTGATGAAATCCAGGCCAACTTGCCCAAAGTCTTGCCGCTGTACCAGCGGGCCAAAGACAGTAAGTAAGCCCCCCTCTATTACTTAACTTTAGGTAAAGCGCGTGGTCATGGGCCGTGCGTGGCATGGCGCTGCCCGAACTGCTGATGTCGATTTGTTTTGTCAAATCACCTTCAGAAATTTCTCGTATTGGTAAAAATTGATAAAAATGTATCTATAAAACAACTATTTAGAAGATTTAATTAATTAATTAATTTACTCAATGGCGTTTACATAGCGCAAGCCATAACATACATCTAAAGAATTACATTTGATGTAAATATGAAAAATTTAGATACTTTGACTTTACAAAATACGAGCGGTGCTTTGTGTTCCACAGAACCGTCTAAGCCGATGGATTTTTGGGTGACGCTGCAAAAAATGATGCAAGGCCAGTTGCGTGAGTGCGCAAAAGCTAAGGCTGTGACATAGGTGCCTATTGTTCGAGGCGAGAAAGGATTCATTGTGACCGCCACGTTGTCTTGGGCGTTTGTCTCGCTTGATCAGTTGCTCCAATTTTTGGATTCAGAAAACCTGCTTCTGAGAAAAGTGACTGCTAAGTTAATTCCAGGGCTGAGTCAAGTCGGTACAAAACCATGAGCGCCTGTGTTTCATTCTTTCGACAAGGCATAGCCGTTGTGTGCGCTATGTGCATGCTGTCTACGTCCTACGCCAAAGACGAAGCGGGCTTGGAGAGCTTGCAACAACTGGTCACACAGTGGCAACGTGGCGTCGCCTTGGGTGACCTGACCATGCTGTTACCCCTGTATGTCAGGGCTGACCAAGCTAAGGTGACCCAAGCACTTCCATATGTGAAAACTGGACAAGCGACCTTGCCGTTTGCTGCAGTAATGGTAGACGGTCGTTGGCTCATGCGCGGCGATGACATTCAAGAGCCTGATCCCCGAACAATCTCGCAGGTTGAACCTTTGGCGACGATCACGACGCCAGCAATTTCAGTTCAGGCCGTAGTACCCGCGTCAGTGACGATGCCCGTGTCTTCCATGCAAGTGCAAACCTATTCGTTGGGGATGTCTGACCAGAATTTTCGCAAGGTATTGACGCGTTGGGCCAATGTTTCGGGTTGGATGTTTGAGCCAGAGCACTGGAGCGTAGCGCGAGACATTCCAGTCAGTGGCGTTGACTCTGTGGTGAGCGATTTCAAAACAGCCGTGAGGCGCTTGTTGAAAAGCACGTTGTTGACTGATTTGCCCGTGCAGCCTTGTTTTTATTCGAACAAGGTGTTGCGTGTGATTCCTGCGTCTGAGCTTTGCTCGCGGTCAGAACACTAAATTAAGCAGAGCCGAGCAATGAAACGCATACCGTATCTTTTGCTAGCAGGGGCCATGCTCTGTGCCACGGGTTGCGGCACACATGTTGCTGTGCAACAGATCAAGGCCGACAACGCTGATGCAGCAGAAACAGCCTTGGCAAACCAACGCATCGCAATAAAAAGAGCAAAGAACTATTCACCGCAAGTGTTGGAGCAACAAGAGGTAGACGAACCATGGCTGGCGGGAAAAAGTGTTCCGCTGGCACGTGATGTGTCACTCCCTGCGGTGCTCAGAACACGTTTGCATTTGAGCGGTCAAGGTGTGGATGTGTTGGGTCAAACCAAGGTCACGGTCATCTCCCCTGAATGCAATCCGAGCACGTATACCTTGCAGCGTTTGGCCAGTTGCATCATGTCCTTGGTGGGCGTGCCTGTTCGCATTGCGCCCGATGCATTGCAGCCCGCTTCGCAGTTTGCTATGCGCAGAGCAGGTGGCGCATCCGTGGGGGCGGCCCCTGCCAGCGGTGCCACTGCTTCTGGACAAGCGGAATTGTTGAGCGTCGCACCCGTCGAGATGGATCTCAACACCTTGCTTGATTTAGCAGACGCCACGTGGGGTGTGCACCACCGCGTCAGCGACAACGGAACGATTGAAATCTATCGGCTAGACAGCCGCGTGCTGCGTCTCAAAGCACTGGCGCAAAAAATTCCTTCCACCGTCACAACTTCGGCTGGTTTCAAAGACGAGTCAAGAACTACCTACGAAAACACAGCGACTGATGCGTTGACCAGCATGAAAGCATCGCTGATGGCCTTGGGAACGATGGCAGGGACCTTGGAAATTAATCCCGAGAGCAAATCGGTCATCGTCATCGACACCCCCCCCGCCATCGCTCGAATGGAAGCTTACTTGGACTCTGAGAATAAACGTCTCACAAGACGCATCACCCTGATCTTTGAGGAGTTGTACGTCACCAGCAAACAAGGCCGTGAAACTGCCATCGACTGGAATGTGTTGTATACAAAAACCAACGGTGCAACTGGAAGTTTGACCTCGCCCGGTAGTTTGGTTTCAGACAACGTGGGCAAGACGGGGTTCAGTGCTGCAACCATGGGCGACTACGCTGGATCGACGGGCTTCATCAAAGCCCTGGATGAAATGGGCATGACGGTCACGCGCAGAACCTTTCCTATTTCGACCTTATCGGGCAACGCACAAACTATCGGTTTGCCTACCATTTTTGACTATGTTGCGTCCGTCACCAGCAGTACGTCATCGGGTACTACCGGGACGTTCAGCGCACCCACCATCACACAGAAAGAAGACAAATACGGCGTGTTTTTGACGGTGACACCCGAAGCGCAAGACGATGGCCAAATTTTGATTGGTCTCACCATGGCTGACAGATCGGGTACTTTGTCCGGCTATACCGTTCAAGTGAATGGCGCGGGAACCACTGTCCAACAACGCAATATCAAAGAGGCCAATCTAACGGCACGCACCGTGGTGAGAAATGGCGTGACTCACATGATAGGGGGCTTGGATGAAGCATTGAGTGATGGCGCTTCGCGTCGCTTAGACGAAAACGCACCTATCGTCTTGGGTGGCTCGGATGCCACCAGTCAATCCAAGCGACACATGGTGTTGTTGGTCACCGCTATCGCCGAGGACAGCATTTAATATGGCGGCCCTTTCTTTATCAAGTTTGTGGCCTAAAAAAGGGCTAACCAAGGCCTTGCCATCGATCCGCGAGGCAGATCGACTGGCAGCACGCACCTTGCAGTTTTTGCAGAGCGCCAATGGAAGTCGCACGTTGGTATTGGGCTTGAATTGGCGCGCCATTTTGATTTCTGGCGGTGTCAATTCTGCGCTTGAGAAAGCACGCCAAGCCGGTGCAACGCACTACTGCATGGTTGGGGTACAAACCGTGGCCTACGGAAAGGTGCCATCAAATAAAAACCAAGCCCTCATTCCCGAGAAAGCTTATCCGGCAGCTTTGCTTGCGAGCCGAATGACTTCAAGTGAAGGCTTTTTTGCACTCACATTGAGTTCTACCGAAGTCTGGGTGGTGGCCATTCGCAACGGCAGGCCGCATGGATTTGATGAGGTATTGATCGACCCGTCTGGTAATTTGGCGGGCCTTACACGCGATTGGTTACTTACCAAAACAGACCAATGTGCCAGCGCCAGTGTCTACACCGACGTCGATATTGGGCTGATGGACGTCAAGCCGCAGCCGTGTTCATTGGCGAGCTTGATGTCGTCGACTGCAATGGCCAGCGATATCTTGCGGGTGCTTCCACCCAGCAGTTGGTTGACAAAAATTCAAATTCCTAAGCCAGTGATGCAACTTGGCGGTGTCGTGGTCGTCTTGTGGTTGAGCAATTACGCCTACGAGCTATGGAATGCTCATGCCAAAGAACAAGCGGAAGTCGCGCTTGCTGTCTTGCAGAAGCAGTCAGACGATCCCATCCTGCGGTGGCGGCAGGTGTTGGATGAATTAAGTGCTTCCCACGTCGATCCCAATGCAGAAAATTTTTCCGAAGTGAGAAAACGCTTAGGACAGTTACCCGCAAATTGGAAAAACTGGAAATTGCTCTCTGCATATTGCAAGGCACAGTCAGTCGTGGCTCGCAAACAAACTTGGAATTGTTCAGCCAGTTATGGTCCGCAAACAAGTGTAGATGTTGCAACCAATCTGGAATTGAATGCGGCTGCACCTGAAGGGTTCAAGGCGAAATTCGTGACCATGAAACAGGCTTCTTTGGAGTGGTCTGTGACAGGCAATGTACAGCCACTGAACATCAGCAAGCTACCGACCCGACAGGTGCATTTGCTAGATACAACCTCGCTGTTACAACGCTATTCACCTGTCATGTCGTCCGTTTCTGAGGTTGTATTTACGTCGTTGAAAGTGACGCCACCTAAAACGAGTCTTGGCACAGAAATTATCAAGCCTGCCAATTTGTATGTTCCTAGCGAAGCGCCACTGACGATTCGAGGCCCTTTGCGAACCATTGACGCTCTTGTGCAGCGCGATCTCAGTGCGGAGTGGCGGGCGATTTCTTTTTCATACATTGAAGGTGGTATCGACAAAGACCGCCCACTCAGTTCTGTATTGGAAGCTCAGCTAGATGGAGTGCTCTATGCAAAGGATTGAACGTTCTGTTTTCGTGTTTGCACTGTCTATGTGTTGCCACATCTATTTACCAGTCGTATGTGCACAATCCACGCCAGCGATCACCAGCACTGACACCGTCGAGGCGTTGTTACAAGCAGAGAACAAAGCCATCATGCAGCGCGTCAATGCGACGAATCGGCAAAGTGTTGCCCAAGGGGCAGCAAACTCCCAAGCAGCCCTGGTCAACAGAGAACTTGCTTTGTTGTCGGTCTATGGCGTCTCTTCCGATTTACGCATCGATGTGAAATATGGTAACTTCATTTATGTAGGCCTCACCCCAGGTCAAAAAGCAGGCCCACTTCAAGTGGTGTCTATCGACGGAGTGTGTGCTCAGCTCTTGATCTCGCAAGAAGACCATCGACCAGTTCGACAGTGCTGGTCACAACTGGTGGCGAACCGTCAGTCGATGCCATCCCCGGCAAAGTCTGATCCAGTTCAAAACACCCCTTTACCCAGTGGCATGAATTTGCCTTCCCTGCCTGGGGTTGCTGGTTTTCTAGGTCTCGAGCGCGGTGTAATTCCTTCGTCCCTCCCCCTGCCGTCGGTGCCTCAATAGGCTCTCGCATGTTTGCATTCAGTCACAACAAAGAAAAGTCGAACACCGACGGACGGTTGTCCCGACTTGTCGTGCGCACGCTTGACCCCACCAGCACCGAGACTGCAAAGGAGGCGACGCAGTCTTTTGATCGACAGGCCTGGATGCAAATCGGTACCTACCGATTTGCCAAACAGGTGGTTGAACGTGTAGAGGACATGGCCCATGTACCGTTTGAAGCTTGCTTGAACGCCAAGTTGTCGTTGTCTTCGCATTTATATGTGTCTGTGGCGATTATTCAGGCCTCGAAAGTCAATAAAAAAGCTGTGTTGCTTGTTGCACCCAGCGTCAGCCTTGAAGAGATCAATAGTTTTGTAGAAATACTTAGCGAGCATGATTGGTCGTTGCCTGATGAAGGCATTGGTGTTTGGCGTGCTGCGCCTTCCATCCTCATCGCGGTAAACCAAGGCCACATGGGTAACCAGCAAAACGCGGGCGTTCAACAAGGAGAAAGTAGCAAGAGCGCGTTGTGGCAATCGTTTGTGGATGTCACGCAATGGGCATTCGACCAAGGCGCAAATGACATTGACTTTGCTGTGCACAGTTATGAGTCGATGTCCCAAGTGGCGTTCAAGATTGATGGACGGTACTTGCAACCTGAGCGTTGGCGTTTGCCTACCGACACCATGCTGCAAATGCTCGGCATTGCGTGGCAACGTGGCGATGGTGGTAGTGACGCCACATTTCAACAGCGCATTGAACAGCAATGTCAGCTGGAAATTGATTTGGCCAACAATGTGCATGTCCGCTTGCGTTGGTCGGGCATGGCCACGGACAAAGGCCCCGTTATCACCTTGCGTTTACAAAAACTAGGCGCATCGGCCATGGTAAGAACACTAGAAGGTGCCGGTTATTTGCCGTGGCACATGGACGTTTTCCATCGTGTGCTGCAAACCAAAGGTGGTTTGACCACGTTAGCGGGCACGGTTGGGTCAGGCAAATCAGTGACCACAGCTATTTTGATGTGCATGTTGCCGAGTCACATCAAAAAAGTGACGTTTGAAGATCCGGTGGAATTGGACATGCCGGGTGTTTACCAAAAAACCATCATCCGTGATTTGGTGCAAACAGGCGAGGGTTCCAACTCGTCATTCGCGGCAGGTGTTCGTGCTCTGTTTCGTTCAGCCTTGGATGTTTTCATGTTGGGTGAGATTCGTGACCCCGAGGGCGCACGGGTAGCACGTGCTGTGTTGGAGTCTGGGCACTCGGTATTCACCACCACCCATGCGCCTAGCGCATTAGGTATTTTTTCGAAATTCATCAGTCCTCAAGTCGGTATCCCGGTGGATGTGCTGGCTACACCTGGCAACGTACGTTTGAATGTTTACCAAACACTGTTGGCAAAAAACTGTCCGCATTGTGCGTTGTCGCCGAATGACTACGTCCTGGATTTCAAGCTTGATTCTTTGACTTTGAGCGGTCACCAACAATACATGGAGCGGTTTGAGCGGCTGTATCAGTTTGACCGCAACAAACTGCGGTTGCGCAACCCTAATGGCTGTATGCATTGCGTCAACAAAGACTTGCCCGCACTTACTGGTTTTTCAGGTCGCACCATTGCGTGCGAAATGGTCGAGCCTGATGACAACATGTGCGAGTTGTTGTTAGCGGGTAATCATGTGCAACTGTTTCGTTACTGGCGAGAGTTGTCGAATAACCAATTCGACAGCCCGGACTTCACTGGTAAAACGGCGATGGAGTCAGCTATCTATAAAGCGTCATGTGGCGAAGTAGACCCTAGAGAAATAGAGCGTCAGTTTGAAAGCTTTGCCGCGATTGAGCACAAGCGTGCTGTTGCGCAACGTCCCCGTGTTTCTGTCGTGCAGCCTCAGACACAAGTGCCCGCAGGTCTCTCATGAGCAGTGCATTGACCTTGGCGCAAAAGCGCGCGGTTAAAAAGTTTCATAAGCAGCGTGCCGATTACTACGAGGACATGGCGTCGCTGCTGACCACTACCAGCCGCAAAATGTTGTCCATTTTTGAGGCCGATGCGCAGCGTTTTGCAGGCACACCCAGGGGCGTGTTGGCTACCCTCTGGGCGCAACGCTTCATCGACAACGGGGCTGACTTGGCCATGGCCTGGCAGGGCAGCTTGCCCGACGCTGAAGTTGCCATTTTGCAAGTCCAGCAACAAGCGGGCAGTGACGCTGTGCCCTCTGCACTGCGCGACCTCGCCGTGATGGCTCGCTTGGTGGACCGCATGCGTGCGGCGGTGATTACCACTTTGGGCGTGGGCCTGTTGGCCTTGGGCCTGGCGGCGGGGGCTTTGACGGTGTTGCCGGGTTATGCCATCAACGCGGTGAAGCAAGCCATGGACATACCGGTGGCCCACTGGGGCCCCATGGGCAAAGCGATGTTGGCGTGGGATACCACGGTCAAAACCTATGCGCTGCCGTTTGCTGCTTGCTTGGGCTTGGCGCTGACTTGGTTGGTGTGGTCGTTCAACAACTGGGTCGGACCTTTGCGCAATGTGGCAGACCGAACCATCGTGCTCTACAGCATGCAGCGTGACGTGGCCGCTGTGCGATTTTTGATGACGCTCTCAACCCTGACCCAGCGGCGTGGCAACGTGATGCACACCTTAGAAGATGCCTTGCTGAACTTGACGGAGAGCCAGGTGTCGGTGTGGTTGCGTTGGCGCATTGAACAAATTTTGGAACGCATTGCAGACACTGGGGCCACCACCTGTGAGGTGTTTGATGTGGGTCTTTTATCACAAGATATTTTTTGGCGGTTACGTGATGTTGAAGAAGGCCGTGGCTTTGCCACGGCATTTCAAGTGACCAGTGAATACGTGGCCGCTGACTTGGTGCCCCGGTTGATCAACAACCTCAGCCGTTGGCGCTGGGTTTTATTACTGCTCGGCGTGGTTTGTACCGGGGGCATGTCCTTCTGGATTCAGGCTGTCAGCTTTGAAATGAAAGGAGCCGCCATGAGCTATATGCAATGACCTTGACTCCTTGTTAACCAAATCTCTAATTGTTTTAAAAATTTCAAAAGGACTACATCATGACTATCGAAATCGCAACTGCACCTGAAGCCGTTATTGACACACCGCGCAAAAAGTTGAAACAAAAAATGCGTGGCTTCACCCTCATTGAGCTGGGCATTGTCTTGACCATTGTGGCCATCTTGGCTTTGTTTGCAGTGCCTCGCGTGCAAGGCTATCTGATTGGCGGTAAGGTTCAGCCTACAGCTACTGAAATTGGAGCGGCAGTTGGGCGGATTCGTGCGAATGCTTCTGCCAATGCTGCTGCGGCACAGCCTTATGTTGGCATCGGAATTGACGCACTGGCGCGAGCTTTAGATAACCGTGCAAATGCACTGATACCTACAGTGGCTGCGTTACCCGCAAACTCGACTGTTCTGCATCGACTTGGTGCTAACGGGGCCAACACGGCTGTGGCAGCTTTGCAAACTGGACTTGCAGCAGCGGGTGGTGCTGCGGGAGATTCATTCTCTATCACATTTAATAACGTGAGTGATGCTGCATGCCCAGAATTCGCTTCTGCGCTACAAGCACAAACGGAGATCACGACCATCAACGGTACTACCGTGAAATCTACGGTTAATTCTGTTAACGCTAATGCGACAGCCTATAACGGTACAACAGCGCAAGCTGCTTGTGCAGCGGGTAATAACAATACATTCGTGTTTACTTTCCGTTAATTAACGGTAATAGATGCGCAGTCGTAGCTTGTTTCACGCAAGTCAGGCAATATGTTTAGCCTTGCCGTCGCGCGTTGAGGCGCGACAGCGCATAGCCAAAGGCTATTTGCTGCTGGAGTTGGCGATCACGCTGATGTTGGTAGGCGTGATCGCGATCTATACCCGCTCTGTGGCACTGCAAGAAATGGACGATGTGGTTGCCGCAGCAACGGGTACCTATGTGTTAGCCGGTGCGGCTGGTCTGGAAACGTATGTCATGGCCAACACGACTGCACTGACGAATGCGCAAGCGGTCACGGGTGTAGCGATTGCTTTGCAGCCCACCTTGGTCGAGTTACAAGCTTTGACAGTGAACAACAGCCCCATGCTGCCTAACACCTTCCCTGTTTTGTCACCAACAAAGCAGGCCTTGCAGTTTGACATCCAGCGCATTACGAACGCTGCTGGTGCGGTTGAGCTTCGAGCTACGGCATGCCTGAATGCGCCTTTGAGATGGCGCGGTGGCTATAGAGATGATTTGGTCACTGTTGCTATGCAGTCCATGTCTGGCAGAGGGGGGCGCAGTGTGATCGCTGATAGCGGTGCCACCATCCGTGGCGCTTTGATGGCAACAGGTTCGGGTGTATTGCCTAACCCTGTGGCGGGCACGCCGGTTGGTATTTTGTGTTCGGTTAATTTGTTGAGTAACGCTTTTTACAGTTCTTTTGCGCGTCAACAAGATGGACGAATTTTGAATTTTTCTGGAGTTGTCAATGCCACGGGCGTTGTCAATGCGACAGGCACCTTAGCCATTACAAGCGTTGCAAGCGGTGCCTCTTGCGCCGCCTCAGGTGCGATTGCATGGGTGCAAAGCGGCAGCGCCTTTTTACCTGCGCGTTGCAATGGGACTGTTTGGGTTGCCGCAGGAGGCGGGTTGCCGATTTCGACAGCAGGTTCTGTTTGTTCGACAACAGGCGGGCTGGCCGCGACAGCGACTGGGGCCACATTGATTTGTCAAGGAACAGGCACTTTGAAGTATGTAGATTTTGTCAGTCGGATGGGGGGGCTGGTGGCGATGGAGTCACGAATTGTTTCTAACGGCTCAACGGTCACTAAGCCCAGTTGTGCCGTTTCAGGTGCCAATTCGGCCATTTATTTATTTCCCATGACTGATGTGCAAACCAACCAAATTGTGTACAGGAGTGCAACCGATAACACCACGTATTGGACGATTTCAATTGCTGATGCCAACAGTGCGGCGATTCAGGGCGATGCACTCGCGATGACGTATTGTGTTTATTGATGTTTCAACTGGAAATGAGGAACTGTATGAAAAACTTAAAACTGTGTGCTGACTATTTCACAGCCATTGCGCTGACCATGTTGTGTGCTGCTTCCGTCCACTCCGCGAGTACGGTGGTGATGGATTTCACACGCTCGAATCTTGGCGGGGGCACGGCAACGGTACCCAGTAAACCAAGCATCACATGTGATACCAACCTGACATGGACGTGCTTGTTCACGGCAACAGACACTTTGTCATATCGCTATGTCGATAACGTCGCTTTGGCGCATATCAATGCGGATGGCAGCATCTATTTGCAGGAAATGAGCAGCGATGCCACAGCGAGCACCGCCGATTACTGGAGTGTGACCCTACCTGCTTGGTATGTCAGCAATGGCTTGACCAGTTATTCATTGGTTGGGACCGATTGCACATTCACCATCAAGCCTACTATCACAGCTGGCTCAGTATCGGACTGGACCTTGTCTGTCCGGGGTAAAACGACAACGGTCAGTACGGGACCAAAAGGCACTACCACGACAACCAATACGTGCGGCGGCGATGTGGACCAATCAGGCTCGGGCAAAGCCAAGCCTTCAAAAGTAAAAACCGGGGCTTCAGGCAAAGGCCCAGGACCTAAGTGATCGACCGATGTCAAAGCGCATTTTGACGGTTGCAGAGTTTCTGCTCAGGTCCCACCCACATAAGGGTTGCTCACACGCTCGCGGCCAAATGTGCTTTCAGGTCCGTGCCCTGGGATGAACACTGTGTCGTCACCCATGGGCCATAGCCGCTGAGTGATGCTGTCGATCAAGTCTTGGTGGTTGCCTCTTGGAAAGTCGGTGCGGCCTATGCTGCCTGCAAACAGCACATCGCCCACAAACGCACGTTTGATCTCTGGCGAATAAAACACCACATGTCCTGGTGTGTGGCCTGGGCAGTGGCGCACTTGCAGTGTGTGCGCACCCAGGGTGACGGTATCACCGTCATGCAGCCAACGCGTGGGCGTGAAGGCACGCGATGGCGGGAAACCATAACTCGCTGCAGCCTGCGCCAACCCGTCAATCCAAAACTGATCGTCTTCTTGTGGGCCGATGATGGGAAGCCCCAAGCGCTCAGCCAATTCGGCGGTGCCACCTGCGTGGTCGATGTGGGCATGGGTGATCCAGATTTGTTCTAGCGTCAAGCCAAGTTGTTTGACTGCAGCCAGCAACACATCCAAGTCACCACCTGGGTCAATGATGGCCGCCTGCATCGTTTCATCGCACCACACGATGGAACAGTTTTGCTGGAAAGGTGTGACGGGGATGGTTTCGTACTGGAGCATGTTGCCAATATATGGGATCTGATAACAAAGTTTAGAACTTGACTTCATCTGTCAAAAGACGAAATCAGGTCAAAAAATCTTTGTAAAAGTGTCGAATATCTGTGCCCAGTAGAGACAGATGCCTAATCTTTTGTGAGTCAATGTCTAGAACTGCGTTGATTGAAAAGGCATACGGCTTGTAAGTTCAGGGATGGGCTGAGCCGTTCTCATCAGTGACTGTTTAAGGCAGAGTGCCGCCCTTGGCACAGAACGAATCTGTTGTCCGCAATCGCTGGAGGCTTTGTGAAAACCCTCTCTCTGCTCGAAGTCGAACTGGGTAGAGTTCACAGACATATTGAACACGGGAGTCAATATGTCGAGATACATCGAGGGTCAGGACAGGCAGGTAGATCGCGCCACAGTATGCCAGCGCGGTATCGGTAAAGCACCGCCTCGATAAACAGCCGACTGTCCTTGGCGGTGACACCGACGTGTCTCGGGCGTCCCAGCAGTAGTTCTTTGATGCGCTCCTATTGGTCGTCTCTCAATGCGTATCTGCGTCCCATCGCTTTGTACCCGTTGTTGCAACACGCATTGAACGTTCGACATCACCAGAATGATGACACGCCCTAGTTTTTCATTGCTCCAGTTACGACTTGCTCATCGAACGTGAAACCATCAGTTTTTGCCTTTGCGCTCAAAATTTGACATCTTTAGATGGTCGAATTCATGACTTGTTCCAATTAGTTGCTTGGTGCCAGATCCAGGGCGTGCGCAGGCAAAGCGATTCAGTCTTTCGTCGCTTTGGTCAGGACTTATTCACTCTTAACATCGACTTTGCGAGTGACATACGAAACCGTGATCAAGTCACCCAATTCGTTATAAAAACTTTTGGTGCTGGCGGGCCTAGTTGCATCAAAAGGTACGTTGGTTGAGTCCCCAAACTTGCAATATGGCAGGTCTTTGCTGACCCTTGGGTCGCGAACTCCTTTTTTATACATGGCGGCACGTTGATTATCCCAATCGATTCCAGGAGGAATATTTCGCCACTCAGGCGGGGCAATCTTTGGCAGGCCAATTGCAAATTCATTCTTGTTGTTGTCCCAGCTCTTCTGGCCACCAACCACCACGCCGGTATACACCGCACCGCCTTGAAGCCAGCCCACATCACTCTCTTTCATAGCGATCGCCAACAAATTGTCAGACTGCTCCTTGGAGCAGCTCTGTGACCAATACAGGTAGTCATGAATGATTGCAGCTCGTGTGTACTTATCAATGGGCGACAAGCCAAAGGACCACAGCGCCTGTGGCACGCTGGCCAGGTCGGTGACGAAGCCAGCTGGAACCGTGACGAACACACCTGTGTTACCAATTTCCCAACGCATGTCTTCTTTGAGCATGAAGACCCTAAAGTCAGCAAAGCTTGTGACTGTTGGATGGGGCGGTATGGCTTTCTTTGGTGATCGCACTGGAGATTGGGCTGCACAAGAAGCACTCAGAGTGATGATCCCGAGAAGTAAGGCATTCTTGAGTGAATGAACCAGCCACCATGACTTGCTTCTGGCCATGTCAATGAAGAACATAGGATTCCTTTCTGCCATGTGTTCTTTTTTACCATTAAGAAAACATTTTCGAAAGGCGCAAGCACCCAACAGGGTGTTTTTCTTTAAGCGTTAGACCGTCGGCACTCCTCTGAATTGATTTTTACCAGGCCTCGTCTTCGTCAGTGGGGTCATTGAGCATTCATCAAATATGTGCCATACTTTTCGCATGCCTAAAGCATCTACCAGCCCCGCTAAAAAAGCCGCTCACAAACGAATTGCAGTTCGTGCGAAGAAAGCTCGTTTCGCAGCCAATGTAAAAGTGGCGTCAGAGGCTCAGTCGTTGGTTGCGACAAAGCCCCTTAAAGGACCAGAAGCCTTGGATCTTCTCAGAGCTATGGGCATCGTCACCCCCAGTGGCAAACTGGCTCTTGCATACAGTTGAGTCACTGTAACTTAGTACTCGCCTATCACGGCTGTGACATCACAATCCGTGATGATCTCGTAAGTGGTCGAATTAAGCTGAAGCGCTCGACCAATAAGTATGACGGTAATCGTCCCCTAGAACCAACGGGCTGAGAAGTAGAATTTTTTCCAACGGATGGATGTCACCCGCTTTCGTAGACATAAATCAACTTCCGGTTTGAAGTTGCTCGAACGCAAGCGGGCTCATTTGGTCAAGATGACTGTGCCTGCGGACTCGATTGTAAAAACCTTCAATGTAATCAAATACGTCTGACTTTGCTTCTTGGCGGGAAGCATAGATGCGGCGCTTGATTCGCTCCTTCTTCAAGTTACTGAAGAACGACTCCGCAACAGCGTTGTCCCAGCAGTTCCCGCGCCGGCTCATGCTGGGCACCAGGTGGTTGTCTTTGCACCAGCGGTTGAACTCATCACTGCCAAACTGGGCGGATTCAACCGGTCGTCGCAACACTTGGTTGTCGAACGGATTTTAGATACTCATTCAAGGCTTCGGCTGGCGTCTTCCAGCCAAGCGTTTTCCGCGGCCTCGTATTCAGGGTGTGAGCTACGGCCTGGATCTCTTGTTCGCTCCACCGAGACAGGTCAGTGCCCTTTGGGAAGTATTGCCGCAGCAGTCCGTTCGTGTTCTCGTTTGTGCCGCGCTGCCATGGACTGTGAGGGTCAGCAAAGAAGACACTCACCCCGGACTCGATCGTGAACCGAGCGTGGTCTGATAGTTCTTTTCCACGATCCCAAGTCAGTGATTGCCATAGCTGGGCCGGAAGGGTGGTCACAGTTTTCTTGAGCGCATTGGCCATGGTGATGGCTCCGTAGCCGGCCAACGGGGGACCGTTCTTCGTCCGAGGACTCAATCCATAGCCATTCTCCCGAGGTAGGTGAACAAGCGTGGTGAATCTGCTTGATCGCTCCACCAGCGTACCAATCGCCGATCGGTTCAGACCAATGATCAGGTCACCCTCCCAATGTCCAGGCACAGCCCGATCTTTCGCCTCTGCGGGCCGACTGGAGATCATCACGTTCTCGCTGACATGCGCCCACGCCTTGGCCTGGGCCCTGGCCCGCGGCACGCGCAAGGCCCGTCCGGTCCTTAGACAACTTACCAATTCGCGCTTGAGGGCGCCTCTGCCTTGAATATAGAGAGATTGGTAAATGGTTTCGTGGGAGATTCGCATAGATTTGTCGTCCGGGAAGTCAATTTGCAGTCGATTGGCAATCTGCTCTGGCGACCAGCCGTTGACCCATTTGCGGTCACCGCGATGGGGTTTGTTGCGCCCCTTGAACGGTGCCTGTTGGGGGCCAGTAATCTCACGTCCATCAGTGCCATGGATTTTGCCTTCCAGGCGGTCTTGAACATATTGGCGCAACTTCGGATGAATCACAAGTTTTGCCGGCTTCGGCCTTCTGGCCACCAGCTCTGCTTTCCACTGCGCAACCGAAGCTCGATACTCGAGTTGGTCACCCCGTGTTGCAGCGTTGCGTGTCAGCTCCCGCGAGACCGTCGAGGGACTCCGCCCGATAAGGCGAGCTATCTCGCGCACGCCGACGTCTTGGGCGCGCAGCAGCCCAATCTCTTCTCGCTCCGCAAACGACAAGTATCTTTCAGAAAGAGGTTTTGACATAAATAATGGCATGCCGCCACGATGGCGGAACCAACGCGAGCCTACCGCCTGCGACACGCCAACCGCCTCTGCAGCTTTCTCGCTCGTAACACCGGTCGCGACCTCTTTCCAGAATCGCCGCTCAATTTCATTTCGATGCGACGGAGCACCTGGTGAGCGCATTGCTCCTCGCCCCGTCACCTCTTGCATCCATCCCGCAGGTCGACCCATAAACACCTCCATTGTTAAAGGTGTTGCGACGACCGGTTGAATCCGCCTAGTGTTCTAGTAATGTCTTTAGCTAACAATACGAACTGACCGGAAAACCTCGCTAAGCTGCACAGCAGCAGCGCGCCTGTCGCCCATGTCAACGAGCCGGTCGAGTGCTCGTAAAAACTTCTGTGCCATCGGCAAGAGCATATGTTGTTGCCGCTCGCTCAGGCGCTGAATCAGCCCCGAAAGCCGCGCCGGCAATTGCGTACCGCGCCATCCAGGCGGTGTTTCCTCTCCGACCAAGAGGTGCTCAAGGTTATCGACGAAGTGCTGAACTGGGTAGTGTTCCAAGCTGTTTTCGCAAAGGTTCATCCAAGCGCGAGCGACAAAAGTGACAGACCCGTGGGCGCTCAATATTGGTTCAAAAACTGGAATCACAACACTAACTTCAGACCAGTTTCGGTTGGCAAAGCGAACTGCGCCACCTGCGTACCTGAAGTCTGAAAAGAAAAAGTGTTTGACGATATCTTCAAGGTCCTGCTCTGCGAGTCCTCCGTGACCAGCGTAGCGCCAGTCCTGACATGCAAGAACGCGCTGGGCGACGACCGCGAGCAACTCCAAGGCGGTTTGAGGAATCTCAGCGCTATCTGCAATTTGGGCAACCAGATGACTGGTGAAACATTCACCGAGACTCGCAAAGGCCTCGTCATTGGCGGCCATGGCAGGTTGCAGGAAACGTCGTGCGCCCTCCTCAACAGGCAGCATTAGTGAGATTCGAGCCAAAAAGCGGTATAGATGACGACGCCACTCGAAGTAGTCTGGACCGTAGTGGTCATCAAGGTCCCTTCGGCTCCTCGCCCACTCAGGCGCGATTCGTTTGACGGTCCACTTGGCCAAGCCCTCGCACCAGTCCAAGAAAAGTGCCGCGTGCAATTGGTCCTCCAATGCGGCCTCCAAAGGAATGACCTGCAGAACCTTCTCCAGAAGCGATGTATCGACGTGCACTGGATTGGTCCGCCACTCGGCATCTGCAGTTCGACCACGTCGGCGGCGAGCTTGAACAGCCTCACCCTCAGTGATGGGTAGCCAAGGCTCCGGCCAGGCCGGAAAAACGTTCGCTACTGGAGCTCCATTTTGAAGACGTTGGAGTTCCTCGTTGATGACGCCCTGAATTCGCGCGTATTGCCGCGTCTCTGCGTCTCCCTCGGGAAGATAGTTAACCTCGAAGAGAGCAAGCGCAGTTGCCAGCCGCAACGCAGCCCACGCGATGTCTGGATACATTGGCCAGGCACTCAGCAAGGAGCCGAATGCTGCGACTGCGATTTCCTCATAGGGATGGGCACACAGCTCCGTTAGAAAAAACTGCAGCGGCTTGACGTCTTCGTCGTCTCCCGCAAGTGTGAACAATGCACCAAGCCCTTTGGTCGCGTAGAGCACCGGATGGTGCATGAGCTTCACGCTCCGGGTGAAAAACTGCTGCGGCACCTCCGGTGTTCTCGCGGCACGAGCGCACACTTCAGCGGCCCATTCGATGTGCGCCTCAGCCTTCTCCAGCAAAAGAATTGCAGCTACACCGGCAACGGCTGATTGACGTTGATGTGCCAACTCTATGTGGTCGTACCCAGTGGCGAAAAGGTCTTCGAAGTCGAGCGCTTTTGCCTCTGTCGCAGCAGCTTCGAGCGTGAGTGACTCCTTCAGCTTACCGTCATCAAAGTAGGAGTAGGTCCAGTTCAAAAGAGTGAGATTGCGCCCCATCTCGCTTTGATGCGCCTGTATCGCCTGGATGTCCTCGTCATTTGCCTTGGGATTTTCGAGAGAGATGACTATTTGGGATTCATCCGGACTGAGCTCTGCGCGATAGTTTTCTGGCTTACCGACTTCCGCCCAAATTTCCGCAGTTCTTGCCAGGTCCGAGCGCACTCCATCGCTCTCCCGCTGCTCGGCGTAGTCAAAGGGAAGGTCCCCCGTAAAGCCCTGGATGGCCGCAGCCGCTTGCGCCCCTAGTGCACCTCCCCTCAGGACCATGAGGGTGCTGAGCGAGCGGATTTCCGTACGACGCACTGGTCGTTCGTTGCCTTCCTTAACAGCCAACCCGTGAAGTCTGTCCTGCGGTTTGAAGAACCCGATGAGGTTTGCCATCTGCGGCCTGTCTTCCACTAGGCGTCGAATGTCCCAATGCCAAAGGCGTTGATTCGTCGCGATAGGCAAACTCACCGCAGAAGTG
This sequence comes from Limnohabitans sp. JirII-29, assembly GCF_003063395.1. NCBI lineage: Bacteria > Pseudomonadati > Pseudomonadota > Betaproteobacteria > Burkholderiales > Comamonadaceae > Limnohabitans > Limnohabitans sp. JirII-29. Next base: position 370,257 of record NZ_NESB01000004.1, read on the forward strand.
TGTTGGGTCTGCAGCGCAACCACAGCGGCAATGGCCAGTGCGCCTACAGACTGCTGCCCTTCCAGAACCGCCTTGAGGATGTCGTCTACCGGGGTGCCCTTATCAATTTCTCGAAAAGCCCATGCTTCAAGAGCCATCCAGCCCGAGTTCACGGTTGAAGACCCGAAAAGACCACGCGCACCCAGATAAAGACGGCTGTCGCCCCAGAACACTTGCCTGCCCCACGGAAACTGCATGACGAGCGGGATAGGTGTTCCATCCTTATCGCGGGAGAGACGATGCAACTGCCGCCAAGACCGAATGGAATGGTTGGCAAGTTCCCGAATAAGTCTTCTACCCTGGTCCGGTGCTTGCTGCAGCAGCGAGTGAAACGGCTCCCTTGTCGGCGCCGCAGGGAAAAAGGAGAAGTGATCGTCGATGGAGAGATGGTCCCACTCGAAATGAGTGAAGCTGCGCGAAACCAAGTAGTCCCGACCTCGCCTGTCTTTCTCTAGGTCCACTGGCAGTAACTTGCTCACGACGGTACGAGTAAATTCGGCCAACTCCGCAGGGCAAGCACGCGAAAGAAATGGAGCATGCGTGAACACGGACTTAACGGCCTGACGTGGCATCCGTTCCAAATGGCGCAAATCGCGGAGATATTGAGTGACCAAGGGACCTTGGATGAGCGAAGCATTGAACACTAACGTGCGCAGAGCAGACTCGAGTTCGTCGAGCCCACTCCGCCAGTCCTCAATCTCTGCCCAGACGCCACGATCCGTCGAGAACCCAACGCGATATCGCTGATGCTCGATGTGGTACAGCCAAGCGAGGCAGGTCTGAACAATGCGCTCAGACACCCAGTTTCGGTTGTAGGCGAACCTGTTCTGCCATACCTCGAACGCCGAGACCACGTCGGGAATGACACTGGTCGGTAGGTCTGAGGCGTGGTCCAGAAGCCAGACGCAGAAGCGAGCCCAGGCTGCTACATCCGAAGGGTGCCCCCACATGTCTGCGTACAGCATGCGCTTGGCCAGGTCTAGGTCAGGAGCGTCGGACCTCTCGAGGATGGCAGTATTCGGCTTCGTCTTTTCAGCTTGGTACCAAACGACCACCTTGCGGACCCGCGAGTGGGCAGTGTCGAGCATCGCTCGGTCGAAGGCGGCGGAGTACTGCGCGAACGTCTCCAGGGAGAACGGGCCGGCCATCCACGCGCGCAGCCACTGGGAGCGAAGTCTTCGATTTTCCTCCAAGGCCGCCAAGTGGTTGGCCCAGTTCTCGCCGTGGGCGAGCTCGGCTTGGGAGAGCAGCTCGACGACCCGCCCAAGCGCCGGCGGCTCCCCAACTTCGCGAATAACCTCTGGCCAGGCGTCATCCGCCCGGACCAGATGCTGGAGGAACGCCCATTCGAAGAAGATGTCGTGGGAGAACTGCACGGTATGTCCGCTTCTGACGGGTCGGACGATGCCGTCAGCTTCGAGTTCGGAGAGCACCTGCGCATCGACATCTGCTACAGGAATTCGCCTTCCCAATTGATGTGCACCGGCCTTAGCCAACTGCACCAGGGCATTTCGCCGGTAGCCCGTGCGCGTCGGGTCGACGCCATAGCCGCCGCGCTCCCACCACAGAGCCGCAAGGTCGACCTCAGAAGTGGCGGGAGCATTGGAGGCGTCAACCTCCTTAGCAAGGATTGCCGCAAAGAATGGCCTGCGAACGACTGCGCGAACAGAATCACTTCCGAAAAGAAGGGGCCTCAAAGCGGGCTTGGCTTGCGCGAGCTCCTCAGCCTCATCATCGTCGAAAGAGTCGATGGTCAGCGTCCGCACTCCACTGGAGAACAGACGCGCGGGTAGCCAAGTGCGTAGAGGCTCCATTCCCGTGTCGCGCACGGTGGCCACAACGCACCAGTCTGACAGCAGCTGAGAGGAATGGATGGTGTTCAATAGGTCAAGTAGGACGCCACGGTGTTCGACCTCGACACGGTCAATACCGTCGACAAACAGAACACTGGAGCCGGACGCGGATAGCTCCACCAGAAGCTCTTCCAAGTTGCTGTGCGTCATGCCCGAGGCGGCGGCGTACTGAGCCCACGTGCTCCCGCGCAGGCGGTCGGACTTTAGGAAAAGGACAGCGCCAGAGGCGGCAAGTTGTTCGACCGCCGAGCGGAGGACGACAGACTTGCCCGCACCGGGCATGCCACCAATCTGCACAAACCCAGGCGACTTCGCAGCTTCGACCACCGCTTGAACGCTGGTGTCGCGCGGCACTCTCAAGCCAGAGATGCTGCTCGTGATTTCGGTAGTGGCAAGTCGGCTTTCCTGCTGTATGGCTTGCAGTGCTCCTTGCGCACTCGACGCCCCTGTAAGCCGGAATGCACCGTTCAGACGAGCGACGAGGGTCTTGCGGTCGTACCCTGCAGCGCGCCCTTGCGAAACGCGCACTAACGCCAGCAACCGACGCCATAGGTCGTCAGCGCGAGGACGGTCCACTGGTGCCAAAGTGTTGGCAAGGCTAGCAACTACCTGCGCCTCGGTGGGTGAGCCTTCGGAAAGCAAATCCAGGCGTATGAGGACAAAGTGACCTAGTAGTTTGTGTGTGGCTGCATCAAGCTCGCCAGGAGCCACCTTGGACGAAAGGATGTCGCGAACCGCTTCGAAATGCGAGAGCTTGTCTCCGGCGGCGCCATCTGTTTGCAGCTTACGGACAAACTGTACCGAGGAGCTATCTGCCCGCGCCCACTCACAAAGCGTCTCGAAGCTCCTCTTGGCTGCCTCCGAAATTTCACCAACGATGGCGCCCACCTTGTCCAATGACACCTGAAAACCCGCATTCAAGAGCGTTTCATATGCGCGCTCAATCGTTTCCCTAAAATCAGTATTCGTCTTCGCCGCGCTTATTACCAGCCTACGCTTAACTTGGACACTAAAGGTTATAGAAACTTGGTCGGTACCTTGTGCGCGAACAATAAGGTCGTCCAGCGGTTGTCCGAACGAACCTTGCTGCACAGAGACATGCCTGACGACGCGACCCGGCAGACCTGGAGCTGTCGTTTCGCAAAGCAACGCGGCCACATACACCGAAGAGACAGCATCCTCGAAGCTAAAGCCTTGACCGCCAGTCAGCTCAGGCGAGGTCCCACTTTGTACTTCGTGCGGCGTGCCTGTGGCTTGATCCCCTTGGTCCTTTTTTTTGGCCATTTTTACCACCTAAGTAACTGTTTATTTCTTAATGTTACTCCTTGCATTTGCAGCTTTACTCCGTTCGGGACCCTTTCGCACGATGCTGACCTCGAGTAGAAAGTCAACGTTCGGAGGTTCGCAAGCGGTTCGCCATAGATGCTCAACTTTCTGGGCCAAATCTAAACAAAGAAGGCCAAATCACGGTCATTAAAGATGCGCGGTTAAATTTGACAATTACGATGTGGAAACAGATCGAATACTTTTTAGAAACTGCTGGAGGGCGTATTCAAAATCTCGAAGTTGAACGCCGTGGCGACGGCAAGATTTGATGATCGACTGCCCTGACAAGACATCCTTCAGCGCCATTTCTCCACCGCTTTCGTGAAATCCACTGACATGAACTCGGGCTTCTTGTTGGCACGCCCTCATAGCGTCATCGGGGTCATCCCAAAGAAGCGCCATTGCAAGCAAATACAGTTTCGTTGCATATGCATTTCTTGAAGAGCGAAGAACCTCATCTACAGCCGCAAATCTGGCATCTTCCGGCTTCGTGAATATCAGCGGAAAGTGACGCATAAGCCAAGCTGGTGGTAGTTTTTTAAGTGCAAATTTAGTGAGAACGCCGCGTTCCCCGCCCAGCAATGGGTTTGCTTTGGAAACTAATGTACGTGTTATGACGGATGGACTCAGAGGTACACGTGTATGCATTGCCAAATCACTCAACACCGAATAGCGTTGAATGTATGGGTTCGAGAAATAAAGATCCCGCTCCATTTCTGGAATGGATTCATTAACAGCTACTGCATTTAGTGGCGCACGACCATCCATGCACCATCTTTTAGCTGCAATCAAGGATCGAGCATGCTTAGTGCAGTGATCTACACCAGGAAGTTGATGCCCTCTTCGCCAATAGCTGACTCCATGAAAGTCCATATCCTCTTGAACGCAAGATGGGCAAAATTGTGGAAGCTCAACTGAAAGCGCGCTTCCATAAATTCGATTGTTTGTGAGCAAGTCAGGATGAGTGCCTATGTCTTTATGAAAAAAGTCACCACTCACAAATCGTTGATATCCGAGAGAGGTGTGGTGATAAATGAAATATGAAATGCTCAACCCAGTGATTTCAACTAGTCGAGATAAGGGCTTTTCTTGCTTAGCAATATGGGTTGAATTCATCAGACCAATCCGAAATCCGTAACTGCGAAGAAATTCGTCTGGCAAAGGTGCGGGGATGTTTGCGTACATTTTCAAAAATTATTTGCAATGGCTCGGCCTTGTGAGGCAACCCGCAAAATGGCTGTACTTCGCATCTTGTTTTAGAGATTGCCAAGCTCTCCGCCAAACGGCTTTAACGCAAGCATCTGGATTCCAAAAAATAGTCCCTCCATGAAGAATGAAAGGGTGCTCCCGAAAAAAAGCTGTTGTTGCAATAACATAATGCTCATCTGAATCATTACTGAGCGCACTGGCCAGAAATCGTATTCGCCTCGGTCTTGTATTTAATGCTCTTGGATTGCGTTGTAGATGACGTTCAACTAAAACTCGTTGCATTGAAATAGCTTGGACCAAGCGATCGACAGGAAAAAGAATTTCTCCCCAGTAGCCACCACTCAACCTCATTGATTGAACGATAGTGCGTAAGCTAGCTTTCGTTTGTTCTGCATCTTGGTACTTCCAGACGGGGTCATCGATGTAAAGCAACGGCAAGACCAAGATCACAAACGTCAAATTTTCTAATTTTTTTACGCTTCTAAGGCTTGTTTGTCGTCGCACGAGCTCAAATAAAAGAAGCGCATCCAGGTACGACATTTCAGCCATGTTGTACTTAGATACCAATCGCAGATTGATCTGTCGATACGGGAAGTATTCGCTCTTCAGATCTTGAAAAATCTGTCTCCATTTAATCGGCATATGGGCAACCATTCGCTCAATTGTTCTAACCGATGGTTTTGGATTCCGTAGCAATGTCCAAACTGGATGATGAACTTGAAATGACAGCGTCGGTAAAGCTGCAGTGACTGTCCGGGTCAATTTTTCAGATGGTACGGCCGTACCGTTTTCATACCTGTACCACTTGGATTGATGAGGAATCCCAGCGTCATCTCTCCAAATTGAATCAGGGTCAAACCTTGATGCAATTCCATGTACAGGTTGTAGGTCAGCCATTGCGCGAATTTCAGCAAGCCAAACTCGTGATCTGATGCCGTCGATAGCTAATGTGTGAGACTTCATTTTCAGGTGTTCCGACAAAAAAGTACGTTTTTTATTGCCTCAATTTCACTCTTGAATCCGTGTTTTCCGAGTCACTTTCAAACACGCACCTGAAGTATTCCACGACAGAAGTTGAGTAGGTGGTCAACAAGGTCTGGAATTCATAAGATTGCTCAACTGTTTTACAAAAAAGCACCAAGACAATGAATACAAAAACTATTCCATTTCTATTTCCAATGGTCCTCACAAGACTCAGAAAAAGCCGTGCTGTATTGCAAAAAACTGCAGCGTTGGAGATGGGAATTGACCCGACAGTGCTTTGCGCCATTGAAAAGGGTGCGCGTGCACCACTCGACGATGAGCAAATCAAACAAGTAATTGATGTGCTACGTCTCTCAGAAGAGGAGGCCGCTCAACTGCAATGGGCAGCACATCATGATCGATTAGTTGGCCACCTAGGGCATAAAGGAGCAACCGAGGCCGAAATGGCGTTCATCTCTACGGGACTGCATGCGCTTCGGCATCTGCAACCCCAGCAGATCAAGGGACTGATGGCTAGCCTTCAACAAATAGATAAAAGTGCCAGTCTTGTTGCTGCGCTAGGTAAGTCCACCTCTTTGCTGGAGGTTGCTATGACTTAAAAGAAAACGGCGGGCACAGGGCCCGCCGGGAACGATCTGGCTAGAGCCAAACCAATAAGCACCTTTATTCTCTAGCCAGCTCGATTCCCTGTCAATGGGGCTCGGGTTGCGTCTGTCGATGTACCTCCGGAAATTTGCATTCGTTTGCCAAGAAATTTGGCATGCGTGGTGAGAACGCGTCCGTAAATTTTCAGAAAAGCCAACAAACTCATCTCCGTGCTCCCTCGTCATGCACGGCACTCGCTGCTGCATCAACAACGAATGACTGAGCGCATGTGCGCTCGGAGGGATAACGCATGTCAGATATTGGGGCGCAAAAGTATTTGGACGTGAAAGATTCACCCGGCCAGTACCTCTATGAGTACCGGTTGCTCGATCGAATCACGCGAATGGACCGCAGCAAGCTCAAGAAGACCTACACGGAGCGAAAACTCAAGCAGGTTTTCGGTTGGATCAATGCAGGTCGAGGACTAGGCCGTGGGGAGTCATATAGCCCGTGGATTCGAATCACCAGGGGCTTTTCAAGTCCGGTGAGCCATCAGATGTTTTCATCGTTGAGCATCCACAAGCGTAACCACCATTTTTTGAGCAAACTGGAACATCACACGGCCTTGCAGCTGGCGTATTTGGGGGCTGTGGAGCTGCGGGAATGCCTACCGTTGTGGCCGACAGAGCATCAACACCCGATTGAGATAGATCCGAAGGCACGAACGGTTGGGTTGATGGATATCGCCCGCGATGCTGGCATTGAGCACGGGAATTTTGTGGGCAGCGATGTCCCTTACATAGCCTCGGTGGACATGATGGCCACGATCCAGTGGCAAGGCAAAACGCACCATCTGGGGGTCAGCTGCAAGCCGAAGGAAATTCTGATGGGCAGTATCAGAGCGCAAGAGCGGGCGACGCTGGACGAAATTTATTGCCGCATGGTCGGAGCAATGCATCTTCGCGAAGGGGGATCGCAATTCAACCCCACCTTAGTCAAGAATTTGCAGGCGTATCAACCAGCCCAACACGAGGTGCTGAAGTGGGCGAGTACTGGGCAATTGCAGGATTTCTGTAATCACCTAAATCTCTCCTATGACGGCCAGCCACTGCACGCGGCCATTACTCAAGCAGGAAAGGTTGTTCGCATAGGTGATCCGTTGGCATCTACGCTTTGGCGCGTGGGGGCTTGGGTGCATCTCATCGATATAGACATGGGGCAACGTATTTCCATGCTCAAACCAATCAAGCGTGGCAAAGACCGCTGTCTTGGGCTGCTGGCTGCGCATTTCCTGGGAGATGCCAAATGAGTCGAAGTTGGGTGGGTAAATGCATCGTTCAGAGGTCGGCGACTGGCAAGATGATTCAGACGTCTAGGATCATTCATGTGGATTTGGCACAAGAGTTAGTGATCCATGTGCCGTTTCCGAAGTCACTGGGAAAAAGACTAGCCAACTATGTCCCAGCTCCACGCGCAATTTCGGCCATTGGTTTGGCAAAGGCATTGGAGAATTCCGAGAAATGTGAACTGGTGGATTTCAAGACGCCAGAACACTGGCTGTGGACAGATGCTCAGCTTGAGTCTGAGCTTGAGAGCAACCCCATACGACGGCACAGGCGAAAACTTGGTAAGTGGAAAGAGGTCCGTGACAGATCCTATGAGTTAATCCAACCATTTGTGGAGAGGTGCACGGTTCAAGAAATTTTGGAGCATCCCGATTTGCAGTCTTGGCCCGCACAGCGTGCACAAGAGCTGGGCTTGAAATCTGGGATCAAGATCAGGCGGGCACTTCAAGCCTATTTGCTGGGATTAGGCGACAAGAGAGCACTGATGCCTGGATACGCAAATTGCGGAGCCCCAGGTCAGCAAAAATTCAGCACCAAAGATACAGGACGTCCAACCATCGCGGCCCGAATGCTGGGAGAAAAAAAGCACAAGCCTAATCTTTCGCCAGAAGCGAGGGCCAAATTGGCCCTAGGGTGGCAGCGACACAAAACCAAAGGGGTATCGGATCGGGTGGCATTAGCCAAGACACTGAACGACTATTTCGTGAAGTCGGTTACTCCCTCGGGGCAAGGCATCAAGGTAGAGCTTTTGCCAGAGGCATTTGATATCAGCCAGGCCATGTTTGCGTATTGGGGGCTACGGAGTCAGCAAACGCTGCGCTCTATTGAATTGAATCGCGGATTGTTGCCATCGCGAGATGAGACGCTGCGACGTATGCACAAGGCCCGAGACCGATATGACACTCTCAACGGTGTTGCATACATCGACAGCACATCCACTGACCAAACCCTGATTTCCTCCATTCATCCACTCAAGCGGTTGAAATCGCCATGGCGAACAGAAGTCTTGGGTGCTTCGATTGATTACATCTTCGGGATCTATGTGGGATTTGAGGCTGCTAGCGCCACTACAGCATTGCTGGCGATATTGAGCGCTGCCACAGACAAGGTAGACATGTGCGCCCGGTTCGGGCACATCATCGAACCCCGAGATTGGTATGGCAGCACCTTCAATATGTTTGAGGCGGACAACGGGGAAGCCAAGAACAAGCTGACCATGTACACGCTGCAAGAGCTGAGCACATCTGCCAGCTACGGCAAGGTGTATGACGCTATCAATAAAGCACCCAATGAGTCAGGGCACCACCAGCGCCAAAAAAGAAATGACCATTTACTGCCCGGCACCACGATGGGACGTACAAAGATTCGGGGAGAGGCCAACCGGATAGAGGCCGCCGGGTTACGGTTTGAAGACTACATGCATTTGCTGATAGGCGAAATCCTAAGGCACAACAACGAAGAATACCTCGATCCACCTCGCATAGAGATGTACCCAAAAATCAAGGAGCGGACACGCAGAGGTGTTGTCGAGTGGATGATCGACCACCACTATCTGTCGTCTTCCCCGATGGACATTGATGTCCTCCGGGTGACCTGCCTGCCTCGGTTTGAAGCCTCCATGCATACCGATGGCATTCACCTCTTTGTTCCAGGCTCTGGTGGGAAGCGGTTGATTCGCAGACTGGTCTATCGCAGCGACTACCTGCTCTTACAAGGTCTCTTACACCAAAGCCGACGCAAGGTCGGCAGGCTGTTGGTTCACATGAACCCGATGGACCTGTCCCATATCTGGGCCAACATTGACGGGCTTAAGCGCTTTGATCTTGCTACGGGCGACCAGGATTTCGAAGGGGTGACGCTGATGGACTGGCTGGCCATCAGTGAAGACGACAGATTGGCTAGGTTTCTAGCCAATAGGTTTGAAAAACAGCATCTAGCTGACAAGCTGGCTAATGTGGAGAACCGCTACAAGGTGGGGAAGAGGGCTCAGCAACAGGCCATCAAGACGCACGGAAAGCTCACCAAGACCGGCATGAAACGAGATGTCCGAGCCATGACCGAAATGGAAAAAGCCATCCTGACAGGCGTGCCGGTGAAGCAATCCTTGCCATGGGAATCGCAAGAGGCGGATAAGGCAGAAAAACTGCTCTCTGAGCCACAGATGGTCCCTCAGACACAGCCCAACTCATCCAATGACCTGTGGCTCGACATCGCCGCTCAGATCTATGAAAACCACAGTGGAGGACCCAATGGATAACTCCGTTGAAAACCCATTACTGCAAGCACCAGGACTCTCATCCATCTCCGGATGGCTTGCTGACTCCAAATTGCTGGTTAAGGCGCTGATTCATTCACCCGTCCCGTTTGCCGGAGAGTGCTCCTTGCCCATGTCGCAACGCCGCAGGTTGACGGATCAGTACCAGAAGATCTTTGTGCCCACCTACCCAGCCATACGCATTGCTGACCGCATGCTGAGTGCGCTGCAGCACGGATTGGAACGGCGCAATCCAACCTGGCCGGAGGTGCAACGTTGGATCAACTCGACTCAGCAGTGGTATCGGCGCAGTGTGGATGAAATTCCATGGAATCCAGTTCAGGCCAAGGGCATGATCCTGGAAGGGATGACCGGTATCGGGAAATCGCACATCGTTGAGCGAGTGCTTGGCTTGTTGCCGCAGGTGGTAGACCATGAGCCCAAGGGTGACTGGGGGATGCTCAAGCTCAGGCAACTGGTGTGGCTCAAGGTGCCTATGCCTGCTGACCATTCCAGACGAGGTCTTCTAGCTTCCATCTTGGCCGAAATGGACCGCGTGCTAGAGACCGACTATTACAGGTCTTTGATGCGCCCCACTAATAGGATCGAAAACCTGATTGTTGGGGTGATGCAGCTACTAGTTCAGCACCGATGCGGCATGTTGATTATCGAAGAGGCTCAAGAGGCCAATTTGGGGTCTAAGGTGTTCTCGCGAGACTTCCTAAATTTCTTCTTGAGAATTCTGAACTGGGGCATACCGACGATGATTGTGGGCAATCCGCTTTCATTCTTGGAGTTGCGAACACACGCGCAGGACGTGGATCGATTTTCGGAGGGCGGGTGGTTCACCATGCTTCCGGAATGGGGACCACAAAGCGATACTTGGACTAAGTCGTGGCTACCTGGGCTGTGGCAACCGTGCTTGCTCGATTTGGTGGATGCACCATTCAAAACTCTGGACACTATGCCGGAAGCAACGGACTGGCCATCGCTTTTGTGGCAAATGACTGGAGGTTTACCAAGGCAGTTGGCTAGGTTGAGAGCCGAAGTCATGGACTGGGCACTGATCAACAAGATGTCGCAGGTGACGACTGATATTGTTTTCCAAGTGTTCGTTCAGTCGCCGAAGTTCTCTGGCGTGCAGGCAAGAAATCGTGCATTGGCTAACCATGACATGAACGCTCTGATGGGGTATCGGGACCTACCTCTCAATCAATTGCGTGAATATTGGTTGAGGGATATGCCTGGCACGTACCCGAAAAAGCCTAAACCTGGACCATCTCTCGAGCCTCGACATCCCAAAGTGAGCATTGGAGACCAAGAAGAATCGCCAGATACTGCGGAGCGAAAGCGATTGATAGCCGGGCTGAAGTCTCTAACCAAAGAAGCTAGCCTCGCACGACATGTCCGACAGGCAAGTAAGCGTAGAAAAAAAGATGCCGAGTAATCTGCTGCATCTCATTCCCGATTGGCGCGGGGATGAGACGCTGTACTCATGGTCTGCACGTATGCATCGACTTCTGGGCGGGCCAACCAAAGAGACGGGGCAGCGGCTCTTTGGCGCTCTTCATGCGTACAAAGAATGGGCTGCCAGCAGTCGATTGGATCATCTGAAGTCTGTTACAGATGGATTGCTCGGGAGCAGTCGAAGCATCTTGCTCAATAGAACTGTGCTCGCGGCTTACTACCCTTTCCTTCGGGCAGAACAGCGACAAGAGTTTGATGACCGCGCAGCAAACGCTCAGCGAACCCCCTGGCTGACTCGATTTGGCATGCGTGCCAGCGCCCTTGATGGATCTGAAGTGCGCTGGTGCCGGTACTGTGTCGAGGAAGATGTACGCATGTGGGGTGCGTCCAGATGGCGGGTGTCTCACCAAATGCCAGGAGCTTGGTGGTGCGTAGAACACGATATACCACTCAACAGGTTGAAACCTCAACGGGCAGAGTGGTCCGTGCCCAATGGTTCAGAGCCGATCCCAGATGTGCTGTTGAACATCGATGAGCGGCAAGTGTTGCGAATATTGTCGGCATTGACCGCCAGTCTTATTGGCCGTGAGCGGATCGACTTGGTATTCATGAAGCGAGCACTTCTTTCTCGCTTGAGGGACATCGGGGTGGTGACATCTATGAAACCGGTATCCCCAGAAGGTTTGCAGCAGTGGTTTACCAAAACGTATCTGGCTAAAGCAATTCAGCTATTTGAGTCTGAATTGCAGCCCGTTCTTGACGGTCCCTGGATCTACGAAACCCTGCTCAAGCGCCGCTCAAATCACCCCCTGCTTTGGATGATGCTCTGGGTGTCCGCTTTTCAAGGATCGTCCCAGCAAGAAATGGTGCGGGGATTTCATGAGCCAGATGCCACCCTCATCTGGCAAGAGGACGGGCAAGGAATGCTTTGGGTGGAGGAAAATTTTCAAGGAGATGACCGTGTTCAAGCCATCGTCCGGAATGCAGAAACGATCCGAGATGCAGCTCTGCAGCTAAATGTCTCCATCGCGACGGTCAGGCGCTACATGCGGGAGGCGCAATGTTCACCGAGGTTGGTGCATGCTGAAGATAGGCGGCAGATCAGGAAAAATGAGGCGCTGGCTCAAATTGAATCACTGATTCAAGCTAACCCCGATGTCTCAAAATCAGAAATCCACCGGAAGTGCAAAGGGGCGGTCAGCTGGTTGTCAAAGTGGGAGCCAGAGCTCTTGGCATCACTGATGACTCAGATACCTGAGGTGCGAGAACGACAACTTGAACTTGAGATGAGTAATTACACACAGGGGGTGTAATAAGCGTTGCTGCTGTTTACTTGCCACATGACAAGGACCAATGGGCGTTGCCAAGCGGGCGTTCGACATGCAAGTGCCGTTTGTTCCCAGCGAGAGACTCATCCAATGCTCCCTGCTACGCCTGCGGTGACAGCATTCAAACCGAGCTCAACGAGCGCCGATGGAGACCGAGTCTGCAAGCCCCCCGCAATCTTCTGATGCAACTTTGCGCTGACTTCGGGAGCCAGACCGGCCCACCAGCTCGGTGTGCAGAAGAAGTTCTCAAGGTGCTCCATGGCTAGCACCAGCAGTGAGTTCGCCTTCTCTTCGTGCGGGATGGCCTTATAGGAGTCCACGAATCGAGCTGCAGCACAGTCAGGCCCCCCGAACCAGCCGAAGACAACGCAGGTGTTGTCGCCCAGTTGCGTGATATTCAGTGCGATATGGCTGACCGGCAGCCCTACTTTTATCTCCTGGAGCTGAGCACCCGAGAAATCGAACTCCGGCATGAAGGCACCCGCTGCAGCGAACGGCAGAATCTTATCAAATTCAACACCATAGAAGCTGAACTTACGGAAGTCCTGGGACTGGAAAGCATCGTCGTACAGTGCCTTCAGCTGAGTGATGTCCATGAGGCCTTGCTCTATTCCAACCTGTTGCATGCTGAGGAAATTTTGAAGCATCGCCTGCTGTTCGAACGAGCGACCATAGTCGATGAACTCCTTGCTTGCCACATGCGAGCGCAACTGGGAGCCCTTGATGGCCAACTCATAGGTAACCGCACGAAGTGACAGCAGGAAGCCACTATAAGCATCTAGCTTCGAGTTCACCTGCTCCACCGGCCGAAATAGTTCCGTGTCGTGATAGCTGCAGAAGCCGGGGAAGGTGGATGCTTGGCCAACACCAATCTTTTCCATATCAACCTGACCACCCCGCTTCTCCAAGTCCGAGAAGGCCTTCTTGGTCGAGCAAACATGACCATTTTCGGCGATGGCGCCCAGCCCTCCCCGACGTTGGATAGTGTGGGACTTTATGGAAGACGGCGATGAGCATGTCGTTGCGGACGCCTGCGGATGCTGGCAAGGCCCGGTGGCGTAGTACTTCAGTCGCTCTGCATTGGCCCTCCCGAATGGCAGAGGCTGTTGTTTCTCACGGTTTTTGTGGCAAAACTTCCAGCTTTTGCCGGACGCGCACCAACAAGGCCCGTATGCATTAAGCGGTTTCTCCACCGCTGCAAGCAAGTTGAGCGCTCCAGCGCTTCGGGCCATGGACATGAAGTCACCCCGCGTTTCCAACATGTCTGGCATGTAGCCTCCCTCAATTTTGATATTCAGCGTTTGTCGCCCTTGTTAAGCCTATCGCATAACAGCTTGGCCACTTGCCACCATCGGTCAAAAATCGAGCGGCACACGGATAGTTTCCTGCGCACGAGCCGCTGCCAACCAAATGCCCGGTAGGGGTCTCCAGCCGCGAAGACTCTGTTCAGCCTAAAACCGGCACTCAATATTCACAGGGCAAACACTATTGTTAGTCTGGAAAAGGCTGAGGCTGTGTGAAAACCCTGTCACGACCCGAGGCCAAACTCGGTAGAGTTCACAGACATATTGAGCGCTGGGGGCAATATGTCGAGATACATCGAAGGTCAGGACAGACAGCAGGTCACGCTGTTGCCAGAGTGCCTGGATGACTTCATTGCAGAAGACAACACCGTTCGGATCGTGGACGTCTTCATTGATGAGTTGAACTTGATTGACTTGGGGTTCGATGGCGCAAAGCCGGCGACAACGGGCAGACCCTCGTATCACCCCTCAGTGCTATTGAAGCTCTATCTCTACGACTATCTCAATCGCATCCAGTCCAGTCGCAGACTGGAGCGCGAATGCCAGCGCAACGTCGAACTGATGTGGTTGACCGGCCGGCTCGCTCCCGACTTCAAGACCATCTCTGACTTGCGCCGCGACAACGGCAAAGGTATCCGCAACGTCTGTCGCCGCTTCGTGATGCTGTACCGCGAGTTGAGACTCTTCACTGAGGCTGTCGTGGCCATTGACGGCAGTAAGTTCAAGGCCGTCAACAACCGCGACCGGAATTTCACTGGGGTGAAGATCGACCGATTTCAAGAGCACATTGAGCAAAGCATTCAGCGCTATCTGGATGGATTGGAGACGGCTGACCGTACACAGTCAACTGAATTACAAGCCAAGACTGAACGGGTACATGAGAAGGTCAAGAAGTTGCGCAAGAGCATGCAACAGTTCGAGCAGATCAGGGAGAAGCTGAAAGCAGAGCCCGATGGACAGCTGTCAGTGACAGACCCCGATGCACGCGCTATGGCCACCAGCCGACCCGGCTCTGCGATCATTGGCTATAACGTCCAGGCGGCGGTTGACGCCAAACACCACCTGATCGTTGCCCACGAAGTAACAAGCGACAGTAGCGATAGATCGCAGTTGAGCAAGATGGCGTTGGCTTCGCGCGAAGCCATGGGCATCCTCGATTTGCACGCCCTCGCTGATCGGGGTTACTACAACGGTGTCGAGCTGAAGGCCGGCCAAGACGAGGGGATCGCGGCCTATGTGTCCAAGCCAATGACCTCAAACGCAAAAGCGGCGGGTCGCTACGACAAGGCCGACTTCATTTATATAGCTCGAGATGACGAATACCAGTGCCCATCGGGGCAGCGTGCCATTCATCGCTTCACCAACGATGAGCGGGGACTCCAGATCCACGTGTACTGGCCGAGTGCCTGCCCTGGTTGTTCGCTGAAGGAGCAGTGCACGACAAGTAAATACCGTCGCATCAGGCGCTGGGAGCATGAGGACGTGATGGACGCTGTACAGCGGCGACTTGATCGCGAGCCAGATGCCATGAAAGTGCGGCGACGGACAATCGAACACGTCTTTGGAACACTGAAACACTGGATGGGCTCAACGCACTTCCTAACGCGAGGCATCAAGAACGTGTCAACCGAGATGAGTCTGAACGTGCTTGCATACAACTTCAAACGCGTCCTCAGCATCTTGGGCTTCGAGAAGACCAGAAACGCGATGCGGTCGATGGGTGCATAGGCACCCTTTTACGGTCGCTACAGGACCAAATTGCGACCCAGAGGAGGCTCCAAGATCAATTTGACGGAGCGCAGATGCGTCCAATCGGGAAAACCAGCAAGGCGGCTCGTTGCGTTAATGTCGAACGAGCTCCTTGCGAGTTATCACACGGCCTCAGCCTGCTGCAGACCAACAATATTGTTGACTTTGCGAATATTGACAAGCAGCGGCTTCAGGCTGATTCCGGTCAGACTGGTGTGCCGGTTGAATTCACACAGCGACCCAAAGCGGCCCTAGCGTCCCTCGATTTCCACGCCCGAAAGCCGATATTCACTGATTTCCGAAATCGCAGTGCTTGTCACCGCTTAGCGATTACCCCATCGCGTAGTGGCCGTCATGAATCGACCAGTTGCGAACTCAGGCACGCTACCTCAGTTCCTTGCTACATAGAACCCTCTATGGCTCGATGTACTTAAAGGCTTTGCTAAGACGTAGCCTATTCCACCCTCAGTAGTTTGATGCTCGCTCCATCGCTAGCAACAAGCTCGACGTGCAGAGAATGTCTGCCAACGATGATGGATAGCGTAGACCTACCATCCTTACGGCGTGCGGCCTGCTTTTGCCACTCACTTCGGTCGAGACTAGATGGCGACGGGTCGTCCTCAGGGTGTGTATGCCACTCTCCCAAATACCGCACAGTACCGCTGCTCTTCGTCCATTTTTCATCGGCTAGCAGTTGATGCCCAAACGGTAGCCTTTCAAAAAAGTATCGAAATCTCCTATCCCACTTTGTCGGGGTTGACGCTTCAAGGACCTCCAAGTGAGGCCCACGCACACAACCTAGCAAAATTCCGCCGCTCTCGGGGTCAGCTTCATGATGCTGAACATGCCTCTCAAAAGCACTCAAAGACAGTTCGTTAATTGATACGAGCAGGCGAAGGTCTGCCGTGCCCCACGTGCTCACTTGCTGCATGCTGGGCAGCCTTCCACTTGCTTTGGATTGCAATCATTTGCACCTAAACTCCACTTTGAGTCCGTGATGCGGGTTCGTAGTTTTGGGGTGTTCGAGTCATTCGCCCAATCAATCGCCATTTCTGCACCAAGACTGGCAGCTTGAACAGAAACCGTCGCTGGGAATGGAACGTAGAGTCCCTCGCAGCCCTGTCCCGAAGTGACTAAAGGAATATCTTCTTCCGTGGCCTTGTAGCGGCCATTCCGAACGTGACTGGTCAAACACCGACAACATGCTCCTCCCATGTCGTTCTGCATTAGCCCCCGAACAGCGACTCCAGGACCTTCAATCCATACTGACAGCATAGGAGTGCTGGATTCATGGTTCGCCGCTAACCAATGTCCAAGCGCCTCTTCTCCTGTGGCGTTAATCAGGAGGTCAATGCCAATAATGTTGGCGCTTTGAACCCTTACCGGTAATGCGCGGATTTCGGCACTGGGAGCATCTCTGAGAAGTTCCTTGCGAAGGGCTTTTGCTTTGTTCAAAAAGAGACTGGAAAAACCAAGCCGATGCCGGCCAATGTTGTTGGTGCCAAGTGTGTCCATGTCTACAAGGGTCAGTTGCCCACCACCGGTGCCAGCGCCAGCCTTTACTAACATGTCCGCCAAGTAGCCCCCGATGGTGCCAATACCAACGATGGCAATTCGCTTCCCCGCTAAAGTTTTTCTATTTGGCACGTTTCGCTCAGCAATGTATCGGTCGTCAACCCTGGTCACCGAAAGAGCCTTGACTCTGGATTCAAAGAGATTAGGGATTTTGTTAGGCTTACCGTTTGCAGCCCAACCACCTGCGGGCTTATTGAATAGGACCAGTACCCCGTAAACCAAGGCAGGCGACTCAATGAGTAAAACTGTGCCAAACGAGCCATTGTTCGCCGCATCTTTTACATGGGTTTCAATTTTTTGGCGGCTAGCAGAGTCGAATTGAGCTTGCCACCAAAGGAACTCTCGCAAATTTGAAAGAGGCCATACGACTTGGCTTGGCCGTGGCTTTGCGGTAGTTGAGATTTGATAGGTAGCAAGCGGCATGTCCGACTGCCGCCAACCCAACACCGCAATCTTCTTCTTGGTTCGTTCCAGGTTGTCTGACACTACCGGAAAGTCTAAATCTTCGACGGTCCCAAGAACAGCTTGCCGCTTTCCGTCCGCATGATCCTCAAGGTCAGATACACATGGCCAACCGTCCCAGTAGGCGAAAAACTCTTCTTCAAGGTCTTCGACCATTTCGGCGCGAAGAAGACGGCCGAGAACATGCTCTGCTCTCTCCAGGCAAGCAATGGTCTGCCCGACAGGGTCAAAAATATCTAGAACAATGACGGCTTTGGCCAAGTAGCAAATCTCTCCCTTATCATTGATGTGCGGCGCAATTGGGCGCAGCTGTGCGGGCACATCAAGAAGTCGAATGCATGGCAGGTCAAAGAAATTAGGGTCAATATCTATTTCGCAGGGATGCGCTGCATCACCCGCGTTGAGAGAACCTTTTAAGTGAAGCCACCCGTCTTGAGATGTGCTGACGTAGCGAAATCCCCTCGACTTCAACGCGTCGATAACTATGGAAGTGGATTCCCTAGACGGATTCATCCCGCTTGGGAGCGCCCAACAATTTCGGAAGGCCCATAAGCCGCAGGTGCAACTGCAACGGTTGCGGCAACCGACGTGACTACTACCCGTGAAGGCTCATTAGGGAAGCGGGGTCCAAATTGCCCGACCATCCAAACGCAGGCCTGAGAAGCACTGCCGGCATTGACCGCACCACGTAAAAACTTCTCAAACTCTTCGAAGCTTTTTGCAGCTTCTTCCACTTTCTCCGCACCCAAACGATCAGTCAGGGACTCTTTCTTGTCCACTGGATTTACTACTCCCTTGCGCAACGTCTCTGGTATCTTGGCAACGACTTCGAGGAGAGCTAAATCATCCCTGCGATCACGTTTTTCAAAATGCGGGGTTGCCGCCGCCATAAGCAGAATTGATGAGGGACCTCCGCTCGACCACTTCCAGTCACGAAACGCCTTAAGGTAGCGAACCACACGACGGAGCTGTTCTCCTTTGGCGGTCACTTCGTTCACAAACCACTCTTTGACAGGTCGTGGGTCAGACGCAATCCAATTGTCTTCGCGATGCGCCAGTAATACGGAATTACGAGGCAGTGCGGTCCACGCGTCTTTTTCTGCCTTTGCACGCATCGCCTCCATTAGTCCCTTGTGTCCATGGTCGAACGCGGCTTTTGCAAGGGTGCCGAACTCTTTGTCTGGAATTGCATAGAGGGGTACGTCAATGTGGGCACGTGGCCCTATGACTATGCGGATGCAAGTCGGTTTATCCGTCACCAGCTGCCAGGATTTGGCGGTAATAAGGGGAGCCAATGCCGCCTCTGCCGCAGCAAAGAAAATGGAACTTGCAACGCTTGGGCGCGACGTCTGAGCAACAAAACTGAGTGGCATGTACGCTCCATCATCCACATCCGCTTGCTGCGGGTTTTGAGCTGGCGCGTTTAGTGTCCTATACGCCCATGACCCCTGTGTAAAAAATCGCGGGTCGGGTACCTCTCCCTCAAAGCCCTGACTCTTCAATACGCGGGGAATGCCGAGCTTCAGGCAGTTTCGGACTTCGAGTTTTGCCGCTGCAATGTAATTTTTCTCCGCCTCGTCCAGCTCCAGCTTGTCAACGAAGCCGAGTTGATTGCCGTCTGCGGTATTGAATAGTGGGCTGAGGTTAAGCATTGGGAAGCCTATGAATTCTTGTTGGGACCATGGAAGAAAGTGGGGGCAGCTGCGAAGTGACTGCGGAACGGTTGAAACAAAGGTTCACCAAGGGCTTTCTGGGCGGCATGGGTGGCCCTGTCACGCAATGTATTGGTTGATGCAGGAGTGACCCGGTCAAGCGCCTTGACATCCTTGCTTTGGTCTGGGGTGGCCGCATCATCGATTTGGAAGTAGTCGTCCTGCAATGACTGACGCAACATGTAGTTGGAGGACGAGGCCTGTGCAGAAATTACTAGGTCAAATAGGCTACCGCCCCAGTTAAAGATGCCACGGTCAAGACTAGCCCCACCGCGAATCGTGGTACCAATCGTCATAGTTCCGATGGAAAGTACGCGCACTTTCGCCTTTCGGTCAGGTGCCAAAAACGTATTTACTTCATGCAACCCAAAAAATCCGGGGGCATTGCCAACGAGCCCCCCATCGGCATACACGCCGCGGCTATTGCGGACGAGCGGGAAATAAACAGGTGCCGCAGATGTGGCCATGGCCACATCGACAAGGCTCATGCGATGGTCCAATTCAAACTTCTCGTGGTGAGGCGTCTTGAAAAACTGCCCGAGGCCTGTGGAATAGTTCACCGTTGGAACAAGTACGCGGTGCTTGAGGTCGCCAATCGTTGCCGTTTTGAACTGCGCCTCAAGGACCTCCCTCAGGCCAACGTTAGAGTGCTTTGCCCCAAACCAAAATCCAAGCAATCGGCGAATCAGGGTGCGGTCATCAAATATCCGCTTTCCCTTTTCCAGAAAAAGCGCCTGCAATTCTTTGGCTGGCACTTCTTGCGCCAAACCCAATGCCAAAAGCCCACCTGCGGAAGTCCCGCATATCAAGTCGAAATGTTTTGCGATAGGGTGACCGAGAGCAGCCTCCAGCTCGGTCAATACCGTTGCCGTGTACAGACCTCGGTATCCCCCACCAGAAAGCGCAAGAACATGAAAAATCGGCTGCTCTTCGGTCATTGCTACTCAACCTTTTGGAGGAAACGGGTCGTTTCCGTAGCTGTCTTTATCCCGAATTCGGCCATCAGGACGGTGAATCACGGTCTCTGAATGCTGGTTCTTAGCAATTTCCCTTGCGGCATTCGAAGCTTGCTTTTGGGTGTCGTGAACGCTTGTGGCGCGCTTGTTTCCCTCGCCTTTGACGGCCCAGCCGTCTTTGTGGGGAACAACGTGTTGATTTTTTCCGGGCATATTGCTTCTCCGATGGTTAACAAGTCGTAATATATAGTTAATGCAATGTTGCGTCAAGTACAGTTGATGTATCGTCTTATATATATAATCGCAAGCACACCGAGTGCATGCTCACAACTGGAGACATTCATGTCTATTGGAGCCAAACTGACCGAGTTAAGGTTGCGCAAGGGTGAATCGCTGCAACAAACCGCAGATGCGGTTTGTGTTTCCAAGACTCATGTTTGGGCCCTCGAACGAGGCAACACCAAAAATCCCTCTTTGGACTTGTTGAAAAAACTGTCGGACCACTTTAAAGTGACTGTTGAGTACCTCGCTGGAACCGGCGAGGTCAGCAGTCTTGATGAAGAGGTTGCACACCAATTTTTCCGGGACTTCAAGTCTCTTTCTGAACCTGAACGTGCTGTTCTGATGCAAACTCTGGAGGTGTTCAAGAACAAGAGGCCCCAGGGAGATGTTGACACTTGACCTCATTGAATTGGCCGACCTCGTACGGCCCGAGCAGCTAGTCGATGAAATTCTGAAACAGAATCCGAACCTTCCACTCCCAGTGCCCATTGAGGACCTGGCAAGGCTTGCTGGAATTTCCAAAATTGAAGCTGTCACTAGCGAAGGCTTTGAAGGCGCTTTGATTTCGAACCCGGAGAAATCAAAAGGTGCAATTTTTTTCAACGCAAATCGTCCAAAGCCAAGACGCAGATTC
Organism: Limnohabitans sp. JirII-29; assembly: GCF_003063395.1. Classification (NCBI taxonomy): domain Bacteria; kingdom Pseudomonadati; phylum Pseudomonadota; class Betaproteobacteria; order Burkholderiales; family Comamonadaceae; genus Limnohabitans; species Limnohabitans sp. JirII-29. Next base: position 391,322 of record NZ_NESB01000004.1, read on the forward strand.
ACCATTGGTCATGAGCTAGGGCACTTCCTACTTCCTTGGCACAGACAGACTAACTTCAGTTGCACATCCGACGATATTTCTTCGCGCGCAAACGCAGACTGGGAGATTCAAGCCAACCAATTTTCCGCAGAACTCCTGATGCCTCGTCAACTGGTTAAGAGGCGACTTGTCGCTAACAAAGACCCCGAACTCGCTCACATTTCAGCGTTGACAGAAGAATTTGAAACTAGCTTTGAAATGGCTTCCCGCCGACTGACGGAGCTGAGCGAATACGCCTGCGCAATCGTGTTTTCAAAGGACAACGAAGTCCGGTACTCAGTGAAAAGTGACAATTTCACTGAAAAACTTTGCATACGAAAAGGTAGCACTTTGCCGTCCAAAAGTTTCAGTCGACAAAAAGAAACCGATCCGGACGATTGGTTCGAAATTGATGCAACCTGGTGGCTTCAAGAGCGTAAGGGCCTCGAATTTCCAGAGTCTGTTTATGAGCAAACCTTGTGTCAGGATGATGGGTACAAAGTGACGCTTCTGGCATACGACTGAGCACAAAGATGCAAATTTTTCACCGAGGACATTGAAATTTTCAGTGGTGCATACGCAGTCATCTGTTTGCTAACATCGCTGATGCGCATCCTGCAGTGCTGTATGTCGGCATTCGCAGCACCCAAGTCATAGCTGGGAGCGAATCTATGCTGGAAGCCAATCTATGATTGGCTTCCAGTTATCGGTCATTCGGGAATGGCCGTAGGTGGCCCATTGTGTAAGTTAGCCAGTCAACCTGGAATACCCGCTTACGCTGCATCGCCGACCCTCGCTAGCTACTGGAGAGCGGTGAGCGTCCAGTTATCCCATATTGAAGTTAAATCTATTTGGCCAGACGATGGTGTCCACTTAAATTTGGTGGACACCTATGCATCCCAAAACTCTCATTCGCCGCACTCACTCACTTGAATTCAAG